>CACHGA010000001.1 GCA_902579285.1 uncultured Pelagibacteraceae bacterium
GATTTGTATATATTTTGTTAACTTTGTGGCAAATTAACCTAGTTAGAAGGTTTGTAGTAATTAGAGCCCCTCTTTTCAGAAAAAACCTCATTAACAAGAGGGTGCCGAATTGGGTCTCCTGAATTATCCTCAATTAAATTTTGTTCGGAAACATATGCTTCGTATGTAACTTCGTTATTCTCAGCAAGGAGATGATAGAAAGGTTGATTTTTTCTTGGTCTCACATCTTTAGGGATAGATTGGTACCATTCCTCGGAATTATTAAATTCAAAATCAACATCGTAAATTACTCCCCTAAAATTAAAGTGCTTGTGCTTAACTATTTCACCAATTGAAAACTTGGCTTTTTTTGAATTCATATTCTTTAAAGATAGTAAAATTTTTTATAAAATCAATAAAAAAATATGAATCAAAAATCTTTTGTGATAACTTTTAACTGTGAATAAATCATTTATAAAGTTTGCAACAGATTTCGGACCATTACTAGCTTTCTTTATAATCTATTACAAGAACGATAAAGATTTAGTATCTGCTATACCTGCTTTAATAATTGCAACATTAATTGCTATTTGTGTCATCTACATGCTTGAAAAAAGAATACCTATTCTGCCTCTTATGGGAGCAGTACTTGTTTGTTTGTTTGGTGGACTCACAATTTTTTTTGATAATCCAATATTTATATACCTAAAGCCTACTATAATAAATCTAATTTTTGCATTTGCTTTGTTTTTTGGAAAAGTTGTTTTAAACAAAAATTTTTTAAAAAAGTTATTTGAAAGCTCAATAAAATTAGAAGAAGCTGGATGGGACAAGCTAATAATAAGATGGGTAGGTTTTTTTATTTTCTTAGCTATACTTAATGAAGCAGTGTGGAGAACACAAACAGAAGAGTTTTGGATAAATTTTAAAGTTTGGGGGATACTGCCTATAACTTTCGTATTCACAGCATTCCAATTACCTTTAATACAAAAGTATAAAAAAAGTGAAGAATAAATTTAGGCTTATAATAAATAATAAATTTTCAAAAAATGAAAATTTTTTTGTTAAAAAAGAGTTGCGTATAATACTAAATCTTTATGCAAAAAAAGTATCTTCTGGTGATTGGAAAGACTATGGTTTAACAATAAATAAAAAAGAAATTACATTTGATATTTATCAAAGAGCATCTGAGAAGCCGGTTTTAAGAATATCAAAAAATTTGCATCCAAAAAGTAAATCAGAAAAATTTTATATTCTGGATGCTAATGGTTACAAAATTAAAAAATCTGAAAATCTTAGTGTGTTAATTAACAAAATTGATTGGTCTGGTCTTAAATTGGTTAAATAATATTATCTTCTTTGTCCAAAGAGTCTTAACAGCATAATAAATAAATTAATAAAGTCTAAATATAGTGTCAAAGCTCCCATAACAGCTTTTTTGCCAGATATCTCGCTGTCGTCGCTAGAAAGATACATGTTCTTGATTTTTTGTGTATCATAAGCTGTTAAACCAACAAATATTAAAACGCCTAAAACTGAAATTACAAAGTACATCATGCTTGATTTCATGAAAATATTTACGATTGATGCAATTATAATGCCTATTAATCCCATCATTAAAAAAGAACCAAATTTTGTTAGATCTCTCTTAGTTGTGTAACCATAAATACTCATTGCTCCAAACGTTCCGGCAGTTATAAAAAATACCCTAGTAATACTAGCTCCGGTGTAAACTAAAAATATTGATGCTAAAGATGCTCCCATTAAACCTGCAAAAATCCAGAAAGTTGTTTGTGCTTTAGCTGCACTCATTTTTCGAATTCCAAAACTCATATAAAAAACAATCCCTAATGGTGCCAACATTATTACCCACATCAATGGAGACGCAAAAAGAGCCTGGCCAATTCCTGTCAAACCTGTGATACCATTAGCAGTAACTTGGATATCATAACCACCTGATAATCTAAATAAAACTAGTGATACTATTCCTGTAAGAAAAACTCCTGAGGCCATATAGTTGTAAACTTTTAGCATGTAGCTTCTTAAGCCTTGATCTATAATATGAGCTTCGGTTGAGGTTGATTTTATATTTGTGTTTTGTCGATTTAATTGCATTACTAAAATATAATCATTTTTTTTATGTTTTCAATGGTACATATATCGCCTAAAAACATTAGATTTTTATGAAATACAAAAAGTTAGGAAATACAAAACTTAATGTAAGTCTCATTTGTCTGGGGACTATGACCTATGGCGAGCAAAATACCGCAGAGGAGGGTTTTGAACAAATGGATTACGCATTAGATAAAGGAATTAATTTTTTTGATACAGCTGAGCTTTACGCAATTCCCCCAAAAGAAAAAACATATGGAAAAACAGAGGAGATAATTGGAAACTGGTTTCAAAAAAGAAAAAACAGAGAAAAAATTATTTTAGCATCAAAAATTGCTGGGCCAGGATTAAAATGGATCAGAGGTGGGGGTGAACAGTACTCGGCAAAAAGTATAGAGGACGCTGTAAATAGTAGTTTAAAAAGATTAAAAACTGACTACATTGATTTGTATCAACTTCACTGGCCTGAGAGAAACACTAATTACTTTGGAGATTTAGATTATGGCCACGATGCTAATGAAAAAAAGTGGAATAGATTTGAAAATATTCTAAAAGTTTTTAAAAAAATAATTGATCAAGGCAAAATAAGATACATAGGATTATCAAATGAAACGCCGTGGGGTTTTTCTAGTTTTATTAAGATTGCTGAAAAAGAAAAACTTCCAAAAGTAGTTTCTGTTCAAAATCCCTACAGTTTAATTAATAGAACCTATGAAATTGGAATGTCTGAAATATCAATGAGAGAAAACGCCGGTCTTTTAGCTTACTCACCTCTAGGAATAGGTTATCTTACGGGTAAATACAGAAACAAACAAATACCTAAAAATTCAAGGTTGGATTTATTTTATGAAAATTATCCAAGATATCATAATGAAAGAACTTATGATGCTGTTGAGAAATATTATGAAATTGCAAAAAAACACAACATATCATTTTCAAAGTTAGCCCTGGCTTTTGTTAACTCAAGAGATTTTGTAACTAGTAATATAATCGGTGCAACTAAAATGGATCAACTTAAAGAAAATATTGAGAGTATTAATATTTCACTTGATGAAAACATAATTAGTGACATTAATTTAGTGCATGAAAACAATCCTAACCCAGCACCTTAAATATAACTCAGCTGTTGAAAAGATGTTAATATTGTATAAATTGCCTAAATAAACCGGAATGAAAAAAATTATTTTTATAAATTTAATTAGCTTATTTTTTTTAAGTTTTGCAAATGCAAATGATCCTAAGAGTGTTGGAAAATTTAAAAATTGGGAAACTTTTACCTATAATGACGGAAAAGGTAAAGTTTGTTTTGCTCAAACAATACCTCTAGAAAGATCCCCGAATAACTTTGTGAGGAAACCTTCAAGATTATTTGTAACATTTAGGAGCTCTGAAAAAATTAAAGACGAGATAAGTGTAACAAGTGGACACGAATATAAATCCGAGTCAGTAACAGCAACAAGTGGAAAAAATGAATTCTCAATGTTTTCTAAAGGAAGCTTTGCGTGGTTAATTGACGGAGAAGAAGAAGCTAATTTAATTAAAACAATGAAGAAAGCATCAAGACTGTCTATACTTGCAAAAGCAAATAATGGCAGACAAACTAAAGATCTTTACTCAATGATGGGTTTTACAAAAGCCTATAATGCTGCCAAAAAAAATTGTGCTTAAAAATAAAAAAAAAAATAAAATTGTCCTTGCTTATTCAGGAGGACTAGATACCTCCATTATCCTTAAATGGCTTCAGGAAAATTATAAAGCTGAAGTAATCGCCTACACTGCAGATATTGGTCAAGTAATGAATAAAAATAAAATTGTTAAAAATGCAAAAAAATTGGGTGTCAAAAATATAATTATCGAGGACTTAAAAAATCTTTTTGTAAAAGATTATGTTTATCCAATGATAAGAGGACATGCATTGTATGAGGGTGTCTATTTGCTGGGAACTTCTATAGCAAGACCTTTAATTGCAAAAAGACAAATTGCTGTTGCAAAAAAATTTAAAGCATTTGCAGTTTCTCATGGATCAACAGGTAAGGGTAATGATCAAGTTAGATTTGAACTTGGATATTATTATTTTGGACCCAGTATTAAAGTTATTGCTCCTTGGAGAATATGGAAGTTAAAATCAAGAACGGACTTAATTAGATACGCAAAAAAAAATAAAATACCAATACCAAAAGATAAAAAAGGTGCGCCACCATTTTCTGTGGATGACAATCTTTACCATACTTCTACGGAAGGTAAAATTTTAGAAGATCCGAAAAAATCAGCTCCAGAATATATTTTTCAAAGAACAGTTGCACCCGAAAAAGCTCCCAACAAAGCATCTTTTGTTACTATAGGATTTAAAAAAGGTGATCCAGTATCAGTTAATAATAAAAAACTATCTCCAGCAAAGCTTTTACAAAAATTAAATTTAGTCGCTGGTAAAAATGGAATTGGAAGAGTAGATCTAGTTGAAAATAGATTTATAGGAATTAAATCAAGAGGAGTTTACGAAACACCTGGTGGAACACTTTTAGTAGTAGCTCACAGGGCTATGGAGTCGGTAACTTTAGATAAAAAAACTATGCATAAAAAAGATGAAATCATGCCAAAATATGCAGAGCTAATTTATAATGGTTTTTGGTTTTCAAAAGCGAGATTTAAATTGCAAAAAATTGTTGATCTTAAAAGAAATCAAGTAAGTGGCTCGATCAAACTAAGATTATACAAAGGAAATATTACAATTGTTTCCAGAAATAGTAAGAATAAGGCGTACTCAATCAAAAAAGTCTCTTTTGAAGAAAATAAATCTTTCAAAAAGTCAAAAGTTGAGAAATTTATATTAGGTGCGGCAAGAAAGCTTAAGTCTTAAAAAAAATTTGTATATATAAAAATATTTATGAAATTGAACTCCGTAATAAGAAACATTCAGCTAGTTGGCGTGATATTCATTCTCGTGGGAACCGTCCTTGCATTTGGATTTGAAATAAATGAAATGTATAAAATTAAGCGAGTAACTTTAGCAGATCTTCTTTTGATGTTTATCTATATTGAGGTAATCGGAATGATTGGAGTTTTTTGGGCTAGTAAAACAATTAGAATTACATATCCTGTGCTAATTGCAATTACCGCACTGGCTAGACTTATAATTTTACAAGATAAAGACAGCGCATCGATAAATTTAATTTATCAAGGTGCCGCGATACTACTGCTAGCTTTAGCAGTATTCTTTTTAACATTAAGATATAGCAAAAAACTAGGGATGGATAAAAAAAATCCTGGCGAAGAAGCTTAATAAAATGAAACAACTTTTTGCAATAGTATCTTATTATTTATTTGGTTATTTAATTTTCTGGACGTTTTTACATGAAACAAACCTTTTTCCTAAAATTTGGGTTGAACAAAACTTTACAATTGCAATCTACTTGTGGGTTTTCTTTTTTATTATTCCATTATTTTTAATAGCTATAAGTACTGATTACATCAAGAGACGTATAATGGACTTTAAGTCTTTAAATCAAAATACTAGATGGCCACTTTATATCTTATTATTTGGGGTTTGGGATCTAATGATTGCATTTGCGTATTTACTTTTTTCTTATTTTGAAATCAGCCATGTAACAATGATCTTGGCAAATGGTCTCTTTATAACCGGTACTTATCTAACTTTTCTTAGCTTCTCGATTGCTAGAAAATTACAAATCTCAAAAAAAAGCTAATTTATGTCAAAAAAAATTTTAATATTTGGTGCAACTGGATCAGTAGGTAGTTCTTTGGCAAAATTAGTAAAAGACTCCTCTATGGATGCTCATTTAATTGGAAAAAATGAAGGTGAAATTTCTAATCTAAAAGATCTAACAGGCTTTAGTTATAGTATAGCAGATGTAACTGATCCAAATTTTATAGAGACAATTGACAAAGATTTAGATGGTTCAGAAATTTCAGGTATTGCTTATTGTGTTGGCTCGATTGATTTAAAACCTATAAATTTAGTTTCAAAAAAAGATTATTTAAAAAGTTTTGAGTTAAATCTTTTTCCAATAGTTGAAATTATCAAAAAATTTAAAGATAACTTAAAAAAAAATAAATCTTCAGTAGTTCTTTTTTCAACCATAGCAGTAAAACAAGGGTTTCCTAATCACAGCATAATATCTCCAGTTAAAGCATCTTTGGAAGGTCTCACAGTTTCACTTGCTGCAGAATTGGCGCCTAATGTTAGGGTTAATTGTATTGCTCCAAGTTTAAGTAAATCTAAAATGGCTGGAAAAATTTTAAGCAACCCAAAAATAGCAGATGGAATAGCAAAACAACATCCTCTAAAAAGAGTTGGTGAAGGAAACGACTCAGCGGCCTTAGCAAAATTTTTATTATCTGATGAAAGTTCTTGGATTACAGGACAAATTATTGGCGTTGATGGTGGAAGATCTAACGTTGGATAGAATTTTTATTTAGTGTTCGTGTTTTTCAATTCCGTGTTTCTCAAGTAAGTCGTGCATTCTTTCATGTTCTTTATAAGTTAAGCTATAAAAAACTATTGCAGTAACGAAAGATCCAAGAACAACACCTTGTAAAAATCTAAAAATTGTACGTCTATTTCTAGCTTTTGTTTCATCACTCATTTTATTTCCTCTTTTTTTTGCTTCATAAAATTTGTAAGCAGCATAAGCAATCAATAATATACTTAATATCCATGATATGGGATGATTAACTACTGCTATTAATGATCCACCAAAAATGGCTGCAATAAAACCTGATATCCAACAAATTGGGCACATAATAATTATATATCCTAAAAAATTTTAAATTTAAGTGTGACAAACATTCTTAATAATCAGTAATTGAGCCTAGTAAATTTAATTTTGAGTCAGTAATTAATATTTCTCCAGAAGATGAAGATTTATTTATAATTTCCAAAATAGTAACATAGTGCGTAACTAAAATTAAATTTTTATCACTTCTCCAAGATTTTAAATATTCTCGCAAATCGCGCATTTGAGTGTTTTTATTTTTTTGATACTTGTTTGAATAAAAGGAATTTAAAGCGCTAAAAGTTTTGTAATTTTCAAATGCATATTTTGCTGTATCTTTGCATCGACACCACTCACTTGATAAAACTACATCAATAGGAATTTGGTTTTTTAAAAAAAATATGCCTAATCTTTCAGACTGTTTAATGCCCTGATTACTTAGATTTCTCTGAGTATTACAGTTATTTAAATCGAAATTTTCTGGATCACCACTTCCAGGTGCTAATGCGTGTCTTATAAAAATAATGTTTCCGCCCTTTTTTAAGTTTTTAATAATATTTTTATTTGCATTGACTTCTGAAATACTAAGAAAAAGTATTGTAAAAATTGATAAAAGCGTTTTGTACATGTGTCTAAATTAATAATATCAAACTACAATATAAAGTATTAAATAAAAAAATAAGTATGAAATTTGAAACTACCAGACTAGGTGCATTGAGTAAATTAGATCATTTCATAGAAAATGAGATTACAAACTATAATTTTAAAAGAAATTTTGATTTAGGACCCAAAAAAAGAGAGAACGTTTCATGCTTATCTCCTTATATAACCCACAGATTGATAAACGAGTACGAGACGGTAAAAATAGTTTTAAAGAAATATCCTTACCAAAAAGTAGAAAAGTTTATCCAAGAAGTATTTTGGCGTGTTTACTGGAAGGGATGGCTCGAATTAAGACCAAAGGTATGGACAGATTTTGTAGAGGACTTAAAAATTATAGAAGATGATGAAAAACTTGATCAAGCTAAAAATGGAGAAACAGAAATTGATTGTTTTAATGATTGGGTAAAAGAATTAAAAGAATTTAATTATCTTCACAATCATACACGAATGTGGTTTGCAAGTATCTGGATTTTCACATTAAAGCTACCTTGGCAAAAAGGTGCAGAGTTTTTTTTAAAACATCTTTATGATGGTGATGCAGCTTCGAATACTTTGGGTTGGAGGTGGGTTGCTGGAATTCAAACTAAAGGCAAAAATTATGTAGCTCAATCTTGGAATATTGAAAAATTTACGAATAACAGATATCAAAAAATTAAATTAAATGATAATGCGGTTCCATTAGTTGATAAACGTGAATATAATTTAAATCAAATTGAGAATACTGATAATAAATTATCCTCAAAAAATCTGATTTTTTTCGAAAATGACTTAAATCTTGAAAAATTCAATTTAGATAAGTATCAAAATATTTATAGTATATTACTTGATAACGAACACAGAAAAATTAAACTTGATGGAAAAGTATTGGAATTTAAAAAAAAATTAATTGCAAATACTGTCAAGACTTTTTCAAAAAATATTAAATTAATATCTAATTCGAGTTATTTTGATTTACTAAATGAAAAAAGAGACTTTGATGTTATCTATCCTTCAATTGGAGAAAATAAATCTTTTTTGAATAATTTAATAAAAAAAGCAGATTTAAAAGTTAATTTTTTAAAGGATGAAAGGGATATTTTTTGTTGGAAGTTCTCTAATAAAGGATACTTTAATTTTAAGTCAAATATACCAAAGATAATTGCTAGTTTTAAGCTATCCTAAATCTAGAACATTTTTTTGAACAGTATTTTACGTTTTCCCAGTTTAACTTCCATTTCTTTCTCCATGAAAAAGGTCTTTTACATACTTTGCAGATTTTAGATGGTAGGTCTATTTTTTTCATCATTAAATGGTATTTTGTTTTACAAACTTATCTGCTGACTTAAGGATTAATTTTTTTCTATCTGGTTTCATTTTATCAAAAACCCTGACCATCATTGAAAGCCTTGGATTTTTTAAGAAAAATTTCCTATTTTTATTTATAAAGTTCCAATAAAGCCCGTCCATTACATTGCACCACTCACCTTTTTTAAAATCCATCATCTTTAGAAAATAACTAGATCCACAAATATAAGGTTTTGTTGCAAATATTCCTCCATCACTAAAAAGGCCCATACCATAAACATTTGGGGCCATTACCCAGTCAGAAGAGTCAACAAACATTTCCATGAACCATTTATAAACTTGCTTTGGATGAATCTGGCAAAGATTCATT
The DNA here is from genome assembly GCA_902579285.1 of uncultured Pelagibacteraceae bacterium. Classification (GTDB taxonomy): domain Bacteria; phylum Pseudomonadota; class Alphaproteobacteria; order Pelagibacterales; family Pelagibacteraceae; genus Anoxypelagibacter. Next base: position 9,142 of record CACHGA010000001.1, read on the forward strand.
ATGTTCGCCAAAATCATCAATCTTTCTATGTGATGTGACCATCCAAAATTTAATGCATTTTTTATTGAATGATCTAATGGGTCAAGCCCAGTTGTTCCATTATACCAAGATGCTTTCATTTTATTTTTATGATTAAAGAAATTAGTATCACCAAGACGTTTATCATAATTTTGATATATGCCTCTCATAAATTCTCTCCAACCAATTACTTGTCTAACGTAACCTTCTAAAGAATTAATTCTTACTTTATTTTCTACCTTTTTAACCTTTTCTATAATTTCTCCAGGAGTAATTAGTCCAATATTTATTAAAGGACTTAATGCGCTATGAAATAGAATATTCGATTTTTTACTTACAGCATCCTCATAATCTCCAAATAAATCTATTTTGGTCTTGAGAAATTGATCAAATAATTTTTGAGTTTGATCTCTTGTAGTTGGAAACCAAAAATTATTAGTAGACCCTGGATGATTTTTAAAATTTACTTCAATGAATTTTTTAAGATCTTCCGTGTGAGATGTATTTTTAAATTTTAAATTTTTTGGTATATCAATTTTGTCTGGTAACTTTTTTCTGTTGTCTTCATCAAAGCTCCATTTACCTCCTTTAGGAGTTCCGTTTTTATTCATTAAAATATTTGTTCTGGACCTATTAATTTTATAAAAATTTGCCATAAATGGTTTCTTGGTACTTTCAAGATATTCTTTAAATTCCATCCTAGAAGTTATAAACATAGGTGATTTTATTTCATTAAATTTTATATTATTTTTCTTAAAAAATTGTTTAATTTTTTTTTCAAAAAAAATATCTTCTATTTCAAAAAAACTTATTTCATTAATTTTTTTATCTTTTATCGTTCTCTCTAATTTTTTTTCGTAGGAAAGATTAAAGTCTTTATGGCAGTCCTTGTAGATAATATTAAACTTTTTAGATTTAAGTTCATCCTTGAAAGATCTCATCGATGAAAGAAAAAGTAATATCTTAAGTTTGTGATGTTTTTGAAAGGTACATAAACCTAAATCTTCCGCCATATAAAAAGTATGATCAGAAAATTTATTAAGATACTTTGGGTTAAATAGTTGATTTCCCAGAATTAAAAATAATTTCATTCAAATAAATTATATAAATTAGTATTTTTTAAGAATTGGCTCTTTTGAAGCACTCAATTGTATTACTCAATAAGCAAGCGATTGTCATTGGTCCTACACCTCCAGGAACGGGTGTTATTGCTTGTGCAACTTTTGAAACTTCCTTAAAATCTACGTCACCCTCTAAACCGTTTTCAGTTTTGTTTATTCCGACATCAATGACGATTGCACCTTTTTTTACCCAGTCACCTTTAACCAGTTTTGGTTGTCCAACTGCAGCTATAATAATATCCGCTCTTTTGCACTCATTTTTTAAATCTTTTGTTTTGGAGTGTGTAATTGTTACAGTACAATTTTCTTTTAATAGAAGTTGTGCCATTGGTTTTCCATTTAAATTTGATCTTCCTATAATAACTGCATGTTTGCCCTTTAAATCTTTTTCCACTTTTCGTAAAAGCAAGTAACAGCCTAAAGGAGTACAAGGAACTTTGCTTTCATAACCTGAAGATAAATTTCCAACATTAACTGGATGGAAACCATCTACATCCTTATCAGGAAGAATAGCATCGATAATTTTTTTTTTATTAATGTGCTTTGGTAAAGGCAATTGAACTAAAATACCTGAAATTTTTTTATCCTTATTTAGTTCTGAAATTTTTTCTAAAACAGTTTTTTCATCTACACTATCTGGATATTTAATAACTTCTGAATTAATTCCAATATCCTTGGCATATTTCTGTTTATTTTTAACATAAATTTTACTTGCAGGATCTTCTCCGATTAAAATAACTGTGAGACCTGGAACGGATCTATAGGTCGATTTGAATTTAGTAATTTTTTTTTTTAATTCTTCTCTTAGTTCTGCGGCTATTTTATTTCCATCAATTATCATATTTAAAACATAGAAGGTGCTAAAAATTCAAAAACTAAATTCCTTCCGAACATTAAAAGTAATATTAAAACTACTGGCGAAATATCTACACTTCCAAGATTAGGCAAAAAATTTCTTATGGGTCTTAAAAGAGGATCGGTTAATTTATAGCTAATATCTAACAAAGAATAAACTAAACGATTTGATGTATTTAAAACGCTGAATGCAATCAGCCAGCTAAGAATTGCATTTATAATTAAAATCCAAATATAGATACTTACTATGCTATCTAATAAAATTAAAATAGATTTCATTATTTTTTCTCCACATAAATAGATTGGCTAGGGAAAGCAAATGAGGCTTTATTTTTTTCAACAATTTCTTTAATAGCAATTGCAAGTCTTTCTTTTACTTTGAGCCATTCTGACCATTTATCAGTATTGGTAAAACATCTTACATACATATCAATAGAACTGTCAGAAAATTTATCAATTCTAACTGCATGCATTGTATTGTCGCTAATTTTATAATCTTTAGATGTTGAAATATATTTATCTATTTCATCTCGAATTTTCTTTAACTGATCAATTGTTGTATCGTACTGTAAAGTAATTATCCAACTGATTCTCCAATTTGTGGTTTCACTAACATTTATAACTGCATTTTCTGCAAATTGAAAATTTGGGATGATAGCAACTGATTTATCAAATTTTCTTACGACTGTTGATCTGAAGCCAATACGTTCAACTATTCCCTCAATTATATCTTCGACTATTATCCAGTCTCCAACTTTAAATCTTTTTTCAACTAATACTAAAATACCTGATATTAAATTCTTAAATAAGTCTTGGGCACCTAATGCAACTGCTACACCAAATAAACCTAAACCTGCAATGATTGGACCAATCTTGATTCCCCAAAGCTCCAAAACTGCAGCTGCACCTAAAATTAAAATTAAAATTTTGAAAGCTTTAATAATCCAATTTAACAAATCTTTCGACAGAAGGTCTTCTACAGTTTTTATCAAAACAGAAATAGGACCGATTATTTGATGTAGTGACCAAAATATTAATATTGTGATTAATGTTCTATTGGCATTGTCTATAAAGTTTTCAGTACTTGATCCAAAAGATACATAGCTAGTAGATATAAAAAAACCAATTACAATAGGGAAAAATTTTAGTGGTCCTTTTAATGAATCAACCAAAGAGTTATCGAAACGATTTGAGGTTTTTGAAACATATTTTTCAAGCCTTTTGATAAAAAATTTTGCGAATAAACCTCTCAATAGTAGGAATAAAAGAAATATAAATAGTGCAATTATAATTTCAGAAATATTAATGCCTGAAATTCCATTTCTCCAAACTTCTAAAAATAATTTTATAAATTGTTCTATTTTATCCATGTTTTATTTGATCTATTTTGTTTAACTCTTCGCCAGGTGAAAAAACTATTGTTTTCCAGCCTTTTGATTTTAAATAAATTTCAATTTTTTTACTTATACACATAACTGTGCATTGTGTCATTAATTCTGCAAGGGAATATTTTTTGACAATTTCATCAAAACTTTCTGCGCTTCTATTTGAGTAAATAAGAGCAATATTAGGAGGATATTTTTTAATTATCTCTATACTTTCAATATTTATATCCGTAATTTTAGTTGAGTTATAGTTTACAATTTTATTTATGCTAAAACCGCTTTTTTTAAGCTCAGCATCCAAATCAATAGAAGTTATATCTCCGCATAAATAAGCTAACTTTTTTGCTGAATTTTCAGAACTAATGATTAAATTCTTTAATGCGTTTACTGTTCCCGAAGCCGCAATAGTATTGTTGTAGCCTTTCAGTCTCAAAGATCTCTCAGTTAGATTTCCCACACAAAAACATTTTATACTTTTATCTTCGTTTTCTATTTTTAAAAATCTTACTGCATTTGCACTTGTGAAAATAAGTCCATCGTAGTCTTTTGTGTTAATCGGTTCCATATTTGATGATTTGATGCTTAAAGTTGGCATATGAATAATTTTATGTTCTGATGATATAAAATTACTCATTAAATCTTCTGAGTCTATTAATGGTCTTGTAAAAATTATATTCATCTTTTTTTTATAAAGTTTTTTCCTGACTGTTTAAGAATTTCTTCGCCAGCAAGTTTGCCTAATATTTCTGGCTCATTTTCTTTTCCTGTTTTCGTTATGTTAAAAACCTTGGTGCCATCATCAGAGAATAGTTGAGCTTTTAATTCTATATCTTTTTTATTAAGAATTGCAGTACACCCAACTGCGGTATCACAATCACCGCCTAATGTTTTTAAAAAACTTCTTTCTGCTAATGCACATGTTTCGGTCTCTTTATGATTTATTTCTTTTAGAATTTTTATTATATAATCATCTTGAGCTCTGCATTGAACTGCGACTATTCCTTGTCCTGCTGTTGGTAGAAAATCTTTTAATGAAAATACTTCTTTAGCATATTTTTCAAGATTTAACACTTTTAGACCTGCATAAGCTAAAATGGCTCCATCATATTCACCGTTTTCTATCTTTTTAATTCTAGTATCTATATTTCCTCTAATGCTCTCCACTTTAATATTTCTATTTAATTGTTTTAATTGAAGTTCCCTTCTTCTTGAGCTTGATCCAATTTTCTGCCCATTAAATTCAGATAATTTTTTGAATTTTGAGGAAACTAAAGTATCCCGTGGATCATTTCTTTTTAAATATGCTTGAATAACAAGACCATCTGTTTCTACTGAGTCCAAATCCTTTAAAGAATGCACTGCGATGTCTATCTCTTTAGAAATTAATTTATCCTCTATTTCTTTGCAAAATAAATTTTTACCTCCGATTTCTGATATTTTTTTTTTTTCAAATAAATCACCAGATGTTTTTATGGTCTTTAATATAACTTCTTTGTCCAATGCTGGCTTAATGTTTGTTAATAAACTAAGAACCTTATTTGCATAAGCTATGGAAAGTTTACTTCCTCTAGATCCCAAAATTATTTTATTACTCATTTATATATATAGATTTATATTTTATAATATCTAATTAATGAAAAAAAAACTTACTTTTTTAGGAATTGAAACCAGCTGTGACGAAACTGCTGCATCAGTTGTGCAGGAAAACGATGAAGGAACTGCCTCAGTTTTATCAAATATTGTTTCCAGTCAAATAAAAGAACATAAAAAATTTGGAGGAATAGTTCCTGAAATTGCGGCTAGAGCACATATAGAAAATATCGATTTAATAATCCAAGAGGCAATTTATAAAAGTAAAAAGAAAATTAAAGATTTTGATGGTGTAGCCGCTACAAGAGGACCTGGTTTAGTTGTTTGTTTAAATGTTGGTTTCAGCATTGGAAAGAGCATCTCTGCTTTCGCTGGTAAAAAATTTTTTCCTATAAACCATTTAGAAGGACATGTTTTAAGTCCCAGTATTGAAAATAAAATATCTTTTCCTTATTTGGTTTTATTAGTTTCGGGTGGGCATTCTCAATTTTTAATTGCCAAGGGATTAAATAACTATAAACAAATTGGAACAACTATAGATGATGCTGTGGGAGAGGCTTTTGATAAGACTTCTAAAATTTTAGATTTAGGTTACCCCGGTGGACCAAATGTTGAAAAATTTGCAAAAAAAGGAAATAAAGATAGTTACAAACTCCCTCTTCCAATTATAAATAAAGGTGGTTGTAATTTGTCTTTAGCGGGCCTTAAAACTGATGTTTTGAGAAAATCAAAAAATATAAAAACAAATCAAGATAGATATGACTTAGCAGCATCTTTCCAAGAAACTATAAATAAAATTCTGGTAAAAAAAACTGAAATTGCAATGAGGGAATTTGATAAGGAAATTTCAAACAAAACTTTGAAATCATTTGTTGTAGTTGGGGGTGTTGCTGCAAATGAAAGTATAAGAAATAATTTAAAAAAAATATCAAAAAAAATGAATTATAGATGTATTTTTCCATCAAAAGAATTTTGTGGTGACAACGCAGCAATGATTGCGTGGGCTGGGATACAAAGATTTAAAAAAAAATTATATGAAAAAGAAAATGGGATTGTAAAATCAAGATGGCCCTTGGACAAGAATGCTCCTTTTCTTAAAGGGCCCGGTCTTAAACTCTAATGCAATATTGGTTATTAAAATCTGAACCAAATGTTTGGTCAATAGAACAGCAAAGGAAATCTGGGTCAAAGGGTGTGTCTTGGGATGGTGTTAGAAATTATCAAGCAGCTAATAATCTAAAAAAAATGAGATTGAATGATCTATGTTTTTTTTATCATTCAAATATTGGTAAAGAGATTGTTGGGACTGTTAAAGTTATTAAAGAAGCATTTATTGATAAAACTGACAAGAAAAAAAGATTTGTAGCTGTTCAGGTCAGGTTTGTTGAAAAATTTAATTCTACAATTTCTCTTGAAAAGATTAAAAAAAACAAGGCTATTTCTCATCTTCCCCTTATAAAACAGAGCAGATTATCTGTAATGCCTATAGACTATAAAAGCTGGAAAATTATATGCAAGATGGGTAAGATAAATTCTTAATTTCATAAATGGAATAAAAGATGGCAAAAAGAAGCAAAAAGAAAAAGTCAAAAAAAAGACGTAAAAAACTTTTTAAAAAAAGAAAACTTAATAGTAAAAAGAAAAAATCTTTAAAAAAAAGAAAAATAACAAGAAAAAAAGTTTCTAAAGAAACAAAAGATGTTGATGGTAATTTGGTTTTCAAAGTTTCAGAAAAATGGTCTAAGCAAGCTTATGCAAATAAATCACAGTATGAAAAGAAATATAAATTTTCTATAAAAAATAACGAAGATTTTTGGGCAAAAGAAGGTAGAAGAATAAATTGGATAAAGCCTTATACAAAAATAAAAGATGTAAAATATAGTAAAGAAGATGTTCATATCAAATGGTATTATGATGGAACTTTAAATGCCTCAGCAAATTGTATTGATAGGCATCTGGAAAAAAAGAGTAACAAGCCAGCTATAATTTGGGTGGGTGATGATCCAAGTGACTCAAAGAAAATATCGTACAAAGAGTTACATAAAAATGTTTGCAAAGTTGCAAATGGTTTAAGAAGTTTGGGTATACAAAAAGGTGATCGAGTAACGATTTATCTTACTATGATACCTGAACTGGCTTATACGATGTTAGCTTGTACAAGAATTGGTGCTATTCACTCTATAATCTTTGGTGGATTTTCTCCCGATTCAATAGCAACAAGGATAAATGACTGTGAGTCAGACTACGTCATAACTGCGGATGAGGGTGTGAGAGGTGGCAAAATAATTCCACTTAAGAAAATTGCAGATGAAGCGATGATGCAATGTCCAAACGTAAAAAAGTGTGTTGTGGTAAAAAGGACTGGGAATTCCGTAAACTGGGATGACGAAAGGGATATATCTTATGATGAAATGATTAAAAATGTTTCTGACAAATGTCCTCCAGAAGAAATGAATGCTGAAGATCCAATGTTTATTCTTTATACCTCTGGTTCAACTGGAAAGCCAAAAGGAGTTTTACATACTACGGGCGGTTATATGGTCTATGCATCTATGACTCATCAATACATATTTGATTATAAACCAAAAGATATTTATTTTTGTAGCGCGGATATTGGGTGGGTAACTGGTCATAGTTATATTATTTATGGTCCGCTCTCGAATGGTGCAACGACTATTATGTTTGAAGGGGTTCCTACTTATCCTGACAGTTCAAGATGGTGGCAAATAATAGATAAATATAAAGTTAATATTTTTTATACAGCTCCAACGGCAATTCGAGCACTGATGCGAGAAGGCAATGGTCCTGTAAAAAAAACAAGCAGAAAATCATTGAAATTGCTTGGTACTGTTGGTGAACCGATAAATCCAGAAGCTTGGATGTGGTACTACAAAGTCGTTGGAGATTCTAAATGCCCAATCGTTGACACATGGTGGCAAACTGAAACCGGTGGAATATTAATTTCACCGCAGCCTGGAGCAATCAATTTGAAACCAGGGTCTGCTACAAAACCTTTTTATGGGATTAAACCAGCTATTGTCGACGAAAATGGAAAAGTAATAAAAGGAGCAGGCAAAGGCAGACTTTGTATGCTTCAATCCTGGCCAGGTCAGATGAGAACAGTTTATGGAGACCATGAAAGATTTATAAAAACATATTTTTCACAATTTGATGGAAAGTACTTTACTGGTGATGGGTGTAGACGTGATAAAGATGGATATTATTGGATAACAGGAAGAGTTGATGATGTAATTATAGTTTCAGGTCATAATTTAGGAACCGCAGAAATCGAAAGTGCGTTTGTTGCTCACACAAAAGTTGCTGAAGCTGCGGTTGTTGGATTTCCTCATGATATTAAAGGAAACGGACTTTATTGCTACGTTACTCTTAACGCTGGAGAAAACCCAGATGGAGATTTAGAGAGAGAACTAAAATTGTGGGTCCGAAAACAAATCGGTCCAATAGCTACACCAGATCATATTCAATTTTCACCAGGACTACCAAAAACAAGGTCGGGAAAAATTATGAGAAGAATTTTAAGAAAAATTGCTGCCAACGAACATCATGATTTAGGAGACACAACAACACTGGCAGATCCTTCTGTAGTGGAGTCATTAGTTGAAAATAGAAAGAATAAATAATTCTAGGTGTTACTAAATTTATTAGTTAATCTCTTAAACTCGTTTTGAACATTATTCCACTTTAAAAACATAGAATTAATTACTATTTTTTTGTCTAACTTTTTTAATTCGTCTGCAATAGGAGACCAGTTATAAAGTTCGTTGCAGCAATACTCAAATGGTTTTGAGTTACAATAACTTGACCAATCAATATTAGGATATCTTGAATTAAATTCCTTTGTTGCACCTTCATATGCATCCAAAATCATTCCATTTGCTTTTTCTGAATTTAAAATTTCAAAAAAAACCTTATTTGCATCCTCTATTTTTTCAATTTTTTTTTCTTTATATAAAAAAGAGAAACAAAAAAAAGTGCAATCAATCAAACAGGCAGCATAAATATGCCATTTGGCAATATTAATTGAGTTTAAAAAATCTTTATCCTCAAACATAATTACATGCTTTGCTCCCATTCTTGTTTTTAGATATCCATACAAAGTCATTTGGCTAACTTGTGCTGACTGTTCTTGAATAAAATTTTTAACTTGCTCAACAGACCTTATCGGACGATATTTCGTGAAGAGACGCTTCAGAGGAAACAGGTATTTTTGTATATCTTTTAGATTCAATTTCACGTTGTATTTACCATTTATCAAACTATTTTACCCATTAAAAGGGTGGGATTTTGTTATTTCAAGAGATTTTTTGACTTTTAATTGACGTTGTTTTGGGTATGCTTCCCCAAAACTCTTAACAAATTAAAGGGAGGAAAGACATGTCAAACAAAGAAGCACATTGGCAAAAGACCAAAAACCATATGTTTATAACATTGGCTATTTGGTTCTTTTTCTCAATAGTAATATTTATGTTCGGCGAGGCGGTAAATCAGGGATCGTTTCTTGGTTACCCATTAGCTTATTATATGTCGGCACAAGGATCTCTTGCTGCTTTCGTAATTTTAATCTTTTGGTTTGCTAACAAACAGGAGAAAATCGACGACGAACACGGATATGGTGGCGAAAAGGAGGATGACTAATGTTTAAAGGTGGTTTTATACAAAACCTTCCTAAGATCTACGGTCTATACACCGGAGGTTTCTTAGTATTCATCTTATTGATGGCAGTACTAGAATCTGCAGGTGTTAGCGCAGCAAGCATAGGAATTATGTTTGTAGCTTTTACAGTGCTTATCTACGCACTTATCGGTTACTTATCTAGAACTATACAAGTTGACGCTTACTACGTAGCGGGAAGACAAGTACCAACTGTATTTAACGGAATGGCGACGGCAGCTGACTGGATGTCAGGTGCATCGTTTGTTGCGATGGCAGGTGGTATTTATTTTGGTGGCTATACTTACATGGCATTCTTAGTTGGATGGACTGGTGGATACGTATTAGTGTCTACTCTGTTAGCACCATATTTAAGAAAATTTGGTTGTTATACTGTACCGGACTTTATTGGAACTAGATACGGCGGAAATCTTCCAAGATTTTGCGCGACTTTAGTTTTAGTATTAGCTTCATTCACTTACGTGACGGCACAAATTAATGCGACTGGAACAATTGCATCAAGAGCTTTACAAATTCCATTTGAACTTGGAGTTTGGGTTGGTCTAGTTAGTATTTTAATGTGTTCAATGTTAGGTGGTATGAGAGCTGTTACTTGGACCCAAGTAGCCCAGTACATCGTACTTATAACAGCATACTTGATTCCAGTATTTTGGATGGGAAGTAAATTAGGTAATCCTTTCCCACACTTTATGCTTGGTGATGAAGTACAACGTTTAGCGGAGCTTGAAGCTTCGGCTGGCCTAGTAAAAAATAGCGCTGCAGACATTAAAGCTGCTGGTGTACCAGGTGGATTGAAATATATTTCTAATCCTCACTCTGCTGTACCTGCGGGTGGAATGGCTGTATGGAAATACTTATCGCTTGCGATTTGTATGATGGTAGGAACTGCATCGTTACCTCATATTTTAATGAGATACTTTACGACTCCTTCTGTTAAATCAGCGAGAAAATCAGTGGCTTGGTCACTGTTCTTTATATTCTTGCTTTATTTCTCTGCGCCAATGCTAGCAACACTATCTAAACTACAGTTAATGGATCCAAACTTACCTACTGCGATTATTGGAAAATCAATTGCAGAAGTGCAGAGTATACCATGGGTTCAAAACTGGTCTGCAGTAAAACAAGTGTTTATTGCTGACTTCAACGGTGATGGAATATTACAGTTGAACGAATGGTTTATGAGAGGTGACGTAGTAGTATTAGCGACTCCTGAAGTTGCTGGTTTACCTTACGTTATTTCTGGATTAGTTGCTGCGGGTGGTATGGCTGCTGCCATGTCAACTGCCGATGGATTAGTTTTAGCGATATCAAACTGTTTATCACATGATATCTACTACAAAATAATCGATCCAAAAGCTGACGTTAAGAAAAGGCTAATCGTAGCTCGTGTACTTCTAGTAGTAATTGGTGCTGCCGCTGCTTACATCTCTTCAATGAGATTGACAAGCATTCTGGGAGCAGTAGCTTGGGCATTCGACTTTGCGATGTCAGGCTTATTCTTCCCACTTGTACTTGGTGTATGGTGGAAGAGAGCTACTAAAGAAGGTGCGGTTGCAGGAATACTTGGAGGTCTAATCTCTGGTACGGCATATCTTATTTATGTTGGACCTAAGTTTATGGCAAACACTCCATGGCTTGGAATTGACCACTTAAGATTTGGTATTATAGGGGCATCAGTAAGCTTAGTTGCAATGGTTGTAGTAAGCTTAATGACTAAAGAACCTAGTAGTTCCATTCAGAAGATGGTTGATGACGTTAGAATACCTAGCGGAAGAGCTATTCTTGGAAAACAACACTAAATAAATATTTTATTTATAAGAAGGGGCGATTTATTCGCCCCTTTTTTTTTGCTTTTAGCATTCTATTTCCCATGCTAGTTTAGTTAATGCCAATTTGGGTATTAATTTTAGATTACATATTAGGAATTATCATGTGGACTTTAATAGGAAGATCCGCGATGAATATTTTTCAAAGAGAAGATTCAAATTTCTTTTTTATGAAAGCTTTTGTTAAATTGACAAATCCAATATTAAAAGTGTTTAGATTTATTACTCCAAGTTTCATTATTCCACTTTTCATTCCTTTGTATGTCGCTTGGTTTTTTTATATGTTTCGTTTCTATGCTATGCCTTATATGCTTGGATATGATGTGATGGGCATGCTTTCATTTCCTTTAGAAAGTGATATTGCGAAAGAAATTTATAGACTGTTCAGCAAATAATTTAAAATGAGTGGAAAACTTTATACATTAATATCTTTTTTAACGGTTTTTTGGTTTTTTTGCTTGTATGTTGGCTTTAGAAACCAAAAAAAAATTGTAACACCGGTTGATTTTTTTATATTTGGCAGACAACTTCCTAGCTGGTCATATTTTGCCATTATTACTAGTTTGTTATTTTCTGGTTTAATATTTTTTTTTCATCCAAGCTTAATTTTTTTAAATGGTTTGCCATTTTCAGTAACATCTCTTTTTGTAATTACGATTCCACTCGTAGGAGTTATCTTTTCAAAAAGACAATGGATACTTTCAAAAAAATATGGATATTTAACACCATCTGAAATGATTTCGGACTACTTTAAAAGTAACATCTTAAGGATATTAATTGTGATAATTGCATTAGGTTTTTCAATTCCCTTTATAGCTATGCAACTTTCTTTTGGAGGATTGCTTTTAAATATTATTAGTGACGGTATTATTGGTAGAGGCTCTGCTTCAATTTTAATAGGCGCAGTGGTTTGTGTTTATTTAAGTACAGGAGGGATAAGATCGTTAATAATCATAGATTCTATCCAATTTCTTTTAATAATTTTTGGAATTTTTTGCATTGGTTTTATTGCTTATGACTTAGTAGGTGGCTGGAGTTTGCTAAATGAGAGTATGTCAAGAATAGCAAATATAAAAGAAAATTTATTTAATATAAAAGAAAATTATAGTTCTTATCTTTCAATACCAGGAACTATTAAATCTGTTAATTTGCTGAATGATGAACTTCCTTATAATGGTATTTGGACTTCTTCGATGATACTAACATTTGTTTTGGCTTTAAGCGGAATACAATTAGCTCCTAATGTTTCTATGATGACATATGCAAGTAAGGATCCAGGATATTTTGCTACTCAGCAGATTTGGTTTTCAGGTTTTTTAATTGGCTTTGTATTAATTTTTTTCGTAACTGGAATTGGTATAGGTTCTTCATTGCTAGGGGCAAATAGCATTATAAATGAAACTGGTAATAATATTTCAAATATTTTACCGCCTGATATTTATCCAAATAATTTTATGGCTTTGGTTCCAAATATTATTAATATTGTTGGCGACTATTCATACATATTTTTTGGAATTTTAGGTCTTTGTGCAATAGCCGCAATACAATCAATGGCAAGTTTAATTCTTACTTCAAGCGCAATTTTTACTAGAGATATTATTAAAAGATTCTTTGTTAGTAATATAACTAATAAGATGGAAATTTTTTCTTCCAGGATTTTAATAATGCTAATTTTTTTGATGTCTCTTATTTTGTCACTCATTGCAGACAAAAATATTTTTGATTTAGGTAGTTTTGCATTAGCCATTGCATGCCAAATGTTTGTACCTTTGTTGGCATTATGTTACTTTTCATGGTTTACAAAACAAGGTGTTGCATTTGGAATTATTATTGGAATTACCGCTGTTGTATTTACAGATGGAATTGGACAAAATTTATTTGGGCACATAGTTCCTTGGAATAAGTGGCCGCTCACTATTCATTCTTCTGCTTGGGGTTTGCTTTTTAATCTAATAGGTACAACAGTAATTTCTTTTATTACTCAAGAAATTAAGGAAACTAAAATAAAAAAAAGAATTCATGAATTTCTAGATGAACATAAAAATTATTCGCTATCTAGAAGAAGTCTAAAACCGAGTGCTTGGATTATATTAATAGTATGGATATTTTTCTCATTTGGACCTGGTTTAATGATTGGAAATGAGCTTTTTGGAAAACCTATTAACTTAGAAAGTTGGTCTTTCGGCATGCCCTCAATTTGGGTGTGGCAAGTAATTTTTTGGGGAATTGGTATTTTGTTAGTCTGGTTTTTGGCTGTAAAGATGGAAATGTCAACTTCATTAGAAAAAAACATAGTTTCACAAACAGAAGATATTAATAATTCATAGATATAGTAAAATATTTTTTGACATATAATTATTTAAAACTATAAATAATTAGATATGTCTAGATCAATTAAGATTTCTCCTTCTATACTCTCATGTGATTTTAGTAAAATTGGCAAAGAAGTAGAGTCCTTAGAGAAGGCTGGTGCTGACTATATTCACGTAGATGTTATGGATGGGCATTTTGTTCCAAATCTTACTATTGGTCCTGATGTCATAAAGAATATAAGGCCTTTCAGCAAAAAAATTTTTGATGTCCATTTAATGATTTCGCCAGTTGACAAATATATTAAACAATTTGCTGATGCTGGATCAGATATAATAACTTTCCATCCCGAAGCAACAGAGAATATGGGAAAAACCATTGATTTAATAAAAAAATGTAAGAAAAAAGTTGGTGTTTCTCTAAAACCAAAAAGTAAAATTGAATTAATAAAAGACTACCTGAAACAAATTGATTTAGTATTAATAATGAGCGTTGAACCAGGTTTTGGTGGCCAAAAATTTATGCCAGAAGTTCTTCCGAAATTAACAGAGTTAAAAAAAATTATTGAGAGAGAAAAATTGAATGTTGACCTTGAAATAGATGGAGGTATTAACTTTGAAAACTCAAAAATTGCTAAAGAGGCAGGTGCAAACATATTAGTTTCTGGTTCTACAATATTCAAAAAGAATAATGGTGATTTAAAAAAAAACATCAATTTGTTGCGTCAAAACTAATTAATGATTAGATTAAAAAGTATTTATATTTATTTTTTAGCAATTAAAAAAGTTTTAATTAGATCGCTAAAAGAACTTTTTTTTGGATCAAATTATTATAATAAATTACTAGATTCAGATGTTCCATCGAGTTTTTTATTTAATCCAAATCCGTATTTATTGTCTCCTTTTTTAAACCATAAAGATTTATTAATTAAAATATCAAACGAAGATGTTAGAAACTTCAGAATAAGTCTTTTTGAAAATAAAGAAAAAAAAAGTATTCATAATTTTTTGTGGTTAAATTTAATTGATAGAAAAAATGAAAATGAAATAATCCAAAAAATTATAGGAGAGTGGATAAAAAAATACAGCAAATATACGAAAGGTATCTGGGATGAGGATCTAACAAGTCTTAGAGTAATAAGTTGGATTTCAAACGCCGATTTAATTTTAAATACAAATGACAAAGATTTTAATAAGTTATTTTATAAAAATATAATAAGACAAACAAATTTTGTAAAAAAAAATATAAACAATTTGAATGATGAAAATAAAAAAATATCTTCTATAAGTTTGTTGGTGCTTTCTGGCTTAGTTTTTAAAGAATATTATGTTTATTATAAGATTGGTTTAAAAGAGCTTAAAAAATTTATAGAGGATTATTTTGATGAAAATGGTTTTCCAAAAAATAGGAATTTTGAAAATTTACTAACATTCGTTCAATATTTTATACTTGTAAAAGAATGGATTAAGAATGCTCAGGAGGTCGTACCGGAATATTTAGAAAATATTGTAGAAAAAAATTTAGTTTGTCTTAACTCTGTAAATAACCCATTAAAAAAACTTCCTTTGTTTAACGGTTCTACAGATAAAAGTTTAAGCAATTTTTTTTTATACCTTGATAAACTTAATTATAGTTCAAAGAAAAATCTTAAATCGGTTGGCCAAGTTCAAATAGTTAAAAACAAAAAAACCGCCTTATATTTTGATTCCGGGGAACCACCAAATTACCAACTTTCAAAAGATTATCAGTCAGGTCCTTTGTCTTTCGAATACTCGAGTGACAAGGATAAAATTATAACAAACTGTGGTTATGGAAGAAGAATATCAAAAAAGTTTCAAATTTTGAGTAAATTTACATCGGGTCAATCAACACTTTGTATTGATGATACATCTGTTGTTAAGTTCAAGCAAAGTAATTTAATAAATAAAGCTTATGGCTCAACAATTAGCAATTCCTTTAAAATTTTTGATGTAGAAAGAAAAGAAGATAAGATTAATATTGTTATATCTGCAACTCATAATGCATATCTTGAAAAATTTGGATATCTTCATAAAAGAAAAATTAATTTTTTAAAGAAAAGTAATTCTATCGAAGGAAGTGATTATCTAATAAAAAAAAATGAGGGAATAAATGTCGGCTTTTCAATTAGGTTTCATCTATATCCAGGTATTAACACGGTAAGGACTTTAAGTGGAAAGAGTATTCTTTTACAAACGAACGGTAATAAATCATGGGTTTTTTCTTCTGATGAGCTAGCAATTGATTTAGAAAAAAGTCTATTTTTTGGGAGAAACAAAGCGTTAAAAAATAAATGTATTGTTATTTATGGAAAGACAATGCACCAAGATGTTAACGTTAATTGGAAACTAAAGAAAGCCAGCTAGGCAATGCCATTGAAAATTAAAAATGCTCTAATTTCACTTTCGGATAAAAATGAATTAGATAAATTACTTAAAATTCTCCAAAAGTTCAAAATAAATATTATCAGCTCTGGTGGAACTTTTAGAGAAATAAAAAAACTTGGGTATAAATGCACCGAAGTTTCTGAATTTACAAAATTTAAAGAAATGCTTGATGGCAGAGTAAAAACTCTTCATCCAAAAATACATGCTGGAATTTTAAGCAAAAGGGCAGACAAAAAACACCGCAGAGAAATGAGAAAAACTAGATTTCAATACATAGATTTAGTTGTCGTTAACTTTTATCCTTTTCAAGAAACGATTCAAAAAACAAAAAATTTTAAGAAAATTATTGAGAATATTGATATAGGTGGCCCAACTTTAGTCAGAGCTGCAGCAAAAAACTTTAGTGATGTTACTGTTATTACTGATAAAAAAGATTATAAAAAATTTATTGATGAACTGAATAAAAATAATGGCTCTACTAGTCTCAAGTTTAGACAAGAAATGTCTTGTAAAGCTTTTAGTTTAACAGCGTATTACGACTCGGTATTATCAAATTGGTTCAATAAAAGATTAGATATTCTATTTCCAGAAAAAAAAACAATATTTGGAAATAAAATTTCTGAGTTGCGATATGGTGAAAATCCACATCAAAAAAGTTCTGTCTATCTAAACGATCTTTTTAAACCAGAAATGGGTCTTAAAAAAATTAAAGGTAAGGCCCTAAGCTATAATAATTTTAATGACATATATACTGGTTTAGAAATATTAAATTCTTTTAAAAAAAAGGGGACTGTAATAATAAAACATGCCAACCCATCGGGTGTATCATTAAATGGAACACCGATAGAAACATTTAAAGAATCTTATTTGTCAGATCCTGTAAGTGCTTTTGGTGGAATTGTTGCTTGTAACTTTAAAATTAGTGAAAGTATTGCCAAGGAGATGACTAAAATATTTTTTGAAGTTATTCTAGCTAGAAGCTTTGACAGTAAAGCTTTAAAAATATTTGAAAAGAAGAAAAATTTAATACTCATTGATATATCTAAATTTAAGATTAGTAAAAATTATGAGATAAGGAGCTTTAACAATGCTTTTTTAATGCAAGAAAAAAATAAAATTATATTTAATAGAAAGAATTTAAAGTTTGTTACAAATCTCAAGCCCTCTAAAAAAGATATTGCTCAAGCTGAATTTGCTTTCAATGTTTGTAAATATGTAAAATCAAATTCAATTGTAATATCAAATTCGTTTTCAACTATTGGTATAGGCGCTGGACAACCAAGCAGGGTCGATAGTTGTGAAATCGCTGTTAAAAAAGCAAAAAAATTTCAGAAGAAAAAATTAAAAAATTCAGTTGCTGCATCTGATGCGTTCTTTCCTTTTCCGGATGGTGTAAAAAATTTAATTAAGGCTGGTGTTAAAGTTATTGTTCAACCTGGCGGATCTATAAGAGACTCTGAAGCCATTAAGTTAGCCAACAAGTCAAAAGTGAAAATGATTTTCACTGGAGTGAGGCATTTTTATCATTAATTAATCTTATCAACTTTAGCTGCTAAAACAAAATCACTCTCATGCAATCCTTTTATAGCATGAGTAAAAATTTTTATTTTAGCATACCCCCAACCAAACCAAATATCAGGATGATGTCCTTCTTTTTCAGCTATTACACCTACTTTGTTTACAAAATTTTGACTTTCTATGAAATTTTTAAATTTAAAATTTTTAATTAAATAGTAAATTTTATCCTCGTCAGCCTTAACCTCCCAGCCATCTACCATTTTGAGATACTTGTGAATTTCAGTTAATTCAAAACCCGGAATTCCACCTTCACAAGGAATGCACTTTTTATCAGCTAAATCAACCATGAAAAATTATAACACATAAAAATTAATAAGAAAGCTATGTGACAATATTATATTTTATAATTCGACAAATAATAATCATGTCCACCTTTGTCAATATCATGAAGTAGTTGAAAATTGTATTCTTTTAAAAGTTTTAGAACTTTTTCTTTCATATGATCAACTATTTCGACTTGTAAAAATATTTTATTCGAAGTTTTAGAGAAAAAATTTACTGCACCTTTAAGGACTTCGAATTCGTGTCTTTCTACATCTATCTTAACGTATACAAATTTATTTTCAAACTTAAATATTTCATCAAAGATTTTAGTTTTTATTTTTCTATAAGATATTTTTTCTATATTATATTTATTTTCGTTAACTTCTCTTTTTAAATCTTTATCATCAAGTAATGCAAATCCACTTTTCTTTTTAAGATCAGTTACCCAAAAATTTTTTTCTGCATTTTCATTTGATAGTGCGAATTGGTATATTTCCATTTTATCAAAATTGTTTACCTCTTTACTTTTTTTAATTTGATTAAAACTTTCTAATATAGGCTCAAAAGAAATTACTTTTAAATTTTTATATTTAGATGCAAGATAAAGAGAGTAGTAACCTATGTACGATCCAATATCTAAAAATAAATCAAATTTTTTAAGATCGACTTTATTTTCTGTAAAATCGATTTTTTCTTTGTCATAATAGCCTTTTAAATATATTTCTCTATCTATTGATGACTCTATGTTTAGGAATATTTGGAATTTTTCCAGTTGAATAAATAGTTTTTTTTTAGAGTAAAAACGTCTAACAATTGAGGGTACGGCTCTTTTAAAAATTTTAAATTTATATAGAAAAATAAATAGATCTCTCATTATGGAGCGGGAGAAGGGAATTGAACCCTCGGCCTAAACGTTGGCAACGTTTCGCTCTACCACTGAGCTACTCCCGCATTTAAAAGAGATTATAAATACAGCTTTTTTGTAATGCAAGAGGTAATAAAAAATAGGTATTCTTTCTAACTTACGAACTGTAGAATATTAATTTAAAAATTATGAGCAAAGTACGCAATATTTTATTTATTATGGCTGACCAATTGAGATGGGATTATCTATCTTGTTATGGCCATCCTCACTTAAAAACACCTAATATTGATAGTCTTGCAAAAAAAGGAGTCTTGTTTGAATCTTCTTATGTTCAATCTCCTGTTTGTGGACCATCAAGAGCCTCCTATTATACAGGTCGAACTGTCTTCAGTCATGGTTCTACCTGGAACCAAGTTCCTTTGCCTATTGGCGAATTAACTATTGGTGACTATTTAAGAAAATCTGGAATAAGAACAGGAATTGTTGGCAAGACTCATATGAAACCCGATGCCGAAGGCATGGCGCGTTTAGGCATAAACAAGGATACTGAGATTGGTTTAATTGTAAGTGAACCAGGTTTTGAACCATACGAGAGGGATGACGGTCTTCATCCAAACAATCATGTCAAAAAATATAAAAAAAAATTATCTTATAATGATTGGCTCAATAAACTTGGATATGAAGGTGACAATCCATGGGATAGTTGGGCAAACTCTGCTGAGGGGAAAAATGGTGAAATACTTAGTGGTTGGAAATTGAGAAATTCTAATAAAGCTGCAAGAATTTCTGAAAAGCATTCAGAAACTGCTTTTATGACAAATAGAGCAATGGAGTTCATAGAAGAAAGTTCTAATAACCCATGGTTTTTGCATTTATCGTATATAAAACCACATTGGCCCTATATTGCACCAGCACCTTATCATAATATGTTTTCGCAGAACCAATTTAGTCCTGTTCAAAGAAGTGAAAGTCAAAAAAGAAATATGAATCCAGTTTATAGAGCTTTTGTTGAGACTAGGGTATCAAAAACTTTTTCTAAAGACGAAGTTCGCAACACTGTATTGTCAGGTTATATGGGTTTGATAAAACAAATTGATGATAATCTTGGAAGGCTTTTTGAATTTCTTAATAAAAAAGGAAATATGAAAGATACAATGATAGTGTTTACTTCTGATCATGGTGATTATCTTGGAGATCATTGGTTGGGAGATAAAGAATTATTTCATGAACAAATAGTTAGAGTTCCAATGATTATTTATGATCCAAGGGAACCGGCTGATAAAACACGAGGAAAAAAAGAAAAACGTTTCATTGAAGCAATCGATCTTTTGCCTACTTTTTTGGACGCAGTTGAGAGCAAAGAAAGCAGGCACCGGCTTGAGGGAAAATCATTAAAACCAATTATCAACGGCGATAAAATAAATAAATGGAAAGATACAGTGTTTAGCGAGATTGATTATTCATTTAATGAGGCAAGAAAATTACTTAAACTTGGTCCAACAGACGCAAGAGGGTATATGTTGAGAACATCGAAATGGAAGTATATTTATTTTAAAGGTTTTCCAGCACAATTATTTGATTTAGAAAAAGATCCAGAGGAATTTATAGACCTTGGACAGTCTATTGATCACATTAAGATAAGAGACGAAATGAAAGAATTACTTTTAAAAAGATTGGTAAATAGAAAAAATAGAGTAGCAGCAACAGATGAGTTTGTTTTGGAAGACAGAGATTACTCTAAAGAAGACGATATAATGATTGGGGTCTGGTAATATAGTTTTATTCTGCGGCCTATTATCTTATATTGTTTTATCCAATATTATTTTAATTTAAGATTATGAAAAATACCGAAGTTGAAAAAATAATTCAACCTATATCAGCATCAGATGGTGCTGGGGTTAAATTAAAAAGAAGCATTGGTGTTGATCCAAACTATTTTGACCCTTTCTTAATGCTAGATGAATTTGGATCAGAAAATAAAGATGACTATGTTGCTGGTTTTCCAGCACATCCACATCGAGGTATTGAAACGGTAACTTACATGTTGGCTGGGGAGTTTGAACATAAAGACAGCACTGGTGGTAAAGGACGGATGACAGCAGGTGATGTCCAATGGATGAAAACAGGGAGCGGAATAATTCATTCTGAAATGCCTGCAATGAAAGAAGGTAAATTACATGGTTTTCAACTTTGGATAAATATGCCAGCTAAATATAAAATGAATAAACCAGAATATATTTATATAGACTCAAAAAAAATGAGTGTTCATAAAGATCAAGAAAAGCAAATAAAAGTTATTGCCGGAAAGTTTAAAAAGGCAGAAGGTCCGGTCAAGAAACATAATGTTGATCCAATTTATTTTGATGTAGAACTAGGTGAAAAGAAAAATTTTAGCTTTAAACTTCCTAAAACTCATAATTCATTTATTTATTTAATCGAAGGAGAAATTAAAATTGGGCAAAACAAACATAGCCAAATTAAAGGGTCGACCTTAATCCTATTAAACAATGGCGAAGAGTTAAATATTTGTGCGGTAACCAAAGCTAAATTTTTATTAATTTCAGGAAAACCAATTGGCGAACAGATTGCGAGAGGTGGTCCGTTTGTTATGAATACAAAAGAAGAAATTACTCAAGCTATTAGTGATTACCAAAGTGGTAAATTCGTTAAGCAAAACTAATATATTAGCGCATCAGTAAACTAGGAAGATATAGGCATATCGCTGGAAAGGCAATTATTAGTACAAGTCTAATTACATCTGTTATCAGAAAAGGAACAGTGCCAAACCAAATTGTTTGAAGTGGTGTCTTCTGCATTACACCTTTAATTACAAATAAGTTCATACCAATTGGTGGAGAGATCAATCCAAATTCTACAACGATCACAGCAAAAATTCCAAACCATATTGGATCTATCCCGGCATCAGCAATAACTGGATAAAATACTGGGATTGTTAAAAATAACATTGCGAGCGAGTCCATAACAGTTCCAAGAACTAGATAAATTACACAGATAACTAAAATGATACCAATTTGGGTAAGTTGTAAGTCGTTTATAAAATCAACAACCGTAAAAGGCAGCTGTGTAACAGTAATCAAAACATTAAATACTGCTGCTCCAACAACAATAAGATACAAAGCGCCAACAGTTTTTATAGTATCCCAAATAGAATTTTTTAGCATTTCCAATGTAAGTTGGCGTCTTAAAAAAATAAAAATCAATACTAATATTACTCCAACAGCTGCACTTTCAGTTGCAGTGAAAAAACCTAAATAAAGGCCTCCCATAATAATTGCGAAAATAAGAAATATTGGAAATACTTTCCAAATTGCAGCTAATCTTTCGTTCAATGGCATTTTCTCTCCATAACCACCTTGCTTTGGAAATATTAAAAGATAAACACGAATTGCGATCATATACAGGACTACTGCAATTATTCCGGGGATTAATGCAGCAAAAAAAAGTTTTTGGACAGATTGCTCAGTTAAGTATGCGTAAATTACTAAAATAACACTTGGGGGAATTATAATTCCTAATGTTCCTCCTGACGCGATTGAGCCACTGATTAATGCATCGCTATAACCATGCCTTCTCATTTCTGGAGCGGCCATTTGAGACATAGTCGCTGCTGTTGCAATAGATGAACCGCATATCATTCCAAATCCAGCACAAGCCCCAACTGTTGACATGGCGAGGCCACCCTTGTAGTGCCCAACAATTGCGTAAGCTGCATCATATAAATTCCTTGAAAGATTTGCTCTATTAGCAAGGTTCCCCATAAGAACAAAAAAAGGTAATACGGAGAGACTGTATTTTGAAACTGCCTCATAGGGAGCTGTGCCTAAAATAAAAAATGCTTGTTCAAATCCTACAATTAATCCAAATCCAGTAAATCCAACTATAAGCATAGAGATACCTATAGGAATATTAAGTGCCATCAAAATTAAAACAGCAAGAAATGCTAAAGCTCCGCTAGTGATGGGATCAAATATCATAATTTATTTTTTTCAAAAATTGTTTTTAAAAACCAAAGAATTATCGCTATTACGCTTAACCACATGGCTAATGCAGATGCAAAATAAAATGGGTAAAAACTTAGCTCCAAATCAATAGTTACTCTTCCGTTTTTAAAAAAAGCAAATGCTTCTTTGGTAGTTCCATATGCTACAAAAGACATGACTATTAACATTAATAAAAATCTAAAAAATGTTATAAAGTTTTGAAGTGTCTTATTATCTATATTCTTAATAAAATCAGCTGAAACGTGAGCGTTTAAAAAAAAAGCCCTAGGCATAGCTAAAAAAGCCACTAGGGCAATACCAAACTCAACAATTTCAATTGTACCTGCAACAGGAGAATTAAAAAATCTTCTGCCAAAAACATCACAAAAAGTTAATATAGCAAGTGAAAACAAAATTAAGCCGGATGCTATGGCCGCATAATCAAATATTTTATTTATTTTAATTTGCATAAGAATATTGTAGCCTAACAGAGTTTTATAGATAAAGGCACTCAAAATAGATTATGAAATTTGTTTCTTTTTTACAAAATAACCAAGCTAAATTTGGAATTTCTGATGGAAAAAACATCACAGATCTAACTGGCAAAATAAAGGGGGCTAATACTTTAAAAGAGTTAATTGCTAACAAATTAATTCAGGAAGCAAAAGAATTTTCAAAAAAAAATCCAGGAAAAATAAATCTTGATGAAATTGAATATCTGCCTGTGATTCCGAATCCTGGCAAAATTGTTTGTGTTGGTCTAAATTATAGTGAGCATGTGAAAGAGACCGGTAGAACAGTGGAGCAAAATCCGGTAATTTTTCTTAGAGTGCCTGAGAGCCAAACTGCACATAAACAACCAATACAAAGACCCAAAGTGTCAGAAAGTTTAGATTATGAGTGTGAGATGGCTGTTATAATGGGCGATGCGGGCAAGCACATTGAACCTGAAGACGCTCTCAAACATATAATTGGCTATTCTTGTTATAATGAGTGCACCGTTAGGGAATGGCAACAGCATACTAGGCAATTCGGGATGGGTAAGAATTTTGAAAAGACTGGAAGTTTTGGACCTCACATGATTTTGGCTGAAAATATTTCTGATTACACAAAATTATCAATTCAAACACGTTTAAATGGCAAAGTTATGCAAAGTGCTAAATTAAGCCAGCTTATTTTCGATATCCCAAGTTTAATTTCATACGTTTCTAAAGCCATACCATGGAGAGCTGGCGATGTATTAGTTACAGGTACACCAGGGGGTGTCGGCTTCAAAAGAAAACCTCCAATATTTATGAAAGAAGGGGACCAAGTAGAGGTGGAGATATCAGAAATTGGTATACTTTCAAACATAATTAAGGATGAAAAAATCTAAAATTAGCGCTAAGCTTAAAAATAAATTAATTTATTTGGGGGAAAAAATGATTAAGAAAAAACTAATTGGTTTCTTGTTTGGGGTTTTCTCTTTAAGTTTAATCAGTTCAGCATCCGCTACTGAGCTTAAATTGGCAACTTTCGAACCACCAAAAGCCTTCATCGCTAGTAAAATTCTAGGAGCGTGGGCTGAAAAAGTTAATAAATGTGCAAATGGTAAATTG
This sequence comes from uncultured Pelagibacteraceae bacterium, assembly GCA_902579285.1. Classification (GTDB taxonomy): domain Bacteria; phylum Pseudomonadota; class Alphaproteobacteria; order Pelagibacterales; family Pelagibacteraceae; genus Anoxypelagibacter. The sequence continues at coordinate 33,650 of CACHGA010000001.1, forward strand.
AATGTAAAAATGTATGCTGGTGGAGTTCTAGGTAGCCCACCTAAGCAATATGACATAGTTACAAAAGGTGTTGCTGATATTTCATGGACTGTTTTAGGTTACATTGGGGGTCAGTTTCCATTGAGTTCAGTAATTGAGTTGCCATTTTTAACAAGAACATCTGCAGCAGGTTCAACTGCTTTAAATACTTTATATGATGAAGGGTATCTTGATAAAGAAATGTCAGGAATTCATTTAATCGGATTGCACTCTAATCCTGGTTATCAAATTCATATGAAAGACACTAAAGTTATGGATCCGTCTGATTTTAAAGGTAAAAAAATGAGAGTTCCTAGCAAAATTGCAGGGACGATTCTTAAAACTTTAGGAGCTACTGGAGTAAAGGTCCCAGCACCTGGAACTTACGAAGCTCTTAACAAGGGTGTGTTAGACGGAACACCTTTTCCTTACACGGCTGTAGGTTCATTTAAATTATTTGAAGTAACAAAATATCACACAGAAGTTAATATCACGAATGCCACTTTTGGTTTGATTATGAATAAGGATAAATACAAAAGTTTGGACTCAGTACAGAAAAAATGTATTGATAAGTTTAGTGGTCATGCTTTTAGTGGTTGGGCTTCAAATTTAATTGATAGACAAAATGCTAAAATGAAAGAAGTTGTTGCAAACACTCCAGGTCATGAGATTGCAGTTGCTTCACCTGCTGTCCTTGCTAAATATAAAAAAATACTAAAACCTATTGAGAAAAATTGGTTAGCTGAAATGAAGGGCAAAGGTCTTGATGGTGATGGTGTGTTAAAAAGAGCCAGACAAATCATTAAGAAAATTGACGGTTAATAATAATTAAACATATTGAGCCCGCGTTATGTATAGCGGGCTCAATCTTTTTCTAGTATATTAAATTCATGGCAGTAAAAGCATTAAGCTATATTGGGGTAAACTCTGATAAACTTGAAGATTGGTCTGACTATTCAGAAAAATGTTTAGGCATGCAAAGAGTTGATAGAGGCAAGGGCGCTCTTTCATTTCGAATGGATGACCATAAGCAAAGGTTAGCTATAACTGGAGATACAGGGGACAGCTTGGCATTTGTGGGCTTTGAGGTAGATAATAAAGATGATCTTCAAACTTACGCAGCAAAACTTGAGACTAATGGTATAAAAGTAAATATTGGAAACTCATCTTATTCTGATAAACGATTTGTCGAAGAATTAATTCATTTTAATGATCCTCAGGGTAACAGGGTTGAAATGGTTTATAATCCAATGAAAGACACAGAGCCCTTCAAACCTTCTCGACCTATTTCTGGATTTAAAACTGGAGCTTTGGGTATGGGCCACGTAGTTTTACATGTTAAAGATTTTAATAAGGTAGTTCCTTTTTATAGAGATATATTGGGTTTCAAAATAAGTGATTATAGCAATACACCAATCTCATTATGTTTTTTTCATATTAATGGTCGTCACCACAGTTTAGCTTTGTTTGGTTCGGGAAAAATTGGTTTTCACCATTTTATGGTTGAGTACAACAGTCTCGATGATGTTGGGCAAGGTTATGATCTTGTGCAATACAAAGACAACGCTATTGCATATACAATGGGTCGTCACACAAACGATTACATGACGTCTTTTTACTCGATTACACCTTCTGGTTTTTTTGTAGAGAATGGTTGGGGAGGAAGAATAATTGATCCAAGTACTTGGAAATCTCACGAGACTTTTGAGGGACCAAGCTTTTGGGGCCACGAGAGACTTTATCTCCCAGAAGATGAGAGGATGAAGTTTAGAAATAAAAGATTAGATACAGCTTCGAAAGGAAAACAAGCTCCATTATTAGTTGATTGCCCTTGGTTATATTCAAAAATTAATAGTAAAAAATAAAATCAGTTTAATTTAAATTAATGAATCAATATGACGTTATAATAGTAGGTTTGGGTCCAACTGGGGGCACCCTTGCTAATTTATTGGCTCTTAATGGATTTTCAATACTAATTTTAGAAAGAGAGAAAAACTTGTACGCTTTGCCTAGAGCAGTTCACTTTGACGATGAAATCATGAGGGTTTTTCAAACCATAGGAATTACAAAAAAATTTTTAAAAAATACCATAATCAATAAAGGTACGAAGTTTGTAAACTCTGATGGTAAAGTTTTACTTGATTGGCCGCGTCCAAAGTCGATTACTGAAAATGGATGGTATCCTAGTTATAGGTTTCACCAACCAGATTTAGAAAAAAATCTTCGAAATCGACTTAAAAATTTTAAAAAAGTAAAGTTGATGCAAAACACTGAAGTAATAAGAATTAAAAACAATAAAGATTCAGTTAATTTATTATTTAAGAGTAAAAATAAACTACAAAAAGTTCGCTCAAAGTATGTAATTGGTTGTGATGGTGCAAGATCTACTACAAGAGATCAAATGGGTTCGGTTTTAGATAACTTGGGCTTCACTCAAAAGTGGGCAGTGGTTGACTTAATATTAAGGAAAAATAAAAACAAATTGCCAGATAGAACAATCCAATACTCAAACTCAGAAAGACCAGCTACTTATTGTAGAAATGTTGGAAAAAGAAGACGATGGGAATTTGCTATTCAAGATAATGAAGATGAAAAAGAAATATTATCGGATGAATACATTTGGAATTTTCTAAAACCTTGGCTTAACCCAAAAGATGCATATTTAGAAAGAAAAGCAATTTATATTTTTCAATCGGCTATTGCGAGAAAGTGGAGAAAGGGTAGGATTTTTATTGCTGGGGATGCTGCTCATCTTATGCCGCCATTTATGGGTCAAGGTATGTGCGCTGGCATAAGAGATGTATCTAACCTGGCTTGGAAAATTAGTTGGTGTATTAAAAATAATCATAATGAGAAATTTTTAGATACCTATCAATCCGAAAGATTCTCAAACGCAAAAGAGTATATCGAGACAACAATGCGGATGGGAGAATTTGTTAATGCGGTAGGATCAGAGAATATTACTGATAATATTATTTCTGGTCCGAACGGTACTAAGAGCATGCAATCGATTAAGCCAAAGCTAGGACTTGGGCTTGGTAGTAACAAAGATAAAAATAGGGGTAAAATTTTTCCTCAACTTATAATGAAAAATGGAAAAACTTTAGATGAGAAGTTTTCAATGTCTCCCTTGTTACTTACTTCATCTAAATTAAGCAAAAAGATTTCTTTAAATAAAATTCAGTCCATTACAGACAAAGACATCAAAGGTCTTAATAACTTATTAAAATCTTATAATGCAAAGGCAATTATTGTCAGACCAGACAGGTTTATTCTTAAGACATGTAAGAAAGTAAAAGATTTTAACCAAATAGAGTCTTTGCCGCTTTAACTTTAGTTTCATTATCTGGGGCTATACTTCCATCTGGCATTAAAAGAGAATTTTCAAAACCAACTCTAATTTTACCACCGAGTTTAATTGCTGTTTTTAGGCACGGTATTTCTTCTTTTGAAAAAGCACATACGGCCCAGTCTGCGATTATATTGTGATCTTTAAGTTTTCTTAAAAAAAAAGGAATTTTTTCAGGATCACTTACTTTGCCTGAGTAGTGACCTATTGTAAACATGCACCAAACTCTTGTATCTAAGAGTTTTGATTTTTTTAAAACATCTGAGAGAAGATCTAAATCCTCTGGCTCATAACATATGTGTTGAACTTTTGTACCCACTTCGTGCAGTTTCTGATAGATCCTGATATCATCTAATTCGGGTTTCCTTGATGGTATCATTTCCCTTACAGCAATCGAGATACCTGGTGGTAACACTTCGTAGGCTAACTTTCGCATTTCAGGTGGAGAATATTTTCCAACAGCTTCTGTTGTTATTTGTAAATGCATTTTAGGAACTTTTTTTTGAAGTTCGCTCAATGCTTCCTTGCACAACCCAGAGTCTAGAATATGTTGTCCATTTTCATTTCTGATGTGAAAGTGAATAGCATCTGCTCCTGAGTTGTAACAAGCTTGACCTGTTTTTACAATTTCTGGGATTGTCATTGGAACTTTGGGATGGTCTTTTTTCATTGGTCTCGCTCCATTCGGGGCTACCATCAGACTAGGCAAGTTTTTTGGCTTATAATAATCCAAATTAAAATATTCCCTTGTTAGAAACTCTCAAACTAATATCTTTAAGGATATTAAATTTATTTATATCTTTTAGTATAACTTTTTTAATAGGCTCAGTAATTTTATTAAATTTAAAAAAATTATTTATAAAGTTTATTCCTAAACCGAAAAGAAGGTTTTCTGGTTTCCTTTGTTTTAAATATTCGTCTATAAATAATGAGTCTTTAATTTGAATGCCATTTTTTATGTATTCATTAATTTTTCTATTTAAATAAAAAATATCTCTCAAAATTAAGTTAAACCCTTGTCCTGCAACTGGATGCACATTATATGAGCCTTCTCCGAGTAACAAAATATTTTTTTTATTAAAGCTTGATCGGAATTTAAATGATATTGGAAAACAATCTACTTTAGAGATTCTTAAATCGCTTTGGATTTTCAGAATTTCTTTAAGTTTCTTAGTTATAATAAGGGCTGCGTTTTTATTTTTAAATTTACTTCCTACACTCCACACGAAAGAAAATTTGTTTTTGTTTAAAGGAAGTATGGCCATTGGTCCTTCCTTTAAGAAAAATTGCTTTGCATTTATTATATTCGAAGTGTGATTAACAATTGATGTAAAGGCGATCTCATCTGTTTTTCTCTCAATAAATCTGTCCTTAAATATATTTTGAATAATTTCTGATTTGCTGCCTGTACAAACAAATATAGCATCATAACTGAAATTTTTATTTGCAAAAAAAACCTTATTTTTTTCAACGTCTATTTCACTAACTTTTTTATTAAATATTTTTAAATTCTTGTATGTATTTATTTTTTTTTTAATTAATTTCTTTAAAATTTCATTTTGGAACAAAAACATTAAATTTTTACGTTTATTTGATAAATTCATAAAGTGTTTGATTTCTTTTGAATGTTCTTTGTAAAGATCTATCTCCTTAGATTCAAAAAAGATTTTCGATTTTTTTTTGCCAATAAAACTGATTAAGCCTTTATGATTACTTTCAGAAATAGCTGTAGTTCTTATATCTCTCCTTCTTTTTTTATCAGGCGCTGCAATTAAATGGACGTCTAAATTGAGTTTTCCCAGAATTAATGCAGCTGTAAGCCCAGTTAACCCGTTTCCAATTATGCATATTTTTTGTTTAATCATTTTTTTCTCTTATAAATTTAACAATGAAATCTATAGTCTCTGGTTTTGTTTCTGGTAACACTCCGTGTCCTAAATTAAAAATATATGGATAATTTGAAAAGATTGAGATGTATTTCATAATGTTCTTTTTTAAATCTTCTGTGGATCCCAATAAAATTTTGGGGTCCAAACCTCCTTGTATTGGTATTCCACTAGCTTTTTCTAAAATCCAGGATGGCTCAACATCGTAGTCGATGCTTATACAATCTGGTTTGACTACTTTGCAAAATTCTTCATATTTTTTATTTATTCCTCTCGGAAAACAAATGATTGGTTTACCCAGCTTCTTCAACCTTGCAACAATTCTTTTTGTTGGCTCAAAACAGAACTTTTTAATTTTATTTGCTGGGAGCAATCCTGCCCATGAATCAAATATTTGTACCGTATCTGCCCCTGCCTCTATTTGATTTTTTAAATGTAAATATATAAAGCTTTCAATTTTGTTCATTAATTTTTCTATTTTTTTTTCGTCTTCAAGAAGGTTTTCTATATTAAAATTTTTCTTTGGTGACTCTCTATTAATCATATAAACCAAAAGAGTCCATGGAGCTCCAGCAAAACCAATAAGGTTTGTGTTTTTAAGTTTTTCTTTTGTTTTTTTTATTCCTTTATAAACCGGATATACTCGCTCTACAAAATCACTTTCCTTACAATTTATTATTTTTTCAATATCTATTTCTCCTAATATAGGTCCATGTCCTTTTTTAAACTCTACTTTCTGGTTAAGACCGTAGGGTATTATTAAAATATCAGAAAAAATTATTGCAGCATCTAATTTAAATCTATTTATTGGTTGTAATGTAATTTCTTTTACTAAGTCTGGGTTTAAACATAACTTTATAAAATCTTTATTTTCACTTCTAATTTTTCTAAATTCAGGAAGGTATCTTCCAGCTTGTCTCATAAACCATATAGGTTTGCTAGAAACTTTTTTATTTATTATACAGTCTGATAATTTACTCATAATATATATTATAAATTTAAATTATAATTGATGTAATAGGTTATGTTAGTTACTATGATTAGTATAATTCACCATTTATCTACATTTTTATACATTTAAGAAGCTGTAAATTAAGTAAAATTAAGTAATTATGCACAATCTTGAATAAAAGTTATAAAATTATAAACATAGGATAAATTGTTTGTAATTTGTTAATCTAGTATGAATAAAAAAAGTAGTTTTATTAATCTATACTTATATCTACTAATTATTATAAATTAATTAACAGAGTTAATGACAAGAAAATATCAGATAATTTTAATATCAGACTCAACCGGAGAAACACTTGGCAGAATTTTCCTTGCGATACAATCTCAATTTGCAAGCTTCGAGTATGATAAAAAAGAGTATGTTTTTATTAGAACAGAACAACAGATAGATAAGGTTTTAAACGAGTATAAAGGAAAAAAAAATACAATTGTTTTATACACGGTCGTAGATACCAAATTAGCAAAATATTTGGCTTCAGAAAGCCTCAAAAGTAATATTCCTTGTTTCGGAGTTTTAGGAAACCTAATTCTAAGTTTCTCAAAATTACTTAACCAGAAAGCTATACACAAACCTAGCGCTCAGCACGTTTTGGATGAAGATTATTATAAAAGAATAGAAGCAATACAATTTACAATGTCTCATGACGATGGGAAGAAAACAGAGGATATAAATCAAGCTGATATTATTTTATTAGGTGTAAGCAGAACCAGCAAAACACCAACATCAATTTATTTAGCGAATCGAGGTTACAAAACTTTAAATATACCTTTGGTGCTTGACCAAAAAATCCCTCAAATTCTTAAGGAAAATTTTTCTAAATTTTGTGTTATTGGTTTAGTAGCTGATCCGGAAAGATTGTCTGAAATAAGAAGAACACGTGCAAGCGTTAATCAATCAATAGACCTAAAGGCCTACACAGACGTAGAAGCAATAAAAGAAGAAGTTGAAAATTCAAAGAAAATGTTCAAACAACATGGTTGGCCCACAATTGACGTAACACGAAGATCTGTCGAGGAAACCGCTGCATCTATAATTAAAATATTTGAAATAAAAAAGAACAAATGAAAATTATTTTAGCTTCAAAAAGCGCTGTGAGAAAAAAAATTTTAGATCAAAATAATATCAAAAACGAAGTTATAGGATCAAATGTGAATGAAGATGAGGTAAAAGTATCTTTGTTAGCAGAAGGGGCGAATCCAATGCTTATATCTAAAAATTTAGCAGAATTGAAAGCAAACAAAGTAAGCTCAAAAGCACCTGATCGAATAGTTCTGGGGGCAGATAGCGTAATAGATTACAATGGCGAGCTTATTTCTAAACCCAAAAATAGAGATGAGGCTTTAAACATATTGAAAAAATTAAACGGCAATAATCACAATCTCATTAGTTCCGTATGTATATCTAAAAACGCCTCAATGATTTGGAATTATACAGATACATCATCACTAACCATGAAAAAACTTGAAGAGAGCAAATTAAAATCTTATCTAGATAAAATCAAAGATGAAATCTTATTTGCTTATGGCGTGTATCAAATCGAAGCGGATGGAAGATCTTTATTTTCTAAAATTGAGGGAGATGAAAACTCAATAATGGGGCTTCCGGTTAAAAAAATTAAGGAGTATCTCGATAATCTAAAATGAAAAACTACTTGGTAATAGGAAATCCAATAGAGCACTCTTTGTCGCCTTTGTTGCACAATTTTTGGATTAAAAAATATCATATATCTGCAATTTATAAAAAGATGGAGCTCGAAAGAAATAATATTGCAAAAATCATTTCTGATTTAAGGGAAGACAAAATCAATGGAGTCAATGTAACTGTACCTTTCAAAAAAGATGTTATTCCATTTTTAGATGGAATGTCAGATATTGCTAAAGAGACTAATTCTGTAAACACAATTTACAAAAAAGAAGCAAAAGTAATCGGAGATAACACAGATGTATATGGGTTCACTACAGCAATAAAATTATCTAATTTTCATCCAAAAAACAAAAAGGCATTAATTTTAGGTGCTGGTGGGGTCTCGCCGTCTATTATATTTGCTTTAAAAAAAATGGGTATCTCAGAAATTATTTTGTCCAACAGAACAAAACAGAAAGCCGAGTCTTTAAAAAAGCTATTTCCTTATGTAAAAATAATTAATTGGGGAGAAACAGCTAAATTTGATTTAATAGTAAATACAACAAGCGTAGGTATTAAAAACAATGAAGAAATTAAATTGGACCTCTCAGAATTAGGGGGGGATCTATTTTATGATTTAATTTATAACCCGTCTCAGACCAATTTTTTAAAAAAAGCGAAAAAACTTGGAAAAAAAACGGAAAATGGAAAAAATATGTTTATCTATCAAGCTGCGAGAGCTTTCAAAATTTGGCACAATATAGACCCAGAAGTTAATAGCGAGGTGGAAGATCTGATTAAATGATCAAAATAGGAATAACTGGCTCTTTGGCCTCTGGAAAATCTACGGTAGCAAGAATCTTTGCGGGGACTAAATATCCATTATTTAATGCAGATCTACAAGTAAGCAAGATCTATAGGCAAAAAATGTTTGCTAATAAAACTTTTAAAGTATTTAGGTTAAACAATAAAAAAAATATTAAATTTAAAATAAAAAATATTATTAAGAAGAATAAGGGAGAAATAAATAAGTTAGAAAAAATAATACATCCACTTATTAGAAATCAAATTAAAATTTTTACAAGAAAAAATAAAAACAAGAAATTTATTTTCTTTGAAATACCACTTCTTATTGAGAGCAAACTTATGAAAAATTATGATGTGATTATATTTGTAAATTCTATAAGAAAAATAAGACTTAAGAGATATCTTAAAAGGGGCAAAAACAAAGAAATGTTTAATTTACTTGATAAAAGGCAACTTCCACCCCAAAAAAAAATTAAGTTTTGTGATTATGTTATCAACAATAACGGGTCTTTAAAAAAATTGAAAATAAAAATTAAATCTATAAAAAATAAACTATGAACGAAATAATTCTCGATACAGAGACTACCGGTCTATCTATAAAAGATGATCATAGGATTATAGAAATTGCGTGCATTGAAACACAAAATCTCATTCCAACAAAAAGGATTTTTTATAAACTTATAAATCCTGAAAGAGATGTATCTGTAGAGGCGCTTAAGATCCATGGATATTCAAATGACGTTTTAAAAAATAAGGAAAAATTTGCTGATATCGTTAAAGAGTTTAAAAACTTTATTTCAGGAAAAAAACTTATTATCCATAATGCGCCTTTTGATATTTCATTTATTAATCATGAATTAAAGAAATTGAATATTGAGGGTATTGATATTAAAAAAAATGTAATTGATAGTTTAGAGGTCGCAAGATCAAAATTTCCTGGTTCTTCTAATTCTTTAGATAATCTCTGTAAAAAATTCAACATTGATCTATCAACAAGAACAAAACATAATGCTTTATTAGATTGTGAATTGTTAAGGCAGGTTTATATTAATCTTGTTGGAGAGAAAGAGCCTTCATTACAATTTAAACAAGCAGAGATTCTAAATCAAAATCAAAATAATATTATAAAAAAATACTCAAAAGACGTAATCAAGCCTTCTCAAATAGAAATTAATTATCATGCAGAATTTTTAAAGAAAGAAATTAAAAAAAACTACTTTTGATTTTTTCTACTTTCATACAGTCTTTTAAAATCAATTTTTTCAGGAATATTAATCTTATTAAAACCAGAATTCTTAAATAAAAATATTATTACTTCTCTCATACTTGGATATACTTCTTCAGGTACATTAATAAGTATAATTTTTTCCATTTCATCTTTACTTCCAATCTTATTGAATTGAATTATAGATGACAGCTCAACTTTAACATCTAAGTTACTTTTAGATGTATTATTAACAGGTATTAATCTTAAATTAATGTCAGCTTGAATAATTTTTTCTTTTAGTTTTATGCTCTTGATGTCACACACAAAAGTATAATTTTTTATATCTTTTTCTAAAAGAAAATAGGATTTTGCGTCTTTTATTTTAAAACTTAAATCCTTTATGTATTTTGTTACAATTTCATATGTCATCTTTATCCTTGTCCAAAATCTCTCCCTCAATATAATCTTTTTTCTCATCAATTGGTTTTCTTTTTTTCTTAATAAATAAATTAATTATTTTTCTCCTTGTAAAAGGAACAAGCAAAAGAAATCCAAAGAAATCAGTCATGAAACCTGGAATTATCAGTAACAACGCTGCAAAAGCTATCGAAGCACCAGATATCATCTCGTACATAGGTATTTTATTTTTGTATAAGTTATTAATGCCCGATTTCAAAGTGTTGAGCCCTTCTAGTCTTGCAAAAAATATCCCTATAAACGCTGTAAGAAATATAAGAGCAATTGTATTTAAAGCACCGATATTTTGGCCTATTTTTATCATTAAAAATATTTCTATGGCTGGAACTGCGATTATTAGTAATAGCACTGTGTTCATTTGACGGTTTCCAAATTATATTATTAATGTATATTTATCAAACAATGAGTAATAGTTTTGGATATTTAGACATTATACTTCTGGCTATGATTGCTGGTTTCATAATTTTGAGACTAAGAAACATTCTGGGCAGAAAAACCGGACATCAAGAAAAAGCTTTTTCTGATTTTGCCGACAAAAAATTTGAACAATTTAAAAAAGCGTCTACTGCGAGAGACACAAAACCAAAAAATGAATTTGATGCAAAAGACAAGAAGCAATTTTTAAAAGGTGCAGAAATAGCTTACGAAACAATTTTGACATCTTTTTCGAAAGGTGACAAAGAAAATCTAAAAACTCTCTTAACAGAAAAAATGCAAAATAATTTTTCATCAGCTATTGAAGATAGAAACGCAAAAAAAATTAAGTCTGAATTAACTTTTGTAGGTATAAAATCTTCTGCTATTGAAAATTTTGAAAAAACAGCAGAGGCTTTATACTTTACTGTGAAATTTGTTAGCGAAATAATTTCAGTTAAAAAAGACAAAGATAATAAAGTGGTCGAGGGAGACCCAAACAAAATTAGAACAGTAATAGATCACTGGAAGTTTACAAAAAAAATATCAAGCCCAAGCCCAAATTGGTATCTTGCCGAAATTAAAAATTCTTGATTAAAAATTTAGAAGAAAAAGATTCAGACCTTAAAGATTGGGAGAAATTTTTAGAAGAACCTGGAAATATTCAGAACAAAGACAATGATGGAACAATTGATTTAAAATATAATAAAAAATTTAAATTTGATTTCCATGGTTATACGATAGAAAAAGCGAACTTAACAATAGAAAAAATAATATCAAAATGTTACGAAAATGGTATTAATGAAATTTTAGTAATAACAGGAAAAGGAATTCACTCTAAAGATAACGACGTGTACAGCTCTTCAGAATACAATAAGCTTAAAAGCACAATACCATTATTCATAAAAAATGAACCAAGTTTATCGTCAAAAATTAAAAATATTAAATCTGCGCCAAGGGACAAAGGAGGAGAAGGTGCATTGATAATTAAATTTAAGAAATCTATAAAATAAATTTTGATAAATCAGTATCTTTAACTAGGTCGCCCAAATTTTTCTTAACATAATCCTTATTTATCGTAATCTTTTGTCCTGATTTATCTGAGGCTGTAAAACTAATTTCATCTAAAACTTTTTCTATAATCGTATGCAATCTTCTTGCGCCAATGTTTTCCACAGTAGAATTTATTTCAGTTGATAATTTAGCAAGCATATCAATTCCATCATCTGAAAACTCTAAGTCAACATTCTCGGTTTTCAGTAATGCTTTGTACTGTTTAATCAAACTATTATCTGGTTCCTTTAAAATTCTTTTAAAATCTTCCTCTGTAAGAGCACGTAGCTCAACTCTTATTGGAAGACGACCTTGTAATTCAGGTAATAAGTCCGATGGCTTCGCAAGTTGAAATGCTCCGGATGCTATAAATAAAACGTGATCTGTTTTTACAGGTCCATATTTTGTATTTACAGTTGTTCCCTCTATAAGAGGAAGAAGGTCCCTTTGGACTCCTTCTCTAGACACATCGCCACCAGCTCTATCTGTTCTTGCTGAAACTTTGTCTATTTCGTCCAAGAAAACTATGCCATTATTTTCTGTAGACTCCATGGCTTCTTTTATTATTTTGTCCTGCTCAATCATTTTATCTGACTCTTGAGCTATTAGAATTTCATGGGATTCTTTAACGCTCATTTTCTTCTTCTTTCCCTTTTGGCCAATAGATTTACCTAGCATTTCTCCTAAGTTTACCATTCCAATATTTGCTCCAGGCATTCCTGGTATTTCAAAGCTTGGCATTCCAGATTTGGTTTCATTAACCTCTATTTCAATTTCATTTTTATCTAAATCACCTGAACGAAGTCTTTTTCTAAAACTTTCTCTCGTAGCTAAACTTGCTTTTTTGCCAACAAGCGCATCTAAAACTTTTTCTTCGGCAGCCTGCTGAGCCTTTGCATGAACTTCTTTCCTCTTTTTCTCCTTTTCCATTGCAATCGCAATTTCAATTAAATCTCTTATAATCTGTTCAACATCTCTACCCACATATCCTACTTCAGTAAATCTTGTTGCTTCAACTTTAATAAATGGTGCTTGAGCTAACCTAGAGAGTCTCCTAGAAATTTCTGTTTTTCCAACACCTGTTGGGCCAATCATTAAAATATTTTTTGGTAACACTTCTTCTTTCATATCGTCTGTTAGCGCTTGTCTTCTCCATCTGTTTCTTAATGCTACAGCAACAGCCCTTTTGGCTTCGGTTTGTCCAATTACATATCTGTCTAATTCAGAAACTATTTCTCTAGGCGAAAGTGCGCTTGTTTTTGATGATTTTTTACTATCACTATCTTTGACAACTTTCAGATTTGGAGCTTTTTGTATCATTATTAGACTTTCTCGGTTGTGATATTGTTATTTGTGAATACACAAATCTCTGATGCAACTTTTAATGACTTTTTAGCAATTTCTTCTGCTGTCATCTTTGTTTCAATTAAAACTTTAGCTGCAGCAAGGGCATAATTGCCACCTGAGCCGATACCAATTAATCCATCTTCTGGTTCTAGAACATCTCCTGTTCCAGAAATTATAAAGCTTTTCTCTTTATCAGCCACAGCCATTAGCGCCTCAAGTCTTCTCAAATATTTATCTGTTCTCCAGTCTTTAGCAAGTTCAACAGCTGCCCGAGTTAAATTTCCTGCATGTTTTTCTAATTTTGCTTCCAATCTCTCAAAAAGGGTTAAAGCATCTGCCGTTGATCCCGCAAATCCAGCAATCACATTTCTTTTCTCAATCTTTCTTACTTTTTTTGCTTTACTTTTTAGGACTGTGTTTCCCAAACTAACCTGGCCATCACCAGCAACAATGGTTTGTCCATCTTTTCTTATTAAAACAATGGTAGTTCCATGCCAATTTTTGTTTGTATCCATGACTCCTATGTGGAGATTTAATTTGAATCTTCAAGAGCTGAAACAGGATTTATTGCCAAAATCATAATTTAGCTATATATCTTAGTTTTAATCTTGGTAGATATGAGCAGAAAAGCTAAAATTTTAAGAAAAACCAAAGAAACAAACATCGCAGCCGAAGTTAATTTAGACGGCAAAGGCAAATACCAAATAAAAACAAAAATAGGCTTTCTAGATCATATGCTAGAGCAGCTATCAAAACATTCCCTCATAGATATCAAATTAACCGCAAAAGGCGACACTCATATAGATTTACATCACACTACTGAGGACTCAGGCATCGTACTTGGTGAAGCAATAAAGAAAGCTGCAGGAAACCGGAAAGGCATAAGAAGATACGCAAGCGCAGTCATCCCAATGGATGAAACTTTGACTAGGGTTTCGGTTGATATTTCAAATAGACCTTACCTAATATGGAAAGTTGACCTTAAGGTAGAGAAATTAGGTGAAATGGACACTGAACTATTTAAAGAATGGTTCCAAGCCTTTTCACAGTCAGCAGGTATAACATTACATGTTGAAAATATTTATGGCGAAAACAGTCATCACAAAATTGAATCTTGTTTTAAAGCACTGGCGCGATCTTTAAGAGAAGCTTTAGAATTGGACAAACGGGTCAAAAATATTCTTCCTTCGACAAAAGGAAAACTTTAAATAAAAAGATGAAAATATTTCCTGCTATAGACATTAGAGGGGGAAAGTGTGTTCGGCTCCAAAAAGGTGATTTTGAAAAATCTACTGAATATAAAAAATCTCCTGCAGATCAAGCAAAAGAGTTCTTAGACCTAGGCTTTAAAGACTTACACATTGTTGATTTAGATGGCGCTTTAAAAGGCAGCACAGTAAACTTAGATATAATTCGAGAAATAATAATTAATTATAATTTAAAAATTGAAGTAGGTGGCGGCATCAGATCTCTTAATAGCATCAAGCAATATATTGATGTGGGTGTAGATAAAGTTATTTTAGGGAGTGGTGCAATTAAAAATAAAGAATTCTTAAAAGATGCATGCATGAACTTTAAAAATAAAATTGCCTTAGGGTTAGATGCCAAGAATGGCTACTTATCTATTTCAGGCTGGAAAGAAAATTTGAATATAAAAACTATAGATTATCTTAAAGAGGTAAATAGTTTTGGTGTTAGTAGAATTATCTATACAGACATTAATAGGGATGGGATGAAAATGAGCCCTAACTTACAGGAGACAATAAAAATTGCGGAAATTTCAAATTGCCCTGTTGTAATTTCAGGTGGAGTTTCTTCAATTAATGACATTACAAAATGTAAAGAGTTAAATAATAAAAAAATTGAGGGTATAATAGTAGGTAAAGCTATTTTTGATGGTGATATTAAACTTGAAGAGTTAGTCAAAGAAATCGATTAAGTTATGGTTGCAAAACTATCTACTATAAGAAGAAAAATTAAAAATGGAGACAAACTAGGATTTTCCGAAAGAGCTAGAGCTGTGAATAAGGGATTATTGCCCAGTAAAACAAAAAAAAAGAAAAATGTTAAAAAATAGAATTATACCTTGTTTAGATGTTAAAAATGGAAGAGTTGTTAAAGGAATTAATTTTGTTGAATTAAAAGATGCTGGTGACCCAGTTGAACAAGCCAAGATTTATAGTGATGGTGGTGCAGATGAGATTTGTTTTTTAGATATAACAGCATCAAACGAGAATAGAGATACTATTTTAGATGTGGTTAAAAAAACATCACAAGAGTGTTTTGTGCCTTTGACGGTCGGAGGAGGAGTAAGAAATATTGAAGATATTTCTAATTTACTTAAATCAGGTGCAGATAAAGTATCTATTAATACAGCTGCAGTGACAAATAAAAAAATTATTACAGAATCAGCAGAAAGTTTTGGGTCACAGTGCATAGTTATCGCAATAGATGCCAAAAAAAAAAGCGAAAAAAGGTGGGAGGTATTCACTCATGGAGGCAGAAACTCTACTGGTCTTGACGTTCTCAATTACGCAAAAGAAGTTGAAGAATTAGGAGCAGGAGAAATTTTATTAACTTCAATGGATAGAGACGGAACAAAAAAAGGTTATGATTTGGAGCTAACCGAGTTAGTTTCTAATTCTGTTAATATTCCAGTTATTGCATCTGGTGGCGTTGGAAAACTCGATCACTTATATGATGGTCTGAAAAAAGGTAAAGCGAGCGCTGTATTGGCTGCATCTATATTTCATTTTGGTGAATTTTCTATAAATGACGCAAAAAAATATTTAGAATCAAAGGGAATTCCTGTAAGAATTTAATAATAATGTTTAAAACTTTAGAAGAATTAATAAAAACTATTCGTCAAAGGAAAAATTCATCTAACGAAAACTCTTACACAAATAAATTGTTAAGCGATAAAAAATTAAGCGTAGATAAAATTAAAGAGGAAATCTCAGAGCTTCTTGAATCTATAGAAAAAAATTCAAATAAAGTACACGAAACAGCCGATGTCTTATATCATTTAATGGTTCTTTTGGAGGCAAACAATATTAAAATTGAAGATGTTATGGATGAATTAAAAAAAAGACAAAAAAAATAATATGAAATACGATAACGATAATATATTTGCTAAAATTTTAAAAGGTGAAATACCTTGTAAAAAAATTTTTGAAAATGAATTTGTGCTTTCTTTTTATGATATAAATCCTCAAAAAAAAATTCACGCTTTAATTATTCCTAAAGGTTCATACATTGATTTGGACGACTTTATTAAAAATGCCAAAGAAAAAGAAATTTTAGAATTTTTTAAGGCAATATCACATGTTGCTAAATTATTGAAAATATCAAATATTGAAGGCGGGTACAGAACTTTATCTAATATAGCTAAAAATGGCGGGCAAGAAGTTCCTCACCTTCATTTCCATTTATTTGGAGGAGAAAACGTTGGTAAAATGGTATCTAATTAGGATTTGGGATCTGAAATAACTTTTTATCAATTTCTTGATTTTTAAAAATATTTTTCAATATAAAAGTTGTTTTACTTCCATCTAAATTTACAATTTCCCATCTTTCTAAATCAAAGCTAATCAAATCAAAAAAAAATACTATTTCACCCTTATTTTTATTTGAATATATAATTTTAAAATGATTATTATTTTGAGTTATTGACGCAGATAAAATTAAATTTTCAAATTTTTTTTTATCTAAAATATCCAAAAAATAAGATGTTTTTGTTGGATAAAAATAGCTCTTATTATACCTTGCTTGATGAACAATTAAGGTATTTTTATTTATTATTAATTGTTTTTGATTTTTATCCTCGTAAATGCATTTTAAAAAATGAGGTCTTTTCAAAAAACATTTACCAGATTCTTGTTTGTCATGAGAAATTTGGTTAAAATCAAATTTTAAAGTGTTAATACTATTAAAATTTTCTGTTATTTTCTGTTTCTCATTAGCACTTAGAGTTTTATTAAATATAAATAGTAAAATAATTGTTAAAATTAATGTAGATTTTCTAATCAAAAACTACAGAACCTCTCTCTTACCGGTATGATTGGCTTTACTAACGATCCCATTTTCTTCCATTTGATCAATCATTCTAGCTGCTCTATTGTATCCAATTTGAAGTTTCCTTTGTAAAAAACTAGTAGATGCTTTTTTTTCATTTTTTACAATTTGAATTGCTGTTTGGTATAAGTCGTCATCTGAATCATTGATATTTGTCTCGCTAGCCTCATTTCTTTTCTCCAATGTAATTTCCTCAATATAATCAGGATCTCCTTGTGCTCTAAGAAAACTTGTGATCTTTTCTATCTCACTTTCAGACATGTATGGACCATGGATCCTAAATATTTTGTTTGCGGACGACATGAAGAGCATATCACCTTTCCCTAAAAGTTGTTCTGCACCCTGTTCACCCAAAATAGTTTTGCTGTCTATTTTTGAGCTTACCTGAAACGAAATTCTAGTTGGAAAATTTGCTTTTATAGTTCCAGTTATAACGTCCACACTCGGTCTTTGCGTAGCCATTATTATATGAATTCCAGCAGCTCTTGCCATTGCAGATAATTTTTGGACATAATTTTCAATTTCTTTTCCTGATATGAGCATTAAATCTGACATCTCATCTACAACAACAACTATGTAAGGCATTTTAATTTTGTGTTTTTGGTTATAGCCATCAATATTTCTTACACCAACCGAACTCATGAGTTTATATCTATTTTCCATCTCTCGCACAGTCCAGCCAAGAGCGGCAGTTGCTTTTTTGGAGTCAGTTATAACCGGTGTTAATAAATGTGGTATACCTTCGTAGGATGATAATTCCAACATTTTTGGGTCAATTAAAATAAATTTACAAATATTTGGATTATGTTTGAATAATAATGACGATATGATTGTATTAATACAGACTGATTTTCCGGATCCAGTTGTTCCCGCAATTAACAAATGAGGCATAGCAGTTAAATCAACAATAATTGGAGACCCGGATATACTTTTTCCGAGAGCTATAGGAAGCTTTATATCATTTTTATTAAAATTTTCAGATTGTAAAATTTCTGAAAGAACTACTCCGTCTCTTTTTTCATTGGGTATTTCTATGCCGACAGTATTTTTTCCAGGCATGATAGCAACTCTAGCTGATAAAGAACTTGTATTTCTCGCAATATCTTCTGACAAATTTATAATTTTAGACACCTTAACACCAGCAGCAGGTTCAAACTCATATAAACTAACCACAGGCCCATTGCTAACTTTTTTAATTTTTCCATTAATTCCAAAATCTAAAAGAATTTTTTCAATAAATTCAGTACTAGGATTTTTTGAATTTAAATTTTTTGAAGGCTGTTTTTTTTCTAATAACCTCAAAGAAGGTATTTCAAAAATACTTTTTTTATCGTTCACAGTTTCTATTGTATTTTTAAATAAAAAGGACTGTTGTTTTGTTTCGATATTATTAGAATCATTTTCTGTATCTGACTCTAAAGAAATAACTTTTTCGTCAGAAGCCACCTTTTTTTTAAAAATTTTAATTAAAATGTATTTTATATTTATATTTGAAGCTAAAACAAAAAAAGTTAAAGTCAGAAGTAAAAGGAAAACTTTTGAAAAATTACTCTCGATTACTGGTTCAAATTTACTTAATAATGAGTAACTTTTCTCCCCAATAAAACCAGAATTTCCGTTATCAATTAGCCAAAAAGAGTTATTGAATGTGATATATACAAACAAGCATCCAAAAATTGTGTAAATTATCGTATAAAATAATTTGCTTAAAAAATTATTTATTTTTTTATTAAAAATCAAATTAATTCCCCATGACAAAATACTTAAAGCAATTAAAAAAGATATTAGACCAAAAGATTGTAGAAAAAAATCAGCTGATATATTTGAATAAATCTCAAAAAAACCACTGGTCCCATGTTCGTCTATTTTATAAATAAGTGTCTGGTTTTTTGGGGAATAATTAATTAGAGAATATGAAAAAACCCCAAAAATGCTTATTAATATGAGACCACATACCTCAACCATCCTTTTTTTAAAAAAGTTTAAAGTATGGCTATAAATGTCTTTATTTATTTTAAGTTTACGAATCATTTTCTTTACTTTGTATCATTATTAAAAAATTGATAAAGTTTTTAAAAAAGATGAAAAAATCATGGAAAAAAACCATCCAAAAGTAAATTACGGCAAAACAGGTATTTTGTTAATAAATCTAGGCACACCTGACTCAACAAACTGGCTGGATATTCGAAAATATTTAAAAGAATTTTTATCTGATAGAAGAGTGATAGAAGTAAATCCTTTAATTTGGCAGATAATTTTAAATGTATTTATTCTAACTTTTAGGCCTTCAAAAACAGCAAAAGCATACAAGAAAATTTGGATGCACAAAGAAAATATGTCACCGTTAAGACATTACACAATCATGCAAGCAAAAAAACTCGGAGATAAAATTAAAGGTGAAAATACAATTGTAGATTATGCAATGCGTTATGGAAAGCCAAGCATAAAAGATAAAATATACAGTTTGCAAAAAAAAGGATGTGAAAATTTAATAGTTTTACCACTCTATCCACAATACGCTGCAGCCACAACTGCTACGGTTTGCGACGAGGTTTACAGATGTTTAACTCAGATGAGATGGCAACCAAGTTTACAAATTATACCACACTATGAGTCTGAACCTTTGTACATAAAAGCACTAGTTAAAAGTCTTGATAAAAAAATTTCACAATTAAGTTGGAAGCCAGATACAATCGTAGCATCTTATCATGGTATCCCAAAAAAATATTTTGAAAAAGGTGATCCTTATCATTGTTACTGCCAGAAAACTACTCGCTTGATAAAAGAAAATTTTAAGAGTGATGTGCCTATTATAACAACTTTTCAATCTAGATTTGGACCACAAGAGTGGTTGACTCCTTATACTGATAAGACTTTTGAAAAACTTCCTCAAGAAGGAAAGAAAAATATTTTAGTTATTTGTCCGGGTTTTTCGTCTGACTGCGTAGAAACTTTGGAAGAAATTTCAATACAAGGAAAAGAAACTTTTTTAGAAAAAGGAGGTAAAAACTTTGAAGCAGTTTCTTGTTTAAATGACAATGAAGATCATATTAATTTGTTATTACATCTAACTAATAAATTTTTATCTAACAAATAATGAATACTTACTTATTATTTAAATCACTACATTTAATAGCTGTTATATCTTGGATGGCTGGATTGTTATACTTACCAAGAATTTTTGTTTATCACGCTGAAACGTCTAATAACAAGGATAAATATGATACTTTTTTAACTATGGAAAGAAGATTACTACTCTATATTATGAATCCTTCAATGATACTTTCATGGATATTTGGTCTATTACTTTTACATTCAGTTGGTTTAAGCACTTTAAAAGAGTCCTGGTTAATTATTAAAATAGTTTTAGTTTTAGCTTTAACTTTTTACCATTTTTTCTTATTTAGTTGCCACAAAAGTTTTAGTGAAAATGAAAACATACATTCATCGAAATTTTTTAGATTTATCAATGAGGTTCCAACTATATTGTTAATTTTTATAATATTTATCGTAGTTTTTAAGCCTATTTAGGCTTGAATAATAATTATAAATCACTATATTTAAAATACTTACCTAATCAAAAAAATCATTATGAATTTACAAGAACTAAAGCAAAAATCGCCTTCAGAGTTAATTACCCAAGCAGAGAAACTTGGAATCGAAAACCCAAGCACTTTAAGAAAACAGGAAATTCTGTTTTCAATTTTAAAGAAGCTAGCAGATAAAAAAGAGCAAATCACAGGAGGCGGAGTTTTAGAAGTTTTACAGGATGGTTTCGGTTTTTTAAGAGCAATAGAGTCTAATTATCTTCCTGGTCCAGATGATATTTACGTAAGTCCAAGTCAGATCAGAAAGTTTGGATTAAGAACGGGAGACTCAGTTGAAGGTGAAATTAGAGCCCCAAAAGATGCAGAAAGATATTTTGCATTACTGAAAGTAAGTCAAATTAATTTCGAAGATCCCGACAAAGGAAGAAATAAAATTGCTTTTGATAACTTGACCCCGTTATACCCTGATCAACAACTTAAAATGGAAGTTGAAAAAAATACTGTAGAAAAAAAACCTGACCAAACAGCAAGACTGATTGATTTAGTTAGTCCTATTGGTAAAGGACAAAGATCATTAATAATTTCTCCACCCAAAGCTGGAAAAACAATAATTTTACAAAATATTGCAAATTCTTTAGCAATAAATCATCCTGAGTGCTATCTCATGGTTTTATTGATCGATGAAAGACCAGAAGAAGTTACCGATATGCAGAGAACAGTTAAGGGAGAGGTTATTAGTTCAACATTTGATGAACCTGCGTCTAGGCACGTTGCTGTGGCAGAGATGGTAATAGAAAAAGCTAAAAGGCTTGTTGAACACAAAAAAGATGTAGTCATTCTATTAGACTCAATAACACGACTTGGTAGAGCTTATAATGCTGTAGTACCGAGCTCTGGGAAGGTTTTAACTGGAGGTGTAGATGCAAATGCTTTACAGCGTCCAAAAAGATTCTTTGGAGCAGCCAGAAATGTTGAGCAAGGAGGATCCCTGACAATTATATCGACTGCTCTTGTTGATACCGGTAGTAGAATGGATGAAGTTATATTTGAGGAGTTTAAAGGCACAGGTAATTCAGAGTTAATACTTGATAGAAAGATTGCAGATAAAAGAATCTACCCAGCTATTGATATTACAAGGTCAGGCACAAGAAGAGAAGAATTATTATTTAAAAAAGAAGATTTGACCAAAGTGAATGTACTAAGGAGAATTATTAGTCCAATGGGAACTATGGATGGAATAGAATTTTTAATGTCGAAATTAAAAAATACAAAAAATAACGCAGATTTTTTTATTTCAATGAACAAACCGGGATAACTGTTACCAATTAATTAAAATTATGATTTTAAGTATTATAATTCCCGTTTATAATGAAGAAAAAACAGTACTTAAATCACTACAATCACTCAAAGATTTAAATAAAAATTTGTTTCAACATGAAGTAATAGTTGTAAATGATGGTTCACAAGATAGCACAAGTAAAATTTTAAATGAAAATAAAAATTTGTATGACAAACTTTTAACAAATGAAACAAATAAAGGTAAAGGTTTTTCAATTAAAAAAGGAATAATCGAGGCAAAAGGCACACATATAATCTGTCATGATGCAGATTTAGAATATAATCCAAAAGATATTTTAAAATTTGAAAAAATTTTTGCAGATTTTGATGCCGATGGAGTTTTAGGTTCTAGATTTAATTATTCTGATTATACAAGATCCCACAATATACTAAATAAATTCGCCAACCATTTAATTACCTTAGCTTTTAATCTTTTGTACAACACAACTTTTACTGATGTTTATTCATGCTATTTTGCATTTAAAAAAGAACTCATAGACCCTAATTTACTTCAAACATCTGGATTCGAACAACACGCAGAAATACTTTGCAAAGTTGTAAAAAGTGGAAAAAAATTTTATGAAGTTCCAATAAATTACAGCGGCAGATCATACTCCGAAGGAAAGAAAATCAGACCTCACCATTTTTTTTCTGTTATATACCAAATTTTTTTAAGACGTTTTATTTAAAATATCTAAATTACATAATGAAAAGAAGCCCAGAAGAAGTGTGAGAGACTCTACAACTCTATTGGCACTTGTTTCTAGATGATAATTTATATCATACGGTGTTGAGAAATAAATTATCAGCAATAAAGCCAAATATGAGCTAAATAAAAAAATTACAAAATAAAATAATTTCTTATTAAAATTAAAATAAAATGAAAAAGCAAAGAATAGTAAAGCAATAATTACTTTTTCATTTGATATTATTAGATATTGAAAGAAGAGTAAAAAATTTTCTAGAACTACTAATCTTTCCAATAAATTTTCATTTAATAAACTAAAAGTAAAGTCTGTATTTGAAATACCATTTTTGTAACAAAATATTTTCCAAACTATGAAAGGTAAAAAAGAAAAACAAAGTATTAATATTCTCCTTAAATTAAAAAGTAATTTTTTTTCAAAAAGACTTACAAATGAAGCAGTAAGGAAGATTAATACCAATAATGCAAATCCTTCATTTTTCAATAATGAAAGACAAACGCAAAATAAAAATGTTGAAAAAATAAAAATTGGATTATTATTTTCATTTTTTCTAGAAAAAAATATTTCATATATACAATATGCTGTAGTAATAAAATAAATAGCTACCAACCCATCAATTCCACCATCATACAAATGGGTTCCTAAAAAAAATATTATTAAAGATAATAAAATTAAGTATTTTTTTTTATCAATATGGCTAGATAAAAAAATTAGTGGGGCGAGATAAAAAAATGTATAGGCACTTTTGGGGAATACTTCGTGCCAATAGCCACTTAAAAAAGCAAATGAAGCTGAAAAAGCGTGTGGTAATAATGGATAATCGTTATGGCTAAAAACTGCATAGTTATCTGCTACAGAATAAAGTGACTGATCAAAAAAAATTCTTTTTGCATGAAATAAGTATAAACTTCTAAGATCCCAACCTTCTGCAGCAGTACCCAAACAAATTATAACTATTAATAAAAAATAAATTTTTAGTGATAAATTATTTTTAAAATTTTTTGTGTAAAAATATATAATTGATACAAAAAATAAAATTATATTAATTTTTAAAATTAAATTAAAAAAACCCAAACTCATAAAAAAATAATTACTAAGAATTAGCAACAAAAGGATTATTGAGATCTTATTATTAAAACTTTTTAATTCTATGGGCATTTTTGTAGTTCTATGTATTGTCCTTTAAATATACTTTCACAATTTTGATTTTCTTCTAAAGACACTAAGATATATTTTGATTTAGGATCAAATCTGATTGGATAATTTAATTCAATAACTCTTTGAAAGAAATACATTTCATTTCTTAATTTTGTACTTAAGTTAAATTTATTTATATCGTTTGAAATTAGTATTTTTCTAGTTTCAATTATTCTCTCAGGCAAAAAATAGGACAAATAAGAATTTTTTTTAAACGGATTACTTAGTATCTGAAGCTTAAAATTGCTTCTTTCACTCCAATAATAAAGAATTTGGAGAATTCCTAGTATAAAAAAAAAAATTATTAATTTGTTTTTTTTTAAATAAGTCATCTAAAAACTTATATATTATATGATATCAATAATATAAAACCTAGTTAATATGAACATTTTTGCATTATCCTCTGGAAAAGGCCCAAGCGGCATAGCTATAGTTAGAATATCTGGTCCGCAGACACTCAATATTTGCAAAGCATTAACAAATGAAAAAAATATTAAATCAAATCAGATAAATTTATGTAAATTTATAGATCCAAAAAATAAAAAAATCATCGATCCTGAAGCACTACTTTTATGGTTTCCAAAGCCACACAGTTTCACAGGTGATGATTTAGCTGAACTACACATACATGGAAGTAATGCAGTAATAACTTATCTTTTAAAGGTCTTGTCTGATCAAAAAAATTGTAGATTAGCTGAGCCTGGTGAATTCACTAAAATTGCCTTTCAAAATAATAAGATTGATTTAGTTAAGGCAGAAAGTATCGGGGATTTAATACATTCCGAAACAGAATTACAGAGGGAACAAGCAGCAAATTTAGTTCAAGGACATGCATCCAAATATTATGAAAACTTAAGAGAAAAATTAGTTAAATCATTATCGTATATAGAGGCTAAAATAGACTTTGCAGAAGATGATCTTCCTGGAAGTGTTTTAAAGGAAGTTCAGAAATCAATCAAACAAGTTCACAATGATATTAAACAGATTTTAGAGGACCAAAAAGTTGGGGAAAAAATAAGAGATGGTTTTAGAATATCTATAATAGGAGACGTTAATGCTGGCAAGTCATCTTTATTAAATCTTCTTTCAAAAAGAGATGCTGCAATCGTCTCGGAGGAGGAAGGTACCACAAGAGATGTGGTCGAAACCTATTTAAATATAGATGGATATCCTGTTATTTTGGCTGATACTGCGGGTATAAGAAAAGCTAAAAATAAGGTCGAAAAAGAGGGTATTAAAAGAGCTATTAAAAAAGCAAAAGAAGCTGATTTAACTTTAGTCATGATCGATGTATCAAAAAAAACAATCAATACTGACGTTAAAAAATTAATTAATAAAGACTGTATATTAGTTTTTAATAAATCCGATTTAAGTAAAAAAACCCCAAAAAATGAATTTAAGAAGAATGATCAAATTTTAATATCTGTTAAAAATAGTAAAAACATCGATAGGCTCATAAAGACAATAAAAGAGAAGCTAAGTAAAAAATTTATGAAAGCGAACAATATTTTAGTTACAAGAGAGAGGCATCGAGTAAAACTTAATGCAGCGTTAAAGGAAATAGAAAAATTTTTAAAGAAAGATCAAAAAAAAGAGATAGAGACAGCTGCAGAAGATCTTAGACTTGCCACAAGACATCTTGGAAGCATAGTAGGCAAGGTTGATGTTGAAGAAATACTGGGATCTATATTCCAGGACTTTTGTATCGGTAAATAACTCATCTTTGAGCTTGTAAAATCATATTTCATCGATACATTCTCTAAATGAACAATAAAATGACCTTTGATGTGGCTGTAATAGGCGGTGGACACGCTGGATGTGAGGCTGCAGCAGCATCGGCCAGAATTGGCGTAAATACTGGTCTTTTTACACATAAAATAGAGACTATAGGTGAAATGTCGTGCAATCCTGCCATCGGAGGACTAGGCAAGGGTCACTTGGTTCGTGAAATTGATGCCCTGGATGGTGTCATGGGTGATGTAGCTGACAAATCAGGCATTCAGTTTAGATTGTTGAATAGAAGTAGAGGTCCAGCAGTCCGAGGACCACGAACTCAATCAGACAGAAAGCTTTACAAGAAATATATGCAGGAACTATTGCTCAACTATCAAAATTTAGAGGTGATAGCTGATCCTGTTGTGAAATTCATCTTCGAGAAAGATAAAATTAAAGGTTTCATTTGTCAAAGCGGAAAAGTGGTAGAGTGTAGTCAGCTAATTCTTACCACAGGAACTTTTTTAAATGGTTTAATACACATAGGGGAAAAACAGATACCAGCTGGTAGATATGATGAAAAACCCTCTACAGGATTAAGTGAACAATTAGAAAAATTTAACATCAAAATTGGAAGACTTAAAACTGGTACACCTCCAAGGCTAGATGGTAGAACTATTAATTATAAAAATCTGGAAATGCAGCCAGCCGATGAGGAACCGTATTTTTTTTCATTTCTAACTACTAAAGCTATCAATAAACAAATTAGTTGTGGTATGACTTATACTAACGACGCCGTTCATAAAATTATAAGTGATAACATTTCAAGAAGCGCTATGTACTCTGGTAACATCAAAGGGGTAGGCCCGAGATACTGTCCGTCCATTGAAGACAAAATTGTTAAATTTAAGGAAAAACAAAAACATCAAATTTTTTTAGAACCCGAAGGATTAGATGATCATACAGTTTATCCTAATGGGATTTCGACCTCTCTACCAGAGGACGTACAGCTTAAAATATTGGCCAAAATTAAGGGTCTAGAAGACGTTAAAATGGTGAGATCTGGATACGCTATAGAGTATGATTATGTTGATCCAAGGGAGCTAAAAGCGAGTCTAGAAGCCAAAAAAATAGGCTCTCTTTTTCTTGCGGGTCAAATTAATGGTACAACAGGTTATGAGGAAGCAGCGGCCCAAGGATTGATAGCAGGAATTAATGCTGCTCTAAAAATTAAAAAGGCTGAAGAATTTATCTTAGACAGATCTAGTTCATATATTGGAGTTATGATAGATGATCTTATTACGAAGGGTGTAACTGAACCTTATAGGATGTTTACTTCAAGGGCTGAATACCGACTTTCATTGAGAGCAGATAATGCAGATCAAAGGCTCACATCTTTAGGCATAAAAATAAATTTGGTCAAAGACAAACGAAAAAAATTATTTAATGAGAAAAGAAAAAAAATTAATGCTCTTGAAATGTCTTTATCTAATAAATTTTTAACACCAAATGCTGCCGCGAAGCATTCCATTAAAATTGCAATGGATGGTGTCAAAAGATCTGGATTAGATATCTTAGGAATAAAAAATGTGACTTTAAATAAGTTAAGATCAATTTGGGCTGATATACCCTACTATGGACATAATATTGAAGAGCAGGTTGAAATAAACGCTCACTACTCAGGTTATTTACCTAGGCAAGAGAGTGATATTGAAACTTTTAAAAAAGATGAGGGTTTGTTGATACCAACCGAGATTGATTACGATTCCTTTAGTGGTCTGTCTAATGAAGTTAAGTCAAAATTAAAACTAATTAGACCAAAGACCCTAGGACAAGCCTTAAGGATCGATGGAGTCACCCCTGCCGCTGCAATAATATTATTAGGAGCAATAAAAAAGGCAAAAAGCAGAATATCAGCCTAGAATCCTTATGAATTCTAGTGAATTTAATTATAAATCAAAGCTGGTTTTGGTTAAAAGTCTAAATTTTAGTGATAAAAAAATTAAACTCATTGAAATTTTTGTTAAAGAAGTTCTAAATTTTAATAAAAAGTACAATTTAATCTCAAAAAGTTCAGAAAAGGATATTTGGAACAGGCACGTACTGGATTCTGCTCAGCTTATAAATTATATAGACCATAAAAATTTTAATAGTTTATCTGACCTTGGTACTGGTGGTGGGTTTCCTGGAATTATATTATCTATCTTCTATAATGATATTACCACGTTTCACGTGAAACTTTATGATAAATCAAAAGTTAAGGTTAAATTTATTAAATATATTATTGATAAAATAAACCTTAATAATGTTGCTATATATGATAATGATTATCAATCTCATATAATAGATACACAATATATTGTTTGTCGTGCCTTCAAAAAATTGCCAGAAATACTGAGAATTTCACGTGAAACTCATAAAAAACCACATAAACTTATCGTGATGCTTGGAAAGAGTGCACAGGACGAGATAAATAAAGCTTCAAAGGATTTAATTTATAAGTATAAGCTAGTTAATAGCATCACTAGTACTGATTCTAAAATTTTACTGGTGGATGTAAAAAAATAAATTGTGGCTAGATCTGTAATATCAGTAATAAATCAAAAAGGTGGAGTCGGAAAGACAACGACGGTAATAAATCTTGCTAGCGCTTTAGCCCAAAAAGGCAAAAGGATTTTAGTGGTAGACCTAGACCCGCAAGGGAACGCTACTACTGGCTTAGGCAAATCTAACAATGATGAGTCTAAAAGTATTTACAACGTGCTAATCGGTAAAACTTCAGTTCAAAACGCAATCCAGGAAAGTAACATAAAAAATTTAGACTTAATCGGATCCAACGTGAATCTATCCGGTCTGGAAGTTGAAACAGCTAATGATGCAAATAAAGCTTTTCTTTTAAAGAAGATTTTATTAGAGGAAAATAAATCATTAATAAGAAGATACGAGAACATCTTTATTGACTGCCCACCCTCACTGAGTCTCTTAACAATTATGTCATTAGTCTTAGCTGATGACTTATTAATACCACTGCAAACAGAATTTTTCGCTTTAGAGGGAATTTCCCAATTAGTTAAAACAATTGATAGAATTAAGGTTAACCTAAATCCTGAACTTGGGATTAGAGGTGTGTTACTTACTATGTATGACAAGCGAAATAAGCTGTCATCTCAAGTTGATTTGGAGGCAAGAAAACATTTTGAGGATAAAGTTTATAAGACAGTAGTTCCAAGAAATGTCAGATTGTCAGAGGCACCTTCACATGGAATGCCATGTATTGTTTATGACAAGAACTGTTCAGGCAGTAAATCATATATCAAACTCGCAGAAGAGTTTCTTGAACAAAATGATGAAAAAATAGGAAGTGCTGCATGAGTGCTCAAAAAAAAGGACTCGGAAAAGGCTTATCGGCTTTATTTGGTGAAATAGAAAATAAAATTGATAATAAAAGAAATCAAAAAAATACCATTGCGATTTCAGACATTGAAAGAAATAAATATCAGCCAAGAATGATTTTCGATGAAGAAAAATTGGAAGAGCTGAGTTTGTCCATAAAAGAAAATGGAATAATACAGCCAATAGCTGTAAGACCAAATAAATATGATCCAGGAAAATTTGAAATTGTAGCTGGAGAACGAAGGTGGCTTGCCGCACAAAAAGCTGGATTAAATGAAGTTCCAGTTATAGTTTTGAATATAGACGATCAAAAAAGTTTGGAAATTGCAATTGTTGAGAATGTTCAAAGACAGGATCTAAATATCATTGAGGAGGCAAAAGGATATCAAAGACTTAGTCAAGAGTTTGGATATGATCAAGATAAAATTTCAAAATTAATGTCTAAAAGCAGAAGTCATGTAAGCAACACTCTTAGACTATTAACCTTGCCAGGTGATGTAATCGGTCTGATAGAGGAAGGCAAATTGACGGCTGGTCAAGCTAGACCCTTAGTTGGGATGCCAAATGCTTCAGAAGTCGCAGAAAATATAGCAAAAAAGAAGGTAGCTGCAAGACAAGTCGAGTCTATGGTGAAGGGAAAAAAAGGCAAAAAGACCGACACAATCGAAGATCCAAATATTATTTTCGTGAGAAATGAATTAGAAAGCAAGCTAGGGCTGAATGTCGAAATAATGAATAAAAAAAATAACTCAGGTAAGGTAGTTATCAAATATAAAACGTTAGACCAATTTGAATTGATTTCTAAGCTTCTCACTAAGTAGAATTAGCGATTTTAAAAATTTTCACCAGTAAATTTTTTAACAAAATAGTGTTATAATTGCTCATTTTTGTTTTCATAATTATCTCGACATCTAAGATTGATTTTCTAACAACTTCAAGCTTGCTATAATTCCACTTGCTTGCTTGTCTCAAAATCACTGGTTTATCTTTCCAAAATACTTTTGGTTTTAAATTATCCAAAGCATAATTAATATTTTTTTCTTTTTCATTTTGTTTAATTAACATTGACAATTTCTGAACTCTTTGATTTAGGCTATTTAAATAAAAAAAAATATTTTCATTTTGTAACGAGATAATACCGAGGCTTTTATTTAGTTTTCTTGCATCACCTTCCAAACAAGAATCTCTTAGGTCGTCAAAATTTAAATTATTTTCTTCATTCAAAAGATCTAGCAGCTGCTTCTCGTCAATCTTTTTATTTTGGAATAGTGACTTAATTTTTTGTATTTCATTAAACAAAACTTTTCTGTCTAAACCAGAGTTGTTTACTAATAAATTTATTATCTCTTGATTAATTCCTTTATAATCTTTAAGTTTTTCCCTAACATATTCCGCTAAAGTCCTGTGGTTATCTTGATAACAAGCAATTATCCCAGCCTTTTTATTTTTTTCAAATGCTGATCTAATTTTAGATTTTTTATCAAGATTTTGTCCAAATAGGACTAATTTAATATAATTTACTGAATCATCAATTATATCTTCAATTTTTGGAAGTATTTTGTCAGATATTTCATTAATAAATATGAGCTTGTTATCGTTAAACATTGATAAATTGTTAACTTGGTCGTTTAGCAACTTTTCATTTTTTATAATTTCGTCTTGATCAAATAGTATTTGTTCATAGTTGTAATACTTTTTTTTCAGTCCAATTTTAAACTCGTCTTTTAGACCTATATTTTCACCATAAAATAAAATTAAATTGTAATTATCAATTAATGATAAATTTTTCTCTAACAAAAAACTTTTTAAAATCATATTTAATTAAATATGATATTAAGCTTTTTTGTAATCTGATCAGCTATATTCTTTACGCTATTATCCACAATTTTATTTTCACGGTTTAACGTGTCTAGATGCACTTTTGAGGCTTTAAAAGAATTGTTTTGAGAGAAAGTTTCTGAAAAAACCAGTTCTTTAGATTGTTCAGATATAACATTCACACCAAAGTTTATAGTCACAGTATATTCAGAGGTAGCACCTAAAGAATTTTTATTTGAAACTACTTTTTGTTTGGACGCATTAATTTCAAGAATTAAACTATTTTTAGCACCTTCAACTTCAGTAAAATAATTACCTAGTGTTAATGATAGTTTTTTATCTCCAGATATATTTACTTCTGTAATGCTAAAATTTTGATTTTGACCTGTTAATAATGGTCGATAACCACAGCCTTGTAGTAAGTTAAAAATTAAAATAACAAAAAGAAGTTTTTTAAAAATTTTCATCATTATCCAGCAATAATAAAGTTTATTATTTTATTTTTAACAAAAATATTTTTTATAATTTTTTTATCTTTAAGATTCCTCTGGATATTCTCAATTTTTTTAGCTTCAATTAGCACATCTTTCTCAGATAGATCCTTTTTTGTAGTAATAAGGCCTCTTTTTTTACCATTAATTTGAACAACCAAAGTAACTTCTTGTTTGTCCAATAGCGACTTGCTGCCCTTCGGCCACTGTATTTCGCTATAGAAATTTTTACCCTCTAATTTAGATAAGCACTCGCAGGACAAATGAGGAGCAAAAGGTAGTAATATTTTCAAAAAATGTGTCTGATAAGTTTTAAATTTTTCATTACTTATTTTTTTCTCAATACTATTTTCAAATAGTGAGGTTATCTCATATATTTTTGCTATAGCCACATTTAATTGAAATTTTTCAATTAAATCAGTGATTCTGAAAATGTATTCATTAAATTTTAAACCAAAATTTTTTTCATCATCATTTTTAACTTGTTTCCTATCTAAAATTCTTTGATTTAAAGTCCATATTCTTTGAATAAATTTGTGTGAAGCAGAAACACCAGCAGTAGACCATTGAACATCTCTTTCAGGCGGACTATCTGAAAGAATAAACCATCTTACTGCATCAGCACCATAAATTTTAATCATACTTTCTGGGTCTACAATATTTTTTTTAGATTTTGACATTGCTTCTGATGCGCCTACTTTAATTTTAGATCCATCAATTTTTGATTTAATTCCAATTTTTGTGTTTTCAATCTGGTCAGGACTTAACCATTTACCTTTCTCATCTTGATATGTTTCGTGACAAACCATTCCTTGAGTAAACAAACCTTTAAAAGGTTCTTTAATATTAATTGCTTTATTACAGAATTTTATTGCACGCATAAAAAATCTTGAATAAAGAAGATGTAAAATTGCATGCTCAATTCCTCCAATATATTGATCAACTGGCATCCAGTATTTAAAAGATTCCTCATCAAATGCCTTTGATTTAATTTTTGGAGAACAAAACCTTATAAAATACCATGAAGAGTCTACAAAAGTATCTAACGTGTCAGTTTCCCTTGTTGCCTCCTCACCTGTCTTTTTATACTTAGTTTTCTTCCACGTTGGATGTGTATCTAGAGGATTACCTTTTGAATTTACATCTATATTTTCTGGTAACTTAATTGGAAGTTCACTTTTATCGACTGGTACAACTTCGCCATTTTTAAGATATATCATAGGTATCGGACAACCCCAATATCTTTGCCTTGATACTCCCCAATCTTTTAGTCTGAAAGTTATTTTCTTTTTACCTATCTTCTTATTCTCAATTTCTTTAACAATTTTCTGTTTAGCTTCAGAAATTGTGAAGTCATTTAAAAATCCAGAATTTATTAAAACTCCATCGCCTGTATATGCTTCATTTTTTTGATAAGTCTGGTTAGTATCTTTAGGTTTTACAACAGGAATAATCTCAATATTATATTTGTTTGCAAATTCAAAATCTCTTTGGTCATGCGCTGGACACCCAAATATTGCACCTGTTCCATAATCCATAAGAATAAAATTTGAGATATAAATAGGAATTTTTTTATTCTTAATAAAAGGATGTTCAGCCTCCAAATCTGTTTTAAAACCAATCTTTTCAGCATTAGCAATTGCCTCTTCAGTAGTTCCAACCTGAGAGCATTCTTTTTTAAAATCCAAAAATTTAGGCAATTTTTTGTACTTTTCACATATTGGATGATCAATAGATACCGCTAAAAAGGTTGCTCCAAAAATTGTATCAGGGCGAGTGGTAAACACTTTAATAAATTCTTTAATGCCTGATACTTTGAAGTTTATTTCACACCCCACAGATTTTCCTATCCAATTTTTTTGCATTAATTTAACTCTTTCTGGCCACCCTTTAAGAGTCTCTAAATCCTCAAGCAATTCTTCAGAAAATTTTGAAATATTAAAAAACCATTGAAACAATTTTTTTCTTTCTACTATGGCATTTGATCGCCAGCCTCTCCCATCAATTACTTGTTCATTAGCTAAAACAGATTTTTCTACTGGATCCCAATTTACATAAGTTTCTTTTCTTACAACTAAACCTTTATTATAAAAGTCAATAAATAACTCTTGTTGATGTTTGTAATATTCTTCATCGCAAGTAGAAATTTCAAGATCCCAGTCTATTGAAAGACCCAACAATTTGAGCTGATGTTTCATTGCAGATATGTTTTTTTTGGTCCATTCTTTTGGATTTAAATTGTTTTCTCTTGCCGCATTCTCTGCTGGTAGACCAAAAGAGTCCCATCCCATTGGATGTAATACATTAAATCCATTCATCATTTTGTATCTTGCTATAACATCTCCAATTGCATAGTTTCTTACATGACCCATATGAATTTTTCCAGATGGGTATGGAAACATTTCTAGACAATAAAATTTTTTATTTTTATCTGTATTTTTAAATTTATTTTTTTTTTCAGACCAGTACGATTGCCATTTTTTATCTATGTTTGATATATTGATTTTATCCATAGAAATTAAATAATTAAAAAGTTATTTTCTACTAACTTTTCTTTTTTTTCTTTTTTGACTCCGCATCTAGTAAAGCCGCTTTTTTTATTATATCCGACCTAATTGTATCTTCCAATCTATTCGAAGTTATTTTTGTTATTATACAATTTTCTTGCAACTTGCAGGTTTTTTTATGAATAATAATTTTTAAACTGTCAGCTCTAATTTGATTAGATAAAAATCTAATAGTAAATTTTAATGAGTCATTTGTTGTGTTAGAATCTGTATACCAGTCTGTGATTATCATTCCACCTGAGTAATCTACAGTGACCAATGGCATAAAATCTATAACATCAAATGTTGCTCTCCATAAAGGATTTGAAGTACTGAATTCATAATTAGTCCCTTTTTTACCACCAAACAAATCTCCAGCACTTACTCCACGACCCTCTTCAATATTTTTTCGGGCCCTCTCTCTTCCATCTGATGGAATTGTTCTTGCATCTCCAGGCTTAGGTAGTTTAAAGCCGCCCCCACAGGAGTTAAGGAATAACGAAATGAGTAAAATTATTGCAAATTTCTTTAAAAACTTCATAGTTGGATAATTTTTTATAATCTCAAAGGTTGCACATTAACACTAAAAAAGCTCTATTTTTGTGTGCTATTTATACAACACAGTCAAGAAAAATACCATAAAATAGCACTAAAATATGAAAAATTAATGAATTTTGGGTAATTTCCTAACAGTTTATTTAAATAAACAAACAACATGGAGATAAACATGAAAAACATAACAAAAGTGGGTCTATCTGCATTAGCTGGAGCACTGGCATTTACATCTGCACAAGCAGGTTCAATGTCAATTTCTGGTTCAATGGAAGCTAGTTACACTACAAAAGGTGGGGCGAGTTCATCTCAACCACTTGGTATGGACAAAGAACTTTCAATTACTGGTTCAGGTGAATTAGATAATGGAGTTGGTGTTGCATACAAACAAACAACCTCAGACGCTTTAGCATTTAGCGACTCAGAACTTGTGTTCACGGGCGTTCCAATGTTAGGCGATGCTTCAATTGCGTTAACATCTACTGGTTCACCAATCAGTGCGATCGATGACGTAACTCCAACAGCTTTCGAAGAAGCGAACGCTGCAGTAGGATCAATTGACGATGTTAATGGTTCAGATGGTACTTATGGTATCAGATATACATTAGCTGATGCTTTTGGTTCTGGAGTAAAAGTTGACGCAATGTACTTCTACCAACACGGCGCAGGAGATGCTAATGCTGACAACGGCGTAGCAAGTGCTGACAACGGTAACGAAGATGGTTTCGAACTTACCCTACAAGGTTCAGTCCCAATGGTTGACGGACTAAGTCTTGGAGTAGGTTATGCTGAACTTAACAAGTCAAGCAAAGAAACAGCTGGAGTAAGCGATCTGGACCAATTAGAAGGTACTGCCTATGCTAAATACAGCGTTGGTGCTTTTAGTCTAGGTGCTCAAAGAAGTCTTGTTAACCAAGCCGGTCTTAACGATGTCTTATTTGATACAACTTACCTAGGTATTTCATATGCTGTAAGTGATAATCTTTCACTTTCTTACAATGAAATTGAGTCAAATAAAAACCAAGGTGGTTTGGATATTGACCAAGACCTAGATTCAATTAGCGTTTCATACACAATGGGTGGAATGACAATTGGTGTCCTAGACGCTGATTCATCTAACGATTCTTACAGTGCAGGATCATCTAAATCTGCAAGATCAGTTTCGATGTCAATTGCGTTTTAAAGACTAATAAGTTTTTTTAAAAAAAGCCGGTATATATTTACCGGCTTTTTTTTTATCTGAAGACATAGCACAAGCAACAATATTTAGATTTTTAGTTTGATTAAAATTATAACTATTTATCCCACCTAATGCTATAAAACCTAATTTAAAATAACGAGTTAACAAATTAAATTTAACTTTCCCTAAAAAAGTTTTTTTATTTTTATATTTTGTCTTAAAGATTCTGGATAAAACAATTTGCGAGCATCCCTGTTTAATTTTTTCATGTATTTCCCCAGCATTATGTGCGCTTCCAATAATTTTCATGTTATTGTTAAAACTTTTTAAATGCTTATAATATTTTTTATTCCAGGCAGATATATAAAAATTATTAGTCTTTAATAAAAATAATAGCTTTAAATTATTTGCAACAAAAAAGCTAATTTTTCTGCTTTTACAATTTTTGGCGAACCTTTTTAGTTTTTGATTGTTTATTTCTTTTTGTTTCCTTAAAATTAAAATAGCACCTGTTTTTTTAACTTGATCTAGGTTAATCTCATTAACATTATCAACAATAAAATATATATTTTTTAAAGCCATGAGCATTGAAACTATAAATAAATTAATATCAATTCAAGAAAACATTAAAAATTCAAATATTAAAAATGTGAACCCAGCCCAGATAATTTGTGTGTCCAAGACTTTTGCGCTATCAAAATTATTGCCTTTGATAGATTATGGCCATCGCCATTTTGGAGAGAACAAAGTACAAGAAGCCGAGGCAAAATGGTCTGAGATAAAAAAAAATAAAAAAGATATTAAATTACATATGGTTGGTAGACTTCAAACCAATAAAGTAAAAAAAGCAGTGAAGATTTTTGATTTTATTCATTCCGTTGACAGCAAAAAGCTAGCAGATTCGCTAAAAAAACGGGAAATAGAAATAAATAAAAAATTATCTTATTTTATTCAAATAAATTTGGGAAATGAAGTTCAGAAGGGCGGTATAAATAAAAATGAGGCAAAAAGTTTTTTAGATTATTGTAATGGTAAACTCGATATCAATGTTATTGGCTTGATGGCTATCCCCCCATTTGATGAAAATCCTGAGAAATATTTTAATGATATTTCAAGTTTAAATTCCAAATTAGGTTTAAAACATTTGAGTTTAGGCATGTCAAATGATTACAATCTCGCAAGTAAATATGGCTCAACCTTTGTAAGAATTGGTTCAGCTATATTAGGAGAGAGAAAAAGTTAATTTATAATTAAATTTGTTTTTTTTGTTATTAATGTTAAGATTTTAAAAAAATCTTTTTTCTTCACACCAATACATCCTTTAGTACCTTTAAAGTTTTTTTCTGCGAGATGCAAAAAAATTGCACTTCCAGCTCCTTTTTTAATTGGACTTGTATTGAAATCCAATACTAAAATAAAATCATAAATACCTTTTTGCATATATAATTTTTCTGCCCTGTGTTTGAATGGAAAATATATTAATTTATTATAGTGTTTTGAAGCTGGATCATCACACCATCCCATATTTTTATTGATAGATTTTTTTTTAATTTTGCATCGAAAACCTGGGACTCTATCTTTCCTGTAAAGTAATAATATAAATTTAAATTTGCCCTTAGGGGTTTTTTGATCCCCTTCTCTTTTATAAGAAGTCAGCCCCCTTTTTCCTATTGAGCATTTTATTTTATAGTTATAAAAGTAAAGATATTTTTTTTTTAAAATAATATGCATAATAATTATTCAATTAACGTTGCCTGCTTATGTGAGAAAAATTTTACCAAGTCTTTAGAAGAAATAAAATCTTTTTTTTCATTTAAAATGTTTATACTTAACTTAAATTCAGAAAAACACAAAAATTCAAATTTTGACGCAATAATTGTAGATCATGAAATGTTTGATAAAATTCCCGAAAACTTATTAAGTTTACCAAAAATTCTTATAAATAAGAAAAAAAATACAACTAACAAAGCAGAAATAACATTTAAATTACCATTAAACATACTCAAGTTTAACAAGGACGTTATTGAATTATGCAAAAAGAATGAATTTCAAAAAAATTCATTGATTAAAATAAAAAATTATATACTTGATAAAAATCAAAGAACTTTGAAAAAAGGGGAAAAAGTTTTAAAAATTACGGAGAAAGAGATTAATTTTATTTGTACTTTAAAAACTTCAGAATTTCCTTTAAACAAAAAGTATATATTGGAAAAAATTTGGCTATATTCTTCTGAAACAGAAACACACACAATAGAAACTCATATTTATAGATTAAGACAGAAAATCAAAGAAACCTTTAATGATGAAGACTTTATAAAAAGTACGAAAGATGGGTACTCATTTTGAAAAGAAGAAATAAATTTGCCAGAGATTTGTTTTCTGCAAAATATAAAAAAAGAATTATAAAACCAAAAAAAGGCAAAGGAAGCTATAGTCGAAAAAAAATTAAGAAAGTCTAGCTCCAATTTTTTGAATAATTTTTGATGACATTTCTGTTCCTTTTTTTAAACTCTCTTTAATTGTTAAATTATTAATGTAACCATGTAAAAAACCTGCTGCAAATAAATCTCCCGCACCTGTTAGATCCACAATTTTTAAATTCTTCTGAATTCCGAATTCTATAATCTCATCATTTTTTATTGCTATACTACCTTTTTCACCTCGCGTGATAACAACTAATTTTCCAAGACTTTTTCCAAACGAAACAACTTCATCAAAAGTTTTTGCATCAATTAAAGATAAAATTTCTTGTTCGTTTGCAAAAGTAATATCTAGAGAATTTTTTACCAAATCTAAAAAATTAAATTTGTGCCTATCGACACAGAATTTATCAGAAAGTGACATAGCAGTTTTTTTTGAGTTTTTTATAGCCTTTTCAAACGCTTTTTTTGGATGCCCCTCATCCCAAAGATAACCTTCAAAAAACGTAATTTCACTTTTTCTTATTGCATCAATATCAATATCAGTCTCATTTATTTTTCCCGCAATTCCTAAAAAAGTACACATAGTTCTTTCTGAATCTGGGGTTATTAAAATTAAACAGGTCCCAGTTGGAGTCTTCTCATTTTTTTTTGAATAAAAAAATTTTACTTTCTCCTTTTTTAATCCTTCTTCATATTTATTACCAAATTTGTCATTATTAACTTTTCCAATAAAACCAACATCATTTTTTAATTGTGAAAGTCCAACAATTGAATTAGCAACCGACCCGCCTGAAATAGTACCCTCAATTTTCAAATTAGTTGTAATAGTTTTAAATTCACTTTCGTTAACTAATTTCATAGTACTTTTTGTGAGTTTATTTTTATTTAAAAAATTATCGTCGACTTTGCAGATTACATCCACTATAGCATTCCCGATTCCTAAAACTTTCATATTATGCCTTCTTTGTTTTTATGGGGTTTTTTCTACCAGGATAACAAGTGGTACAAATTTTACAAGTGACACCATAGCATTCTCTTGCTTTACAATATTTCCTACCGTAATAAATGATTTGAAGATGAAGCTTAGTCCATGACTTTTCAGGAAAAAGCCTTTTAAGATCCTTTTCTGTTTGGATAACATTTTTTCCGTTTGTTAAGCCCCATCTTTGTGCTAATCGGTGAATATGGGTATCAACTGGGAAAGCAGGTATTCCAAATTTTTGGGACATGAGCACGCTAGCTGTTTTATGACCAACACCATGTAAATTTTCTAAATCTTTAAAATTTCTTGGAACCTTACCTCCATGTTTTTCTATCAGCTGTTTCGATAGTAAGTAAACACTTTTTGCTTTATTTCTAAAGAGTCCAATTTTTCTAATTAATCTTTCAATTCTCTTTCTGCCCAACTTTACAAAATGTATTGGTTTGTAATATTTTTTATAAATACTCTTTGTTACGTTATTAACATTAAGATCTGTTGTTTGTGCAGACAATGCTACTGAAACTAACAGAGTAAAAGTATTTTTGTGTTTCAGAGGGATCGGTGTTTTAGGATAAATTTTATTTAAAATTTTTAATATTATTTTTGCTCTTTTTAATTGGCTCATTGTTTTAAATTTATTTGAAATTTAAAACATTTCTCATAGAGTATAAACCTGGTTTTTTATTAACCAACCATTTTGCAGCAGCCAAAGCCCCCTCTGAGTATAAAGTTCGATCAAAGGCTTCATGGTTCAAAGTAATTATCTCTTTTCCACTTGAAAATTTTACCTCATGCTCACCAACGACTTTACCAATTCTGAGTGAATTAAAATTAGTTTTCTTGCTAAAAGGAAACGATTTTTTGTTAAAATATTTCCTTCCCATAATTTTACTTAGGTCTACTTTTTTACCCGCTGCTATACCTTTACCAAGCATTAGAGCTGTACCTGAAGGATGATCTTTTTTATGTTTGTGATGTACCTCGAAAACTTTGTTTAAAAAACTATTTCCAAGTGATCTTGAAGCAATTTCTGTCAAATAAACTAACAAATTCACTCCCAAGCTCATATTTCCTGCTTTCAAAATAGGTATTTTTCTTGAATATTTTTTTATTAATTTTTCCTCTTTATTTGAAAAACCTGTCGTTCCGATAACTACTTTTTTTTTTAACAATGATGCAATTTTTAAAATTGTCAAAGTACATTTAGGTACTGAAAAATCTATGATAACTTGTGCATCTTTAAAGGCATTTTTTGAATTTATTTGAAGTTTCAAACCTGAAACTTTTTTATTTAAAACCTTACTTTCAGTTATTGATGTAATTTTGAATTTTTTATCTTTTTTAGATGAATTTATAATTTTTTGGCCCATTTTACCAAGACCACCAGTGATAGCTATATTAATTTTTTTCATTTAACTTCTCCAAAATTTTTTAGCTTTTTCAAAAAAACTTTTAATTAATGGATTAGATTTAGTATCCTCTAAAGTTTTAAATTCAACAAGTAATTCTTTTTGTTTTTTTGTTAAAGATGTTGGTACTTCCGTAATTATTCTAATGTAAAGATCGCCAGTTATATTTCTCCTTAATATCGGCATTCCTTTCCCTTTCAGTCTGAGTTGTTTGCCGCTTTGAGTTCCTGATGGAATTTTAATTCTTGTCTTACCACCATCAATTGATGGCACCTCAACAGTTGCTCCCAAGGCTGCATCAGCAATCGATATTGGGAGTTCATAATAAAGATTTTCTTCTGATCTTTTAAAAATACTATGAGGCTCAACTGATATAAACAAGTACAAATCACCATTTGAACCACCTTTGGTACCTGCCTCACCCTTTCCGGCAAGTCTTATTCTTGTACCGTCATCTACTCCTTTTGGAATTTTGACAGCAACGGTTTCATTTGATTGAGTTTTACCCACGCCTGTGCAACTCGAACAGGGATTGGATATTTTTTCACCCTCGCCGCTACATTCAGGACAGGTTTGTTGAATCGTAAAAAATCCTTGACTAGATCTTACTTTACCTTGTCCATTGCAATAGTTACATGAGGTCGGCTTAGATCCAGGTTTAGCACCACTACCCGAACATGTTTTACATTTCTTGTAAGTTGTATAACTTATATTCTTTTCTGTACCTATAAACGCATCATTAAGCTCAATGGAAATATCATATCTTAAATCACTACCTCTATTGTTGGTTCTGCCTCTTCTAGATCTTCCACCACCGAAACCAAAATCTCCAAAGTCACCAAAAACATCCTCAAAAATATCAGAAAATGATGAAGAAAAATCAAAATTACCAAATCCTCCTTGACCACCGCCTTGGAAAGCTGCGTGACCAAATTGATCATAATTTGATTTTCTTTTATCGTCAGACAAGACATGGTAAGCCTCACTAGCTTCTTTAAATTTTTCTTCAGCAGCTTTGTCACCTTTGTTTTTGTCGGGATGAAATTTGAGGGCTAATTTTCTATATGCTTTTTTGATTTCTTCTTTATTTGCAGATTTATTAACACCCAAGACTTCGTAATAATCTCTTTTTGACATAAGAAGCTTTGCTCCTACTTATTTAGTCTTAGGCTCTTTTTTCTTTATCTTCTTTTGGATCTACAACTTCAGCATCAACAACATTTTCTTTTTCCTTATCGCCATTGTCTTTATTATCCTGGTTTTTACCTGATTTCTCATTTGATTTTTGCTGACTTTTATAAACTGCTTCTCCCAGTTTCATTGAAGCTTGTATCAAAGACTGAGTTTTTTTCTTTACTTCCTCAGTATCGGTGCCCTTTAGCGAATTTCTTAAATCTGAGACTGCTGTTTCTATCGCTTTCTTTTCAGCCTCACTAATTTTAGACCCATGATCTTTAAGGTTTTTCTCTGTAGAATGTATCATTGTGTCTGCTTGATTTCTTGCGTCAACAGACTCCCTCTTTTTCTTATCAGATGCTTTATTTGCTTCTGCATCTTTTACCATATTTTTTATTTCTTCATCTGATAGTCCGCCAGACGCTTGAATTTGTATTTTTTGCTCTTTACCTGTGCCTTTGTCTTTTGCAGAAACATTTACAATACCGTTTGCATCTATGTCAAAAGTTACCTCTATTTGCGGAACACCTCTTGGTGCAGGCGCGATACCAACAAGTTCGAAATTACCTAAAACCTTGTTGTCTGCTGCCATTTCTCTTTCTCCTTGGAGTACTCTTATGGAGACCGCTGGTTGATTGTCTTCAGCAGTTGAAAAAGTCTGGCTTTTTTTTGTTGGTATAGTTGTATTTTTGTCGATTAACTTTGTAGAGACGCCCCCTAGAGTTTCAATGCCAAGTGATAATGGAGTTACATCTAGCAACAAAACATCTTTAACATCCCCTTGTAAAACTCCCGCTTGAATAGCAGCTCCCATCGCAACTACTTCATCAGGATTGACGCTTTTATTTGGATCTTTACCAAAAAAATTTTTCACAGTTTCAACTATTTTTGGCATTCTTGTCATACCCCCAACAAGAACAACTTCATTTATTTCTGCTGCTGAAAAACCTGAATCCTTAAGGGCTGTTTTGCACGGTTCTAAAGTCCTTTCAACCAAGTTTTCAACTAAAGCTTCTAGTTTAGCTCTAGTAAATTTTAAATTAATGTGTTTTGGCCCTGTTTTATCTGCTGTAATAAATGGAAGATTAATTTCTGTTTGTGTTGCAGAAGACAATTCAATTTTTGCCTTTTCAGCCGCTTCTTTTAATCTTTGCAGGGCGAGTTTGTCTGATTTTAAATCAATCCCGTTATCTTTTTTAAATTCTGAAACTAAATAATCAACAACGGCATCATCAAAATCCTCACCACCTAAGAAAGTGTCCCCGTTTGTAGATTTGACTTCAAATACTCCATCGCCTATTTCTAATATTGAAACATCAAAGGT
Source organism: uncultured Pelagibacteraceae bacterium (assembly GCA_902579285.1). GTDB lineage: Bacteria > Pseudomonadota > Alphaproteobacteria > Pelagibacterales > Pelagibacteraceae > Anoxypelagibacter. Next base: position 76,714 of record CACHGA010000001.1, read on the forward strand.
ACCGCCGCCTAGGTCATATACAGCAATCTTTTTTCCACCTTTTTTATCTAAACCATATGCTAATGATGCTGCAGTTGGTTCATTTATAATTCTTAAAACTTCAAGACCAGCAATTTTCCCAGCATCCTTTGTAGCTTGTCTTTGAGCATCATTGAAATATGCAGGAACAGTTATTACCGCCTGTGTTACCGGCTGTCCCAAATATTTTTCAGCTGTTTCTTTCATTTTTTGAAGAATAAAAGCAGATATTTGAGATGGAGAATATTTCTTACCTTTAGCTTCTAACCAAGCATCATTATTGTCTGATTTAACAATTTTAAAAGGAACTTTTGCCACATCCTTTTTTACAGATTGATCATCAAAAGTTCTTCCTATTAATCTTTTAGCTGCAAAAATCGTATCACTTGGATTTGTGACCGCTTGTCTTTTTGCGGGTTGACCAACTAGTTTTTCATCTTTTTCAAGAAAGGCAACTACAGAAGGAGTTGTTCTTTGGCCCTCGGCATTCTCAATTACCTTTGCCTGTTTTCCATCCATTATTGCGACACAAGAATTGGTTGTTCCTAAGTCTATTCCGATTACTCTACTCATAATACTTCATATATGGTGTTTGTTTTGTCTTATACAAGGTTGGTTTAAGATTTTTTTTCACTTTTTTCCTCATTTTTCCGATCTTTTTGGTGAATTTTTTTTGAAACAGCTACTAAAGAGGGTCTAAGTAATCTCTCCCCATACATGTAGCCAGCTTGAATTTCTTGGATTATATGCCCAGGTTCGACTTTAGGATTTTCAATTTCAGTCATTGCTTGGTGAAAATTGGGGTCAAATTTTTTATTATTAGTATCAATTTTTTCAATTTTATTTTTTTTGAAAATAGAAAGCATATCTTTCTCAATAATTTCAATATTTTTTAAAAATTTATCTAAATCTTTATTATTTTTTAAAGTCTCATCGTCTTTAATGGAACTATGCGCCCTTCTTAGATTATCTAATATTGCCAAACTTTCTCTTGCGAAATTAAAACTTCCAAAGTCAATAGCCTCTTTTATCTCTTTCTCAAATCTATTTCTCTGGTTTTCTATTTCAGCTAATGATCTTAACAATTTATCTTCTGAATTTTTTAATTGTTCCTCAACGGACAATTTTTCCTCTTCTTTAGATGGGCTCTTTTTTTTATCCATCTTACTTTCATCATTTAAATCATTCATATTTGCTATATAGTTACAAATTATTTAATTTCTAGATATATGTATAAAATTAATAAAATACTAATAGGAACTCATAATAAGGGCAAATATAAAGAGATTTCAGACTTATTGCCAAGGAATGTAGTGAAAATTTCACCTCTAAGTCTTGGAATTGAAAGCCCGGAGGAAACTGGAAAAACATTTTCTGAAAATTCTTTGCTTAAAGCTAAATTTTTCTATGAAAAATCTAATATAGTAACATTATCAGATGACTCTGGGTTAGAAGTTGAGTGTCTTAATAACGAACCAGGAATTTATTCTTCAAGGTGGGCTGATGAGTTTGGCGGATTTGATAATGCTATGACTGAAATTTTAAAAAGAGTTAAAAAAATCAACAAAGGAACCAAGGCAAGTTTTACCAGCAGTCTGACCATTTACCTTGATAATAAAAAAATTATAACCGAAATTGGAAAAATAAATGGAAAAATATCTAAAAAAAAAGGTTTAAATGGTTTTGGATATGATCCAATATTTATCCCGAATGGTCACACAAAAACTTTTGCCGAAATGGAATATAAAGATAAACTATTAATTGATCATAGGTATATTGCATATAAAAAATTAGAAAAGAAAATCAAAAATTATATTCAGTAAAATTTCCATCATAAATTTTATAAATTCTTAATTTTTGTATAACCTTATTTTCCGAAATATTAAATTTACCAACTTTTCCTTTAATATCCTTTTTAAAATTAAAATTATTTATTGATTTTATTTCACCAGATCTTTTCCAAGCATAATAAATTAATCCAATCGCATCATAACTCAAGATAGATATTTCTGTAGGTCTATAGTTATAAATTTTATAAAAATTATCATTAAAAATTTTGAAATTTTTATAATTTACCGATGGAAAGTAAAAATTTTTGATTGATGTTTCCTCGAGTAAACTTTGGTCAAACCACTGATTGCCAGTTATTATAAGTATCTCCTCATCCGAAACATCCGTATAAGCAAGAGAAGTAAGAACACTTTTTAAACTATCACCAAAATCCAAAATAATTATAGAGTCAAAATTTACTTTACCCAGGGTATATTTCTGCTTTAACTTGCTTAATTCTTTAAGATCTTTTGGATCATCAGATTCCTCCAATTTTTTAATTCTTGAATCTAAATTTATTTTTCTTTGTTTATAATTTGTGAGCTTTTCAATTTGTTTTGTCAATTTTTCTGGATCTTGATCGTACTTATATATTTTTGTATTAGAAAAATTCATCAATGAAATATTTTTTTCTATATGTTTTGTGTAGTCATTTTTTGGAAATAATATTACTGTTTTTTTTCTTTTTTTTTGTTTTATAAAGCTTTTTATTGACAATAATTGAGACTCAAGATTTATTCCTAGCATTAATACATTTTTATTTATACTTGAGCTCATATTAGACAATGACAAAAAAATTAAGTTTTGACATCCAAAAAGTTTATTTGTCAATTTTGATTCTACAGGTCCAATAATTATTTTTATTCCATTATCCTGAAATTTTTCACACGCCTTGACCATCTTTTCATTTTTGGATCCCGAGTCTTCCGGAAATATTTTTATTTTTGGGTTTCCTAAATCGTGTAATGCAATGTTTATAGAGTATAAGATCTCCTCCCCCAATTCTTTAAGCTCACCGGAAAACGGTGCTAAAACCCCAATTTTTAATAAATCTTGATTTTTATCCTCAGCTGAAAAAACATAAGTATTAAAACTTAACAGTAGATAATATAAAATTAACAAAATAAATTTTTTCATAAATATGAATAATTTTTTACCAGGTTTATACATTGTTTCAACTCCAATAGGCAATTTAGAGGATATTACATTAAGAGCATTAAATGTACTTAGAAATTCTGACAAAATTTTGTGTGAAGATACAAGAAGATCAATAAAATTATTAAATCATTACAAAATTAAAAATAAGCTCATCTCGTATCATAAATTTAATGAGAAGAAATCATTGCCATTCGTTGTAAACTCTATTTTAAAAGGAGAAAAAATTGCACTCATTTCTGATGCCGGCACACCTATTTTATCTGATCCGGGCTTATTTCTTTTAAGAGAATGTATTAAAAAAAATATTAAAATTTATCCAATACCCGGTGTATCAGCCGTAACTACTGCAATAAGTGTATCTGGTTTCGAAGATAAGTACTTTTTCTATGGTTTTTTGTCCAAAAAAGAAAAAGAAATCGAAAGGACTTTAAATACTTTAAAAGACTATAATTTTAGTATTGTTTTTTTTATACCAGCAATAAAAATAAATTTTTATATTAAATTGTTTAAAAAATATTTTTTGAATAGAGAATTACTTGTTGCAAAAGAAATGACAAAAATACACGAGAATTTTTATAGAAAAGACCTTGGAAGCTTTGATGGTTTCAAAAGTAAAATGAAAGGTGAATTAACAGTCGTAATATCAGAAATTAAAAAAAAATATGCTTTTAAAGACAATAAAATTGATAAAAAAACTCTTAAATTGGAAATAGCCAAATATTTAAAAAGATATTCTTTGCGGGATGTAGTAAAATTAGTTTCTGAAAAAAATAAAATACCAAGAAAAGAAATATATGATTTATGTCTAAAAATAAAAAATTAGCATCACTATTTTCAAATTTAATTTTAATTTTTTTTCTTTTAAACTCCTGTGTTGGGAGCTCATCCGTTGGTGTATTTGGTTCTGGTGTTAGTATTGCTTTTGATCCAAGGACAGTTGGTATGCAAATAGATGACTCAATTATGCAAAAAAATTTAATGGGAAGACTTACATTAACTGAAAAAAAATATTTACTTTCAATAGGCGTTAAAGTTTTGGATGGAAATATATTTTTATCTGGGAAAGTCGATGAACCTGAGGAAAAACTTAAAATTACTAAATTAGCTTGGGAAACAAAAGGAGCTAGGTCAGTAGAAAGCGCAATAAGTATAAAAGGTCAAACAAATTTTAAAGGCACAGCCAAAGATATTTTAATAACATCGCAGCTAAGAACTGCACTAATTTTTAATAAATCTATTAAAGCTACCAACTATAATATTGATACTATTAATGGAAAAACTTACATTTTCGGAATTTCAATGACTAGAGATGAAAAAAAGGCAGTAATCAATGAAACTAAAAACATTTACGGCTTAAAGGAAGCGGTAGCAAGTATTATTTTAGTTGAAGATTTAAGTAGAAATAAAAACTAATTCTTTTTTTTGTTCTTATAATCTATAACTTCAGATGAGAAGGCAGCAACAGACGCCAAGTTTAAAATGTCATTCGGTGAAGATCTTAATGGCGCGATTTCAATAGGTAAACCCAAACCAATTAAAAGTGGACCAATAGTTTTAGCACCACCAATTGTTCTCATAAGTTTAGTTGATATAGCAGCACTATGAAGAGCAGGCATTATTAGAATGTTTGCATTACCAACTATTTTAGAGAATGGATAAGTCTCTTTATATTTTGGATTTAAAGCAACATCAGGCTGCATTTCTCCGTCAAAATCAAAATCAACTTTTCTATTTTTTAAAATTTCAATGGCTTCTCTAACATGTTTTGTGTTTCTAGATGTAGGTTTGCCAAATGTCGAATGAGATAAAAATGCCACTTTTGGATCAAAACCAAATAATCTTGCAACCCTGACACTTGACATAGCAATTTTAATTAAATTATCTGCTGAGGGAAAGTCATTTACTTGAGTATCAGCAACGAAAACCGTTTTTTTAGGAGTTATCAGCAGGTTAAGACCAAATAATATTTCCCCAGTCCTTGCATCTACAACCTTTCTAAGACTTTCAATAGATGCAGCATAGTGCCTTATATTTCCTGTTACCATTGCATCTGCATCCCCGCAATCAACCATTGAAGATCCCCAAATAATTCTGTCATTTCTTATTAGCCTATCAACATCTCTTTCTAGAAGACCCTTTCTTTGTAATTTTGCATATAATTTTTTTGTATATTTCTCTCTCTTTTCTTTATCAGTTGAATTCACGATTTTAATTTTATAGTTTTCGTCTAGACCTATCTCTTTCAGCTGCTCTTGAACTCTTTTCTCATTTCCAATGACAATCGGCGTTCCTAATCGACTATTTTTATAAGCAACTGCTGCTTTTAGCATATTCTGGTCTTCTCCCTCAGCAAAGACAACAGTTTTTGGTCTCTTTTTTACCTGAGCATTAATACCTTGCATTATGCTCATGGATGGATCAAGTCTATTCGTTAATTGATCTTTGTAAGTTTCAATATCCGGAATTTTTTTTCTTGCTACACCACTTTTTATTGCTGCTTGAGCAACTGCTGCTGGTATTCTGCTTATTAATCTAGGATCGAAAGTAGATGGAATAATATATTCTTTTCCATAATGAGGTCTTTCACCACCGTAAGCATTAACCACTTCATCTGGAACCTCCTCTCTTGCAAGTGCGGCTATCGCTTTAGCCGCTGCTATTTTCATCTCTTCATTTATTTCTTTTGCTCTCACATCGAGAGCACCTCTAAATATATAAGGGAAACCAATTAAATTATTAACTTGATTTGGATAATCTGATCTACCAGTAGCAACTATTGCGTCCGATCTAACTTCATCTACTAATTCAGGTTTTATTTCAGGATCAGGATTTGCACATGCGAATATAATAGGATTTTTGGCCATAGACTTTACCATATCTTTGTCTAAAACATTTTTGGCGGATAAACCTAAAAAAATGTCTGCACCCCTCATTGCGTCTTTAAGTGTTCTTAATTTTGTTTCAACTGCATATGCAGATTTAAATTCATCAACATTATCTCTCCCTTTGTAAATAACTCCTTTTCTATCAAGCATAATTATATTTTTGGTTTTTATACCAATACTTTTGAAAAGGTTTGCACACGCTAATGCAGATGCACCCGCTCCATTAATGACAATTCTAACATCACCTGGCTTTTTATTAGATAAATCTAATGCATTTATTAATGCAGCAGAAGTAATTATAGCTGTCCCATGTTGATCATCGTGAAAAATTGGAATATCTAAACTCTCTCTTAACTGTCTTTCAATTATAAAACAATCGGGTGCAGCTATATCTTCCAGATTAATACCACCAAAACTATTTCCAATATTTTTAATACAATTAATTATTTCATCAGAATTCTTATTGTCTATTTCAATATCTATTGCATCAATATCGGCAAACCTTTTAAAAAGCACAGCCTTTCCTTCCATAACTGGCTTTGATGCTAGTGCACCCAAATTCCCAAGTCCAAGAATAGCTGAGCCATTACTTATCACTGCTACCAGGTTTCCTTTGCTAGTATATTCGTAAGCAGCGTCAGGATTTTTGGAAATTTCCAAAACTGGAACTGCTACCCCAGGAGAATATGCAAGAGAGAGGTCTCTTTTTGTTGTTAAAGATTTTGAGGAAATTATCTCAATTTTGCCAGACTTTCCTTTATTATGAAATTCAAGTGCTTCTTTATCTGTATAATGGTCGATTTTTGATTTTTTTGTCATTAAAATTTAATTATGTAATATAAATGATATTAAATCACTAATAATTTGTCTTAAATATGAATTTATTGTCTTCTACGTCAGTTTTTGGGTTTTATACTTTAGTAAGTAGGGTTTTGGGCTATTTAAGAGACATTTTAATAGCAGTTTTTTTAGGAACAAGTGTTTACGCTGATGCTTTTTTTGTTGCTTTTAGGTTACCAAATACTTTCAGGAGACTGTTTGCTGAAGGAACATTTAATGCTGCGTTTATACCAAGTTATTCAGAGCAAAAAATTAAAGGAAAAAAATTAGGAAATAAATTTGCTGATGAGGTTTTTAATATAATCTCAATATTTCTAATTTTATTGATTATAATAATAGAAATTTTTACCCCCTTTATAGTTTACATCATAGCACCAGGTTTTTATGAAAATTTGGAAAAATTCAATTTAGCTGTAGAATTCACTAGGATTACATTTCCATTTTTACTTTTTGTTAGTTTATCTTCTTTACTTTCAGGTATTTTAAATTCTAACAATAAATTTGCAGCTGCGGCAGCTGCACCAATAGTTTTAAATATAGTTTTAATTCTATCACTTTTTCTTTCTTTTTATTATGATCTTGATATAGCAAAGAGTTTATCAATAGGTGTAACGTTATCTGGAATATTTCAATTTATCATTTTATTAATTTTTACACGTAAATTTTATTTTCCTTCAATTTTTTTTATTAAAAAATTTAATAATAATATAAAATTTTTTTTTAGAAAATTGCTACCTAGTATTTTTTCCTCAGGAATAACCCAAATTAATATTTTAATTGGGACTATAATAGCGTCATTTCAATCTGGCGCTGTGTCTTATTTATATTATGCAGATAGAGTTTACCAAATTAACCTGGCAATTGCAGGAATCGCAGTTGGCACAGTTGCATTACCCAATTTGGCAAAAAACGTTAAATTAAAAAAGCAAAATATAATCGATAAATTACAAAACAGATCTATTGAATTGTGTTTGTTATTATCACTACCTGCCGCATTTGGACTACTTATAGCATCAGAGCAAATAGTTAACTCATTGTTTGGGTATGGATCTTTTAATATTGAAGATATTTATAATACATCCCTAGCTTTAATATTTTTTGCATTTGGTGTGCCAGCTTTTGCGTTGATAAAAGTTTTGTCAAATTTTTATTTTGCAAGAAATGATACTAAGTTTCCATTTTATGTATCTTTTATAACCATGTTAATTAATATTATTATCAGTTTATCTTTTTTTAAAAAGTATGGTTTTATTGTCATACCAATTGCAACTTCATTGTCTTCCTGGGTTGCAATTTTAATTTATTTAATATTCCTAAAAAAAAATAAAATATTATTTTTGTCGAGCGAGTCTATATCAAATTTTTTAAAAATTTTACTTTCAACATTTTTAATGTCTATTTTTCTCTATTACGGTCTTAATTATTTTGAGGATAAGTTTGTATATTCAAACAAATTTAAATTAATTTATTTGTCAATTATGGTAGGTTTGTCATCGGCTTTATACCTAATTGTTGCTAAAATTTTAGGAGTATTAAACCTAAAAAGTTACAAAATAAAATGAATAAGAATTTTAAAGACTTAGTTTTTTCAGGTGTTCAACCCACTGGGAATTTGCATTTAGGAAATTACTTGGGTGCCATGAAAAATTTCGTTGAACTTCAAAAAAAAACTAATTGCATTTATTCAATTGTAGATCTTCATGCTATTACAATATTCCAAGATCCTAAAGAACTTAATAATAGCATACTAGAGACTGTTGCTGGGTTCATTGCTTGTGGTTTAGATTTTAAAAAAAGTATAATTTTTAATCAGTCTTCCGTCAGTGAACATGCTGAGCTCGCTTGGATTTTTAACTGCGTTTCAAGACTTGGGTGGCTTAATAGAATGACGCAATTCAAAGAAAAGGCTGGGACAAATAAAGAAAATGCGAGTGTTGGATTATATGTTTATCCAAATTTGATGGCAGCAGATATTCTTTTATACAAAGCAACTCATGTTCCAGTGGGAGATGATCAAAAACAACATTTAGAGCTTTGTAGGGATATAGCAAATAAATTTAATAATGATTTCGGAAATTCAGAATTTTTTCCAATACCAGAACCCTTAATACATAAAAATTTTTCACGAGTAATGAGCTTAAGAGATGGAAAAAAGAAAATGAGTAAATCAGAAGAGTCCGATTATTCAAGAATTAATCTTCAAGACAGCGAAGATGAAATTAAAAAAAAAATTAAAAAAGCTAAAACTGATTCTTCTGCAATACCATCAGATAAAAAGGATTTAGAAAAACGACCTGAAGCATTAAACCTGTTAAATATATATTCATCTATAACTAGTTCGACCTTAGAGAAAACCTTGAAAGAAATGGAAGGTAAGGATTTTTCCCAATTTAAAAAAAAAAACTCACTGATGTATTAATTGCAACAATTTGTCCCATTGGTAAAAAAAATAAAAGAAATAAATAAAGATAAGGTCCAATTGGTCAGTATTTTAAGAGAAGGAAGCGTGAAAGCCAAAAAAATTGCTGGAAAAAATTTGAAAGAAATAAAAGAAATTGTTGGATTTATTTAACAATTTAAATATGTTAATAATTTATAATGATACAAACAGAAACAACTCCAAATCCCAATGCATTAAAATTTATTTCAGATAATAAATTTTCTGAGATTGGAGCTAAAGAGTTTCAAAAAAAAGATATTACCCCTAAAACAAATAATTTAATAAGAAATTTATTGGGTTTTGAAGGAGTAGAATTAGTGCTCGTGTCAGATAACTTTATAAGTGTAAAAAAATTTGAAAATGCAAATTGGGAAAGCCTAAGGCCTTCAATAATATCAGAGATCAATGATCATTTAGAAAAAGACAAAAAACCAATTTTTGTTAAAAACATCAAACACTCAAACAAACCAAAAGAGGAAAGCAACTTAATTGTCGAAGAGATAAAGAAAGTTCTCGATAGCAAAATTAGACCAGCAGTCGCAAAAGATGGCGGCGATATAAAATTTATATCTTTTCAAGAAGGAACAGTGAAAGTCGAGTTAAGAGGAAGCTGTTCTGGTTGTCCTAGTTCTATCGTTACACTTAAAAATGGAGTTCAAAATCTATTACGTCATTACATAAAAGAAGTTAAAAACGTTGAAGCTATTTAATTAAATGAAGTCAAAATCAATACCCTATCTAGACCAACTTTTAGAGTTAGGCAAACTTTACAAAGTAGAAGAACTCAAATTTTATGCAAAATCAAAGAAAAAATTAACTACCTCGCAAATTGAACTGATCTTATTAAAAAATAAAATAAGGCTGCCTGAACAAAGTTATAATAAAAAAAAAATAGCGGAAATAAAGTTCAAAGAGCAGGTGGTAACAAATATTTTAATAACTTTATTTTTAATTACATTTGTAATTAGTTTAATTTCTGTAAGACCATTTATAAAAACAGTTACAACAGAAATCAAATTTACGTATGTTGCAAAGGAATATAAGTCAAATTTTAAAAATGAAGACTACAAAAAAATCTCTAAGACTGAACTTCCAAATAATAAGAATAATGAAGATGGCAATTATATAGGTATAGATACACAAATTACCTTGAATTTATTTGAAAATCTTAAATACGATTTAAAGAGTATCAGATTAGGTCAGTCGGTAAAACCAGTGTACCTTTCAAAACTACCGAAAGATCTTAAAAAAATTAAGAGTACAAACAAGAGAAAAGATACTTTCATAAAAATTGTGATGCCATTAATTTTGAGTGAGAATGAAAAAATTTTAGAAGACAGAAACAAGTTATTTAGAATTTTAGGAAAACAGTCAAATACTATGGGCGAAAAGGTTTGGCTTAAAAGAAGATTTAAAGATTATGATATAAAAGGAGAGGATATTGCTGAATTAAAGTTGAGGATGGATATAGTACCAACTTCAATCGCAATAGCTCAGGCAGCAAAAGAAAGTGGCTGGGGAACTTCTCGATTTGCATTAGAAGGTAATGCGATGTATGGGCAATGGACTTGGAGTGGCGAAGGTATTGAGCCTTCTAAAAAAGATAAGAAGAAAGAACATAAAATATTAAAATTTCCTAAGCTTCAATCGTCCGTAGCTGCATACATGAAAAATTTAAATACACATAGAGGATATTCTGAATTCAGGGACAAAAGATCAAAGATTAGAGAAAAAAAACAGGAAGTTAATGGATTAGATCTTGTAGATTATCTTTACAACTATGCACAAACTGGATCTGAATACGTAAAAACTCTCAAAATAATTATACAACAAAATAATCTTAACGATTTTGATACTTCGATTTTGATGAACTCTAGTAGGTCAAGATCTCTAACTTTGTAGTTTATAGATCTGCAATAACAAATTGAATTCCAAGCCATCTCCAGTACCCACTTTCTTCTCTAAGAGAACAATTAATTCTACCTCTTTCAGTATTAAACTTTCCATCTAAAATTATTTTTAGTTGGTTTTTTTTTGTGAAAAGTAACTTTGATTTTCTCCATTTATTTTGTTCATTTGAGTAACAGTTTATGTTTTCCAAATTTGTTTGATCTTCAAAAAAATTAATTGTGACATCAGGCGGGTTATTTTTATCTGCTAAATATTTCTCTTCGGGCAATATTTTCTTATAAGGAAATGGAATATTTTTTAATAGACTTTTAAATCTTTTTATTTCCCCATATTTTTCATTTATTGGAAATCTCGGTAACTCAAATTTATTTTTAGTTTGGTCGATCACACCTGAGTGCTGTCCAAATGCATATTTAAAACCAAGATCCTTAACAATTTTTATATATGAATTTTTATACTCACCAAATGGATACGCAAAAATTTTAGTTTCATAGTCTAATTTCTTTTTAAGAATATTTTTTGCAATAGTAAGATCATTTCTTATTTCTTCATCAGTTTTATCGACAAGATATCCATGACTATGACTATGGTTACCAATGTAAACAAAATCAAATTTTGAAATTTTTTGTATCTGTTCCCAACTCATGTACCCTTTTGCACCAACTGTTTCTGTGTTTACAAAAATTATAAACGGGATCTTTTCTTTTTTTAAAATAGGCCAGGCATTTTTATAAAAAGATGAAAAGGCATCATCTACAGTCAATAAAACTTTTCTAGACGTATTATTTTTCCCGAAAGAAATATCAAATTCCTTAAATGTAATAAATTTAAGATCGGCATTTCTGATTTCATTTATATGACTTATAAAATCCTTTATTTTAATATTGGTAGATGGATATTTATTTTCCTCAAAACGGTGATACATAATGCTAATAATGCCATAATCCTCAATATTTTTTGAATAAGAATAAGAACTGTTAAAAATATTTAAACTAATTATAAATATTAAGATGATAAAAAATTTTTTTATTATAAATTTCACAGGCAAAAATGACTCAATTGGGTTAAAAGTAGATAATAATTTTTTTGTCAAAAAACTTCAAACAAATATTAGAAAAAATGACCTACTTGTTAATAGTGTTTTTGGGTTAATAAGTGAAAAAAAAGTTAAAATTGATAAAAACTTTTCCATTTTGGTTAACATTGGACCAGGAAGTTTTTCAGGAATAAGAATTTCAATTGCTGCGGCAAAAGGCATTAAATTAGCAACTGGAGCCAATATATATGGTTATAAAGACAAAGATCTTAGTGATTTTAACCTTAAAAATATTGAATTATTAATTAAAAAAAACTTAATACAAAATAAATTGATTAAACCTATATATTTAAGTTAAATTAACAAATTATTAAAAATGAGCAAGATAGAAGAAAAGTGCAAAGAAAAAGGTGTAAGATTAACTGATCAGCGAAAAATTATCGCAAAGGTGATATCAGATTCAAAACAAACTTTTGGATCAAAAGATCATCCAGATGTTGATGAGCTTCATAAAAGGGCAACGTTAATTGACAAAAAAATTAGTATAGCAACAGTGTATAGAACAATTAAGTTGTTTGAAGAGTCTGGTATCTTAATTAGACATGATTTTAAAGAAGGTAAGTCTAGATATGAGCCAACAACAGAAGAACATCACAACCACCTTATAGATATTAACTCAGGGGAGATAGTAGAATTTGTTGATAAAGAAGTCGAAGAACTTCAAAACAAAATTGCACAAAAACTCGGATATAAACTTGTAGATCATAAGCTAGAACTTTACGGGTCAAAAATTAAAAAAAATTAATAATTTGTCTAAAAAATTTTTCATTAAAACTTTTGGTTGTCAAATGAATGAATATGATAGTAATCGTATTTCTGATTTGTTTAAAGCCAATGGATATTTAGAAAGTCATGATTCTCAAAATATAAATTGCTACATTTTAAATACTTGTCATATAAGAGAAAAAGCAACAGAGAAAGTGTATTCAGATATCGGAAGACTAAAAAAAAATTATCGAAATAAAACTAAACCATTTGTTTTCATAACAGGTTGTGTTGCACAAGCAGAAAATGAGGAAATGATTAGAAGGGAGCCATATATAGACGCTGTGATTGGCCCGCAGTCGTATCAAAATATTCCTAATATATTATCATCATTAAATAACAAAACAAAAAAATTTAACTTAACTGATTTTGATGTAATAGAAAAATTTGATAAACTTAATAGTTTAAAAAATTCAGATACAAATGTATCGTCTTTTGTAACTATTCAAGAGGGTTGTGATAAATTCTGTAATTTTTGTGTAGTTCCTTACACAAGAGGAAGTGAATATTCCAGATCACCTGAGGAAATCTTCAAAGAGGTAGATCATTTAGTTTTAAATGGAGCAAAAGAAATAACATTGTTAGGTCAAAACGTTAATGCATATTTATATAAAAAAAAAACTAAACTTTCAGATTTAATTTTAAAAATATGTAACAATAAAAAATTAAAACGAGTTAGATATACCACTTCTCACCCAAAAGATATGACAGATGATTTAATTGATTGTTATAAAAGTGAAAAAAAATTAATGCCTTTTCTTCATCTGCCAGTACAAAGTGGTTCAGATGATGTACTTAAAAATATGAATAGGAAACATACTAGAGAGCAATACTTAGATATTGTAGCTAAGCTTAAAAAAATCAATTCAGAAATAAATTTTTCGAGTGATTTTATTGTTGGTTATCCAGGAGAAAGCCAAAAAGATTTTGACGATACAATTTCACTTATAAAAAGTGTAAATTTTATAAATTCTTTCTCGTTTATCTATAGTCCAAGGCCAGGCACCCCAGCTTCTAGAATGGAAATGATAGACATCAAAATACAAAAGAAAAGATTAACAATATTACAAAATTTATTAGAAAAAATTCAAATTAAAAAAAATAATGATAAAATTAAAAAAGTAGAAGAAGTTTTAGTAGAAAATAGACTAAAAAATCAAAATCAATATTTCGGTCGAACAAAAGATCTAACCCCGGTTATATTAAGCGATATAAGAGACTCTGACATTGGAAATATTATTAAAGTCAGAATTGATAAATGTGATAAAAAATCATTATTTGGCAAGAAGTGCTCTAATGAAACGGAAGTAGCAGCTTAATGTTAGAAGCAAAAAACTTAAGTAAAGAAATTTCTATAAAAAAAATTGACAACGAAACATCAAATATAAAAATTTTTAATAATAATATTTTATCTCAAATTGTTGGTGAATTTAATAAAAATTTAATTAAAATTGAAAAATTAACTAAAACAAAAATTTTTTTTAGAGGAAATTCATTTACTATAAAAGGGGAAAGAGAGTCAGTTCTTTCAGTATCGAATGCTCTTGTATTTTTGGTAAATAAATTTCTTGTAACTGGTTCTTTGGAAGATAATGATGTAGATTATTCTATAAAGAAAATTGAAAATCAAAATTTAATGGATAAAAGTAATATTAGATCTATTGACCAGGTGATAAAGACTCCAAGAAGGTCAGTTATACCAAAGTCCAAAAAAACAATCTGAGTATTTAAGAGCCTTGCTAAAGGAGGATATAATTTTATCTCTTGGACCAGCTGGTACAGGCAAAAGTTATTTGGCAGTATCTGCTGCAGTCAATATGTTAATGGAAAAAAAAGTAGAAAAAGTTATTTTATCAAGACCTGCCGTTGAAGCAGGCGAGAGATTAGGTTTTTTACCTGGGGACCTAAAAGAGAAAGTCGATCCGTACCTCCAACCTTTATACGACGCATTAAATGACTTATTAGGATATGAAAAAGTTCAAAGAAAAATTGAAGCAGGAGAAATAGAAATTGCCCCTTTAGCATTTATGAGAGGAAGAACTTTAAAAAATTCATTTGCTATATTGGATGAAGCGCAAAATGCATCATTAACTCAAATCAAAATGTTTTTAACAAGGATAGGTGAAAACTCAAAAATAGTAGTAAATGGCGATCCTTCACAAGTAGATCTTATGAATAAAAATCATTCTGGTTTGCTTCAGTCAAAAAAAATTTTACAAAATATAAAAGAGGTAAAATGCATTGAGTTTGACCATACAGATGTTGTGAGGCACCCACTAGTATCTAAAATTATACAGGCCTACCAACAAAAAACAGATGATAAAAGTTGATGTTTTTATCAAAAATAAAAATTGGAAAAAAAAGATATCCAATCCTCAAAAATATTTAAATAGCAGAGTAAAATATTTAAGAAATTCGATTAGTTTTCTTAAAAATAAAAAAATAAGTTTTTCAATACAATTAGCAGGAAATAAAGAAATAAAATTTCTTAATAAAAAATTTAGAAAAAAAAGTAAATCCACTGATGTTCTTTCTTTCCCATATAATAATTTAAATGTACTCAAGAAACTAAAAAAAAAAGATATTTACTTAGGAGACATAATTTTAAATTATTATAAAATTAAGAAAAAAAATTTTAAAGAAAATTTTAATAAATTATGGATTCACGGTTTCCTACATCTAGTGGGGCATAAACACAAAAAAAATAATGATTATTACAAAATGAATAAATTTGAAAAATTAATATTTAGTAAAATTAAAAAGAAATGACATTGGATTTTTTTAATAAAAGAGTTTTTATAATTTTCATATTTCCATTGATTTTGGGGGGTATAACTGTTTTAGGCTTTCAACCATTCAATTTATTTTTTGTAAATTTTTTTTCATTACCTTTATTATTTTTTTCAATAATATATGTTAAAAAAAAGTCCAAAAGCACCTATAGGAAAAAACCTTTTCTTAAAAATTTATTTATTCTTGGTTCATCTTTTGGTTTTGGTTTTTTCTTTTTTGGTATTTTTTGGATTGCGCATTCACTAACTTTTGATGAATCATTTAAAATTTTAATTCCTTTAAGCTTAATTTTAATTCCTTTATTTTTATCTTTATTTTTTTCATTACCTATAATGCTTATTGGTAATTTTTGCGAAAAAAATTTTTCATCAATTATATTGATCAGTTTAGTATTTTCTTTTTCAGATTTTATTAGAAGTAAAATTTTGACTGGTTTTCCATGGAACATTTGGAGTTATAGTTTTTCATGGTCTATTGAAAGTCTACAAATCTTAAAATTAATTGGAATTTTTTCGTTTAATCTTTTTGTCATTATAATTTTTTTTCTTCCGAGCTTAATTTTCTTTAGAAATAAATTAAAATATTATTTAATACCTTTATTTATAGTTCTGACTTTCTCAAATTACTTTTATGGTTCTTATAAAATAAATTCTATTAAACAATATCCCCAAGAAAAAATTAATTTTAAAATTGTTTCAGCAAAAATAGATATGGCAAATTTTAAAGACGAAGTAGATGTCGCTACTAAATTAATTAAATATAGTGAGCCAAATAAAAAACTAAAAATGGTCTTTATTTGGCCCGAAGGTGTCTTTATTAATGAAAATTTTTATAAAAACACAGAAATCAAAGAATTATTTAAAAATAATTTTTCTGAAAATCATTTAATTATATTTGGTGCAAACACGTCAAAAAAAATTTCTTCTATAAACAAATATTATAACAGTATGCTTGTTTCAAACAATAATCTTGAGTTTATCTCAAAATATGACAAAAAAAAACTTGTTCCATTCGGTGAATTCTTACCATTTGAGTCTATTCTGAATACCATAGGTATCAAAAAAATTACTCCTGGCTACGAATCATTTTCCAGCGGTGATGGAAACTCTTTACTAAAATTTAATTTTAATAAAAAAAAAATAAAAATACTTCCTTTGATTTGTTATGAAATAATTTTTCCAGGTTTAGTAGAAGATAATGATAAATATAATTTTTTAATAAATATTTCTGAGGATGCCTGGTTCGGGAAAAGTATCGGACCTCATCAGCATTTTGCGAAAGCTATTTTTAGATCAATCGAGTCTAATGTTTTCACTCTAAGAGCTGCAAATATGGGTGTTAGCGCTTTTATAAGTCCTGAAGGAAAAATTTTAAAAAACTTACAGCCAAATGAAATAGGCAATATAGAATTAAGTTTACCAATATTAGAGAATGACAAAAAGGAAATTAAAAATGATTTGATATTTTTGTCAGTTTTAATTACATTTGTGATTACTTTTTTAATTTTAAGAAAATTTAAAATCTAATGAATTCAAAAAATTACCTTTTTACAAGCGAGTCAGTTTCGGAAGGCCATCCAGATAAAGTTTGTGACAGGATCTCTGATATGGTCGTTGATAGTTATCTCTCAAAAGATCCTTTTTCTAGAGTTGCTTGTGAAACGTTAACAACAACAAACAAAGTAGTTTTAGCTGGGGAAACTAGAGGTCCAGAGATTAAAAAAAATGAATTAGAGGAAAAAGTTCGATCTTGTATTAAGGACATAGGTTATGAGCAAGACGGGTTTCACTGGAAAAATTGCAGTGTGGATATAAATTTGCATACACAGTCATCAGATATAGCAATGGGCGTCGACTCTAAAGGCAATAAGGATGAAGGAGCTGGAGACCAAGGTATAATGTTTGGATATGCATGTGATGAAACTGAAGTCTTGATGCCAGCACCAATATATTATTCCCATAAAATTTTGGAACTAATGGCAATTGATAGAAAAAATGGAAAAGCAGACAAACTAGAACCAGATTCTAAAAGCCAAGTAACACTACAATACGTAGATGGTGTTCCATCAAAAGTTACAGCAGTAGTTATTTCAACACAACACTCTCCTAAAGTTTCGCAGTCTCAGGTCAAAGAAATTGTGAGACCATATCTTGAAAAAGCAATTCCTAAAAAATTATTAATGAATTTAAATGACAAAGATTTTTACGTAAACCCTACAGGACAATTTATAATTGGAGGACCTGATGGTGATACAGGATTAACTGGAAGAAAAATTATTGTTGATACTTACGGTGGCGCAGCACGCCACGGTGGAGGAGCTTTTTCAGGAAAAGATCCAAGCAAAGTAGATCGATCTGCAGCATATGCCGCAAGGTATGTTGCAAAAAACGTTGTGGCTTCAAAAATCTCAAAAAAGTGTGAAATTCAATTATCTTATGCAATCGGTGTCTCAAAACCATTATCTATTTATGTCAATCTTTTTGATGGAGATATAGAAAAAGAAAAGCACGTTGAAAAATTAATTACAAATAATTTTGATTTAAGCCCAAGAGGCATAAGAGAAATGTTAAATCTTAATAGGCCCATTTATGAGTCAACTGCTTCATATGGACATTTTGGAAGAAAACCAAGAGAAGACGGTTCTTTTTCGTGGGAAAAAACTGATAAAATATCTATTTTTAAAAAGTAGTTCTTGAAAAGTCTGATAATTTAAATTAAATTAAAATCAAGTTATCTGGAAATGAAAATGGGCTTTTGCCCATTTTTTTTTAGGTAAAACGAAAATATGTTAAATAGAGGTATAGATAAGCAAGAACTTTTAAGGATCGTAGATTCTGTTGCAAATGAAAAATCTATAGATAAAGAGTTAATACTCAATTCTATGGAAACAGCAATACAAAGGGCTGCATACAGTAAATTTGGATATGAAAATTCGATTGAAGCTACAATCAATAGAGAAGATGGAAGTATTAAAATTCAAAAAGTTTTAGAAATTGTTGAAAGCGTTGAAGATCCAGTTAAGCAAATTTCATTAAAACAAGCCGAGAATATAGACAAAAAAAATAAAAATTTAAAAATTGGTGATAAAATTTACGAAGAATTACCACAAATTGATTTTGGAAGAATAGCGGCTCAAAGTGCCAAACAAGTTATTTCTCAAAAAGTTAGAGAAGCAGAAAAAAATAGACAATTTGAAGATTTTAAAGACAAACAAGGCCAAATTTTAAGTGGAATAATAAAACGAACAGAGTACGGAAATGTAATTATTGATTTAGGTAGAGCGGAGGGAATTATAAGGAAAGAGGAGTTAATACAAAGAGAAGTTTTAAAGAACGGGGATAGAGTAAAAGCTTACTGTTTTGAGGTTAAACAAGACACAAAGGGTCATCAAATATTTTTATCTAGAGCCCATCCGCAATTTTTAGCAAGATTATTTTTTCAAGAGGTTCCGGAAATTTATGAAGGTGTAATAGAAATAAAATCAGTATCGAGGGATCCCGGAAGTAGAGCAAAAATATGTGTTAATTCAAAAGACTCCTCTCTTGATCCTGTCGGTGCATGCGTTGGAATGAGAGGTAGCAGAGTTCAAACAGTGGTTAATGAATTGCAAGGAGAAAAAATAGATATAATAAAATGGACTGAAGATTTACCTACACTAGTAGCAGAGTCTTTATCGCCAGCTGAAATCCAAAAAGTTTTAATTGATGAAGAGAATAAAAGAATAGAGGTAATTTTGTCTGAAGAAAACTTAAGTAAAGCTATAGGTAGAAGAGGACAAAATGTTAGACTTGCATCTAAATTAATAAATTACGAAATAGATATACTAACAGATGCTGAAGACTCAGAGAGAAGACAAAAAGAATTTAAAGAGAGAACAGAACTTCTTGTTAAAGCATTAGAAGTAGACGAAACTTTAGGACAGCTTTTGGTTTCAGAAAACTTCCAAAATATTGAAGAAATTGCCCAATCAAATGTCGAGGATCTTTCTAAAATTGAAGGTATCGAGGAAACAACTGCTAAAGAATTAATTGAAAGAGGAAAAGAATATTTGATTAAAGAAAAAGAAGAAATTTCTGAAAAATTAAAAAAACTTGGTGTTGAAGATAGTTTGACTAAACTTGAAGGAATGACCCAAGGAATGTTGGTTGTCCTAGGAGAAAAAAATATCAAGAAACTTAAAGATTTTGCTGAACTTTCTTCTGACGAACTTATCGGTGGTATGGATGAAATTAAAGGTAAAAGAATAAAAGTAGACGGATATTTAGAGGAGTTTAATTTATCCAAAGAAGAAGCTGACAACTTAATAATGAGTGCAAGAAAGATAGTATTCGCTGATTAAAATATGCAAAAAGATAAAAATAAAAAAAAAACTCTAACAATATCAAGCTCGTTTACCAAAAAATTTAATCCAAGCTCTTTTGGCAAGACTTCAAAAAAATCTTACGTAGTGGATAAGAAGAAAAATGTCAAATCTCCTTTCAAGTCTAACAAAAATTTTTCATCTAATTCTGCTTTTAAAGGTAGCCAAAATAATAGGAATTTTAATAGGAAATTTGTTGAGCAACAAGCAACAAAAAGATTTATCAGATCAGATAAAAATAAAAAAGATGAAACTGACAGAACAAAAGATAAAGGAAATTTTAAAGATAAGAATTTTAATACCAAGAGAGAGTCAAAGTTAACAATTTCGACAGCAATGAACGTTGAAGAATTTGAAATTAAACAAAGAAGTTTAGCTTCAGTTAAAAGAGCAAGACTAAAAGATAAGAAAGGTTTAAATGACGGTGAAAAAAAGGAATTTAAGAAAGTTATAAGAGAAGTAAAAATCCCTTCACAAATAACTATTCAAGAGTTATCAAATAGAATGGCAGAACAATCTGCATCTATTATCAAATTTTTATTAAATATGGGTGTGAAAGCCACAATAAATCATACTATCGATAAAGATACTTCAGAATATATTGTTAAAGAATTTGGTCACAAAGCAATTTTTGAAGAAGTGCCAGTGAAAATATTAAATAAAATCTCACAAAATAATGAAAAAAATTTATCTCCTAGGTCACCAATAGTGACTATAATGGGACATGTTGATCACGGAAAAACTTCCTTATTAGACTCCCTAAGAAGCTCAAATGTTGTTTCAGGTGAACACGGAGGAATCACACAACATATAGGAGCTTATCAAGTTGGCGATTCAGATAACAAAGTAATTACATTCATTGACACTCCAGGGCATGCTGCATTTACAGAAATGAGAGCAAGAGGTTCAAAAGTAACTGATATTGTTGTTTTGGTAATTGCTGCTGATGACGGAGTTAAACCACAAACAGTCGAAGCAATTCAACACGCAAAGGCCGCAAAAGTTCCTATAATAGTTGCAATTAACAAATGCGATTTACCGAATTCTAATATAAACAAAATAAAGAACGACCTGATGCGTTACGAGTTAGTAGCTGAGGATCTAAGTGGTGATACTCTGTTTGTTGAAGTGTCAGCTACTAAGAAAAAAAACCTAGATAAATTAAAAGAAACCATTTTACTCCAAGCAGAAGTTTTAGATTTAAAGGCTTCAAAAGATGGGCAGGCCAAAGGAATTGTTTTGGAGTCTAAAATCGATAAAGGAAAAGGTCCAGTCTCAACCATTTTAATAACCGAGGGTTCTTTAAAAAAAGGGGATCATTTTGTCTGTGGTAAAACATTAGGAAAAGTTCGTGCGATGATTAGCCATGAAGGTAAAAATCTTGAGGCTGCTTTACCCTCAATGCCAGTAGAAATACTTGGTATGCAAGAATCAGCAAAAGCTGGAGATGAATTTTTTGTAGTTGAAAATGAGGATGAAGCAAAAAAAATAAATGATTTTGAAAAATTAGGAATAAAGGAAAACCAAAATATAATATTGCAAGACAACACAAAACTCTTTGACAAACAAGGAACAAAAGAAGAATTGAATATTATTTTAAAATCTGATGTTCAAGGATCAAGCGAGGCACTTAGGAATGCAATTAATAAAATTAGTCATTCCGAGGTGACTCCTAAAATTATTTTATCAGATATTGGAATGATAAATGAGACAGATATATCACTTGCAAAGGCTTCTGATGCTATAGTCATTGGATTTAATGTAAAACCAAATAAAGAAGCAAAAAAATTATCTGAAGCCCAAAAAGTAAGAATAGAATTTTTTAATGTAATTTACAAAGCCATTGAATTTGTTGAAAAGTCTCTTTCAGGTCTTTTAGAGCCCGAAAGGAAAGAAAAAATTGAAGGCACAGCAGAGATACTTAAAATTTTTAAACTTTCAAAGTCTGGAAAAGTTGCTGGATCAAAAGTTACTGAGGGTGAAATAAAGAATAATTCTAAGGCACGAATTATTAGAGATGGGAAAATAGTGTATGATGGGCAAATCACAAGTATTTTTAGAGAAAAAAATGCTGCGAAAGAAGTTAAAAGCGGACTTGAATGCGGTATTACTTTTAAAAACTTTCTTGATTTTAAGGAAAAAGATATGATCGAGTCCTACAAAGTTGATATGATAGAAAGGCAAATAAATGAATAAAAATTCAATTGAAGGATATCCAAATCATAGACATCTTAGAGTTGGTGAACTAGTGAAACAAAATTTAGGTCAAATATTTATAAGAAATGAGGCGAAAATACCTGCATTTAATACCAAAATGGTTACTGTAACGGAAGTAAAAATGAGCTCAGATTTAAAATCAGCAAGAGCTTACGTTATACCGCTTGGCGGAAAAGAGACTAAAAAAACAGTTAATATATTGACCGAGTTTTCTTATCTTGTTAGAAAGGCTTTGTCAAAAAAACTAGATATAAAATTTCTTCCGCGTTTATATTTTGTAGAAGACAAATCTTTTGATTATGCAGAAAGAATTGAAAAACTTATTAAAGAAAATAAAAATAAATGAAATCAAAAAAAAATATTATTAAATTGTTAGCACTTCATAAAAATGATGTCGGATCAACAGAAGTTCAAATTGGAATACTAAGTGAGAAAATAAAAAATCTATCTGAACATTTTAAAAAATTTAAGAAAGACATACATTCAACTAGGGGACTAACTAAATCTGTAAATCAAAGGAAAAGACTTTTACAATATTTGAGCAAAAAAAACCCAAAAGCATATACGGATATTATAAAAAAACTTAATTTAAGAAAATAAATGTTTAAAGAATTTAAAGAGGAAATAGATTTTGGCGGAAAAAAAGTAACTTTAGAGACGGGAAAAATTGCCCGTCAAGCTGACGGAGCCATAATAGCCACATGTGGTGAAACAGTAGTTATCGCAACAGTAGTTGGTGCAAAAAAAGTTAATCCTGAAACTGATTATTTTCCTTTATCGGTAAATTATCAAGAGAAATATTATGCTGCTGGAAAAATTCCAGGTGGATATTTTAAAAGAGAAGCAAGACCAACAGAAGCTGAAACTTTAATATCTAGATTAATAGACAGACCGATAAGACCTTTGTTTCCTGAAAATTTTAAAAATGAGGTACAGATTTTACCAACAGTACTTTCATATGATAATGAAAATGAAGCAGATATACTATCAATAATAGCTTGTTCAGCTGCCCTATCTATTTCTGGACTGCCTTTTAAAGGCCCAATAGCAGCATCTAGAGTAGGTTTCATAGATAATAAAAATGTTCTTAATCCCACAAAAAAAGAATTAGAAAATTCTAAATTGGATTTAGTTGTGGCTGGAACAAAGGATGCAGTATTGATGGTAGAGTCCGAAGCTTCGGGTTTAACTGAAAAACAAATGTTAGATGCTGTAAAATTTGGACATGAAAGTTTTGCAAATGTTATAAAGGGCATTGAGAAATTGGCCAAAAAAGCTTCAAAAGAAAAATGGAAAATAGAACAAAAAGATTTTAGCAAAGTATCTAAAAAAATTAAAAAAGAGCTTACCAAAGATTTAGAGAAAGCATTTACAGAAAAAGATAAAAAGAAAAGATCTGACTTAATAAGTGCAGCCGGAGATACCTGCAAATCATTATTTAAAGATGACGAGGCCCTCTTAGAACATGAAATAATGACTCAGCTTAAAAATTTAGAAAAAGAGATAGTTAGAACAAGAATTTTAAAAAGTAAAAAAAGAATTGATGGCAGAGGTCTTTCTGATGTAAGACCAATAAAATGCCAAGTAGGTATACTACCAAGAGTTCATGGTTCGGCATTATTCACAAGAGGCGAAACACAAGCAATAGTAACAACCACCTTGGGAACCTCAGATGATGAGCAGAGAATCGAAAGCCTGGAAGGATTAAAAAGGCAAAGATTTATGTTGCACTATAATTTTCCTCCATTTTCTGTAGGAGAAACTGGCAGGATAGGAACTGGCAGAAGAGAAGTGGGACACGGTAAACTAGCTTGGAGAGCATTGAATTCCTCATTGCCAAAAAAGGAAAATTTTCCTTATACTTTAAGAATTGTATCAGAAATTACAGAGTCAAATGGATCATCATCAATGGCAACGGTATGCGGATCTTCTCTTGCATTAATGGATGCAGCAGTTCCTATAGCCGAACCGGTTGCTGGAATAGCGATGGGATTAATTAAAGAGAAAAATGATTTTTCTATTTTATCAGATATATTGGGAGACGAAGATCATTTAGGGGATATGGATTTTAAAGTAGCAGGCACAAAAGACGGCATTACATCTCTTCAAATGGACATTAAAATTACAGGTATCACTTTCGAGATTATGGAAAAAGCTCTTGCACAGGCAAAAGAAGGACGAGTGCATATCTTAAATGAAATGAATAAAACTATTAAATCTTCTAGAAAAGAAGTAGGAAAGCACACTCCAAAAATGGAGAAAATAAAAGTTGATAAAAAAGATATTGCAACCGTAATAGGTAAAGGCGGGGCTACAATAAGAGAAATTGTAGAAAAGTCTGGAGCAAAAGTTGATGTTAATGATACTGGCGAAGTTACTATTGCAGCAGCAAATGATGAAACAAGAAAGATTGCAGTTCAAATGATAAACGACCTTGTTGCAAAACCTGAAATGGGAAAAACATATAAAGGGAAAGTAGTTAAAATTATGGAATTTGGAGCTTTTGTAAACTTTTTAGGAAAACAAGATGGACTCGTTCACATTTCACAGTTGGCTGCAAAAAGAGTTCAAAAAGTAACAGATGTAGTCAAAGAAGGTGATGAAGTTTCAGTTAAAGTAATTGGATTTGACAGAGGCAAAGTCAAACTTTCAATTAAAGAAGCTGTATCATAACATTTTTAAATTTGATATTCAAAATTCTGAGTTTTTTCATTTACGCTAAGTTCTTTTGCACCATTTCTCAAATGAAAATTTCTTGCCATTTCTGTTAGAGGAGACAATGTAACTAGTCTATTTAAGTGGTTAGACTTTTTTATTTTTTTAAATGCTTCTTTAACTATAAGCTTCCCCCCACCTTTTTTCTTAGACCAAACAGTATATGCAATCGCTATTTTACCAACATTTTGATTTCGCCACGAAGCACTTTGCATGTATGCATCTCGGGTCATTAAGTCAAATTCTTCAATTGTTTTTGGGATTTCATTTGTAAATCCAAAACACATTATCGCACATATTTCATTTTTATATTTTACACCATAAATTTTTCTTCCATGACTGGTTCTGAAACTAATATCAAGTTCTGGTCTTATAGGATCTTCACTTATATCACAGGAATTAAGTTCAACCAATTCTGCTCCCTTTATCCAGTCAAAAAAGTTTTCAAACTTTTCTCTTATTTTTTTATTAAATTTTACCATTTAATTATTTTTTTAAGTTTTTTGGTTAAGTAATATTTTTTGGATCTGGCATCCCAGCTTTGTTGTAACCCGCATCTACATAGTGTATTTCTCCAGTTACTCCATCGCTTAAATTACTTAATAAATATAATGCTGATTTTCCCACATCATTTATATCAACATTTCTTTTTAAAAAAGAGTGATCAGCACTCCATTTGTATAAAAATTTTGCATCGCCAATAGCAGAAGCTGCCAATGTTTTAATTGGTCCAGCACTTATTGCATTAACTCTAATACCTTTAGAACCCAA
Source organism: uncultured Pelagibacteraceae bacterium (assembly GCA_902579285.1). Taxonomy (GTDB): domain Bacteria; phylum Pseudomonadota; class Alphaproteobacteria; order Pelagibacterales; family Pelagibacteraceae; genus Anoxypelagibacter. The sequence goes on from CACHGA010000001.1 coordinate 102,513, forward strand.
GTCTTTTGCAATATACTTTACGCTCGACTCTAATGCAGCCTTACATACTCCCATTACATTATAATTTGGAATTACTTTTGTTGACTCATAAGTTAGAGTCAACATGCTAGAACCACTTTTCATTATTCTTGAAGCCTCTTTAGCTATCTCAGTAAAAGAAAAACATGAAACCAACATACTTTTTGTAAAATTTTCTCTTGAAGTATCAATATATTGACCTGATAATTCCGCTCTATCTGAAAATGCAATTGCGTGAACAACAAAATCGATTTCATTCCATTTACTCTTGACTTCTTGAAAAGTTTTAACAATATCTTCTTTATTTTCTACATTACAATTTAAAAGAAATTTTGAATTAATAGACTCGGCCAAAGGAGTTACTCTTTTTTTTAGAGCATCACCAAAGTAAGTAAATGCTAATTCAGCGCCATTTTCAGCAAGTTTTTTTGATATTCCCCATGCTATAGATCTTTCATTAGCAACACCCATGATTAAACCTTTTTTACCCTTAACTAAATCCATTTTTAAACCTTTTCGAAAATCAATGTCGCGTTTGTTCCACCAAAACCGAAGCTATTAGACATAACAGAATTTAATTTTACATCCTTTTCAACTTTCGTGACAATTGGGAACTTTTGTGCTGACTCATCCATTTCATTAACGTTACAAGATGCTGCAATAAAATTATTTTTCATCATTATTAAAGAATAAATCGCCTCATGAACTGAAGCAGCTCCTAGTGGGTGACCAGATAGAGATTTTGTTGAACTAATTTTCGGTATTTTATCTTTGAATGCATCTTTTATAGCTTTTAATTCAGTTATATCTCCAACCGGAGTTGATGTACCATGGGTGTTAATATAATCAATTTTGTTTCTAGTTGTCTTTAATGCTAAGTTCATACATCTAGTCGCCCCTTCTCCTGAAGGTGCAACCATATCAAAACCATCGGAAGTTGCTCCATAGCCTGTCAATTCTGCATAAATTTTTGCTCCTCTTGCTTTAGCATGCTCAAGTTCCTCTAAAACCAAAACTCCCGCTCCTCCAGCAATCACGAAACCGTCTCTTGTCTTATCGTATGGCCTAGAAGCCTTCTGCGGATTATCATTATATTTTGAAGAAAGCGCAGTCATTGCATCGAACATAGCTGTCATAGCAAAATGAATTTCATCACTTCCACCTGCAAAAATAATTTTTTGTTTTCCAAACTGAATAAGTTCCATTGCATTACCAATACAGTGACCGCTAGTAGCACAAGCCGAACTTATCGTGTAGTTAACCCCTTTTATTTTAAAAGGAACTGCTAAAGTTGCTGAAGCAGTACTTGCCATAGTTCTTGGTACAATAAATGGTCCCATTTTTTTTGGATTTTTTTCTCTAGTTTTATCTGCAGCTAAAATAACATTCTCGATTGAAGGACCGCCTGAACCCATTACCATACCTGAGTCAACATTACTTATATCTTTATCTTCCAAACCAGAGTCGGTTATTGCTTCTTTCATCGCCACATAGTTATATGCCGATCCGTTCCCCATAAATCTTAATGCTTTTCTGTCAACATGATCTTCAAGCTTTATATTCGGTTTTCCGTGCACATTACTTTTCAAATTGTGCTCTTTATATTCTTCCGCGAAAGAAATACCTGATTTACTATTTATGAGTGAATCATAAACTTCGTTTTGATTATTCCCAAGACAAGAAACAATTCCAATCCCTGTTACGACAACCCTCTTCATTGTTTATAAACTCCTACTTTCAAATTTTCTGCGGTATATATCTGTTTACCATCAGCTTTCAAAATCCCGTCTGCAAAACCAACAGTTCCACTTTCAGTTTTTAAAACTTTTTTCATATCTACTTCATAAGTCGCCATTTTTACTTTTTTTATAACTTCACCAGTAAATCTAACAGAATTTACACCTAAAGCACGTCCTTTACCTGGTTCACCAATCCACCCAAGGTAGAAACCAACTAATTGCCACATCGCATCTAACCCCAAACATCCAGGCATTACAGGATCAGCCTTAAAATGGCAATCAAAGAACCACATTTTATCTTTTATATCTAGCTCAGCTTTTACGGTACCCTTTTTAAATTTGCCTTCATCTGATTTTATTTGTGTAATTCTATCAAACATTAACATTGGTGGCGCTGGTAAACGTGCATTCCCTTCACCAAACAATTTACCGTTTGCGCATTCAATTAATTCATTATAGTTGTAGCTGCTTTTTTGTTTCATTTTGAAAGGTAACAATTGCTTGAGTTTTTAGCAATATCATATATAAAATTGAAAAAATTATACAGTAAGTTAATGCAAAAAAATAATAATAAAAACAAGATTTTTATAGATAAACTCAGATCTTCAGGTCTTAGACCTACGAATCAAAGAGTAGAGATAACCAAATTTCTCTTTAATAGAAAAAAAACATTACATTTCACAGTTGAAGAATTAAAAAACTCTATGAATTTAAAAAGATCAAAAAAAATTTCAACAGCAACTTTTTATAATACAGTGCATGCACTAAAAAGTGCTGGGTATTTAAAGGAATTCTCCTTAGAAAATAACACATCATACTATGACACAAATATTTCTTCTCATCATCACTTCTTTGATAATGGAAAGGTGATTGATATTAAGAGCGACAAAATTACCTTTCAAAAACTCCCAGAGGCGCCAAAAGGTAGGAAAATCAAAAACGTCGAAGTTGTAATAAGATTAGAAAATAATAATTAGTCTCAAAATCAGATCTTGTTGTATTGACACATACTTTAGAATAATTATAAAGTAGTTATAAAATAAAAAACTTTATATTATGAGTGTAGGACTTAAAAAAAATGGAAATGGAAATGGCAAATGCCCAGTAATGCACGGGGGTGTAACTAAATCAGGAGAGTCAAACACCTCACGACAATGGCCAAACAGTATTAATCTTGATATTTTACATCAACACGATACAAAAACAAATCCCCTACCAAAATTTAATTATAAAAAAGAAGTAAAAAAATTAAATTTTAAAGCTCTCAAAAAAGATTTACTAAAATTAATGACAGAAAGCCAAGAATGGTGGCCAGCAGATTTAGGAACTTATAGCGGTCTTATGGTAAGACTGACTTGGCACCAAGTTGGAACTTACAGAGAATTTGATGGTAGACCAAACGTAGGATCTCATAGATTTTCACCCCAGGATTCATGGCCAGATAATACAAACTTAGATAAAGCTAGACGTCTTCTTTGGCCAATCAAAAAAAAATATGGAAATAGATTGAGCTGGTCAGACCTTATGGTTCTAGCTGGAACTATGGCCTACGAGCACGCTGGATTTAAAACTTTTGGTTTTTCGTTTGGCAGAGAAGATATCTGGGAACCTGAAAAAGATGTTTATTGGGGTAAAGAGACAGAACCACTAGCAGTTAACAGATATGGTGATCCAAAAGATCGTTCTTCTTTAGAAGCGCCACTTGCGGCGTCACATTTTCAGCTTGTATATGTCAATCCTCAAGGAGTTGAAGGCAAACCTGATCCAGTAAGAACTGCTATGGATGTACGTGAAACTTTTGGCCGAATGGGAATGAACGATGTTGAAACTGCTGCTCTTACGGTCGGAGGCCATTCTATTGGAAGGGCTCATGGTAATGGTAATCCAGAAAATTTAGGACCAGAACCCGCTGGTGCTGATATTCATGAACAAGGTTTTGGATGGAATCAAGAAAATGGAACAGGCGCTAACCAAATAACTTCAGGTCTCGAGGGAGCTTGGACAACTAACCCTGACAAATGGGATCATCAATACTTAGATCTTTTACTAAATTATGAGTGGGAAAGTAAAAAAAGCCCCGCAGGTGCTTGGCAATGGGAACCTATTAACCTTGAAGAAGACAAAAAGCCAAGAGATTTAGGGGATCCTAATAAAAAAGCTAGATTAATGTTTACTGACGCTGATATGGCTATGGCAATGGATCCAGAATATAGAAAAATTTCAGAAAGATTTTATAAAGAACCAAAATTTTTTGAAGACTCATTCGCACGTGCTTGGTTTAAATTAACACACAGAACAATGGGAAATAAAGAAAATTATATTGGTCCTTGGGCACCTAAAGAGGATCTGCTTTGGCAAGGAAACGTTCCGTCTCCAAAGAAGAAGTATAATATAAATAAGGTAAAAAAAATGATTTCAGCTACTAGCTTGTCTATTAGTGATTTAATTACCACTGCTTGGGATAGTGCCAGAACTTATAGAAGGACCGACAAAAGAGGAGGAGCTAATGGCGCAAGAATTCGATTAGCACCCATGAAGGATTGGGAAGCAAACGAGCCAAAAAAACTCTCTAAAATTTTAAAAGTGCTTAAGAACATAGCTAATAAATCAGGAGCAACTCTTGCGGATACAATTGTTCTTGCAGGAAACGTTGGACTTGAAAAAGCGATAAAAAAAGCTGGTTCTAAAGTTAAGGTTCCATTTAGCCCCGGTAGAGGAGACTCATCTCAAGAGCAAACAGAATTAAAAAGCTTTAAGTGGTTAGAACCTCTACATGATGGTTTTAGAAACTATGTAAAAGCCGATTACTCCGTGATGCCGGAAGAACTTTTATTAGAACGTTCCTCTTTGATGGGATTGACTGCGCAAGAAATGACTTGTCTAGTGGGAGGTATGAGAGTTTTAGGAACAAACCACGAGTCTGCAAAAGACAAAGGGGTATTCACAAGTAAAACCGGTGCTTTGACAAATGATTTCTTTATTAATTTGTTAGATATGAAATACATTTGGAAACCGACTGGCAAAAACTCTTACGATTTAGTCGATCGTAAAACAAATAAAGTTAAGTACTCTGCCTCTAGAGCTGACCTAGTTTTGGGTTCAAATTCAATTTTAAGATCCTATGCAGAAGTTTATGCCCAAGACGATAACAAAGAAAAATTCATAGAAGATTTTGTTAAAATCTGGACAAAAGTTATGAATGCAGATAGACAAGATCAGAAGAAACTAAACTAATATGACAGAGTTAACATCCGGAATATTTAACGCCTCAAAAAAAATCTATGACACAAACAAAGGATCAATATTAAGAACAATTGTTTATACAATTGGTCACTTTGTAATTGCAATTACAGTATTGATGTTGGTTGCAGACGTGTCTTTTTATATAGCATTAACTGATGCAATAGTTGAACCTTTGGCTAATTCAGTTTGGTATTTTTTACTAGATAAGTTTTGGGCCTCAAAGGTAATGAGGAAAAAGTAAATCAAAGTCTTCCAACCAAATTTTCTTTTTTTATCCAACCTGTAAACTGACCCGTTTTAATTTTACACCAATCCGTTTTACACTTTCTTATTAAACACAGTCTTCCTTTCTGAATTGCAGCTAAAGGTTTTGAATATTCAGAGGCTTTTCTAAAAATAATTGATTTGTCCTTATTGTTTAATGCAGCCTTTTTTTTTGATAACTGGGAAATATGGATCCAACCTGAATTATTTTCATGATCTTTTATTTTTCGAAAATTATACGACTTATCAAGAATTAATACTGGCAAAAACTTTTTTTTATAAACCAATTTAATTGGATGACTTAAAGATGGGCCCTGCCTTAAATTAACTTTATTAGTTCTTAAAGTCAGATAATATTCTGTTTCAGCAAATGAATTTTTCCCTATGAAAATTGATAAAATTAATAAAATTACTATCTTAACCATGAAAATTTTTATTTTTGCAATCAGGATTTTTTAATAACTTTACGACTCTAAAATCAGAATTAAGAGAATTAAAAATCATCACATTGCCCTTTTTTCTATTTTTAATATTTAAAATTGACTTTATTACCTCATTAGCCTGAAGTGAACCAGCCATACCCGCTAGCGTAGTCATGATACCATCAGTTTGACAATTAACTTCATCAATTGGTATTTGAGGCATAAAACATCTAAAACAAGCTGATTTATTCCTGAAATCAAAATTAAATAACTGCCCGTCAAATTTATTTATTGCAGCGGAGATGAGTATTTTTTTGTTTTTTATACAGTAATCATTGATTAAGTATCTTGTTTTAAAATTATCAGTACCGTCGCATATGATAGAATAATTTTTTGCAATTTGATCAATATTTTTTTTATTAATTTTGTTTTTATAAACATTAACAGTAATTTTATTATCAATATTTTTTATTACTTTTTTCGCAACTACAACTTTCTTTTTACCGATATCTTTTTTAGTAAAAAGGATTTGTCTACTTAAATTTGAAATTTCAACAATATCATGATCTACAACCCCGATATTTCCAACCCCGGAGTATGCTAGATATAAAATTAATGGACAGCCCAGTCCACCCGCGCCTATCACTAAAACTTTTGAATTTATAATTTTTTTCTGTCCAATAATTCCAATTTTTTTAAGAATTAATTGTTTATAATATTTCTGGTAATCTTCACCTTTAATTGAGGTTTTTTTCATTGGAGAGAAATGTATCTACAATTTTTTTAGCCACAATTGAAGCAACAAATTTTTTTGAATTTTTTTTAACTTTTTCAATTTTTCCACTTTTATCAATTATTAATACTTCATTATAATCACTATGAAAGCCTCTATCTTTTTTTGAAACATCGTTGGCAATCATCATGTCACAATACTTTTCGTGCATTTTTATTTTTGAGTTTTTTATCAAGTTTTCAGTTTCAGCAGAAAAGCCAATTAAAAGTTTAGGTTTAAATCTATTATTTTTTCCGAGGAAATCTAAAATGTCTGGATTTCTTTCAATTTTAATCTCATTAATTTGATTTTTTTTAATTTTATTCTTATTGGGAGATATAGGCTTAAAATCAGAGACTGCTGCTGCACATACCGCAATATGAGTTGGAAGTTTTTTTTTAACTGCATCCAGCATTTGTTTACCAGTCACTACTTTTTTGACTTTAATCTCATTATCATACTTCAATTTAGTAGGCCCTGATATCAGGGTAGTTTTAATGCCTAATCTTGTTAATTCTAAAGCTATTTCATAGCCCTGCTTTCCACTTGATTCATTTGATATGTATCTTACAGGGTCAATATACTCTTTAGTTGGTCCAGTTGTAACTATAGCCCTTATTTTTTTACTTTTAAGAAAATCTTTTTTTTTAAAAAAACTAACTAAAAATGAAAGGATTTGACGAGGACTAGACATTTTTCCTTTGCCGTATTCTCCGCATGCCATTTCACCATCTTCAGGACCAATAAACTTATATCCATAATCGATAAGAGTATTCAAATTTTTTTGTGTAGCTTTGTGTTCCCACATTCTAACGTTCATTGCTGGAACTAGAAATATTTCTTTATTAGAAGCTAAAATAATAGTTGAGGCAAGGTCATCTGCACTTCCTTTACTTAGTCTAGACATGAAATTTGCTGTAGCAGGCAGAACCATAATTAAATCTGCCCATCTAGATAGAGAAATATGATCAATATTCCCTTTATTTTTTTCATCAAAAACCTCTTCAAAAACTCTATTTTTTGATAAAGATGACAATGATAAAGAAGTAACAAATTTTTTTCCGCTTTTTGTCAAAACTACTTTCACCGAACAGCCTTTTTTTTGAAGAAGCCTTATAAGATCAAGTGATTTGTAGGCGGAAATACCGCCACCTATTACAAGTAAAATTTTTTTATTTTCTAAGCTCATTACTTATTAAAATACTATAAATAGTCCTATTACAACACCTAAAATACCTATAACTATATTGTTTCTTAAATTTTTTAATTTCAACTCCTCAATCTCAAAATTTTTTCCCGAAAGAGATTTTAAATTTAATTTTCCCTCTGCAATCATTTGTAAGGTTGTACTTGCATTGTCCATTACATTTGGCAGATCAGGTATTTTTTGTAAAATATCCTTAGATATTTCAATGGTTCTGTTAAAGGTTGATTTAGGACCTTTTACACTTTGCATCCAATTTTCCAAAACTGGTCTAGATACTTCCCAAATATTTGTTTCAGGATTTATTTTTCTCGCTACTCCCTCAACCACAACCATAGTTTTCTGAAGAAGAAGCAATTGTGTTTGTGTATGCATATTAAATTTTTCAGTTATTTCAAATAGCTGCCCTAGCAAGTTTGCACCTGAAATATCTTTAATCGATTGGCCAAAAATAGGCTCCCCAATAGATCGTAAAGCTTGTGTCAATTCATCCTTTGAAGTCTCAGCAGGAACTAATCCAGCCAGAAAGTGCATTTCAGCAACTTTATTATAATCTCTATTTATAAATCCAAAAAGAATTTCAGCTAAATATTTTCTATTATTTTTATCTAACCTTCCCATAATACCAAAATCAACAGGGACAATATTTCCGTCTTTATCAACAAAAAGATTGCCTTGGTGCATATCAGCATGAAAAAAACCATCCCTTACAGCTTGTTTTAGAAATAATTGAATTAAGTTTTCTGAAAGTCCTTTTATATCAATATTTAAACTTTTTATTTTTAAAGTATCCCTTATAGAAACACCTTCAATTTTATCAAGCGTTAGTATTCTTTTTGATGTAAAGTTCCAATATATTTTTGGAACCTTTATACCTTTGTCATTCAAAGTATTTTCTCTTAGTTCACTCGCGGCTGCTGCTTCAAAACGGAGATCCATTTCCATATTCGTAATCTGCTTTAAAAGAAATATCACCTCAACCAATCTCAATCTTTTTGTTTTCTTAAAAATATTTTCAATTAAATATGCTAAAAAATTTAACGCATCTAATTCCTCATTAAATATTTTTTGAATATCAGGTCTTAAAATTTTAATAGCTAAATCTTTGTCTGAACCGTCAATATTAATTTCCGCAAAGTGCACTTGCGCGATAGAAGCAGCAGCTATTGGCTCACTTATATTTTTTATTTTTGAATAATATTTTTCACCAATTTCTCTTTTAATTATTTTTTTTGCTTCGGTTGTATTAAAAGCGGGCAATTTATCTTGTAACTTTTCTAAATTTTTTGCTATTTCATCTCCAATTATATCTGGTCTTGTAGCAAGAAATTGTCCTAATTTTATAAAAGTAGGGCCCATACTTTCCAAAGAATTACACAATTTTTCGCCTGGTGATTTATTCAAATTTTGAATTTTTTTCGCTGAGCCGATTGAAAAAATAAATATAACAAATTTAAAAAAACCTGGAACAGGTTTAAATTTATCTAATGTTACCACAGCTCCAGACACTGATAACTTTCTCAATATTTTTAATAAATTAAATACTTTTTTAAACATTTTAAATTTTCCAAGCCGAATGAATTGCAACTATTCCATTAGAGATATTTCTATACCCCACATTACTAAAACCACTGTCTTCTATAATTTTTTTAAAAGTATTTTGATCATAAAACTCATTGATAGTTTTAATTAAATAATCATAGGGCTCGGCATCGCCAACAATATATTTTCCAAGTATTGGAATAGTTTTAGAATATTTTTTATATAACTTATCAAGCATCTCGTTTTCAACTTTAGAGAATTCTAGACAAATGAATCTCCCACCTCTTTTCAAAACTCTATGTGCTTCTTTAATGGCCATTTTTGTATTGGAAAAATTTCTTACTCCAAAACTTACTGAATAAATATCAAATGTATTGTCTTTGAATGGTAATTTTTCCGCACCTGATAAATGCCAGCGAATATTATTTAAATCACCTAACTTTATTTTACCTTTTTCTATCATAAATTTATTTGGATCAACGCAAGTTACTTTGCCTTGATTTTTAACTCTTTTTAAAAATAATCTAGCTATATCTCCAGTACCACTTGCCATATCAATCAAGTGGTCATTTTTTCTTGGGTTCATCCATTCAATTAATCTTTGCTTCCATAATCGATGAATTCCCAGAGACATTAAATCATTCATAATGTCATACTTATTAAAAACACTATTAAAAACTTTTGTTGCTTTTTTAATTTTTGACTGGTTAATATTTGTCATTTTATAAATAGTTATATGCCAGAATTACCAGAAGTTGAAGTTGTTAGAAGATCTCTAAACGAATTCATCACAGGCTCAAAAATCAACAAAGTTAGTATTTTTAATAAGAATTTAAGGTATAAAATCAGTAAAAAATTCAAAAAATCTATTCAAGGTCAAAGGATAATATCTATTTTTCGAAGAGGAAAATTCTTACTTATTGAACTTGAAAATAAAAATTTAATTTTAATTCATTTAGGTATGACAGGAAAAATCCTAATAAAAAGGAAATTTCATAAGACTACTGTATTTACCGATTATTATTTTGAGAGAAAAATAATAAAAAAACACAATCATTTAGAACTACAACTAAGCAACTCAGTTGACTTAATATATAATGATATAAGAAAATTTGGTTTTATAAAAATTTTAAATAACAAAATGTTAAAATTTGACAAGCATATATCCAAATTAGGTCCTGAGCCTTTAACATCAGCGTTCGATTACGAATATATGAAAGAAAAAAGTAAAAAAAGAAAAATTAATATTAAAAATTTTATAATGAATCAAAAATATATTAGTGGATTAGGTAACATTTATGCAAATGAAATACTATTTAATAGCTCCATTAATCCAAAAAAAAAAGCTTACAAATTATCTGATAACGAAATTCTAAAAATTGTTTGCAATACTAAAAATATACTAAAGAAAGCAATACAACTTGGGGGTTCATCAATAAAAGACTTTAGTAGTGTTTCGGGTAAAAAAGGATTGTTTCAACAAAAGTTCAAGGTATATGATAGAGCAAATAAATCATGTTTAAAGCCCGAATGCGAGGGTTCAATTAAAAAAATATATATTAGCAATAGATCAACTTTTTATTGTAAAAAATGCCAGAAAATTAAATATTGACCGGAATATTTTGAAGATATAGGTTCCGATGAATGCCAAATATAAAATCTGCAATCCGCAAGGTAAAACGAATTAAAAAACAATCTGAAGTTAATAAATTCAGAAAAAATAGATACAAACAAGCGGTAAAAAAAATACAAAAGTTAATAGAAAAGAAGGATTTAAAAGAAATTAATAAGTATTTTCCAACTTTTCAGTCTGAGTTGATGAAAGTTGGAAAATCAGGTGTTATTAAGAAAAAAAACCTGTCAAGAAAGATCTCCAAAATTTCAAAAAAAATAAAAAAAATCACTAAATAGTTGAATTAAACTTATCCGATTATTCTTAACAATTTGAAGTTGATAAAAAAAAAAATTTAATTTTTTTATTACTACATTTAGAGAAATTGTATTTGAGGTTGAAATATTTTTTATTTTCTCTCACAACGTTTATTCTACAACCTGTATCGATTTTTTTTTTTTAATCTAGAAAAAAAAATTGAATTTAAAAAAAATAAGTTATAAAAAATATTTTAATTTTTAATTTTTTCATGGACAAAACTTCACTTCAAAAAAATCAACTACCGGTAAACGAAGAAAAAACATTAAACTGGGACTTAGTTCAAAAATCTTTTGATAAGTCATTTGGAAATGAAATATTTACAAGTTGGCTTAAACATATTTCACTTTTAAAAGAGTATAATGACCATGTGATTTTAGGGGTTAAAACTAGATTTTTTAGAGACTGGATCACATCAAGATACGCAGATAAAATCTTAAGTGAATTAAAAAAACATAAAATAAGTATAAATCGAATTGAGTTTAAAATAGAACCTGAAATTCTAAATAGTAAATCAACATTTAATAGTTCAGTAATAAACAAAATATCTGAAATAAAGAATTCAGCCTTAAATTATAACAGACTGAACCCCACACTAAATTTTGAAAATTTTATAGTCGGAAAAAGCAATAATTTAAGTTTTCTCTCTGCAAAAAAAATATGCTCTCAATTATCAAGATATAATCCTTTGTATATTTATGGTGGCGTAGGGTTGGGAAAAACACATCTTCTTAATTCAATCGGGTTAGAGCTAAGCCAAAAAAATAAGGTAATGTTTATTTCTGCTGAGCGATTTATGTATCAGTTTATTAAATCAATTAAAAAAAATGAGATGGTAAATTTTAAAGATTTTTTTAGGAAAGCTAATGTTTTTATTATTGATGATATTCAATTTATAAGAGGGAAGGAGGGCCTGCAGGAAGAATTTTTTCATACATTTAATACCCTTTTTGATCAAAGTGCACAAATAGTAATTTCTTCAGATAGAGCTCCAAATAAACTTGATAGAGTTCAGGATAGAATTAAATCAAGATTATCTGGCGGATTAGTTGTTGATATAGGTACACCTGATTACGATCTAAAACTAGATATTCTAAAAAAGAAAATTCAAGATTATCAAAATTCATTTAGAGAAAATCCTGATTTGAGCGATGAGGTTATTACCTATATAGCAAAAAATAGCAACTCTAATATAAGAGAACTTATAGGAATATTTAATAGAGTAGTTGCATTTGGCAAAATGAGCAAAAAAGCCCTTAATATTAATGACTGCAAAATTATTTTAAAAGATGTCTATAATGCCAATAAAGTAATTAGTATTGATAAAATACAAAACGTAACTTCAAATTTTTTTAGTATAAGTTTAGCAGATATGCTATCACCAAGACGCTCAAGACCTTTAGCAAGACCAAGACAGGTAGCAATGTATATGGCTAAGAAATTAACAACAAGATCACTACCTGAAATAGGCAGAAAATTTGCGAACAGAGATCACACCACTGTTATTCATGCAGTAAAAACCATTGATAAATTAAGTGAGAATAATGATGAAATGAGAAAGAATATTGAAGAATTAAAATCATTAATCTTAAGCGATTAAAATGCAATTTCAAATAAAGCGTGACACACTATTAAAGTCTTTATCGGTGGCACACAATATAATTGAAAGAAAAAATACAATACCAATTCTAGCAAATGTTTTATTAGAGATAAAAAATAATATATTAAACATTGTTGCAACTGACCTAGATATAGTTTTTCACGATCAAATTTCAGACTTAAAAATTGATAGTGAAGGTAGCACTACGACTTCGGCAACTGTTTTATATGATTTATTGAGAAAATTACCTACAAATTTAGATGTTACTTTTGTGTTAGAAACTAAAAACAAAATCAAAATTACAGCAAAAAACTCAAAATTTAATCTTCTATGTTTACCTATCGATGATTTTCCAAATTTTTCGAACGACTTCAAAAACGAACCTTTAAATTTAGATGGTCAAAAATTTTTGACTTTGCTTAATAAGACAAAAATAGCAATGTCAAACGACGACACAAGACATTATTTAAATGGAATTTTTATACACCCAACAGCTTCGAATAAAACTTCGTATTTGACAGGCGTAGCTACTGATACCCACAGACTATCTTCAAGTAGCATTCCTGTTCAAGACATCAAAAATTTAAAATCATTCATTTTACCAAAAAAAACTGTGTTTCAGTTATCAAATTTATTACAAGAAAATAATCAAAATGTTTCGATGTTTGTTGGTGAAGGTAAAATACAATTTAAAATGGGAAATTCATCAATTGTCTCTAAAGTTATTGATGGAAAGTTTCCAGATTATGAAAAAGTTGTTCCTAAAAATAATAAAAAAATTTTAAAGGTCAATGTAAAAGATTTTATTAATTCTCTTGAAAGAGTGGTAACAGTTTCTATTGATAGAAAAGAGGGAGTAAAAGTTACTTTTGAAAAAGATCATATTCAATTATTTGTTGCAAGCTCATCGTCAGGCGATGGAAAAGAAACTTTAAAGGCTGAATTTAATTCAGAAAGTTTAACAGTAAGCTTTAATGCCAGATATCTTTTAGATATTGCTTCAGAAATAGGCGATCAAAATTTAATGATGAATCTTAACGATGCCGTGTCCCCTGTTTTAATTCAGGATAAATCAGACAATCACAGTTATTATGTTATAATGCCGATGAAAATATAAGAATTTCCAAATTTCAAGTAATAAATATTATTTGTCTTCTATTATCCTTATCTCACAACAGTTTTTCACTATTAGTTTAAAACGTGATTTTATCTCCCAAGGAAAAAATGATATAATAATTTTTTCAAAAAAATGATAAATCCTCAAAAAAACACTCCAAATAAAGAATATAAAGCAGATTCTATCAAAGTGTTAAAAGGTTTAGACGCTGTAAGAAAAAGACCGGGTATGTATATTGGAGATACAGACGATGGATCTGGTTTACATCACATGGTTTTTGAAGTCGTAGATAATTCAATAGATGAAGCTATAGTAGGTTTTTGTAAAAACATAACAGTAACATTACATAAAAATCGATCTGTAACAGTCGAAGATGATGGAAGAGGAATTCCTACTGATTTACACAAAGGAGAAAAAAAGTCTGCAGCAGAGGTTATAATGACCCAACTGCATGCAGGGGGAAAATTTGACCAAAATTCATACAAAGTATCAGGAGGATTACATGGTGTTGGAGTTTCAGTAGTAAATGCCCTCTCAGTAAAACTCGAATTAACAATATTTAGAAATGGAAAAGAGTATTTTATTTCCTTTGAAAATGGAAAGACTGTAAGTCCAATTAAATTTTTGAAAAAAACGAAAAAATCAGGAACTAAAATTAATTTTTTACCTTCCAAAGATGTTTTTTCATCCACAAAATTTAGTTCCTCGATTTTACAAAAAAAAATGAGAGAGTTAGCATTTTTAAATAGCGGTTTAACAATAAAACTTATTGATGAAACATTGTCAAAACCAAAGATCTTCGAAAATAAATATGATGGAGGCGTATCTGCATTTGTCCAATTTAATGATCAAAAAAAGTCATTATTAATTAACAAAAACGAAAAAGCTACTTTTAAAAAACCTATATATCTTAAAGCTGAAAAAAATAATGTAGTTGTGGAATGCTCATTTCAGTGGAACGCTGGCTTTTCAGAAGATGTAATGGCTTTTACAAATAATATTCATCAAAAAGATGGAGGAACGCACCTTTTGGGTTTCAGAAGTGCATTAACAAGAATAATAAATAAATATGCATCAGAAAAAAATCTTACGAAAAAAAATAAAGTTATTATAGGCGGAGAAGATATCAAAGAGGGTTTAACATCGATTTTATCAATTAAAATGCCTGACCCAAAATTTTCATCACAAACTAAAGACAAATTAGTTTCGTCAGAAATTAGAAATATTGTAGAAACCATTGTCAGTGAAAAAGTAACAATCTGGTTTGATCAAAATCCTTCTGTAGTAAAAGTAATTTTAGACAAAGTGTTACAAGCAGCAATAGCCAGGGATCTTGCTAGAAAAGCAAGGGATAGTGTGAGAAGGAAGGGTTCACTAGAGCTTTCAGGTCTTCCTGGAAAGTTGGCTGATTGCCAAATTTCAAGCATGGAAGGTACAGAGCTATTTATAGTAGAGGGAGATTCAGCAGGTGGTTCAGCCAAACAAGGAAGAAAAAGAGAATTTCAAGCTGTTTTACCTTTAAGAGGAAAAATATTAAATACTTATGTTAATGAAAATAAAAAACGGAATGGAGCAAATGGAAGTCACGAAAATAAAACTCTTTCTAAAATGATGTCCTCAAATGAAATCGTTACACTTATAAACGCTTTAGGCACTGGTTCTACAAACTTCAATATAGAGGATTTGAGATATGAAAAAATAATAATTATGACTGATGCAGATGTTGATGGTTCACATATAAGAACTTTGCTTCTAACTTTCTTTAATAATAAGCCGTTTAATGAACTAATTGAAAAAGGTCATTTATATCTTGCTCAACCTCCGCTGTTTAAGATTACAAAAGGAACAAAAACCTCTTACATAAAGAATGAGAAAGATTTAGAAAAATATATTCTTAGATCTTTAGATAACGCGAAAAAGCTTAGTAAAAAAGAATTAGATAAGGTTATTGCAGAAGAAAGGCAAAGATTAAATATACAAAGATTTAAAGGTTTAGGTGAAATGAATCCAGAAGAACTTTGGCAAACAACTTTAAATCCTGACAATAGAATTTTACTTAAAGTTGAATACTCTAAGGGAACGAAAGAAAAATCAAAAGAGGATCAAAATATTATTAAAATTTTAATGGGAGACGATGTAGCACCACGAAAAAATTTTATTACTGAAAAGGCCTTAGAAGTTGAAAATTTAGATATCTAATTAATATGAAACTTTCTGATTTCCTCAAATATGAAGAGGACTTAACGCTTCAAAAAAAAACTGTAGTTATTCTGAGATGGATAGCACTTATAGGTCAGCTGCTTACAATTTATATTGTTCATTTTTTTTTAGATTTAAATCTTCCAATAATTTTATGCTCAATAACTATTTTTTGCGGTGGATTAACAAATATTTTTATACAATTTTCTTTTAAAAAAAATCAATTAAGCAATATTGAGTCAACCATACTTCTTTTTTATGATGTAATACAGCTAGCTGTTTTAATATATTTAACAGGTGGAGTCACAAACCCCTTTGTTATTTTTTTAGTTGTTCCTGCAATCGTTTCTTCAACATTATTGAACTTAACAAGTACCTTTTTTCTTTCATTTATTACAATTGTTGCTTTATTACTTTTAACTTTCAATTATTTTCCATTACCCAGCGAAGGTAATATTCATTTTCATGTTCCTGATTATTATTTATATTCCATACCAACAGCTTTAATTATTGTACTAGTTTTTCTAAATTATTTTGGCTTTCGTTTTGGTCATGAAGCTAGAAAAAGAAGTGAGGCTTTGAATAGACTTGAAAGCGTACTAGCCAAAGAACAAGAGTTAGATTCCATTGGGCATCAAGCAGCAGCAGCAGCTCACTCTCTAGGAACACCACTTTCAACAATAACTGTAGTAGCTAAAGAACTTAAAAAAGAGGTTTCTAATAATCCAAAATATGCAGATGATATAAATATTATAATCTCAGAAGTTAAAAGATGTGGAAATATTTTAAAAAAACTATCTAAGAGAGAGATCGTGGATGATGTTTATGTTTCGAATATAGCATTAGAAGATTTACTATTTGAAATTAAAAACTCATTCGAGGAAAGTTCAAAAAAAAATATTGAACTTTATTTAAATAAGAAAAATAAAAAAACACCTATCAAAAGATCCCCAGAGCTAACTTATGGAATCCGTAATTTTGTTGGGAATGCAGTAAAATTCTCAAAGAACAAAGTTTCAATAAATTTAATAAATGAAAAAGATGAAATCAAAATTAAAATAGCAGATGATGGTCCAGGATTTCCTAATGACGTTTTCAATATTATTGGGGAGCCATACATTTCATCAAGGTTAAAAAAATTTAAAACAAAAGCAGGTTTGGGTCTTGGAACATTTATAGGAAAAACACTTCTTGAAAGAAAAAAAGCAAATATACAATTTATGAATTCCGAAAATGGTGGTGCGACTGTAGAAATTACATGGAAACCGTCTGATTTAGTTTCTAAAGTTAATTAAATGGGCTCTTGTTGAGTCAAACAATGTATTGTTCCAAAACCCCAAACTAAAACAGAGCAATCTACTGGCACAATTTTTCTGCTTTTAAAGTGCCTCTTAAAAATTCTTAAAACTATTTTGTCTTTAGGATCTTTAAATACTGGAACCAAAACAATTTTATTGGCAATATAAAAATTCAAATAGCTTGCTGGAACTCTTATGCCTTTTATTTTTCTCGGTTCAGGCATTGGTATAGGAACAATTTTTAATTTTTTAATATTTTCGTTTTTGAATTTTTTTAAAATTTTAATATTTTCACTTAAATTCTTAAAATTTTTTTCTTTTTTATTTTTTTCTTTCGCAACAAATATCTTATTTTTACCCACAAACCTTGCTATATCATCAACATGACCATGTGTATCATCCCCAACTATACCTTTGTTAAGCCAAATAACTTTATTGATACCAAAAAATTTTTGAAAAATAATTTCATAGTCTTTTATTTTAAATCCTATATTTCTTTCCTGGATTTTGCTCAAAAGACATTGCTTTGTTGTTAACAATAATCCATTACCATTTACATCTATAGACCCCCCTTCAAGAATAATTTTTTTTCTTTTAAATTTTGGTTTAATAACTTTAATTTTTGTTGCTCTTCTTATTTTCAAATAAGCTTTATTATCTTTTTTAAAGTTCTTATATTTTGCCCAGGCATTAAATTCCCAATTAGATAATATCTTTTTATTTTTTTTAATTTTTATGAAGATTGGCAACGAGTCCCTTACCCACGATCTATCAGTTTTGCAATTAATTAGTCTTATATTGCTAATTTTTGTGCCAAAACTTTTTAATTTATTGATTATTTTTTTATGCTCTGATTTTTTGTTTACTAAAATATTTACTAATTGTACTTTTGATATATTCGAGACTATCAAAGCAAAAACACCCGGAATATCTTCAAATTTTCCCGGCCAATCATCTTTGTTATGTGGCCACGCAATCCAGGTGGATTTCTGTGACTCCCACTCAGCGGGCATTCTATAAGCGCCCTTTCTTAATAAATTAGGCATCTCTGGGGTTATTTAATATGCCTTTATAATAATCTATTCTTCTGTCTCTAAAAAAAGGCCAATGTCTTCTTGCCGTCTCAACTTTTTTATAATTAATATCACAAATTAAAGTTTTTTCTTTTTGTTTTGAACTGACAACAACATTACCACTTGGATCAAAAACAACAGTATTTCCCCAAAATTCTAATTTTTTTGATCCCTGCTTCTCTATACCCACTCTATTAACTGCAGCAACATAAACACCATTCGCAATCGCGTGGGATCTTTGAATCGATAACCAAGCATTTAGTTGAGATTTTCCAAACCTCTTTTTCTCTCTAGGATGCCATCCTATTGCAGTAGGATAAAAAAGTATCTCTGCGCCTAGCAAGGATGTTAATCTTGCAGCTTCTGGAAACCACTGATCCCAACACACCAAAGTTCCAAGTTTACCTTGACTTGTTCTAAAAGATTTAAATCCTAAATCACCAGGAGTGAAATAAAATTTTTCATAGTATTGAGGATCATCCGGGATATGCATTTTTCTATACTTTCCAATCAATTTACCTTTTTCATTAATAACTACACAAGTATTATGATAAATACCTGTAGTTTTTTTTTCAAATAATGGAGCAATAATTATTACTTTAAGTTCTTTAGCCAACAAACAAAGAGTATTAGTATTTTTACCGGGAATTTTCTCAGCTAAGTTAAAATTTGAATGCTTTTCTTGTTGGCAAAAATAATTTGATAAAAATAATTCTGGCAAACATATTATCTTTGCTTTTTTTTTACTAGCCTCTCTTATTTTTCTTATGGCACTATCCATATTTTGTTTCTGCTCAGACGATATTTTCATCTGTATTAAAGCTATTCTTGTTTTTGTCATTTTATTAAAATAATTTTTGGAAATTTCTTCGCTCTCTATTTTTCCAATTTTGACGATGGTATGCGTCACTAGCAATTAATGGCAAAACACTAGTAGCCTCAGCAAAAACCATTTGTTCTTTCGAAGTATCTACTTTCCCCCACGAACTTGCCTCTTTAAGCGTTGAACTACTACATGCACCGTCCCTAGTATCAGCCACAGTGATTTGAATTGCATACTTATGCATATCAACTTTTTTCCCCAAAAGTTCAGCACAGACAACTGTATCTTGTACAAAGTTTTTTGGAACACCACCTCCAACCATTAATAATCCTGAAGTTTTTGATTTCAATTTAATTTCTGTAAGCTCCCTAAACTCTTTGATCGAGTCTATGGTTATATGATTTGAAGGATTTTGTTCTTGGTGCATTACCAAACCAAAACCAGCCGAACTATCTGTAAATGCAGGACAGAATATAGGCACATTATGGTCATAGGCTAATTCAATAAGTGAATTTTTCTTTTTTGAGTTTTTTTTAAGATATCTACCTATTTCTTTGATGAATTCCCTCGATGTATAAGCTTTTGGCGTTAATTTATTAGCAATATCACAAATAGTCTTATCGCAAGCTTGCAATTGTTCCTCATCAATATAAGTATCATATATTCTATCTATATAGTTTTCTCTTAACACTTTATCATCTTGAAATTGATCGCCTTGATAATGCTTAAATCCAATAGCTTCAAAGAAATCCATGTCTATTATAGAGGCTCCAGTTGCAACTATCGCATCAACCATATTAAATTTAATTAAATCAGAATAAAGTTTCATACATCCTGCCGCAGAAGTAGACCCTGCAATTGTTAAAAATATTGAGCAATTTTTATCTTTAATCATCTCGTTATAAATTTCTGCAGCTTTGGCAGTGTCTCTTGAAGTGAAAGACATTTTTTTCATGGAGTCGATTATTTTTCGAGAATCAAAAGAAGTAATATCTATATGTTCTACTTCAGATTTTAATAGAGATTTTTTGTTGTGACCAAGTGTAGGTCCATTTTTTTTATTCATTACGCAACTAAGTATTTAACTTTTATTCCACCATCGTACACGGAAAGAATCGGCTTGTCATCCAATTGATAAATTGCGTCTGAATAAAAACCATTAAATTTTGTTCTAAACGTTGTTCCGTAAGCACCAAGCTGTCCAAGCTCAATATAATCACCCTCTTTAATATTATTTGGTAATAAGAATGGACCTTTCATATAATCAAGACTATCACAAGTTGGGCCGTAAAAACTAAAAGCCGTCAGTTTTTTGGAGAGCACTCTTCCGTTGGTAATCATTTTAGAAGGTAGAACAAAATTTGGTACTCCAGCATCAAATAAAGATCCATAAGTTCCATCATTTATGTATAATTTTTGTTTTTTTCTCAAAATCACCTTAACTATAGTTGATCCAGCTTCAGCAACGATTGCCCGACCGGGTTCACAAAATATTTCAGGCATTTTTTCTAATTTTAATTTTTCTAATCCATTTTTTATTTCAGCCATATAGTTTTCTAAGGGCTCTGGTATTAGATCCGGGTAAATAGAAGGAAAACCACCGCCTATATTTATAACATCTGGAACGATCTTAGTTTTTTTTATGATATTTCCAATTTCTTGAATGCCTTTTGAAAATGAAATTTTATCCATACACTGAGAACCAACATGAAAACTTAAACCCACTTTCTTACCATGTTCTTTGCAAAGCCTTAAAAGGCCCAAAGCTTCACTCGCTAAAGCCCCAAATTTTCTAGATAAATCAATTTCAGCATGTTCATTTGAAATTGCCATTCTCACATATAAATTTAAATCCTTTGCATTTTTTGTTGCATTCAATATTTTTAATAATTCTTCTTTTGTGTCTAAAGCAAAATCTTTAACATTATAATGAAAATATGCCTCTTTGATATTTTCTCTACTCTTAACAGTATGCATAAAATAAACTTTTGCTTTGTTATCTATTTTTTTAATCAATTTTATCTCGTTAATTGATGCTACATCAAAATTTTGAATTCCAGAATTTATAATAGTTTTAATTACTTTTTCGTTTGGATTTGTTTTTACAGCGTAAAGAATTTTTCCAGGAAAGTTACTTTTAAAAAACTCAACCGACTTTTTAATTGATTTAGGTCTGATGCAATAGACCGGATTATCTGGTTTTAATGTGTTAATTAACTCGTTAACGTTATCAAATTTTCGCATCTCATGTGTCCCCCAATTATTACACAAACAAGCTTCTAAAAAATTTACTAAAAAAGCTTATATTATTTTTTTTCAAGTAATAGTTTTTTACCCCTATGTAAAGAAAATAATTCAAGATTGTCGCATTGCAATATTCACAATAGTGACTATATGACAACAATAATGAAAGCAATTAAAACACCTCAGGGTTTAAAAATAACAGACTTCGAAGACAGGTCTCTCTTGATAGTGGATGATGATGATCCATTAAGGATGAGGCTCTCAAGAGCAATGGAGAAGAAGGGTTTCCAAGTTAAAGACGCTAAAACTGTTGAAAATGCTATCAAAATGGTGATATCACACCCTCCAAAATTTGCATTAGTTGACCTAAGACTGGAGGACGGAAACGGTCTTGATGTTGTGAAAGAAATTAACAAGGTGAAAAAGGATAGCAGAGTTGTGATGTTAACGGGCTATGGGAACCTCCCTACGGCTGTGGCAGCAGTAAAATCTGGTGCCATCGACTATATGGCTAAGCCGGTAGATGCTGATGATGTAGAGGCAGCCTTACTCGCAGAACCCGAATCAAAGGCCAAACCGCCTGAAAATCCAATGTCAGCAGACAGAGTAAAATGGGAGCATATTCATCGGGTATTTGAACTCTGTAATAGAAACGTATCTGAAACTGCAAGAAGACTTAAGATGCACAGAAGAACTCTTCAAAGAATCTTGTCGAAAAGATCCCCTCGTTAAATTCTAAATCTCAAAATTTTTGGGATTAATATTGTTAAAATAAGAACTTTAAATAACTCCGCTAAAAGAAAAGGCTGTGCACCTAATTCAAAAATTGGCTTATCCCAACCAATTAATGATCCTAACCAAAGTAACCCAAATGAATATATAAAAGATACTGCAAAACACAATTTTACAAAGTTCTTTAAAAAATTATTATCAAATTTAAAAAATCCAGTTAGATAAACAGTAATTAAAAAACCAAGCAAGTAACCCATGGTAGGTCCAGTAAAATATACTATGCCCATTCCTTTTTCAGGGGTTCCAGCAAAAACTGGTAAACCCACTATTCCCTCCATGAGATATAGTGATACCGTGAACAATCCAAGTTTCCAACCAAACAAAATACCAATTAGCATTACAACAAACGTTTGCATAGTCATTGGAACTGGCCAAAAGGGTATTTTTATTTTTGAAGAAACAGCTAAAAGCAATGTAGCTAAAACAGCTAAAAATAAATTTTTAACTAGTGAATTTTCCTTAAAATTTTTTATAAGTTCCATATCATTATTATTACTTTTAAATTAAATAAAAATCTACCTATTTGTTAATTTTAAAAATATATCTTCAAGATCGCCGTCTTCTGTTGAAATATCAACAATTTCTGCACTTTTTTTTACAACATTTATTATTTGATCAAATTTGAATTTATTTTTATCGTAGGAAGCTTCAATCTGGGTTCCATTCTTTGTGAATTTTACACCATTAAGCACTATTTCATCAAATTTATCCAAATTACTTACTTTAAATTTAATTTTTTTAGTTTCGATTCTATCTAATAATTTTGAGGTACTATCTAAAGCTACCAGATTTCCTTTATTGATAATTCCAATTCGATCACACATATCCTGAGCTTCATATAAATTATGTGTAGTTAATATTATAGTGACTCCGATTTTGTTCAGTTCAGAAACATTTTTCCATAAATTTTGTCTTAGTTCTACATCAACACCCGCTGAAGGTTCATCTAAAATCAGTAGTGGAGGTTGATGAACCATTGCTTTTGCAATTAATAACCTTCGTTTCATACCTCCAGAGAGACTTCTCGCATAAGAGTTTGCCTGTTTATCTAATGACACCATTTTTAAAATTAAATCGGTAATCCTATCTTTTTCTTTTACACCAAACAGACCTGCCTGAAGTTCCAACAATTTCCTTGGACTAAAAAAAGCATCTAAATTTACTTCCTGTGGCACTATTCCAATCGAAGCTTTTACTTGCCTTGGATTTTTGTCTAAATCAAAACCCCAAACATCAACTTTACCACTAGTTTTTTCAACCAAACCACCTAGAATATTTATAAATGTCGTCTTCCCTGCTCCATTAGGGCCTAAAAGTCCAAAAATTTCCCCCTGTTTCACTTTTAGATTTAATTTATTTAGAGCTAAGATTGAATTATTAGCTGAACTATTTTTTGAATAAATTTTTGTAAGATTTTCAGCAGATAGAATAACTTTTTCCATAATATATTATTATTATATCATGAAAAATATTAAGATATCATTAATTGATGAACAAAATTAAAAAAACTGATCATTTCTATTTGGTAGATGGATCTGGATATATTTTCAGAGCTTATTACGCATTACCTCCTCTTTCTAGAAAAAGTGATGGACTACCAACCGGAGCAGTAATTGGTTTTAGCAACATGCTTTTTAAACTTTTAGAAGATTCAAGATCAGATGACTCAAAAAATAAACCAACACATTTTGCAGTTATTTTTGACTCAGCAAGAAAAAATTTTAGAAACGAGATTTATAAAGATTATAAAGCTAACAGGTCTGAGGCGCCAGACGATCTTGCACCACAATTTGAATATATTAGAAAAGCCGTAGAAGCTTTCAATGTACCATCCATTGAACAATTAAATTATGAAGCAGATGATCTTTTAGCCACCTATGCTAAACAAATTCTGAAAACTGGTGCAAAAGTTACAATCATTTCTTCCGACAAAGATTTGATGCAATTGGTCTCAAAAGAAATAAGATTATTCGATCCAATGAAAAGCAAAGTAATTGGAGAAAAGGAAGTAAAAGAAAAATTTGGTGTTAAACCACAACAAGTAATTGATGTACAGTCCTTAGCAGGTGATTCCTCAGATAATATTCCTGGCGTCCCTGGAATTGGGATTAAAACAGCGGCAGAATTAATTAACAAGTACAAAAACCTTGAAACATTATTAAAAAAAGCTGATGAAATTCCTCAGAAAAAAAGAAAAGAAACACTTATTCAAAATAAAGAATTGGCATTAATTAGCAAAAAGCTTGTAACTTTAAAAGATGATGTTCCAGTCAAAGAGCAAATTGAAGAATTTACAATTAAAGAAGTTAAAAAAGAAAAACTATATAAATTTTTAAGAGATATGGAGTTTAATAGACTTTTGAGTCAGGCAATAAGTTTTTATGGAGAGCCAGAAAACAAACTAGAAAATAAACAAATTAAAAAAAACAAAATTGATGTAAAAAAATACGAAACTATAATAACAGAAAATCAATTAGAAAGTTGGATTAATAACCTTAAAAATCAAAACATAATTTCAGTAGATACAGAGACATCATCTCTAAACCCAATTGAGGCTAATTTAGTCGGAATTTCTTTTTGTTACGAAGAAGGAAAAGCATGCTACATACCACTAAAAAATAAAGATAAGAAATGTTTAAACCCCGAAACTGTTTTAAAGAAAATCAAACCTTTACTTGAAGATCCAAGTATTAAAAAAATTGGCCAAAACATGAAGTATGACTACATAGTATTTAAAAAAAATAAAATTGAAGTTAACCCAATAGAAGATACCATGTTAACGTCATATACTTTAGATGCAGGTTTGAACCGACATAATCTAGACACTCTAGCAGAAATTCACCTAGGGCATAAAACAATTTCTTTTAAAGATTTAGTAGGCAGCGGAAAAAAACAAATTACTTTTTCAGATGTTGATCTAAATAAGGCTACAGAATATGCTGGAGAAGATGCCGATGTAACATTTAGATTGTATCAATTACTTAAAAAAAGACTAGATCATGAAAAACTTACAAAGATTTATGAAATTTTTGAAAAGCCGATGGTTGAACTACTTGCAAGTATTGAAATTAATGGAGTCAAAGTCGATAAAGAACACTTAAAAAAATTATCTAAAAATTTTACAGGAAAAATATCAAAAATAGAAAAAGAGATTTTTTCGATAGCCAAAAGAGAATTTAATATCGGATCTCCAAAGCAACTTGGAGAAATTATCTACAATGATCTTAAAATCGCAAATTTAAAGAAAACAAAAAAAGGTAGCTTAGCAACTAGTGCAAAAATTTTAGAAGATCTCGCTTTTAAGGGTCATAAATTTCCTAGTCTAGTACTAGATTGGAGACAACTTTCGAAACTGAAAAACACATATACAGACGCACTTCAAGAACATATTAATCCTAAAACAAATAGAGTTCACACTTCTTTTTTGCTTGCCGCAACAAATACTGGAAGGCTTGCTTCTAGTGATCCAAACTTACAAAATATACCAATTAAATCTGAAGACGGAAGAGAAATAAGAAAAGCATTCGTTCCAGAAAAAAATAATATTTTAATATCTGCAGATTATAATCAGGTTGAGATGAGAATATTAGCTGATTTAGCAAATGTTAAAGAACTAAAAAAAGCTTTTACCAACAACGAGGATATTCATAGCCTTACAGCCAGCCAGGTTTTTGATGTTTCTATAAAAAAAGTGGATTCAAATTTAAGAAGAAAAGCAAAAGCAATCAATTTTGGAATCATTTACGGAATAACACAGTATGGTTTAGCAAAACAAATTTCAGTTTCAAACAATGAGGCATTAGAATTTATAAATTCTTATTTTAAAAAATTTCCAGAAATAAAAGAATATATGAGATCTACAGTAAAGTTTTGTCAAAAAAACGGGTATGTTAATAATATTTTTGGAAGAAGAATTCACTTAAGAGGTATAAATGATAAAAACTTCACTGTTAGAAGTTTTCAAGAAAGAGCAGCAATCAATGCACCAATCCAGAGTTCTGCAGCTGATATAATTAGACTCGCAATGATAAAACTTAATGGATTAATAAAATCTAAAAAATTAGATAAAGCTAAAATGCTT
Source organism: uncultured Pelagibacteraceae bacterium (assembly GCA_902579285.1). Classification (GTDB taxonomy): domain Bacteria; phylum Pseudomonadota; class Alphaproteobacteria; order Pelagibacterales; family Pelagibacteraceae; genus Anoxypelagibacter. The sequence continues at coordinate 128,874 of CACHGA010000001.1, forward strand.
TTACAGATACACGACGAATTAGTATTCGAATGTCAAAAAAATCACCAAAAAGAAGTAGAAAAAATCCTCAAAAAAACAATGGAGTCAGTTTCAAGCTCTGAACATCACATGTTTACAATTCCTTTGGATGTAAACATAAATTCAGGAAATAACTGGGATGAGGCACACTGATGCCTAAATTTTGACAATTTATTTTAAACTATTATAAACTCTAAAGGAAACTAACAATGTCAAAAACAATTGCATTAGTTGATGACGATCGAAATATTCTAACCGGGATAAGTATGGCCTTGGAGAGAGAGGGCTTTAAAGTACAAACTTATATAGACGGTGAGAGTGCCTTAGTTGGCCTATCTAGAAATCCTCCAGATTTAGCAGTTGTAGATATTAAAATGCCAAGAATGGACGGAGAGGAGCTATTAAAGAAAATTAGAAAAAAAATGTCTATACCAATCATATTCCTCACTTCTAAAGATGAAGAAGTGGATGAGCTTTTAGGATTAAAGCTTGGGGCAGATGATTTTATTAAAAAGTCAGGGGGCTTTTCGATAAAAGTTTTGATTGAAAGAATTAGAGTTCAGCTTAGAAAAAAAACAAATGTTAGCGATGATTCAAAAAATTTAATAGCTCACGGAAAATTAAAACTTGATCCAAATCAATTAGAATGTGAGTGGAATGGACAATCATTGCCTGAAAAATTAACCACAACTGAGTTTTTGATTGTAAAAGAGCTTGCTAAAAGGCCAGGTGTTATAAAGGAGAGAGCACATCTAATGGATATTGCGTATAAAGAGAATACTGACATAGAAGACAGAACTATAGATAGCCATATAAAAAGAATAAGAAAAAAATTCAAAAAAGTTGATGAGAAATTTTCTTCAATAGAAACTCGGTATGGCAGTGGTTACAGGTGGAATATTAATTAATGAAGTTAGTAAAGAGCTCTTCGTCTATTCTAAGAAAATTCTTATTATTTAATTTTTTTGTATTTCTTTTTTTGGGATCTCTCACATTTTTCTATCTAAGCGGTATTCAACCCAATTTAGTAAAACAACGTATGGAAAAGCATACAATAATTATTAATAATACTTCTAATCACCTTGAAAGGTTGAGTATAGAATTTAGTAAAGAAAGTTTAAAAAACTTTTTATTGTCAACACGATTTCTATTCCAAAATCTTGAAAGAGTACAATTTTATAATATCACAGGAGATTTAATAGCAGATACAAATGTTTTAGATCTTGATCAAAGTGTTTTTACAAAAACCGAAGTCGTTATGGAGGAAGAAATTAAAGATAATGATGCCAAAAAATTATCAGATGAGAATACTTTAAAAAATAATTTTAACACAGGTACAAATGTAAATAATTTAAAAGAAATTATTAGTAATAAAAAAAATGATGAACCCACTGTACTAGAAGTACAAGAAGGTGATAATCTATTTATTAAAACTTTAGGCGATGCTAATATCGGCGGAAAAGTTGTTGGTTACATATTAGTAACAGAACAAACAAATGAAATATTAACAGCTGTTGAAGAAAGAAAAAACTTTATAATAAGAACTGTTTTAGCAATTGCTATAGTAATTCTTATTTTTTTAATATTTTTAAATAGATACATACTAAAACCTATTGGTGGTCTTGTTGCATATACTGAGTCTATAAAGGCAAAAGACGAGTCAATGGGAAAAATAGAGAAATTTTTAAATAGAAGTGATGAGCTGGGTTTGCTTTCAAGATCATTAAATAATATGACTAAAGACTTGCAATATAGGACACAAAAGGCAGAAAACTCTTCTGCTGATCTAGCTCACGAAATAAGAAATCCTCTGGCTTCATTAAAAGGAGCTTCAGAGCTACTTGATAATACAACTGATAAAATGGAAAGAACTAAATTAATTAAACTTCTGAGTCATGATGTTGAAAGAATTGAAAGATTAATAACAGACTATTCTCAAATGCTTAAAGATGAAGCTTCTCTCTCAAGAGAAAAAATGAAAGTTTTAGATATAAATAATTTGTTAAAAAATGTTATTGATGAATTCAATAATACTAATGCTGTAATGGAAAAAAATATTAAATTTGTAATAAACAGAAAAAACTTGAACGGAAATAGTTTACAGCTTTTTGGTATAGAAAATAGATTAGAACAAGTTTTAGCTAATTTATTAGATAATGCAGTTTCTTTCAGCCCAAAAAATAGCACAATAGTAATTGATGTTAATGGTAGCAAAGAAATTATATCTTTAAAAATAAAAGATTTAGGTCCAGGTTTTAATGAAATAAATACAGAAAAAATTTTTAAGAGATTTTATAGTAATAGGCCTGAAAAATTTGGAGAACATTCTGGTCTGGGTTTAAATATTGTAAAAAGTATTGTAGAGATGCACGGTGGAAAAGTAAGAGCAATTAACAGGTTAGACGCTGACACAGGTGCTGAAGTTGAATTACAGCTTCCAAAAAGAGGATAGGACAATCAATTCCTTGATTGATATAAATTTAATTGCTAAAAGATTTAAATTATGAGTAATGATTTTAAGGTCAAAGACATAAATCTAGCCGAATTTGGTCGAAAAGAAATATCTATAGCAGAGTCAGAAATGCCTGGTCTTATGGCTTTAAGAAAAGAATTTAAAGAAAAAAAACCTCTTAAGGGAGCAAATATTTTGGGATGTCTTCATATGACAATTCAAACAGCGGTTCTTATTGAAACTCTCGTTGAGTTGGGTGCAAGCGTAAGATGGTCCTCTTGTAATATTTTTTCTACTCAAGATCATGCAGCTGCAGCGATAGCAAAAGCAGGTATACCAGTATTTGCATGGAAAGGCGAAACGGAAAAAGAATATTGGTGGTGTGTGGAGCAAACTATAGAGGGTGATAAAAATTGGAAGCCAAATATGATTTTGGATGACGGTGGAGATTTAACTGGCCTAATGCATAAAAAATACAAGAATCTTTTAAAAAATGTTAAAGGTGTTTCTGAGGAAACTACAACCGGGGTTTTAGCTTTAAAAAAAATGGAATCTAATAATGAATTACTTATCCCAGCTATTAATGTAAACGACTCTGTAACGAAATCAAAATTCGATAATTTATACGGTTGTAGAGAAAGCTTAGTTGATGGAATCAAGCGAGCCACAGATGTGATGATGTCAGGCAAGGTTGCAATTGTTGCAGGATTCGGAGATGTTGGTAAAGGTAGTGCAGCATCTTTACGCCAAGCAGGTGCCAGAGTTATGGTGACGGAAACAGATCCGATTTGTGCATTACAAGCAGCAATGGAAGGTTACGAAGTTGTTCTTATGGATGAAGCAATTAAAGATGCCGACATAGTGGTCACAGCAACTGGAAATAAAGATATAGTCACAGCTGATCATATGCGAGAAATGAAAGATAGAGCCATATTGTGTAATATTGGTCATTTCGACAATGAGATTCAAGTTGAAGCTTTGAAAAACTATAAATGGGATGAGGTTAAGCCTCAAGTTCATGAAATAGAATTGCCAAGTAAAAAAAGAATAATATTATTGGCAGAGGGAAGACTGGTTAATCTTGGTTGTGCAACAGGCCACCCAAGCTTCGTAATGAGTGCATCATTCACTAATCAAGTAATCGCACAAATTGAACTTTGGAATAATTCTGATAAATACGAAAAAAAAGTTTATGTTTTACCAAAACATCTAGACGAAAAAGTTGCAATGCTTCATTTAGATAAAGTCGGAGCAAAATTAACAAAAATGTCAAAAGATCAAGCAGATTACATTAGCGTTAAACCATCGGGACCATTTAAACCAGATACTTATCGCTACTAAATTAGTAGCCAATGCTAAAATATAATTTATCTCAAATAGATACTATATCGAAAAAGATTTTATCATTTTTATCAAAATCAGATTGTATATTTTTGTCTGGGGAATTGGGATCTGGAAAAACTACTTTTGTAAGAAGTTTAATTCATCAACTCCAAGAAAAAAATAAATTAAAAAAAACAGCAGTCACAAGCCCAACTTTTAATTTACTAAATGAGTATGAAATTCAAAATTTAAAGATTATGCATTATGATTTATATCGTTTAAAAAATAATAAAGAGATAAATCAGCTCGGAATTTTTAGGGAAGATGAAAAGGTAGTATCGATTATAGAATGGCCTGAAAAAATAGAAAAAAAAATCAAAGATAGGTTAGAAATCACTTTCTACTATCAAGACGAAGCTGAAAGTCGAAAAATAAATATTAAAGGTTATGGAAAATGGAAAGATTTTAAATTAAATGCAATATAAACTGCAAAAGATTAAAAATGATGCATCTTTTCGAGAGTTTTATAGATTGTATAAAGGAAAAAAAACCTCAGTTATTGTTACAGCATCTAAAGAAAAATTTAAAAACCTAATCGCCTACACTGCTGTAAACAAATTTTTAAGAGGAAATGCAATTCATACTCCAAAACTAATTAGCGAACATTTCAATGAAGGGATTATTGAGATAGAAGATTTTGGAAACAAAACTCTTTTAGATAATGTAAAAAAATCCAAAAACAAATTTATTTACTACAAAAAATGTATAGATGTAATATTAAAATTACAAAAAATAAAACCATTAAGAAAAATAAAAATAAGAAGAAATAAATATTTAAAACTCAATTTATACAACCAAAGTAATTTACACAAAGAGTCAGATTTATTTTTTGATTGGTATCTTTCTGGAGTAATAGGTAATAAAAAATTAATAAAATACAAAAAAAAAATAAGAAACGAACTAAATAAGCTTTATAAAAAAATTTTTTTTAATAATAAATTTATTGTTCATAGAGATTTTCACGTATCAAATATTATGCCAGTAAAAAATAAACTTGGTATTATTGATACTCAGGATGCTATAATAGGAAATCCCATGTATGACGTTGCATCTTTAATAGACGATGTAAGAACTAAAGTTCCTTTACAAACCAAAAAGAGAACTTTCCAATATTATTTAAAAAATTGCTCTATAAGAAAAGAACCAATGCACTTATTACAAAATGATTTTGACATTCTGTCAGTTCAGAGAAATTTAAAAATTTTGGGTATTTTCTATAGACTTTATAAAAGGGACAAAAAACCTCAGTATTTAAAATATTTACCTTATACCTGGAAATTAATTGAATTAAGAATGAATAATAAAATTTTTAAAAATTTGAGGATTCTACTTTTGAAAGTAATAAATACAAAAATGCGAAATAAAAAAAAATTTAAATGAAAATAAAAAAAGCAATAATATTAGGAGCTGGTTTTGGAAAAAGAATGCACCCAATTACCAAAAAAATACCTAAACCTTTAGTTAAAATTAACAACATAACTTTACTTGAAAATAGTATTAATTTTCTTAAATCGATCGGTGTTAACCATATTGTAATTAATACACACTTTAGGCATAAACAAATATCTGATTTTATTGGAAAAAAAAAGTTTTCTTCCAAAATTGATTTAGTCATAGAAAAAAGAAAAATACTAAATACAGGGGGAGGAATCTTAAATGCCTCAAAAAAATTCAAAAAACAAATATTTTTTGTTTTAAATCCAGATACACTATGGAGAAAAGGATATAAAAATGAATTTAGAAAACTTGAAAAAGTCTATAAAAAAAATAAAAAACCAATAATGCTTTTAGTATCAAAAAGTAAGAGCTATGACAAATCGTTTAAAGGTGATTTTAATTTAAATTCTAATAATGAAATTTCAAGACAAAAAAATAATAAATTTATTTTTACTGGAGCTCAAATTATTAGCAGATCGGTTTTCAAAAATAAAAAAATCAAACCTTTTTCGATGAATATTGTTTGGAATGATTTAATAAAAAATAAGTATTTAATTGGTATTAAAAGCAGCCAAAAGTTTTTTCATATAAATAATTATAAAATATATAAAAAATTATACAAAAAAAAATTATAAATTAGATATTATTTTTTTCTCTCTGGATTTGTCTAAATATTTTGCAGATAAGACTTTTAAAGAACTATCAAAGTCTATTAGCAGAGGATTTCCCGTTGGTATCTCAAACAAATTAATACTTTTATCTGAAATGTTAAAAATTTTTTTCCCCAAAGCTCTAATAGTATTGCCATGGGCTGAAAGAATAATATTTTTATTTTCTTTTAAATGTTTCTCAATGTTTTTTTCAAAATATGGGATTACACGATTATAAGTATTCTTTAATGACTCAGTATCAGGAACTTTTTCTAAATTTTTATACAATGGATCTTTTTGTGAATTAAAATCAGAATTTTTATCAAGTTTAGGAGGAGGAATATCCCAAGATCTTCTATATTCATTAAATTTATTTTCACCTAATTTTTTCTTGGTTTCTTCTTTATTTAAGCCAGTTAAAGCTCCATAGTGTCTCTCGTTAAGTTCCCAAGCTTTAGTATATTTGTAATTTTTTTCTAGAATTTTTATTACCACCTTAAGAGTATTTATTGCTCTTTTAAGATAAGAGGTAAAACACATATCAAAATCTATATTTAATTCTTTTAACAATTTTCCGGATTTCTCTGCTTCCCGTACACCCCTTTCTGAAAGATCTACATCAACCCAGCCAGTGAAACGATTTTCTGCATTCCAGGTACTTTGTCCGTGTCTAATTGCTATGAGTTTTCCCATTGAATATAATGTACCTATTATATTAAATTATTTGTATGAAAGGTATAAAATTCTTTTACATTACTTGCCCAAAGAAAAAAGAGGCTCATAAAATAGCTGGATATCTTGTAAAAAATAAATTAGTTGCTTGTGCTAATATTATTCACAATGTTGACTCGGTATTTACTTGGAAAGGAAAAGTTACGAAGGCAAAAGAAATTCTTATTGTTGGTAAAACTATGAATAAAAATGTACAAAAAATAATTAAAAGTGTAAAAAAACTTCATAGTTATGAAGTTCCATGCGTTATTTTTTTTGATATTAAAAATGGAAATACAGATTTCTTAAAATGGATTATAAAATCCGTATAATTCGTTATTTGTATTATTTTTCTCTTTTAGGGCTATTAATTTTATACCTTTTCCCAGGAAGTCTAATTGGCTATTTTCTTTATGGCGATTTAGGAAGACAACCAGACCTTATTCCAAATCCATTAGGTTCATCAATTAATCATGCTTTGGCATTTTTTTACTTAACAATATTAGGTTTAATAAGTTATTTAAATGAAACAAGTTTTACAAAAGTCTTAATTTTTCTTATTGCATTATCATTATTTTCAGAATTATCACATCTAGTAATTCCCAATAGGTCGTTCCAATATTTAGATATTTTTGGAAATTTGCTTGGAACATTAGTGGCTATTGTTATAATATTTTTATATAAAAAGTTTATATATGGAAAAATTTGACGAAAGAAAAAAATCCTTTGAGAAAAAGTTTGCTCATGATGAAGAATTAAAATTTAAAGTTGCCTCAAGAAGAAATAAATACCTTGGTCAATGGGCGTCTCAAAAACTCGGTTATGATGAGAATAAGGAAAAAGAATATATTCAATCAGTTATCAAAGCAGATTTTCAAGAGGCAGGCGACGAGGATGTTTTTAGAAAAATAAAAGCAGATTTAAAAGATCATAGTATTTCAGATGAAGATATAAGAAACAAAATGAAAGAACTTGATGAAAAAGCTAAGTCTGATTTTATTTAGCATATCAATTTTATTTTCGTTTCAGAAACCACTTTTTTCACAAGATAATTTAATACATGGAATACCAATAGTTCTTGACGGCGATACTATCAAAATAAATAATAAAAAAATCAGATTTTCTGGAATAGATACGCCTGAGAGTTATTATCGTGGAAAAAAACAAGCGTGTTATTTAAACGAAAAAAAAATCTTCTGTGGAGACATTGCAAAAAAAAAGCTTAAGGAAAAAATAAAAAACAACCCAGTATTTTGTAAAACAGAAAAAAATAAAGATTTTTTTAAAAGACTTCTAGGTGAATGTTTTATTGATGGAGAAAGTTTATCAAAATTTATGGTGAGAAATGGTTATGCTTTTGATTTCAAAAAATACTCCAAAAATAAATATGCCAAAGACGAAAAATACGCTAAAGATAATAAATTAGGTTTCTGGACAATGAACTTTGAATATCCTTGGGTATGGAGAGATAAAGTTAGATCAAATATAATCAAATAGTGATTCGAAAAACAAATTTTTTTTTATTAATTTTATTATTCTTTCTTGCTGCTTGTTCGTCCGTTCCAAAAAACACAAAAAATAGTTGTGCTATTTTTGAAGATCGGTACTTGTGGTATAAGCACACAAAGAAAGTCGAGGAGAAATGGGGTGTTCCAGTTTATATTCAGCTAGCATTTGTAAAAAAAGAAAGCGATTTTAATTGGTTAGCTAAACCTCCGCGTCATAAATTATTTAAAGTTATCCCATATAAGCGCAAATCAAGTTCTTTTGGTTACTCACAAGCAATAAAAGGAACTTGGGAACAATATAAAAAAGAAACTGGAAATAAATACGCTACAAGAGCTAGATTTAAAGACTCTGTTGATTTTATTGGGTGGTACGTAAATAAAACGCACAAGTTGTTAAAAATACCTAAGAATGATGCCTATAGACAATACTTGGCTTATTACAAAGGGTGGGGTGATTATAAAAATTACTCCAAAGATCAAAAAGCCATTATCTATGCTAAATCAACTAAAGATATTGCTTCAAAATATCGAAAACAACTTACAATGTGCAGAGATCAACTTAATAGAAAAAAATATATTATTTACTAAATTCTTTGTTTAATTGAATATCTACTTCATCCATTCTTTTAGAATTTTTGCAAAGCAGTAAATAAAATACAGGTGTTGTAAACAAAGTAAGAAAAGTACTTATCAGCATTCCTCCAAATATCGTACAGCCTACTGCCAATCTTATTCCCTCTCCAGCTCCTGGACCAATATTACCCACAATTAATGGAACCATAGCTATAAGCGTAGATAAACTCGTCATCATAATTGGTCTAAATCTTCTCTTACACGACTCAACAATAGCAGCTTCAACACTTTTACCTTTAACTCTTAATTGATTTGCCCAATCAACAATTAAAATACTATTTTTTGTAGCAATACCGATTAATACAATTAAAGCTATCTGAGAAAAAATATTTATTGTACTTCCAAATAATAAAATAAATATAAGTCCACCTAAAGCAGCAAGTGGCACAGTCAACATCACTACAAAAGGTTGCCTCCAAGCGTTAAAAGTACCAGCCATTACAAGATAAGCACTTACTAATGCTAAACCAAAAATTATTAATAATTCACTCGAAGCTTCTTTTAGATCTAAAGATTTCCCTTTATAAAAAATTCCAGCTGTTGGAGCTTGTTCATCTATGGTTTTTTCAATAAAGTTCAATGCTTCATTTAGGGTATAGCCTCCTACTAACCTAGCAGTTAAAGTAACTGATTTTGATCTTTGGTATCTAGTCAATATTTTTGGTGATCCTCTTTCTTCAAAACTTACAACGTTTGCAAGCGAAATTAGTTTGCCTGTCGTTTCTGAACGTACAAAAATTTTACTTAAGGTCTCGGTATTTCTTCTATCTTTAATATCAGCTTGTAAAATTATTGGGTATTCTTTCCCAGATTCATTTAAAGTTGTAACACTTTTACCTGAAAATAAAGTTTCAATAGATTTTCCAATTGATTGATTAGAGAGCCCAAGATCTTTTGCTTTATTTTCATCTATTACGAGTTTAACCTCTGGTTTATTTTTTGTATAATCAGATGTTATGTCAGCTAGTCCTCTATTTTTTCTAAGCTCTTTCATTACATTATTTTGCCATTTATAAAGAGTTTCGTATGAGGATCCTGTCATTGTGACAACAACTGGCTTTTGGTAATTGCTCACTCGAACTGAATTTGGTGTTAAAGGAAAAGCCATAGTTCCTGGTACAGTAACAATTTTTCCTATGGCTTTTCTAACAATTGTTTGTGCAGAATCTTTTCTATCTTTCCAATTATCCAGTAAAGCAATGATAATAAAACTATTATAAGACTGTGCAGATCTACCAAAACCTGGAACTCTCATTATTAATTTTTGATAAGGTTCTTTTTCATCCTGTAACAAAGGTATTAGCCTTCTTTCTACTTTTTCAGCTTTATCGACCGTATATTCAAATGATGATGACTCGTCAGTTTTTCCGAAAACTAAATAAACACCTCTATCAGGATTTTTTTCTAATAATGTTTTGGGAGTGAAACTAAAAAGAAATCCCGCTAAAGCAACAACAAAAATCATAAACCAAACAATGGTTTTTGGTTTTCTAATCCAATAATTCAAGGTATCTGAGTAGAATTCTTCAAAAGATTTAAATATTTTTTCAAATCGAGTAACGATTTTTGATTGAGATTTTTTTTTGTTAAGTAGCTTTGAACCCAACATCGGTGCAATAGATAGAGCGGTAAATGTACTTATGACAATTGTAATAGAGAGAGTTATTGCCATCTCTCTAAATAAAGTCCCACTTATTCCGCCAATAAATAGCAGAGGAGCAAAAGTTGCTAGCAATATTATGCTAGTTGATAAAATAGCAAATATAACATTCTTCGATCCATTTGCGGCAGCAGCCAGTGGAGTATCTCCTTGTTCTACTCTATGGTAAATTGACTCTGTCATAACTACACTGTCATCAGTTACAATTGCTACACTTAAGATAATAGCCAGAAGAGTAAATACATTTATTGTCAGTCCAAAAATCCACAAACCAAGACATGCTCCAATTAAACTAACAGGTAGCGTGACAGCTGGTACAATAGTAGCTCTTACATTTCCTAAAAAGAGATAAATAATTCCTACAACTAATAATAAAGCTAAAATTATTGATTGATAGCACATTTGTATAGCTTCTTTGATATAGGTTGCTCTATCGAAACTCACAGATAATTTAAGACCTTTAGGTAATGTTCTTCTTACCTCTAAAATTTTTTTTCTTATATTATTTGATAGCGTTACAGTGCTTTCATTTGTTCGAGCATAAATTCCAATGCCAACTGTATTTTCATTCAATACATCGGGACTTTGAGCCTTAAAAAGAGTCTTTTCAGATATAGGACCATATTTAACTTCACCTAAATCGCCTAAAGTTATCGTCTTTCCTTTTATTTTTTTTATAGGAAGTTTTTTAATTGATTTAATATTGGTATAAGTTTTTCCTAGATCAAGAGTTAAATCAACGTTATTAGCTTCAATAGTGCCTGCTGGTACTGCAATATTATTTTTTCTTATTGAGCTTTCAACTTCTCTAACATCCAAATCATTTGCTATAAGTTTTACTGGGTTTAAATAAACTCTTACAGCTTTTTCGTTTATTCCTCCAACAATTACTCTTCCAGTACCTGGAACTGAACTGAATGCGTCTACTAAGTTACGTTTTACATAATCACCTATATCTAACGAGTTCCATGAAGTACTACTAACTGAGAGCCACATACTAGTTGAAAATCCAGCTGAAGCTTTCCTTACCTCTGGAGCTTTACTATCTTCAGGTAAATTATCTATGATTCTTGCAATTCGCTCTCTTATATCGTTAGCAGCATCATCAATGTCTATACTGGTAAAAAATTCTATTTTAATTGTACTTCTTCCAATTTCGGATATCGTATCAATTGATCTGATACCCTCTGCTCCCCCAACTGCTAATTCAATTGGTTCAGATATCTCTGAAGCAATTATAGACGGACTTGCACCCGTATATTTTGTTGATATTACAACTTCAGGAGGCTGAAGATTTTTTGGAAGTTCTCTGGTGCTTATTTCAAAGAAAGTGTAGAGACCAAAAACAACTAATAAAAGTGAGAATACAGAACTTAAAACCGGCCTTTTAATATTAAGCAAACAAAAATTGTGCATATTATTTTAGTATTGGTCTTACAACCATTCCGTCCGCTAGTCTTGCCAAACCTTCTTTTACTATTTTGTCGTCTGTATTTAGGCCTTCAATAATTTCAAGGTTTCCATCTTTTCGAATTCCTGTAGTTACTTCTGTTTTTTGAATTTTATTATTTTCTAAAATTTTATAGACGAATTTTTTTTCGTCTTCAAAAATAATACTAGTATCAACTACTGAAATGGCTTCTTTTTCGTCATAAAGAAGCTCAATATCAAGTAAAGATCCAGGTAAAATTTCAAGGTCTTTATTGTTGATCTGTGCTCTGGCTAATATACTTCTAGTTTGTGCATCAACCCTTGAAGTACGAGAAACAATAACACCATTATACAATTTATCTTTATATGCTAAAAATTTTGCATTGACTCTTAATCCTTTTTTTAATTTAGCAGCAAAAATCTCAGGAATTTGTAAATCGCATAATATCTTTTTAGAGTCATCAAGCGTAAGCATTATTGAGTCCGTTCCCAATATTGATGAACTTATGCCTCGTGTACCAACAGTGCCTGAAAAAGGTGCAATAATATTTTTATCTTGTAGTTTTGCAATTATATCTCCTTTTTTTGCAGCTTTAAATTTTAATGGTTCTAATAATTCACTTTTTTTAATCTTAAAAGAAGTTGTTTTGCTGCTCAAAGCAGTACAATAACTTTCAATTGTTTTACTAAATTCTTTTACTTGAACTATTTCAACCACTACTCCTGGCGGTGGTCTTTTTCCAAATTTCTTTTTAAAGTAAACACCCATAGCTGTTCTACCTCCTATTACGGTAGCAACTACTATGAAGAATATTAAAATTCCAATTGTAACTTTCTTAGATCTTTTCATATTTTTCCATATTCCGACCAAGAGCCATCATAAACAACTGCACTTTTACCACTAATGATAGAATATGCCATACCTAAAACACACGCAGTCATACCCGAACCGCATGTAAAAACAATTGGCTTAGTAATATCTATATTATTTTTAATGAAAATCTTGCTTAATTCGTCTTTGGATTTAAAAGTGTTTGTTTCAGCATTTATACAATCTTTAAAAGGTAGATTTTTTGATCCAATAATGCAGCCTCTTCTGAGCCCAGTTCTTGGCTCATCAACTTTTCCTTCAAATCTTTCACGGCTTCTGGCATCAACAGTTTGAAACTGATTTTTATTAATGTTTTCATCAATTTGTTTTTTATTTTTTATCAAATCAATTTTTTCTTTTATTTTGTATTTATTTTTAGGATTTAATTTATCAATATTACTAAATTTTCCTAAAACCTGATCTGTTTTATTATCTGTAGATCTATTTTCTGATAGCCATTTTTTCATTCCACCATCTAAAACTGAAACTTTTTGATGACCAAAATATTTTAAAGCAAACCACAATCTACATGAACTATAAGTATCGCTATGATCATAAACAATTATATGATCATCATTTTTAATTGCGAACGACCAAAGCATCCTTGTCCAATAATCTGAATTTGACATCATGTGTGGGTACGGCGAATCTTTATCCGAGTGTTCATCTACATCCCAGAAAATAGCACCCTTAATATGTTTTTCTTCAAATTCTTTTTTGGCATTCCTTTTGGAAGTCGGCATATGCCAACTTGCATCAAATATTTTTACTTTATTTAAATTTTGATCAAGCCAATCAGTAGATACTAAATTCATATAAAACTCTTTCTTTTCAAATAGTATTGATGATATTCTTCTGCAGGTTGGTAGAGTTTCTCTTTTGATACTTTGGTAACAACTTTACCTTTTAACTTATCATTGAACTCATTTTTAATTTTTTCTGCAATTTTCTTCTGGTTTTCATCTGTATAAAAAATCTCTGATCTATATTGGGTTCCAATATCTGGACCCTGTTTATTTAGTTGTGTAGGGTCATGAATTTTAAAAAAAAATCTTACTAAATCGTCATAAGAGACTAATTTTTCATCATAATCTACTTTGACAGTTTCAGCATGATTTGTTGATCCAGAACAAACTTTTTCATAAGTCGTGTTCGGGTCATCTCCTCCACAATATCCAACCTCAGCTTTTTTTACCCCATCAACTTTTTCAAATTCTAATTGAGGGGACCAAAAGCAACCTAGACTAAAATAAGCAGTTTTCATTTTTTCAAAATTCTAATATGTTATTTCAATAATTTAAAGGTGGTAAAATGCTCTCAAAATCTCAATTAGCAATTCTTTACATGATCGCTAGTGTCGCTTGTTTCAGTATCATGGATATAATTGTAAAATATTTAAAAGACGCACCATTTGGTCAAGTTCTTTTTATGAGATTTGCTTTTGGTATGATCCCAATAATTCTATTAATTCCTCGTGAGAAAGTTTTTACTTTTTATAAAACAAAAAGACCGGGATTACATGCTTGGAGAGCAATATGGGGTGCAATAGCAATTGTTGCTTTGTTTATTGGAATTAGAAACGTACCACTTGCTGATTGTATATCACTAACTTTTTTAGGTCCTGTTTTTGTAACTATTTTATCTTCACTTTTTCTAGGCGAAAAAATAAGAATGACTAGAATTTCAGCAATTATTCTTGGGATTATTGGTGGATTAATTATTATTAAACCAACCTTTCATGAGTTTAATTTATTTTATTTTATGCCTTTAATTTTTGCTTTTGGTTTTGCTCAAGTTGCTTTATCTATTAAATCACTTTCCAAAACTGAACCAAATTATTTAATAGCTTTTTATTTTTCACTATTGTCAATGTTAATTGGCTTAGCAACTATAGTTAATGGTTGGATATGGCCATCCCTATATGAAACTTTTTTATTTGTAGTATTAGGTTTAGCAGGAGGATATGCAAATATTTTACTAACTCAGTCATTGAGAATGGCAGATACAGGCCTTGTAACTCCTATTAAATACTTGTCACTCGTTTTTGCTGCTTCTGCTGGATATTTCATATTTGGAGAAGCTCTAAAACTAACTACATTAATTGGTGCAGCATTTATAGTTGTTGGAACATATATAATTTTTAAAAGAGAGCAAACACTCAAAAAACAAGTGGTCCCACCAAGATATGAAACCTAAGTGGTGGAATAAATCTAGAAGCTATTTGATAAAGAAAGATAAAGTAATTTCTAAACTAATTAAATCTTACAAAGGTCATTTAACCACTAGGAATAATTTTTTTTATTCGTTAACACGGTCAATTATTTCTCAACAAATATCTGTAGCAGCAGCTGAATCAGTTTTTTCAAAATTTGAAAAAAAATGTAAAAATAAAATAAATCCAAAAACTGTCCAAAAGCTATCTATTCAAGACCTAAAAAAATGTGGATTAAGTAAAATGAAAGCGATCGGTATTAAAAGTTTGGCACAAAAAATTTTAGATAAATCTTTTAACCCCAAATTGATAAAGAAAATGACCGATGAAGAAGCTATTATTTATTTATCATCCTTAAGACAAATAGGAAGGTGGTCAGCTGAAATGGTTTTAATTTTTTTCTATAACAGACCAAATATATGGCCAGTACAAGATATCGGATTACTTAGAGCAATTTCAAATAACTATAAAAAGAAATACCTTCCTCCAAAAAGCTTTATTAGTAAGTTACAGAAAAAATTTTCTCCTTATTGTACTCTCGCAGTGATGGCTTTGTGGTATTCAGTAGATAATGAACCAGTTCAATATTAAATTCCTTCATTTACATCTACAATAAAATGATTTAATTTTTTATATGGCACAAAAACTTTTCATCTCTTGGGACGAATATAATTCTATAGTCGAGAAATTGGCAATTCAAATTCATGAAAAATATAAACCCGATCTTCTAATTGGAATAATGAGAGGTGCGGCACCCATTATCGATGTCTTAAGCAGAGTTTTTAAAATAAAGTGTGCCTATTTAGCTGTAGAGTCATATTCTGGAAAAGGTATTGAGGACAAACAAGGAGAATTAACTTTTTCGAGAGAAATGAGTTCGACTGTTCAAAATATGGGTGGGAATCTACTTCTATGTGACGACTTATCTGATACAGGCGTTACTTTAAACAGAAGTATAGATTGGCTTAGAAAATACCCGCCACTTAAAGGAAAAATCAAATCAATAAAAACTGCAGTTTTATGGAAAAAGGCTAAATCGACTTTTAATCCTGATTTTTGTGCTGTCACATTAAAAGATAATCCATGGATTGTTCAGCCATTTGAAAAGTATGAAGAAATAAGAATAGAAGAATTAAAAAACAATATAAAAAAAGGGGGCTAGAAAAATATTCTAGCCCCCTTTAAGTCTTGAAAAATTTAAACTGAAAAACTTATTACACTTAGAACAGCAACCAACCAAATTGCTGGATGAGTTTTAGCAGCATTACCACTAAATAGTTTTATAAGCGCATAAGCTATAAATGCCAAAGCTATACCATTGCTGATACTATATGTTAAAGGCATAGTAATCATTGCAAGGACTGCAGGAGCCGATTCTGCGATGTCATTCCATTCAATATCTGTAATATTTCTAACAAAAAGAACAGCAACATAAACAAGTGCAGCACCATCTATTTCTTTTGGTAAGCTTGTTGCAAGAGGTGCAAATCCTAAGCACAAAAGAAATAAAACACCAATTACTAACGATGTCATTCCTGTTCTGCCACCAGCTTTAACTCCAGCTCCAGACTCTACATAACTCGTAACTGTTGAAGTTCCTACAAGACTTCCCGCAACTGTTCCAACACTGTCTGCCAACATAGCTTTTTCAATGTCTTTTACTTTTCCTTTGCCATCTACTTTTCCAGATACATTTGCTACTGAAGTTAATGTTCCTGCTGTATCAAAAAAGTCTATAAAGAAAAGGGTAAATATTACAGTAATTCCACTTGCTGCAAAAACTTTTCCAGTGCTAATACCCTCAAACGCATCAAAAAGATAACTCATGGATGGGGGTGCAGAAAAGATTCCGTTAAACCTAGCAAGAGATGCACCGTCTTTTATTGTGGAACCAGTCCACTCCCACATAGGTAACCAAGCTAATAAACTAAAAAACAAAATACCTATAATGATATTTCCTCTTACTTTCATTTTTTCTAAAACAATCATTGCAACAAAAGCAAGACAACCCAATAAAACAATTGGATTTTTGATATCGCCAAGAGTAACTAAAGTTACAGGATGATCTCCGACAACGCCCATTATTTCTAAACCAATAATAGCAAGGAAGAGACCAATACCAGCCCCTATACCAAGTTTTAAACTTTTTGGAATAGAATTAATAATCCACGCCCTAATCGGCGTTAATGATATTGCTAAGAAAAATATACCCGCAACTAAAACTGTTGCAAGCGCTTCTGCAGGAGTATATTTCATTCCACCAACAACTCCAAAAGCAATAAAAGCATTGATACC
Source organism: uncultured Pelagibacteraceae bacterium (assembly GCA_902579285.1). GTDB lineage: Bacteria > Pseudomonadota > Alphaproteobacteria > Pelagibacterales > Pelagibacteraceae > Anoxypelagibacter. The sequence continues at coordinate 146,135 of CACHGA010000001.1, forward strand.
CATGCCTGGTGCCAATCCTACCGGCCAAGTTTTACCGTAGAATGCCATTATGAAACATGCAATCGCTGTAGCGACTATTGTTGCAGTGAACACTCCTCCGAAATCAAAAAAACCCTTTTCAGTTCCTGCAAATTCACCGGAAAGAATAAAAGGATTTAAAAACATTATATAAGCCATTGTTAAAAAAGTAGTTACGCCGGCAATTACTTCTGTTTTAAAATTAGTTTTATGTTTTCTATACTCAAAATATTTATCCATCATAGATTTTCTCCTGTTTTTTGCTCATTTATAAAGCTTTTCAGGCATTTAAAAAGTTCAAAATGAGTTTGATTTAAATTTAAAGTTGTATGTTGTTTATAACTTATTTTGTTATATTTGAAAAATTGATCGTAAAGCAATGCAAAAACTGAAAACCAGAAATGAAATTTTTTTTTAGTATAATTTTTATATTTTTTCTAATCTCAGGTTGTAAAACAGTTACAGATAAGGTCGATAAAGCCTCCGAAAAAGAAACAAAAAAACTCAGTAAATTTTTAAAAAAAACTGAGTCGGAATTAAAAATAGAGTTTGGAAAACCTGATTCTGTCGAGCTATTGAGTAATAAAAATAAAATTTTAATTTATAATGAATCAAAGTTTAAAATTAAATGTGAGAGAAGGTTTGAAGTAGATCAAAAAAACATAGTAGTTGCTTTTAATAGCAAAAATTGTTTCTAGCTGACTTTTCCTGATATTTTAAGTGCAAATGCATAATCAAAAGCTATATCTTCAATAACATTTTTTCTACCCGTTCTGCTGCCGTGGCCAGCCTCCATTTCAGTTTTAAGCAATAATAAATTATTTCCAGTTGTTTTAGCACGAAGCTTAGCGCAGAACTTTGCAGGTTCGTCAAAGAGAACTCTCGAGTCAGATAATGAAGTAGTAATTAAAATATTGGGATAGTCTTTTTTTTCAATATTGTCATACGGAGCATATGAACGTATGTATTCGAAATGATCTTTATTATTTTTTGCATCACCGAATTCTCTGAGCTCTCCAACTGTTAAAGGCAAAGAGTGATCCATGTTTGTTGTAAGATTATCAACGAACGGAACAGCCATTATGGCGCCAAGAAGTAAATGTGGAATTTGATTGACTACATTTCCCACAAGAAGACCTCCAGCACTCCCACCAAATGCAATTATTTTTTTTTTGCTTGTATATTTTTTTTCTATTAGGAAATTGGCGCAACTTATAAAATCTTTAAAAGTATTTTTTTTATTCATCATTTTTCCATCACGCCACCATTTCATTCCACGTTCCATACCACCGCGAATATGGCAAGTTACCCAAATTATATTTCTATCTATTAGAGAAAATTTTGATGTTGAGAAAGCAGGCCACATGGAACTTCCATAACTCCCATACCCATATAACAAAACATGTGCACTACCATCTATTTTTGTTTTTTTGTGATAAGTAATGGTCATTGGAATTTTCTGGCCATCATGACTATCACACTCAAGACGTTCCACAATATAATCATCTCTATTATGTCCAGAGGGAACTATTTGTTCTTTAACGATTTTTTTTTCTTTTGTTCTAATATTATATTCGTAAGTTCGAGAGGGAGTTTTAGGAGATTCATAACCAATCCTTATCACATCGGTATTTTTATCTTTTTGCATAAGCGAAATTCCTGGAGAAATTACTTTTTCGTCAGTAAAAATTAATTCTTCTTCTGTACCAGTCTCTATGTTTCTTACTAAAACTTTTGATAAGGCGTTTGAGATTTCTGACCTAATTATCCACTTTTTTAAAAAAGTTAACCCACCTATTAAGGTTCCACTTTTAGCTGGTACAAAATCTTTCCAATCATTCATTTTGTCGTTAGGGGATCTTAAAATTTTAAAATCTTCAGCATCTTTATTTGTATGTATATACCAATAGCCATCAAAACTATCTAAACTGTAGAGAATTCCATCTTCTCTTTTTAAAATCAATTTTGGTTCAAACTTTTTTTCGTCTTTATGAAAATAGTATGTTTCACTCGTGGTATGCTCACTTGTTTCAATCGTATAATATTTTTCACAAGAAGTTGTATCTATAGAACACGTAAAGCGCTCGTCTTTTTCTTCAAAAATTAAAATATCCTCTGAACTTGGGGAGCCCAGTCTGTGTTGTAAAATTTGTCTCGGTCTTTTTTGACTATCATGTTTTCTATAAAAAAAAGATTTATCATCGTATGACCACACAATTCCACCAGCTGTATCTTCGATCTTCTCAATTATTTTATTGTCCACTATTCTTCTTACAAATATTGTAAAATATTCTCCGCCTTTATCATCTACTGAAAAAGCTAAAAATTCATCATTATTTGAGACTGCTAAATCTCCAGTGCTAAAAAATTTTTTACCTTTTGCCTCCAGGTCTCCATCAAAATAACATTCAACTTTATCACTACCAATTTTTTTTCTTAATTTTTTAGAGTAGTTGCCTTCTTTTGTAGTTTTTGTCCAGTAATCATATTTTTTATCTTTAAAGGGAAGACTTTCGTCATCTAATTTAATTCTTCCCTCTATTTCCTTAAAAATTTTTTTTTGTAAATTTTCAGTGTCCCTCATAATTTCTTTTGTGTATGAATTCTCTTCTTCAAGATATTTTCTCACTTCGGGGTTTAATTTTTTTGTATCTCTTAAGATTTCAAGGCAATTATCTTGATGTATCCAGGAATAATCATCTTCCCATGAGTATCCATGACAATTTTTCTTTTCAGTTTGCTTCCTTAATTGTGGTATTTTCATATATAAAATTATGAATTATTTTTTACTCATTGGAATAGCTTTAGTTTCTTTATACCTTTTATTGAATTTTTTTGCTAAAGCAAGTAGCAAAAAAATCGCAAAGGGTATTCGATTTATTATTTTCACAATAGGAATTATTTTCGCTATCGCGCTATTTTTTGTTGGAAGGTATGCATTTAGTATTCCCATTTTGTTGCTTTTGGTCCCTCTGATTAAATTAAAGGGTATAGGGGGACTTTTTCAACTATTTCAATTGTGGAGATTAATAAATTATCTCCGACAAACAGGACGATATTCTTTTTCATCTGGTACTAATTATTCAAAAGCTTCTTCAAGCATTTCTTTGGACGATGCATACAATATACTAGGGTGCAAAAAAGGATGTTCAAAAGATGAAGTATTGTCTAAATACAAAAAAATAATGTCAAAACTTCATCCTGATCGTAATGATACTGATACAACTAAATTAGCACAGATGGTTTCTGAGGCAAAAGAAACTATTTTAAAAAATGATTTTAGTTAACCTAAGATTTCTTTTGCTTTCAGAAGAGTTTTTTCAAATGATATTCTTTCAGATCCCAAGGTATTATGTGAAGTAGAATTTTTTTCACCTTCTGGCTCTATTACATACATTCTTTCAGAATATTTTCCATAAGCCATTACTGGCGAGTCCATAAATAAAGTTAAAGCCTTTACCCCTAAGGCGACAGATAAATGAGCGAATCCTGTATCACTTCCTACATAACAATCACAATTCTTAATAATTGGTAAAGTTTCTTTTATAGTCAGCTCTTCAAATGACTGGCAATTTTTACCAATTTCTGATTTTTTAAACTCATTAATCAACTGAATATCATTTTTTCCACCAGCAACATAAAATTTACACTTTTTAATTTTTGATAACTCCTCACAAAATTTAATATAATTATTTATATTCCATCTTTTTGTTGGGCCAGATGCCGATATACCAAGACAGATATGTTTAAAATCCTTATTAAAATTATCAATCGTACTTTTAATTTTTAAGTTTGGCTCTGTTGAAACAATATTTCCAGTAATATTTTCAGTAAAAATTTTTGCACTATGAACAATGTTATCTTTAGATCTAAATAAAGGGTATTGATAAATTGATTTTATCCCTGAGAGTTTTGCAACTAAATAATATCTTAATGAACTGTTGAAAATAAATACTTTATCAAAGCTTCTTTTTTTTAATTCATTGGAAAGTTTAAAAATACCGCTCAATCCATCTTTCTCACTATCTAAAGTAATAATCTCATCAATATGGCTGTCCTCCCCCATTATTTGTTTAGCCCTAGACGTTTCTTTAGCCAATAAACTTATCTTGGTATTAAATTTTTTTGAAATCGCATGAATATAAGGTAAAAAAATTACCATATCCCCGATTCCGTATCTTTGTTGAATAATAAGAATTTTCATTCTTTTTTAATTTATAGTACGTTTATACATAAATTTAGGTAAAAAAATGTCAGAAATTTTCAAAGGTGTATTTGCTGCATCAATGTCTGTTTTAAAAGCAGATTTGAGCCTCGATATTAAAGAAACTATAAATCATGCAAAGCTTAATCTTGATAACCAGGGAGTAGGGTCAGCTTTTTTTGGTAGTACAGGATGCGGACAATTAATTTCAGTTGATGAAAAGAAAAATTTTATAAGTGCACTGTCAAAAGAAAGTTTTTCAGAAAAAATCTTAATTGGAACATCAACCAATAGTTTAAAAGATACGACTGAAATTATGAAACACTCAATAGGGTTGGGATTTAGTAATTTTTTAATTATGAATGTTGCTTATTATAAAAATAGCGACAGTGGTGTATTTAATTTTTATAAAAACATTATAAGAGAAGTTCCAGACTCTAAAATTATTCTTTATAATTTTTCCACATTAAGTGGCTACACTTTTACTTCGGATATAACAAAAAAACTTAAAGAATCTTTTCCCAAAAATATAATTGGCATGAAAGATAGCACTGGAAATCTTTGGGAAAATTTTAAAATGGAGAATTTTTCAATGTTTGTAGGTAGTGAGAAAAAATTATTAGATGGATTAAAAGTTGGAGCGGCTGGGTGTATATCAGCAACAACAAATTTTACAGGAAAAATCGCAAAAAAAGTTTTTGATGATTTTAATAAAAGCGGGGACTCGTCGAGTGATCCAAAACTCAAGGCACTAAGATCAGCTTTTGATGAAACAGGAAATTTAATTTCAGCGCTTCACACCATAAAGAGTCTAGAAAATAAAATTTTTTCAAACTTATTACCGCCCCAAGTATTACTTAGCGATGACAAAAAAGAAAAGCTAATTAAAAAATTAAAGGAACTTGGTGCGTTAACGAACAAAAATATTGCCGCATAATGTTAAAAATTTTTTTAAACAGTATTATAAAAAAAGATGGTTTTATTTTAGAAACATCGGATAAGAAAAACTACATTATTGGAAAACCAATAAAAAAAATTCCTGTTAAATTTAAATTAAAAAATAAATCAATTGAATATAAGATGCTTTTGTTTCCAGATTTTTATTTTGGTAAAGGTTATACCGATGGAGATATTGTAATCGAAAACGGAACTATTTCAGATATATTAGATATAGCTTTAAAAAATATAGGAAGGAAAGATATCAGTAGATTTTCTAAAACTATAAATAAAATAAGAGGCACTTGGAGATATTTAACAAACTTTAATACCAGAAAAAGTAGTAGAGCAGCTGTTGCAGCACATTATGATATTGGATCTGCCGACTTTTATAAAATGTTTATAGATACTAAACATTTTCAATATAGTTGTGGTTATTGGCCACAAAAGGATATGTCTCTTGAGGACAGTCAAGAGTCGATGATCAACCACATGATAAAAAAATTAAATATTACTGACAAAGATACAGTTTTAGATATCGGATCAGGATTTGGTGGTTTAGCTTGCGCTATAGCCGAAAAAACAAGAGCAAGAGTTGATGGAATAACTTTATCTAAAGTTCAACTAGATTTTTCTAAAAGGTTTTGTCGAGAAAAAAAATTGGACAATCTTTGTCAATTTCGTATTGAGGATTATAGGGATACAAAAAATAAGTATACCAAAGTTATATCAAAAGGAATGCTTGAGCACGTAACGAGAAAATTTTACAAAACATATTTTAAAAAAATATACGATATCCTTGAACCTCAAGGAAAAGCATTGGTGCACACTATAGGAAGCGTGGATGGACCTAGAGATCCACAAGCCTGGATAACAACTTTTATATTTCCTTCAGGATACACACCATCTTTTAGCGAATTAATGCCTGCAATTGAAAATTCGAAACTAGTATTAGGAGATTTAGAGGTCTTACCAGGTATACACTATGCATCTACCTTAGCGGAATGGAAAAAAAGATTTATTAAAAATAAGGATATAGTTTTAAAAAATTATAGTGAAAAATTCTACAGACTTTGGCTATTTTATTTGAGTTCATGTGAATACGCATTTAGATGGACTGATCAATGTAATTTTCAGATACTACTTGATAAAGATATAAACATTGCTCCAAGAACAAGAGGCTATATATACTCTTAAGAAAATGCTATTACTCAAAATAGCAGATGAGAAAAAAGAAAAAATTTAAAAAATCAAAAAAAAAGGTCAAAAAATTAAAAAAAAGAATTATCAAAAGAACCCATAAAAAAAGAAAAATTATAAGCAAAAAGCGAAAATCGAAAAAAAGGTCCCATTCGAAGAAGATTTTCTCAAAAAAATTATTACCTAAAGGAATATTTAAATCTATAAAACCTAAGTTTAAACTTAATTTTGGCTCATTTTTTAAAAAAATTACATCACCGTTTTTAAAAAAAGTAGAAGTTTACAAAAAAAGAAAATATCAATTACAAATTAAACAAAAAAGGGAAATTGAAAACGAGAAAAAAGCTCAATTTAATTTAAGAAAGGACCTTTTGCAAAAAGAAATTAATGAAGAAAAAGCATTGGCAAAGGTTAGGGCTGTAGAATTAAGAAATTTTTTAAGAGAAGAGCAAAAAGCAATTAGAGAAAAAGAGAAAGAAAAGCAAAGAAAGTTTTTAGAGGAGGTAAAACTTGAAAAAACTCTTGAAAGTTTTAGGAAACGGGAATTAGAAGAAATTAAAGCTATTGAAAAATATACATTAAATATAGAAAAAGAAGACTATAAAGATTTTCAAAAAAGAATTGACCAGGTTAGAGAAAAATACAAGGCTCTTAGAAATGACCGCTTAAGAAAAAGAGTAGAAGAACTAGGCGTAACTTTATCAGATCAAGCTTCAGTTGCAGAAATTAGACAAAAGGAAAAAGAATATATTGAAAAAAGAGAGTTAATAGAAACTAGTTTAGAGAGTTTCTCAAGAAGTTGTAATTCACTTGTTTATCAAATTAATAAAAGATATTTGCCAAAAAATGCTGACCTTATAAGAGTTATAAATTTGGTTTACGAACAATCAGAAATTATTATTAGAGAAGATCAAGAGCAAAACGAAAATTTTTTAATTTTAATTTATGTCAAAGACCAAGATTCAAAAAAAGAAATTATAGTTGAAGATAAAATTAAAAGTGAAACAAGGGAGTACAGTAGATCTGCTATATTTAAATTTGGAGATGATTTAACGGACAGTCTTATTTTATATTTGGAGAGAATCAGACAACAACTAAAAAAAGCTAGTTAATAAGATCGTCTAGTTTTTTAATTTCACCAATTTTAAATATAACGGCATCCTCTTTTTTAAAGCCAAATTTTTCAGCATTAGCTTTAAATCTTACTGGAGGTTCCCAGATTGGTTCTAAACTCAAGATTGCCGTACCCCAATGCATTCCAATAACCTTTTTTACTCTTAAATCTTTCATTAATGACAAAAGCTCTTCAGGATTTGCATGAGCTGTAGATTTATCTTTGACGGGAATAATTGGATAGAAATTGTAGGCACCCAAATTTCCAAACCCCAAATCAATTGGACCATATTTTTTACCTAAATCTTTGTAAAAAGGTGCTGGTCCAGTATCACATGCAAAAAAGATTTTTTTACCTTTGTATTCGATTAAAAAACTCCCCCAAAGAGTTCTATTATTATTTCCATCTCCCCAAATCCACCTCTTCGACCAATGTTGGCTAGGAAGCATTGTAATTGTAATTTCATCATTTATTTTAATTTTATCAAACCAATCCATTTCTTTAACAGTATCTTTTTTATATCCATTTCTGGTGAAATATTTTCCAAGTTTTAGAGGAACAAGGACTTTGGCATTCTTATAAGGAAAATTTTTTATTGTTCGTATACTCATATGATCATAATGATTATGAGTTAGTAAAAATAAATTTATTTTAGGAATTTCTTTAAGGGTTAATGGAGAATCTATAAATTTTTTGGGACCAAATATCATAGGTCCATAGTTTTTTTCAAAAACTGGATCAGTAATAATTGTAGTGTCCCCAAGCTTAATTATGAAACTCGCATGATCGAGCCACATAACATAGGAGTCAAATTTATGTTTCTCAAGATCCTTTAAAACTAATTGTTTATCAATTACGTGTTCAGGTGGATAATCAATTTTAAGTTTCTTTTTTTCTTCTCTAAAAACTTTCCAATCCCACTTAAAATTAGGATCTCTTTTTGGACCTCCCTCCAAGTTTCTAAAAGCATGTAATTTTCCATCTTTGTAAATATGGTGGTATGGTTTTTTATCCATTGCGCTTAAATTATTAAAAGAAAAAAAGAGAAGTATAAATAGGTAATATTTTATCATTCGGTGTCTTCTTTATCGTGTTTTGATTTGAAATTCACGATTAAAAAAGACACCAGAAATGCGGCACATCCAAGCAGTAAAAGACCAATAGTTATCATCTTTTAAAAACTGTGCTTAATTAGGATTTTTTAGCTACTTTAGGACAGTTTTCTTTTGAAATTCTTTTTCCAAAAGCGTCATCACTCATAGTTCTATCTACAGACCATATGAATGATTTTTCGTAAGCACCAGTTAACTTATCGGGATTTGTACACTTTGTACCCAAAACGTAACGGTTACTACAGTTTGCTAGAAACAATCCACATACTAAAACGATTATAATATTTTTCATATTCAAAGATTTAAATATTATTTTTGTTTTAAGAGGGGCTGAATTTTGTTTTTTTTATGCGTCTAAAATAATTCTATGCATCATTCTTCTTCCTTGAAAAGGGGTGGCGGAGTGAATGACAGAATGGTTATCCCAAATAACTATAGTATTTTTTTCCCAAAAAAAGCTATTTTGAAACTCTTTTTTCGTTTGGTGGTTGAATAAAAATTTTAAAAGTTCTTTGGAATTTTCTTCGCTTAAGTCTTTTATGGCAATTGTGTGACCTGGACTTAGATAAAGTGCTTTTCTACTTCCAACTTTTTTAACTATTGGATGTTCGGCTATAAAATCTTTTGACTTTCCAGTTCCTCTTTCAGCTTCTCGCTCAAGCCTTGTTACAGATATCGGTCCTGCTGAACTAAATATACCTACAAGATTTTGAATTTTATCCTTAGTTTCTTGATCTAAAGCTTCATAGGATGCTAATTGTGAGGCGAAAAGTGTTTGACCCTGATCTCTTTTAACTATTTTACCCATAAGACAAGTGTATTTTGGTGTTTTTTCTAGATAACTACTATCTGTGTGCCACCCTTCACCATAAGACTTTCCTTTATCATCTTCTTTTCTTTCAACAACGGTGATGCCTTTATAATTTTCTAAGTCTTTTAACATCGGGTACTCTTTAATTTTGCCTAGTTGTTCCGCAAATTTTAAATATTCTCCTGGTTCAAGATTTTGGTCTCTGAAACAAACAAAACCATAGTTGTTGAGTGTTTCTTTGATCTGATCAATAATTTTTGGTTCTGTTAATTTAAGATCGATGGAAATGGAAGCCCCAATGTTATTTTTAAATGGCTCTACTTTTATATTCATCACTCACTACTAAAATAGATATCTCGGTAATATGCAATAATTTTTTGTTTTGAGTTATTCGAGTCAGAAAATATAGCAATAAAGTTTGTAAAAGAGATTCCGTGAGTTTCTTCAAGTAATTCCTTTATATTTATCTTTCTTGTATGCCATTCACCACTTTTGTTATTTGAAATAACATAATCTCTGCTTCCTTTTGTCCAAGGACTTTGTTGAAGAAAACCTTCTTCCAAAAATGATGAGTGTGCCAAGCTTACTAATTTGGCACCGATTTTTTTTCCATGACCAACCATAACTCTAGCTGCCCAATCATGACCATCTTTTGTCTTTTGATCTATATCTGTAAAATCTTTTTCAATTTTAAAAGTAATATTTAAAAAAGGCATTTCCTTAAGAAGCTCTTTATCTATTTCCATCCCAAGGCCTGTCGCAGTACCATCAGCTTCAGCCTTTAAATACCAACCTTTGTCATCTTGATCATTCGTATAAAGAGTTTTTTTTCCAAATCCTCTTTTTTTTAATAATTTCATACCCTCATCGCTGAAATCGATTCGGAATTCTTTCGAATTGGCAGTTGTAAAAACTAACAATGAACACAAAAAATATGTAAAAAATCTCATGAATTACATTATTTAAATTAAAATTTGTAATTTAGCAAATACACCGTATATATAAATTAATGGATACATTACTAATTACACTTATAGTTGTTTTATTAGCTTTAAATATTGCTGTAATATTTTTCTTATTGCGTAACAAACAGCAAAAAACAGAGGATCCTACTCAGACATTCAAAAATGAATTTAATTCTTTTAAAGATAGCTTCAGTCAATCTTTTGGACACATGTCAAAGGATATTGCAAAAGATATGACAGGAGCTTTAACTAAAGTAGACGAGAAGGTTGGAGTATTTAATAAACAAGTAGAAGCCATGAACAAAAGCCAAGATAATTTCAGTAGAATTCTTGCCGGTGTAAAACAATACGGAATTCTTGCAGAATTCTCTTTAGCTTCATTATTGAAAGATTTATTGCCCGCTTCACAATTTATCGAAAATGTAAAAATGAAACCAGAGGAAACTGGTGACACCGTAGAATTTGCAATTAAACTTCAAGATGTTCTTGTTCCCGTCGATAGCCATTGGCCAATAGAAAAATTTAAAGAGATAGATAATGCTTACCAAGTTAAAGACAAAGAAGCTTTAGCAGAAGCCAGAAAAGATTTAGCATCAGCTTTTAGAAATAAAGCTAAATCTGTAAGTTCAAAATATATTGCGCCACCAAAAACAACTGATTTTGCAATTGTATACGCTCCAACTGAAGGATTATTTGCTGAACTTTCAAGTTACAGAGATCCGAAAACTAAAGAGCTTTTGCTTGAGGAACTTAGAACTAAATATAAAGTTACAATAGCTGGTCCTAATACATTATCAGCACTTTTGCAGTCATATCACTTGGGGTTTCAGACTCTCAAAGTTCAAAAGCATGCGACACAAATTTATAGTGATCTAAAACTAATCTCTAGAAGATTTGAAAAACATTTTGATAGTATTATTGATTTAAGAAAAAAGTTAGATCAAGCCATGACTTCAACTGATAGTTTTGGAAGAGATGCCCGATCTATCATGAATACACTTAATAACATTAAAGATCCTGGAACAGTAAAAGAGACAGTTGAAGAAAATTCTGATAAAATCAAAGTCTTAAAGTAAATAAATTTCCTAAATGTCAAACTTTGTATTTTATGATTTCGAAACAAGTTCATCAAATAAACAGTGGGGACAAATCATTGAAATTGGAGCAATATTAACAGATGATGACCTAAATGAATTAGACAGGTTCGAGTCCAGATCTAGAATATCACCAGGAATTATTCCTGAGGCTATGGCACTTATTGTTACTAATACATCACCGAAAAAACTAAAAACAACTAATCTTTCTCATTATGAAATGATTAGACAGTTTGTTGAAAAATTAAAAAGCTGGGGTAAAGTTACTTTTATTGGCTGGAATAACATTGAGTTTGATCAAATTTTTTTAAGAAATACTTTATTTCAAAATTTAGAATATCCATTCACCTCTACAACAAATGGTAACAATGAGGGAGATTTACTGAATTTAGCCAGAGCAGCAAACCTCTATTATCCAAATACGCTAAAAAATGCTACCAATAAAAAAGGGAACCTGGAATACAAACTTGATACTGTGGCTCCACTAAACGGCATAGATCATGCAGCTCATACAGCCGTAGGTGATTGCAGCGCAACTTTAGAAATTGCAAGAATAATAAAAAAAAAATCTCCTAGTGTTTGGAAAAGCAGCCTTTTAACATCTAATAAAGAAGAGAGTCTTAAAATAATTAAAAATGAAAAACTTTTTTGTTCAAATGAATTTTACTATGGCAAAGTAGTTCCGTTTGTTCAAACTTTTGTGTGTCAGCATCCAGTATATCAATGGCCAAAGACTTTTGATCTAAAGCATGATCCAAATATTTATATTGATATGCCAATACAGGTTTTAAAAGAAGAGTTGAAAAAGCCACCAAAGATTTTACGAACATGCCGTCACAACAAGCATCCAATTGTAATGAATCCATCGTATATAGATCATTTTGAAGAATATAAAATGATAGGCATAAATAAATTAAAGGAAAGGGCAGAAATTATTAAAAAGAACAAAAAGTTTGCTGAGAAGGTAGAATTAATATTACGAGATGAAGTTCAAGAGAAAACAGAAACTAAATCACAAGAGGATATTTGCGAAGAGGAGAGTTTATATAATTTTCCACCACCAGAGGACAATCGTATATTAAGTGGGTTTCACGAAGCAGACTGGAATAACAAATTGTCGTACTTAAATAAATTTAAAGATAAACGTTTTCACTATTTTGGAAAAAAATTGCTTTATCAAGAAAAACCAGACCTTTTACCAAAAGAGGATTATGATGAAATTCACAGCACAATTGTAAAAAGAGTTCTTTCCACTGAAGATGAAAAAAAATGGAACACAATTCCGAGAACTTATAAGGAGATTGATGATTTAAGGGCAAAGTTTGAAAAAAATAAAGATACAGAAAAGCTTAAAATGCTGGAGGAGATTAACGTCTACGTTGAAGAGTTAGAAAAACTTTACTCTAAGCGTAGTTGACATTAATCAAAAAAACATTATCAAACAGATATGGCATTAGTTAAAAGTACAGATGAAAATTATAAAGAATTAATAGCATCAAAAGGTAAGTTGACATTAATTAAATTTACGGCTGATTGGTGTGGGCCCTGTAAAGCTATAAATCCAATTCTAGAAACTATCTCAGAGAAAATGGCAGATAAAATTGTGATAGCAAATCACGATGTAGACTCACAGCCAAATTTTGCAACTGCTAATGCTATTCGTTCTATTCCAACTCTCTTTTTATATAAAGATGGTTCACACGTTGACACACTTGTTGGCGGAACTGATCAGTCAAACATTGAAGCATTTATAAACAAACACCTTTAATTTAAACTTAAGGCGTTTCCTGCACCGTATGTACTTCCCCAAAGTACAATTATTTTTTTTTCTTTAGATGAGACTATCTTTAACGCATCTTTAATATTTTTAGCTTCAACCGTTTTAAAACCTTGCTTTTCAGAAATTTTTTTTAAATCAAATGAACTTAAGGCATTTGACTCCTCTGGGATTTTAAAAGTAACTATCTTTTTGAAAATTCCTTTAAAATTTTTTATTAACTTATCTGGATTTTTATTTTTTAAAATTCCGCATATACCATAGATGGGTAATTTAATTTTTTTTAAATACCTTGCTAAATTTTTGGTAGATTCGTCACTATGGCAAGTATCAATCAAAAACTTTTCAGTTTTATAGAGTTTTTTTGTCAATTTACCTCTTACAAATTGACAACGGCCTTCAAATTTAATTTTTTTAATTGTTTGCTTTATTTTTTTTGCATCTACTCCTAGATCAATGGCTACTTTTATAGCCAAACCAACATTTTCCCACAAACCATCAGAATGAATATTTTTAGAATTAAGTAAGATTAAATTATTTTGATCTTTATAAAATTTTTTATTATTTTTACTTATAATGCTCCACGAACCATAGTATTTTTTAACACTTGAGTTCTTTTGTAAAATTTTTTTTATTATTCTTAAAGTTTTTGGTTTTTGCTTTCCGGTATAAATAGTGGTATTTTCACTTAAATAACCAACTTTCTGTTTACATATTTCACCTATACTTTTCGGCTTAATCCACTCAGTGTGTTGCTTATTTATTTGTGTACAGATTTGAGCTAAAGGGGCTTGCCATAGATTTGTACTGTCCTTTCTAAAAAATAATCCAGCTTCAATTAGATTAAAGGAGTTGGAATCTGATTTAGTTGCAGCCAAAATAAATATACAGGTAAGCAACTCAAATAAAGTGAGCCTTTGTTTTGTTTTTTCGATAATTTTCTTATATTTTTTTATTTCAGCGAGTGAAATAAACCGATTCCCCAACCAAATTCTTGATCTTACATCGTACAAATGAGGACTAGTAAACGTATTTACTTTTTTATTATCTGCTTCTAAAAAGTATTTTAATGATGTTAAAAAACTGTTTTTACCATCGCTTCCTATAACATTGATTACATTATTAAGTTCGTCTTGAGGATCATGAAGTATAGATAAAACTTTCTTGATCCTTTTAAGATCTAAATTAATTCTTTTGCTATACTGCTTTTGAAGTTTCTGATAAAGTTTTTTCGATGCTCTCATCTATAGTTTCACTTGGACTATCAGCTATAGATTTAATTTTCGGTTTTTTCAACAAGACTCTTGCAATTTTTGTAACACCATCTTTTATTTCTAATCTACTTGAAAAGATTATATCTACTAAGGCGTCTAGGGATGATCCTTGTCCAAAATTTTCAGGTAACTGTTCGCCAGATTTTAGATTTGCTGTAACTCTTTTTCCACTAAATAAAATGTCATGTGAACCAGGTGATTCTACACATAAAATATCATGATTATTCCACATAACATAAGTTCCTCCACTTAATTTAGAACAAGCCACACCAATTGATAAAATTCCTGCTTTCTTTAATTCAGAATAAGCTATTTGTGTCTTAACCATACCACTAGCTAACGCAGGGACTCCACCAGTGACGGCCATTCCTCCACTTTGTAAAATAGAAATAAATATATCAGCTTTAATTTCAATTGCTTTAACGGCTGCTGAAACAAAATGTTCACTCTCTTTCGGTGTCATTGCGCTACCACCGAATTTCCACTCGGAACAAACTACTACAGCTGTTAAACCATTTATTTTACCTGAGGCACATGCAAAAGCAGAGTCAAGTCCTGTAGCTTCTTCATATTTTTTTCTTTTTGAGATATATGGTTTATTATTTATTTTAAAATTTAATGGATCAGAGTCTGCTGGTGGACATGGAATTTCTTCATACAAAGAACTATCAAATATATTTTTTAATCTTAGTTTTGCAGGGTAATCAAAGTGATAGTTACAAGAACATATAAATTGTAAGCCCTCTAAATCTTTTTTATATTGTAATTTTTTGCATGATGGACAGTTTATCCAATCTGCATTTTCTTGCTCATTTCTAGAAGGTCTTTTCCTGGTGTATTTTTTTAGTGAATCACCAAATTTTTTAATTTTATCTTTTATCCAATTCATATAATTTTATTTTTTAAAACTTTTACCATTTTATTTAATTTTATGACAGGATTTTGACGATTTTTAATAGAATCACTAATTCCCTTGCACAATGCGCTTCCTACTACTAAACCATCGGCTTTTTTAAAAGAACCAATGGTTTTATTAGTAATACCAAATCCAATTACCATATTTTTTGATTTATTGATTCTTTTAATTTTGAAATAATTTTTTAAAATTCTCTTTGGAGAAACTTTTAATTTTCCTCCTGTGGTTGATAACATACTTATCAAATAATTTAGATCATGGGAGTCTCTTATAATTTTTTTCATTCTTTCTTTTGATGTTGTAGGCGATATAAGTTGAACGAAAGTAATTGAATTTTTTCTGCATAATTTTGCAAATTTTTTATTATCAGGCCAAGGAAGATCTACAATTATCAAACCATTCACACCAGCTTGTTTACATTTTTTTACAAACTTATTTTCTCCATAACTATAGACCATTTGATAATATCCCATAAGAATACAAGGTTTTGCATTTCTACTTTTTTTATAATTTTTGACAATTTGAAAAGCATCTTTAAGCTTAAACCCATTTTTTAAAGCCCTGTAAGTACTGTTTTGAATTTGTGGACCATCTGCAGTTGGTGCATTAAAAGGAAAACCTATCTCTACAATATCTGCATACTGGGATATAGATTTTAAAATTTCTAATGATTTTTTTTTAGAATTATCACCCGCAACTGTATAGGTTAATAGAGCAGGCCTGTTTTCTCTTTTACATTTTTCAAAAGCTAAACTAATTTGAGACTTCATCTTATATAATTACCCAAACGTTTTTTTATAATGTCCCTATCTTTAAGACTATCTCCACAACTATTAACCACTATAATATTTGACTCGTCAAGTTTTGGAGCAATTTTAATTGCTTCAGCAAAAGAATGTGCAGGTTCTAAGCTTGGAGAAATTTCCTCAAGTTCAGTAACAAGTTTATATGCAGAAAAAGCCTCTTCGTCGGTTGCAACAGTATACCTTGCTCTACCAACATCTTTTAAAAAACAATGAATCGGTGAACATGACGGATAATCTAATCCGCTCGAACAACTTTCTGTCTCACTTATTTGTCCATCATTGTCTTGCACACAATAAGCTGCTGCTCCATGAAGAATTCCAATTTTTGAATTTTTGCTCAAAGGCGCAGCATGAAGTTTACTATTTTTTGGTCCACCAGCCTCTACCCCAATAAGTTCTATGTGTTTTTTATTATAATCAAAAAACTCGCTCCAAAAACCATATGCGCTAGATCCTCCACCAACACAATTAATTAATTTTAATTTGTTTGGAATTTCGCCAAACTCATCTTCTAATTGGACTTTTAGTTCTCTGGAAATTTGCGCTGTACTCCACCCACAAATTTTCACAAATATATTTGGGCCCACTAAACTACCAATGCCCATGTGAACTTTGTCACAATTTGAGACCCAATATCTAATACATTCACTAACAGCATCTACTAATGTTCTACTTCCTGAGGTAACTGGAACAATCTCAGCGCCGTTTTTTCTTATTGCATCGCAATTTGGCTTTTGTCTCTCTATATCTCTAGTCCCCATGAAGACTTTACATCCAAGACCAAATTTTTTTGCGACCATAGAAAACATTTTTCCGTTATAACCAGCCCCAGTATCTGTGCAAATATACTTTTTTTTGGCTTTTTTGCACAACATCGCATGTGTAATAGCGTTATAGATTTTATGAGCTCCTCCATTGGCATCTGAAACCATTTTTGCATAAATCTGAGCACCACCTAAATGATCTGTAAGATTTTGTAATTTGAAAAACCTTGTAGGCGATCCAACATAATTTTCATATAAATCATCTCTTTCTTTTAGAAACTTTTTATCTTTTCTACATTTATCGAATAATTTTGATAAATCATCTATAGGTTTTTTCAATGTTTCGGCTACGTAATTGCCACCAAATTTTCCACCGTAAAAACCATTTTTATCGTGTTGATCAATTAAGGGTATTCCTTTTTTAACTTTCATTATTAAAATGTGTTTATATTATTATTTAGCCGACTGTATAATTTTTTTAATGTTTTGACTAGCATCTCCACTTTCATAGATTGGTCTTCCTATTACTGTAAATGCTTTATCATCATTTTTTGAAATCTTACAAAACTCCGAGTAACTCATAACTCTTTTTTGGTCATCTTTTTTATCTTCAAGACCTCTAATTCCAGGACAAAAAATCTTTAAGTTTTTTGACAAAGATCTTATAGACGAATATTCCTGTGCAGAGGCAACTATGCCACTAAGCCCTGATTTTATACCTAGGTCTGCTAAATGTTTAACCTGTTCTTGAGATGCAGATTGAGAGGTCAACACTGTAACACCTAACAACTCTAAATTTCCTGCAGCCTCTTTGGCTGCTCTAAGCATATTCGCGCCCCCACTAGTGTGAATTGTTAAATATTTTGCAGTTTTTAATGAAGCAATACTTGCTACAGTTTTCTTAACTGTATTAGGAACATCGTGGACCTTTAAGTCTAAAAATATTTCAAGACCAAATCCTGCAAGTTTTTCTAATCCTTCTTTTCCACAGATCGCAAATAGTTCATTAGTAATCTTAAGTCCAGCAGCATCATTTTTTATTTTTTCAGCAACATCGACGGCTTTACCAAAATTTGAAAAATCTAAAGCTACAAAAATATTTTTTTTCAATTTTTTATCCTATCTTCATTAATTCTTTTTTTTAGCTCCATAGACATCTTGAAAGATATAGATTTTTTTTGAGGAGATTTAAACCTATCTCCAGTTCGGGGATTAATAGCTATTTTTTCCTTAAGCTCTTTTGAAGAAAATCTTCCAAAACCTCTTAATTCTGTACTTTTACCGTTTTTTATACCCTGAATGATTGTGTCAATCGTTATCTGAAAAATCTTATCGAGATATTGTTTTTTAAGATTTTGATGAATTCTTTTAGATAATTTTGAAATTATCTCAGATCTCACCATTATTTTTCTTCTTTATCCTTTTTTTTATCTTTTTTTTTAGACCCAAGGACTTTTCCAAATATTGATTTTAAAGATTGACCACTTGATTTTCCTTCTTTACCAAACTTTTTAACTGCCTCTTCATTTTCGATCCTCTCTTTCTCTTTAACTGAAAGCACAACTTTGCTTTGTTCAGGCTTTAACTCAACAATCGCACAATCTAATCTATTCCCAGGCTGAAATATTGTTTCTCGTTGATCTTGAACATTAAGAGCTAAATCGCTTTTCTTTATTGTGGTAATTAAATTTTCATTATTTCCAATAACTACTTTTATCCCTTTTTTTGGCAATATCTCTTTTACAGATACTGTGATTATGCTTCCAACTTTTAATTTTTCATCTTTAAAATAGTCAAAAGGTGATTTTTCTAATTGTTTAATTCCTAATCTGATTTTTTCTTTTTCTCTATCTACTTCTAATATTTTCGCTTTAATAGAATCATTTTTTTTAAATTTTTTTAAACTCTGATCGCTCTCATTCCAAGCAATATCTTTATAATGTATCATTCCTACCAGCTCAGAGTTCTCGATTGAAACAAACAAACCAAAATCTGTAATATTATTTACTTTACAATTCACTGTTGACTCCACGGGAGATTTTTTCATAAAAATATTCCAAGGATTATCTAAAGTTTGTCTGTAACTTAGAGAAATCCTTCTTTTAGATGTGTCAATCTCGATAATTTTAACTTTAATTTCCTGAGACGGAGACAAAACTTTACTTGGTTGAATATTTTTTTTCGTCCAAGAAATCTCCGATTGGTGTACAAGACCTTCAAGATTATCATCTAACTTAACAAAGGCCCCATATTCTACACACTTTGTAACAATCCCTTTGTAAACTTCATTTATTTTGTATTTTTTTTCTAAATTTTCATAGGGATCTTTATGCATTTGTTTAATACCGACACTAATTCTTTTAGTCTCATTATCAATTTTAATTATTTTGCATTTTATCGTTTGACCTACTGATAAAAGATCTGATGTTTTTTTAACTCTTGAATAAGATAAATCAGTTACATGCAATAATGCATCGGCTCCGTTCAAATCAATAAATGCTCCCCAATCTAGAATAGCTTTACATTTACCTTCAACAATATCCCCCTCTTTTATTTTTGAAAGAATTTTATCTATACCTTCGTTTCTGCTTTTCTCAAGAATTGCTCTTCTAGATACCACAAGGTTTCCTCTTGCTTTGTCGCATTTGACCACTAAAAATTTTAGAGGTGTATTCATTAATTTATCTATTTCAAAATTTTTTAATGGACTTGTCGCGATTTGTGACCCTGGCAAAAAGCATAAACAAGAATTGACATTTACTACCATGCCACCTTTAACTTTATTTGTTATAATACCCTCAACTTCTTCTTGGGTCTCAAAAGCTTTTTCCATTTTCTTCCAAGTACTCATTCTTCTTGCTTTTTCTCGACTTACAACAATCTCACCAGATTTAAAAGATTCTATCCTTTCCAAATAGACATCAACTTTTGAACCAACTTTTAAATCTTGAAATTCTTTAGAAATTTTAAATTCTTCAATAGGAATTATACCTTCGGACTTTGCTTTAAGATCTACAAAAACAAATTTTTTCCCGATTTCACTTATAGTTGCTTTAATTATGTTTCCTTCCTTTAAATCTCTTTTTTTTAAATCTTCTTTTAAGAGCGCATCAAATTCTTTGGCGGCGGGGTTTTTTGTGGAATCTGTTTTAATTTCCATACTTGTCTAAAATTTTCCTATCCATAATTTTGCACATTTTATTTACCATCATTGTTATATTTCTTAATTTTCCGGTGTCCACAATTACCGCATCACGGCTTTTTAGTAAAGGACTGTTTTTTCTTGAAACATCTCTCAAATTACGGTTTTGCAGGTCTTTTTTAACATTCTTAAAAATTATCTTTTTATTTTTTTTCTTTAATTCTTTATATCTTCTTTTAGCAGCAATATTTAAACTACATACAAAAAAAAATTTTAAATCTGCTTTAGGCAAAATTACTGTACCAATGTCTCTTCCTTCTATACAAACTTTTTTATGTTTTGACGCAAAATCTTTTTGAAACTTTTTTAAAACATCTCTAATTTTTTTTTCTTTTGCGATAATAGATGTGTATTCTGAAATTTTTGATGAATGAAGACCAATATTATTTAACTTATTATAATTAAGTTTTTTAAATTTTGATTTTAAAAATTTGACTTTATTTTTTGGTTTATGTTTTAAAAGTTGATGACTTGCAAATCTATAGAGAAGTCCAGATGACAAAAATTTAAGTCCATATTTTCTTGAAATTATTTTGGCACCTGTTGTTTTACCACTAGCACCTGAGCCGTCTGCAGCTAAAACAAATTTATGATTATTTTTTAATTTCATAAGTTCCGCCTAATCTTTTTATAATCTTTAGAAACGATGGTGAGGATGTTTTTACTGTCTCAAATCCATTTATAATAATTTTAACACCGGTGCTAAGAGCAAGTATTGCACAAGCCATTGCTATTCTGTGATCGTTAACTGATTTAACTTTTAAAAAATTATTTTTTTTAATAAAATTTCTTCCACCATAAATAGTCATTGAATTGTTTGAGGACTTACATTTAATTCCTATTTTAATTAAAATTTTTTTCATCTCTATAATTCTATTAGACTCCTTGTTAGCAAGTTCGCTTATCCCTGAAAATTTTGAAGTTCCTTTTGTAAGGGCAGCAATTACGAACATTATTGGATATTCATCGGTTGCCGTTAAGTAATGTGATGCGTTCGTTTTTAACGAAATCAATTTACTACTCTTGATTAAAATATCGCCTATGTATTCATTATTAATATTTTTTCTTTTAATTATTTTAATTTTAGCCCCATGTTTTTTTAAAATATTATAAAATCCTAATCTTTTTGGATTTATACAAACATTTTTAATTCTTAGATTTGATTTATTATTTAATATACATATTGCAGCAAAAAAAGCTGCAGAGGAAGGGTCAGAAGGAACTTTGATATTGAAGGAATTTAACGGTTGTTTACCACAAATTTTAATAACATTTTTTTTATCTTTGAACGAAATATTTTTAGAATTTTTAGTTAATAAATTTTCTGTATGATCCCGCGTTTTAAAACTTTCATGAACTGTTGAAGTTCCGTAAGAATTTAAAGCACCTAATATTGCAGCGCTTTTCAATTGAGCAGAATTTCCTGCTACGTATTTAATTGCTACTGGAAAATTTGAGGATCTTAATTTTAATGGTAAATTAATTTTATTTTTTGGGAATATTTCTGCTCCAAATTCACTCAACAAAGAAATGAGTTTAGACATATTTCTTTTTTTTAGTGAACTATCTCCTGTGAGATTAACTTCGAGATCTGGAGTTGTGGAAATTATTGAACTTATCAAACGAAGCCCAGTACCACTATTACCTAAATTTAATAAAGTATTTTTTTTAGCATAATACGATCCAAGACCCTTACCAAAAACTTCATACTCGTTTTTACTTTTTTTTATAATTTTACAGTTTAATTTTCTCAGACAATTTATTGTTGAGAAAACATCTTCACTCAAAAGGGGATCAAATATTTTTGAAACACCTTGACTAATTGATCCAATTAAAAATGCTCTTATAGATATAGACTTATCTGAATCTACGTTTATAACTTTATTGAATTCACTAATTTTATTATTGATTACAACAGAGTAGCTTTTAACTGCCATACTTTTTAATTTTCATAAGAACCAAAATACAATTCTTTAGCCTTTTCAGATTTTAATATGTCTTTAGGTTTTCCTGAGGCAATTATAGTCTGTTCACCAATAACCATGGCTCTATCTACAATCTCGAAAAGATTCTGTACCTGGTGATCTGTTACAACAACTCCACATCCATAAGATTGCAACTTTAAAATAAATTTTTGAATATCCTGCACAACAATGGGGTCTAAGGCCGCCATAGGTTCATCTAATAATATTACTTTTGGATTATTAATTAATGTTCTAGCAATTTGTAATCTTCTTACTTCACCCCCAGATAGTGAATTTGCATTAATATTTCTTAAATGTTGCAAATTAAATTCAGTGAGTAATTTTTCTACCATTAATTTTTGTTTGTCAGTTTCTTTAATTGAAATTTGACAAATACCTAATAAATTATCAAGTACTGTCATGTCGAATACACTTCTGTATTGGCTTAAGTAAGCAATCCCAAGTTTCGCTCTTTCATGAATTGGTTTTGAAGTAATATCTTTCTGACTTAAAAAAATTGTACCACCATCAACTTTATATTGACCGATTATTGAACCATAAAGTGTAGATTTTCCAGATCCGTTAGGTCCAATTAAACCAACAATCTCACCAGGATACAATTCTAAATCTATTTTTTTTAATATTGGCCTTCCATTGAAAGATTTACTTAAGCTTTTAACCTGCAAAACTGGTTTGTTTTTTTTAAATTTAATTATTCTAAAATTTTTTTTCATTTAATAATTAACTTTTATATTAACTTTGCTTTCATTGTACATACTAATTTTCATTTTTTTGTCTATAAGATCAACATTTAGCTTATCAGCTGCCACATTCCCCAATGGACCTTCTCCTAATACGTTTCCTTGAACAATTAAATAGTTTTCAGAATTTACAAAGTTAGCTTTATCTGAGAATAATTTATTTTCTAAATAGTACATCTCAACATTTTCTTCAAACTCCATATCATTTGATATATTATCAAAAATACCTTTGTCGCTTAAAATCTTTAAAGTAGTGCCGTCTTTAAAAAAAAATCTACAAACTATTTTCTTCATATAAATAATATTAGACTCATTTGTAGCAAATTCAGCATACTCAGCGTTCAATACAAAATCGTTATCGTTAGAGTCTTTGCCTTCGTAAGTAATATTTTCGAAAGTGTTAAAACCCTCTTTTTCGATTACATCTTTCTCAATTTCCTTTTCAACAACTTTATCTAATGAAACATTTTTATTTCCGCTGTAAAAATATGTAAAAAAAACTATTAATAATCCAAAAGATATCAATGAAATTTGTATTAATGTTTTTCTTTTAATTTTGTTTTTACTTAATGCCATGAGTGAGTAGATGGTGAATATGACAAATACCTTTTATTTTGCCCGAACTAGAAGAAACAATTAGTGATGTAATTTTTTTTTGGTTCATAACAGAAAGTGCTTTATATGCAGTAGTATTTTCATCTATTTTAAATGGATTTCTTGTTGCAATTTTTTCAATTTTATCATTTTTAGAAAACTTTGCTAAACCACGCCTGCAATCTCCATCAGTTGCAATTGATATTAATTTATTTTTTTTCATAACTAAAACTAATCCTAGTTTTTTAGCGCTTATAACTTTTGCTGCATCACCAATAGTTTTATTTTTATCTATAGTTGGAATTTTTTTTCCGCTTGTCATAATATCTTTAACTAAAAGAAGGTTTTTTCCAAGACTGCCACCTTTGTGATACCTTTTAAAAATCTCTTTGGAAAATTTTTTCTTGTATTGAATTGCAGCACATAAAGAATCACCTAATACCAAAGTCATAGTTGTACTTGATGTTGGAACAATCGATGAAATATCTGCTTCTTTTACTTTTGGTAATAATAATTTTATGTCACTTGCTTTTAATAAAATACTGTCTTTCAAACTCGCAATACCAATTACTTTAATTGAGAATCTATTTGCATAGTTCAACATATCAACTAGTTCTTCTGAATTTCCTGAATAAGAAAAAATTAAAAGGACATCTTTTTTTTCAATCTGACCCATGTCACCATGTCTTGCTGTACCCGGATCACAAAAAAAACTTGAGACCCCAATACTTGATAATGTTGCAGATATTTTTCTTGCTATTAAACCAGATTTACCAACCCCTGCACAAATTACTTTACCTTTACAAGTTGCAAGTACATCAACCGCTTTAGCAAATGATGAGTTGAAAACTTTATTGATTTTTTTCAATTCAGAAATTTGAACTGCTGCCGATTTTTTTCCAATTTTTATGTAATTTTTTTTACTCATTAATGTTCAAAAATATCAAATTTAAATCCAGATTGGTCTAATTTAATTCTTGTATCTAAAAACTTAATACAGCTCTCATATAAATCCATTCTCTTTTCTCTGATTAGCATTTTTTCTAATTCTGCTTTTATTTTATGAAGAAATATTACATCGTTAGCTGCGTACTCTAATTGTTTGGTACTAAATTCGTTTATATCTTTATTCCAATCGCTGCTACTAGCTCTTTTATCTAAATTTTTATTACAAAATTCAAAAACTAAGTTTTTAAGACCATGTTGATCTGTATAAGTTCGAACAACTTTACTAGCAATTTTAGTATCAAAAATATTTTTAATTTTGCACTTAAGGAAAAATTCTAATGCGCTTTTATCAAATCTTAAAAAGTGACCAATTTTTAAAATTTTATCGTTTTCTAAAATCGAGACTAAATTTGGTGCTTTATATGTTTTTCTATCAGGCTGAATTACGTAGACCTCTCCATTTGCATCACAAATTTGTATTAAACTTAATTTGTCTCTTTCAGGTATTTTTAATCCGGTAGCTTCAGTATCTATAGCAATACTATCTTTTATCTGTGAGACAATTTCTTTAGGCAAATCGTTTGAAAATTTATTAATCTTCATATACTTATTCTAATTACCATGAATAATTACCCAATAGCAACAATTCTAGGCGGTGGTGGTTTTATAGGACGTTATCTTGTCAGAAATTTGACCAGAAAGAACTTCAGATGCATTATTCCAACACGTAATCCCTTTACAAAAACGTATTTAAAGACTCAAGCGCCTCCAGGAGCCATAGAGATAATCAAATTTGGTCAAAATAATTTCGATGAGATTAAAAATGCAATTGAAAACTCAGACGTAGTCATAAATCTTTGCGGCATATTATTTGAAAACAGAAAACAAAAATTTAATACGGTTCATGCTGAACTCCCTGAAAGTATTGCAAAGTTATGTAAGAAATCAGATGTAAAAAAATTTGTACATGTTTCAGCAATAGGCGCGAACAAAGACTCTAAGTCTAAATACCAACAATCTAAATTTATGGGAGAAGAAAAAGCAATAAATAATTTTGATAAAACAGTAATAATTAGACCGAGTGTTGTAATAGGAAATGAAGATAATTTTACAAATTTATTTGCTAAACTAAGTTTGTCTCCGATTATACCAGTTGTTAACACCAGTTATAAATTTGAACCAATTTTTGTGAACGATGTGGCAAAAGCAATTTTAAAGGCAATAGAGACGAAAAATAATGAAGGTAAAATTTATGAATTGGGTGGCGGTAGAGTTATCAGTTTTGGTGATATGATTAAATTAATTTTAAAAGTAATTGGAAAAAAAAGAATAGTTGCTGATGTACCAATGACGCTTGCAAAAATACAAGGATCCTTATTAAGCTTACTGCCAATTGATCCAGTAATAACAAAAGATCAATGCATAATTCTTTCTGAAAAAGATAATGTAGTTTCAGGCGATCACTTAACCCTTGAAGATTTAAACATTAAGCCATCTGATATTGAAAAAGAAATGGAAAAATGGCTGTGGCGTTACCGATCAGGTGGAGAATTCGCAAAAGTCTAGGGTACTAACAAGTTAAAAGATTTATCACTTTTTCTAATTATTAATTTGTCTTCAAAACCAAAGTCCTCACCATCTATTTGTGAGAGAACTTTATTTTCAAGTTTATCAATTTCTAACTTATCAAGCTCTTTAGTAATAATACTTTTTGCTCTACTTAAATCTCCTTTTGATAATATTAGCCAAAGGTAATATAAAATTTTAATTCTTGAAAGATCTTCAAATATATAAGCAATAACTTTATTATCAAAAATATTTGTTTTTTTCGTAATAGAGTGTGGTCCTGCATAATATTTTGAATTTGTTACAAGTACCCAATCGGCTTTAATTATTTTTCCATCGACATTAACTTTCATCTTTTTATTTTTTAGAAATATAAAATGTTGCAGACCTTTAAGCGCAAAAATTATCTTACCTAAATATTTTTTAATTTGAGAGTCTATTGAATGCACAATCTCTGAGTCAAAACCAATCCCAGCCATAAGAAAGAAATATTTATCATTAATTTTTGCAAGATTAATTTTTTTGGTGTTTTCTGAAACAAGTACTTTGTAAATTTCTTTAGCTTTTTTTTCTATTTGTGTTTCAATCTGAAGTATATTTGCTGTTCCTGCAGGTATGTAACCGATAATAGGCTTATCAATGTCTTTATACTTATTTATGATCTGATTTATTCCAAAACATACTGAACCATCACCACCTGCAATTACGACTCTATCTGTGTTATTTTTTGATAATTCACTAAAAACTTTTTCAGCATCTTTTTCAGAGCTGGTTTTAAATAACTCTACCGAATGATCTATTTTAAGAAGCTCTATTACTTTGTTGATAAGCTTTAATTTTCTTCCACCTGCTGCGTTAGCATTAAAAATGATGGAAAATTTTAATTTTTTATTCATTTTTTAACATTTCTGTAACATATTTATGATTCAACTAAAAGAAGAGATTCGTTTTATAAAATGAAACAAATAAAATCTAGCGCCGAAGGAAAAATACTTACATTTAAAAGTATATTCATCTCAGATGTTCATCTAGGAACAGTTGGTTGCCAAGCAAATAAACTCTTAGAATTTTATAAACACACAAGATCAGAAAATCTTTATTTGGTGGGAGACATCTTCGATATTTGGGCTCTCAAAAAAAGTTTTTTTTGGCCACAAGAACACAATGATGTCATTCAAAAAACTCTTAGAAAGGCAAGACACGGTACAAAAGTAAAATATATTACAGGAAACCACGATGAGATTTTTAGAAAGTTTGTTCCAATAAATTTTGGTGATGTTGAGTTAATAAACAAATGTATACATGAAACAGTTGATAAAAAAAAATATGTGGTAATTCATGGAGACCAGTGGGATGGTGTTATGAAATATGCACCCTGGTTATCTAAAGTGGGTGCCATCGCTTATAATTTATTATTAAGACTAAATAATTTAGTAAATTTTATTAGAAACATTTTTGGCAAGGAGAAGTGGTCGCTTGCAAAATTTTTAAAAAATAAAGTAAAGAATGCAGTTAAATATATAGGTGATTATGAAAAAACTGTATCTAGCTACGGTAAAAAGAAAAATGTCGACGGAATTATTTGTGGACATATTCATAAAGCTTCAAATCAAAATTTTGATGGAGTGAACTATTTAAATTGTGGTGATTGGGTAGAGAACTGCACTGCTCTTGTAGAGCATCTAGATGGAAAAATGGAAATTATTAAGTGGGATGAAATTAGACAAGAAGTGGTAAATTACAGAACTCAGCTTAAAGAGGTAGTTTAACATTTATGAGAATATTAATTATTACGGATGCTTGTCCGGAACATGTTTTAAATGGTGTGACCAGATCTTATTCAAGATTAGAAATTGAATTAAAAAAAATGGGTCACAAAGTCAGCTACATTAAACCTACTCAATTTTTCACAGTTCCAATGCCCAAATATAATGAAATCAAATTAGCCATAAATGTATGGAAGGTTGGTAAATTAATTAAAAAAGAAATGATCGAAGCACAAAATAATAATGAACAGTTTAGAATACATATTGCTACAGAGGGACCTTTAGGACTATCAGCTAGAAGATATTTAGGTAGAAATAAGATAAAATTTACTTCAAGTTTTCACACTAGATTTGATAAATATCTAAAATTATATCTCCCTATAATACCCGAAAAAATATCCCAAAAATTTTTAAGTAACTTTCACAACAAAGCTGAAAGGGTATTAGTCACTACAGAGTCGATGAAAAAAGAATTAAGCGATATAGGGGTAATTAATGACAAAATGGTTGTTTGGACAAGAGGGGCAGATCATTTAGGAGAACCAAAGAAAATGACATTAAATTACAACAAACCAATTTTTGTTTATGTAGGAAGGATCGCATTGGAAAAAAATATTAAAGATTTTTTAGACCTTGATTTACCAGGTAAAAAAATATTAGTTGGTACAGGCCCCCATTTAAAAAAACTCACAAAAGAGTATCCTGATGCTAAGTTTGTTGGTCAAAAAACGAACGGTGAATTAGCTTCTTATTTTGCATCAGCTGACGTTTTTGTTTTTCCATCAAAAACGGAAACATTTGGAATTGTATGTATAGAGTCTTTGATGGCAGGAACACCCGTAGCAGGTTACGCTGATTGCCCAGGTACAATGGATATTTTTAAATTAGCTAATGGAAAATCAATTGGTTGTCTTGATAAAGATTTAAAAAAAGCGGCTTTGACAGCTTTAAAAGCAGATAGAGACAACTGTAAAGAATTTGCTAAACAATTTACTTGGAAGAGATGTGCAGAGATATTTATCAATAACACTGCAGTAAACTAAGACATATCTCCCCTTTAAATTAACCTTACTTCAACTATAATTAATTAATGGATTTACTCTTTATATTAATAGGCGCAGGTCTTGCTATATTTGTTATATTCGTATCTTTTAAAAGCATCGGAGCAGGTATAGCCGCAAAATCAGAAATAAATAGACAAAAAGACAAACTAAAATCAGGTGATAAAGAAGAGGGGATAGAAGACATCACCAATGAAAATATTGAAAAAACTAATGAGCAAGTAAAGATTATAAATCAAATCGATGATCTAATTTTAATTGTAGATAAATTTAAAAATATCAAATTTTTTAATAATAGTGCAAAAAAAAAATTTGGAGCAAATAATTTAAATAAGCACGTAGCTACATTATTGAGAGTTCCTGATTTACTCCAAAATATTGATTTAGTGCTTTTAAAAAAAGAGACAATTACTATGGATTTAGAATTATCCTCTCCCTCATTTCAGTTCTTTAAAGTTCATCTATTCTCTGGACCGACCTCATATGTCGATGATCCTGATTCAGTTGTTTTATTTCTAAAAGATTTAACTGATATTATAAAAGCGCAAAGGTTTAAATCTGATTTTGTAGCTAATGTCAGCCATGAACTTAAAACGCCTTTAGTTTCTATTAAAGGATTTTTAGAAACTATAAGCGGACATGCGAAAGATGATTTAGAAGCTCAAAAAAAATTCATACCGATAATGCTTGAGCAAGCTGATAGGATGGAAAGCTTAATTAAAGATTTACTTTCATTAAGTAGAATTGAGTTAGAGGAACATATACAGCCTCAAGATAAAGTAAATTTAAAAGAAATTTTAAGTAACGTTGAAGATATCCATCAAAAAAATTTAAAATCTTTTGAATTTAAAAATAATATAAAAGATGATTTCTTTATTAAAGGCGATCATGAAAAATTAATTGAAGTTTTTTCAAATATTATTGATAACAGTATAAAATATTCAGAAAAAAATAAAAAAATTGAGGTTAATTGTAAGCAAGGTAACGGAAAAGTTATAGGAGACTCTTATACCGTGTCCATTAAAGATAATGGTATTGGGATTCCAACTGAACAACTTCCGAGAATTACTGAAAGATTTTTTAGAGTTGATGCCGCTAAAAGTAAAAAAGTTGGTGGCACTGGATTGGGAATGGCGATCGTGAAGCACATTGTTAATCAGCATAGAGGTGAGTTAGAAATAAAAAGCGAGGCTCAAAATGGCACCGAAATAAAGGTCCATTTTTCAAAATTTTAGCAAATATTACAGTTTTATTAAATTTTGTCTTGAGATAGACGGCAAAATAGTTAAAGTTTTAGTATGACTAGATTAATGAATTATATAAGTCTGGTTTTATTAAGTTTAATTTTTACAACTGTTAAAGCAGATGTAAATTTAATTGAGAAAACTTTGCGTTCTCAACCTCTTACAGTTTTTGATCTTGGACTTCTAAGACTGAAAAACGATCTTAGGCAAGCTAAAAACGATTTAGTACTTGAAGTAGATAGTAAAAATGTATCGACAATTTATACTGAAGCTTTATTTTCAAGACGATACGATGGAATTCAATTAATTGTGTCAGCACCGATGAGCACTCATTTAAATGCTAACTCTTACATTGTGGACTCAATTAAATGTAGAAAAATTTTTGAAAAAGTTAAAAATAATCTTTTAAAAGGACAAAACGAGAGCAATATGATTCACTCACAAGCTGCATCTTATTTAAGTGAAGTATTCACCGCTCCAACACAATGGAATGCTTGGAGATATGATAAAGGTTTTACTCAAAAATTAGTTAACTTTGTACAACTAGAAGTTACATTAAAGCCAACTCAATCCTACGCAGTTAAAAATAAAGTAAGACCTTTTAGTTGCGGAGGGTCTTTATCCTCTGATTATGAGCAAATCGAGATAACTAGAAAGTTCAACTAAAAAGTTATCATTTTAATAAATTTGTAACACATCTGTAATATTTAAGAGTCCTTTTAATTCTATGAGTCTTATGTTTGTTAATTAATTAATAAATGAAAGGATAAACAATGAGAAAACTATCAATCGCTTTGGCTTCATTAGTTGCAATGTTAGTTGTAACTTCTGCTCAAGCTAGAGATCAGATTAAAATCGTTGGTTCTTCAACTGTATTCCCGTATGCAACAATCGTTGCTGAAAGATTTGGTTCGTCTGGTAAATTTAAAACACCAGTGATCGAGTCAACAGGAACAGGTGGTGGAGCTAAATTATTCTGTGCCGGAGTTGGTACAGAGCACCCAGACGTAACAAATGCATCTAGAGCTATGAAGGCTAAAGAGTATGCGCTATGTCAAAAAAATGGTGTTGAAGAAATTGTAGAAATTACAGTTGGTAACGATGGAATAACTTTAGCTTATTCTAAAGATGCTAAACCAGTAAACTTTACAAAAAAACATTTATGGGCAGCATTAGCAAAAGAAGTTGCTAAAGATGGTGCGTTAGTACCAAATCCATATAAAAATTGGAGTGATATCGACTCATCATTACCAAACTACCCTATCAAAGTTATGGTACCTCCAGGAACATCAGGAACAAGAGATGCTTGGAATTCATTAGTAATGAAAAAAGGTATCGATGATGCTTCTAAAAAAGCTGGCGCTAAATATAAAGCGTTAAGAGAAGATGGTGCGGTAATTGAGGTTGGTGAAAACGACTCACTAATTATCCAAAAATTAGCTGCGGACAAAGAAATGTTCGGTTTCTTTGGTTTCAGTTATTTCTTAGCTGCAAAAGATAAATTGCAAGCTGCAAGCATTGAAGGTGGTCAACCAAGTCTATCTTCGATTCAAGATTACAGTTACGCAGTTGCAAGACCTTTATTCTTCTACGTGAAAAAAGCTCACGTTGGAGTTGTACCTGGCTTACATGAATTCGTAAAAGAGTTCACAAGTAAAAAAGCTATGGGCACAAAAGGTTATTTAACTGATATTGGGCTAGTACCTCTAGATAGCAAGTTATACAAAACTTCTAGAACTAACGCTACAAAGTTAGTTAACATGCCTGCTAAGAAGTAGTAGTATCAATTCAACAAAAAGGGGGTATTTTACCCCCTTTTTTATCTTTGAAAACTCAACATGAATTTAATACTTGTAACTTTTATTATTCTCTTAGCTTTCACAAGTTATTATTTCGGTAGAAAAAAAGCCTTAGTTATTCAATCATCACAAAGACTTACGGCATTACCAAAATTTTATGGATATTATTTAGCTGCGTGGTGTGCTGCACCAGCACTAATAATTTTTGTCCTATGGTCAGTTTTTGAACCATCAATCGTTAAAACATTTATTTTACAAGATTACACCGACCAAAATTTAACTAAAAATGAGCTTCAGCTAATTTACACAAAAGTTAAAGCATTAGCCGTAGGAACTTACACGGGAAATATTACTAATTTTTTAGATGAGTCTGCCAATAAGTATATTCAACTAAAAGGAATAGCCAACAGTGCTAAAGTAGCAATTATTTTAGCAATTTTAATTTTCTCTCTGAGTTTTGCATATAGATCTGTTCAGAAAAATGATCGAATGAGAGAACCAGTAGAAATTTTTCTTAAATGGGTATTATTTGTTGCATCATTAGGCGCAGTTTTAGTTACAATCGGAATAATTTTTTCACTTTTATTCGAAGCGATTAGATTTTTTCAAGCAGTAAAAATCTTTGACTTTATATTCGGAACTCATTGGTATCCTGCTAAAACTTTTGTAAGAGATGGCCAGCCAGATCCTGAATTAATGAAGGATGCTTTCGGAGCTGTACCTTTATTTGCCGGAACTTTTTTTATTGCTTTTATTGCTATGTGTGTTGCCATCCCCATAGGTTTGTTAAGCGGGATTTATCTATCTGAGTATGCCGGAAGAGGCGTGAGAAAATATGCGAAACCTATTATTGAGATTTTAGCTGGTATTCCAACAGTGGTATACGGTTTTTTTGCAGCTTTAACCGTCGGTCCTTTTGTTAAAGAAATAGGTAACGCTATGGGTTTAGAAGTTTCATCGGAGAGCGCTTTAGCTGCAGGAGCAGTTATGGGAGTAATGATAATTCCTTTTATTTCAAGTTTAAGCGATGACGTTATAACAGCAGTACCGCAAAATTTAAGAGATGGAAGTTACGCAATGGGCGCAACAAAATCTGAGACTGTAAAAAAAGTAATTTTTCCAGCAGCCTTACCTGGTATTGTAGGTTCGATACTTTTAGCAGTATCGAGAGCGGTGGGAGAAACAATGATTGTTGTAATGGCCTCAGGACTAGCGGCTAATCTTACAATGAATCCACTTGAATCAACCTCAACCATTACAGCGCAAATCGTAGTAATTTTAATTGGAGACCAACAATTCGGAGATCCAAAAACTCAATCAGCTTTTGCCTTAGGAATATCTTTATTTATAGTAACTTTATTCTTAAATGTAATCGCTCTTTCAGTTGTTAAAAGATATAGGGAAAAATATGAATAATTATAAGAAAAATTTATTAAAAAAAAGATATAACGCTGAAAGAAGATTTCAATGGTATGGCAAAATAGCTATAGGATTAGCTTTAACCTTTTTAGCAGTTTTTATGTTTCAAATATTTTCAAAAGGTTACTCAGCTTTCCAAAAAACTTGGATAGTAACTGAAGTTCATTATGATAAAGAATTACTTTTAATCGATGCAGAAAGCCCATCAAAAGATGATTTAGAAAATGCAGACTATTATGATGTTGCTTATAAAGCTATGACCTCATTAGATCCTGGACTTCCTGAAGAAGAGGATCGTCAATTGATTCAAATGGTTTCGTATAAATACGAGACAGAAGTTAAAGATCTACTTTTAAAAAATCCAGACTTTCTAGGTAAAATAGTACCCATAAAATTAACAGCTTCTGATGATGTTGATCAAGTTCATAAGGGAAATTATCCAAGAGATATCCCTGAAAAGAATAGAAGAGTAAATGATTATCAGCTGCAGATTTACGATATGCTTAATGAGAGAGGAGATATTTTATCAGAGTTTAATATTAGTTTCTTTACAAATCCCGACTCAAGAGAGGCAGAACTAGCAGGTATAGCTAGCTCGTTTATGGGAACAGTTTTTAGTATATTAGTATGTTTAGCGTTTTCATTTCCTATTGCAGTGCTAGCAGCAATTTATCTCGAGGAATTTGCACCAAAAAATAAATTTACAGATTTTATAGAAGTAAACATTAACAATTTGGCAGCCGTTCCATCGATAGTATTTGGTTTGCTAGGTCTGGGTATTTTATTAGCAGTTTTTAATTTACCAAGGTCGACACCACTTGTCGGAGGAATTACTCTGTCACTTATGACACTACCAACAATAATTATTGCTGCAAGAGCATCATTAAAAGCTGTACCACCAAGTATAAGAGAAGCTGCTTTAGCGATGGGTGCAAGTAATATGCAAACGACCATGCATCATACTGTTCCACTATCAATGCCCGGAACCTTATCTGGAACGATAATTGGCTTAGCTCAAGCTTTAGGAGAAACAGCCCCTTTAATTTTAATAGGAATGGTTGCTTTTGTTAATACAATTCCTGGCACGCCAGTTGATCCTGCTGCAAGTTTACCAGTACAGATATATATATGGTCAGAAAGCGCTGAGAGGGGTTTCGTTGAAAAAGTATCTGCATGTATTATGGTGCTTCTAGCTTTTTTAATTTTAATGAACTTGGCAGCTCAAATAGTTAGACACAAATTTGAAAAGAAATGGAGTTAAATGAGTAAAATTATAGCAGAAAATGTAAATGTATATTACGGATCTAAACAGGCATTATTTGATGTCTCTATAGATATTGCAGAAAAAGAGGTTACAGCTTTAATTGGACCATCTGGATGTGGAAAGTCTACTTTCTTAAGATGCTTGAACAGAATGAACGATGTTATAGATATTTGTAGAGTTGAAGGTAGTATTAAAATGGATGACCTAGAACTCAACTCAAGAAAATTAGATGTTGTGAGACTTAGGGAAAACGTTGGTATGGTTTTTCAAAAACCCAATCCGTTCCCTAAAACAATTTATGAAAATGTAGCTTATGGACCTACTATTCACGGTATTGCACAGAGCAAAGAAGAAATGGATCAAATAGTTGAAACAAGTCTGAAAAAAGCTGCCCTGTGGAACGAAGTTAAAGATAGACTTGATGAAATCGGAACTGGTTTATCAGGAGGTCAACAGCAACGACTATGTATTGCAAGAGCTATATCTGTAAGCCCAGAAGTGATTCTTATGGATGAACCATGTTCAGCGCTTGACCCAATAGCAACAGCTCAAATTGAAGAACTTATAGATGATCTTAAAAAAGAGGTTACAATTGTAATAGTTACCCACTCAATGTCACAAGCAGCTAGGGTATCTCAAAAAACAGGTTTCTTTCATTTGGGAAAACTTATAGAATTTGGATCAACAGAAAAAATATTTAAAAATCCTGACAAACAACAAACTCAGGATTACATTACAGGAAGGTTTGGTTAATGAGTGAAAAACCGCACATTGTAAAATCTTACGAAGAGCAACTTCAGTTATTAAAAGATACAATAGTGAAAATGGGAACGGGTGTTGAGAAACAGCTAGAAAACGCTATTCAATCTTTAGTTAAAAAAGACATTAACTTAGCAGAAAAATCTATCAAAGATGACGAATTGACTGATAAATATGAAATAAATATAGAAGAGCAAGTTGTAAATTTGATTGCCTTAAGGCAACCTATGGCAATAGATTTAAGAGAAACAGTTGTTGCTTTAAAAGTTTCTTCAGACTTAGAGAGAATTGGTGATTTAGCAAAAAACATCTCAAAACGATTAAGTAAAATTGGAACCGATTTACCTAATGATATAACTAAAAATTTCGAAATAGCTGGTCTAAAAGCATCAAAACAAGTTAATGCAGTTTTAAATTCGTATTTACATAGAGCTAAAGATACAGCAGAAAATGTTTGGAATTCTGATGAAGAAATAGATCAAATGACTAATGCTAATATGGAAGCTGCAGTAAAGCATTTAGAAAAAAATAAAAACGATATACAAAAAATAACCCAACTACTTTTCATGCTTAAAAATATAGAGAGGATTGGAGATCATGCAACTAATATTGCAGAGCAAGTTTATTTTCTGATTACAGGAGATTATTTAGAGGGAGACCGACCAAAGGGATAATGAGGGCAAATTTATTCATAGTTGAAGATGAAATGCCCATCGTAACTTTGCTTAAATACAATTTAGAAAAAGAGGGTCACAAAGTTGATTATGCAGTCAATGGAGAAGAAGCTATTAGAAATATAAAGGAGAAAAATCCTGATTTAATTTTATTAGATTGGATGTTGCCAGATATCTCAGGTGTTGAAGTCTGTAAAAATTTGAAAAGAAGCAATCTTCACAAAAATATCCCAATCATTATGTTAACAGCCAAAGGTGAAGAAGAAGACAAACTAAAAGGATTTGAAACAGGAGCAGATGACTACGTAACTAAGCCATTCAGCCAAAAAGAACTTATTGCAAGAGTTAACGCTTTACTAAAGAGATCTAAACCAAGTGTTGCCGCTGATGTTGTAGTATTTGAGGATCTAAAAGTAGATAGAGTTCAACGAAGAGTTTATAGAGCAGATAAGCAAGTTATAGTTGGTCCTACAGAATTTAAACTAATTGATTTTTTAATAAAGAATCCAAAAAGAGTATATTCGCGTGAGCAACTTTTAAATTCTGTATGGGGAGATGATATTTATGTGGAGTCCAGAACTATAGATGTTCATATTAGAAGACTAAGAAAAGCAATAAATATTGATAGCAAGAAAGATCTTATCAGAACAGTTAGATCTGCCGGTTACTCATTAGATGCCTGAAGATCTTTTGGCTTTATAAATGAAATTAATTTTCCTTTAACTTTTGATAACCTCTCCCAATCATTGAAATTAAAGTTTACTTCGGCAACGGCTGCAGTAGGAAATTTTCTTTTTAAATTTTCAAATTGATCAGAATTTTCTTTAAGACAGATTCGATTTATTAGTTCACTCATTGAAGGTTCATGATTGATTAAAAGTAAAGTTTTATAATTATCACCTGTTTGTTTTAAGATACGAATAATTTCATCCTCACTAGCGTGATAAAGCGCCTTTTTTTTAATAATTTTTTTAAAACTGATTTTTTCTGACAATATATCTAATGTTTGCATTGTCCTTTTAGAGGATGAGCAATAAACTAAATCAAATTTTAATTTCTTTTTAATAAAAAATTCACAAATTAATTTTGCTGAATTTACTCCCCTTTTATTCAATGGCCTGTCATGATCATCTAAATCTGGAAAATCCCAACTAGATTTAGCATGTCTCATCGCATATAATTTAAACATATTTTTAATTTAACATTTATATATGTCGAAAGCATCATTTTCAGAAAACGCTAATATTAGCAATCAACTCATAAACAGAGAATTATCTTGGCTTCAGTTTAATGATCGTGTTTTAGAAGAGTCAAAAGATAAAACAAATCCTCTATTTGAAAGAGTAAAATTTTTATCAATCGCAGGTACAAATTTAGATGAATTTTTTATGGTAAGAGTCGCTGGACTTTTTAATCAAATTAAAGATGGTTTTGACGAATTAAGCGCAGATGGATTAACTGCAGAGGATCAATTGAATAGGGTCGTATTAAAAACTAAAGATCTATTAAAGAAGCAAAACGAAGCGTTCCTAGAGCTGAAAAAAGAGCTATCAAAAGAAAAAGTTTTTATTCGAAAAATGTCAGAACTAAACAAGAAGAATCTTATTTATCTGAAAGAATATTTTCAGGAAACAATTTATCCTATAATAACACCTACTGCCATCGACCCATCACATCCCTTCCCTTTCATACCGAATAAAGGCCAAGCAATTTTATTAAGAATGAGCAGAATTAAAAAAAAAAGAGAACTAAACGCAATTATAGTTATACCAAGAGCGCTTCCAAAATTTATATCGCTAAACAATTTTGAAACAATAAATGAATTTGTCACAATTGATGACTTAATTTGTGAATTTGCCAATGAAATATTTCCAGATCATAATATTGAGGCAAGTTTGCAGTTTAAAATAATTAGAGACAGTGAAATCGAAATAGACGATGAGGCCGCTGATCTTGTGAGATATTTTGAAAAAGCAATAAAGAAAAGAAGAAGGGGAAACGTAGTTAAACTTGAAGTACTTACTAATTCAAATAAAAAACTTTTAAATTTTATTTCAAAAAAATTTAAAATGAATGAAGATCATATTTATGAGGTTGAAGGATTAGTTGGAATACAGGATATAGATGAAATTTGTAAGAAGAAAGATCCAAAGCTGAGATTTAAAAAATTTAATCCTAGAGAAGTTGAAAGATTGAAAGAATTTGATAATAAATTTTTTTCAGCTATAAGAAGCAAAGATTTTGTTGTACACCATCCTTTTGAAACATTTGATGTAGTAATTCAATTTTTAGAAGCTGCAGCAAAAGATCCCAAAGTTATCGGTATCAAACAAACTTTGTATCGAACCACTCCTGACTCTCCTATTGTAAAAGCACTTAGTAGAGCAGCAGAAAACGGAAAAGTTGTAACAGCTGTAGTAGAAATAAAAGCTCGATTTGATGAGGAAGCTAATATTGAATTATCTAGGAAACTAGAGAAAGCTGGCGTTCAAATTGTTTATGGATTCGCAAAATACAAAACGCATGCAAAGGCAAGTTTAGTTTTAAGAAAAGAAGGAGTTAAAACGCGAAGCTATGTTCACTTAGGTACAGGAAACTATCATCCAATTAATGCAAAAATTTATACTGACTTATCACTGTTTAGCTCTAATCAAGACCTGGCCAAAGATGTTGAAAAATTTTTCAATTATGTAACTGGTTATGCAAAACCAAAAAAATTAAATAAAATCTTTATGTCACCAATAAATAGTAGGAATTTCTTTGAAAAAAAAATTGAAAATGAAATTGCAAATGCAAATAAAGGAAGACCTGCAGAAATATGGGCAAAAATGAATTCTCTTGTAGACCCTGGAATTATTAAGAAATTTTACGAAGCTTCAAACGCAGGCGTTAAAATAAATTTATCAGTAAGAGGCGTATGTTGCTTAAGACCTGGAATTAAAGCTCAATCTGAAAATATAAAAGTAAAAAGCCTTATTGGCAGATTTTTAGAACACTCAAGAATTTATTGTTTTGCAAATGGTAGTTCTATGCCCTCTAGAGAGAATCAGGTATATATTTCATCTGCAGATTTAATGCCTAGAAATTTAGATAGAAGAATTGAAATTATAATTCCAATAGAAAACAATACTGTGCATGAGCAAATTTTAGATCAAATTATGTTAGCCAACTTTAAAGATAAATCAGAAACATGGTATTTAGATAGCTTAGGAAACTATCATAAAGAACAAGAAAAAGGCTTTTCAGCACATACCTATTTTATGGAAAACTCAAGTTTATCAGGTCGTGGTAAGTCACTTTTAAAAGCTAAACCTCAAAATTTAAGATTGGTGAAATGAAACCAGAATTTAAAAATCTTTTTAAATTTCAGTCTAATAAAAAGTCTAAACAAGCCATAATAGATCTTGGATCAAACTCAGTAAGAATGCTCATATATGACAATTTTAAAATTTCTCCAATTCCAGTTTTTAATGAAAAAGCAGTCTGCAAACTTGGAAAAAATTTAGATAAATCTAAAAAATTAAATCCTGATGGAATTAAAAGTTCTTTAAAAGTTTTAAATAGATTTAAAGAAATTTTAGATATTTCAGACGTTCAAGATTTAGAAATTATTGCTACAGCAGCTTTTAGGGAGGCTACTGATGCAAAAGAATTTTTAAGAGAAATTGAAAAAATATTTAATAAAAAACCACTAGTATTATCTGGCGAGGAAGAAGCAAGAACATCAGCAAACGGTGTAATGGTAGGATTTGATGAAGTAGATGGACTAGTTGCAGATTTAGGAGGGGGAAGTTTAGAACTTGCCAGAGTTTCTAAAAATCAAATTTTCGAAACAACCTCTTTACCTCTTGGAGTATTAAGACTTGAAAATAATCCTATTATAAAAAAAAGAAATTTGGGAAAATATGTTAGAAAACTTTTAAGAGATGAAAAATGGCTTTCTAAAAAAAAATTTAAAAATATTTATTTGGTAGGAGGGACTTGGAGATCATTATTTAAATATCATCTCTTTAAAGAAAAACACCCATTACATATTTTGCATCAATATAAGCTCTCAAAAGATGTAGCAGTAAAATACTTAAATAGAATTTCAAAATTTAATAAATCATCTTTGAAATCAATGGAATATATTACTAAATCTAGAACTCCCTATTTACCTTTTAGCTCTATAATACTAAACGAAATAATTGAAGCAGCAAGCCCCTCAAAAGTTATTTGCTCAATCAGTGGACTGAGAGAGGGACATATGAATACAATTATAAACCAAGGAATGAGCGAGGATGAAATTTTCAAATTAAAAACTGATGGTATATCTTTTAAAAAAGGGGACTATGGAAAGAGTTTTGAGAAATATTTTAATTTTATTTCACCATTATTTGAAGACAACGAATATTTTAATCGAAGATTACTAACCTTGGCTTGTATCTTAAGTAAAATGGATTGGGGCCTAGGAGCTTTTCAAAAAGCAGAGTTAGTTTTTATGGAAGTGTTAAATACTCCATTACTAAAACTAAAACATAAAGATAGGGTAAAAGTTGCATCAGCAAGTTTTTGGAGACATTGTGGCTTAAAATATAACCCGGATTATCAGTTTCTATCCTTATTAAATAACAACGAGATTTTATCCTCAAAGCAAGTGGGATCTGCTTTAAGATTAGCAGAGTCACTTACAAGCATGTCTTCTTTGTTGTTAGATGAATTTAAAATTTATAAAAGAAATAAGACTATTTTTTTGAAAATACCTAACAATCATAGCGATATAGTCTCAAAACAAGTAACTAAAAGACTTAAAAATTTAGCAAAAGAGATGAATGTCGACTCTAATATCATTTATTCTTGAAAATTAATAAATCTTTAACTTAATTTTAATATTTTTTTAGCATTTCTATATTATTAATTAATTATGAGACTTCCTTAATATTTATTTTAATTAATTTATTACGTTTCCCTCAAAATACGCTCGGTAAAATTTATCGAGCGTATTTCATTATAAATAAAATATATATCTCTTTATAAGATATAATGTTTAAAATCATCATTATCCCCGTTAAATCTTGTTAATTCACTACTTTCTCCCTCTTATTTAAGAGAAGGGAGAAAGACAATTTTTTGATATTAATTATTTATAGATGCAGGAGACTTCTCTGCATTTTTCTTAGCAAGCTTTTTTGCTTTTTTTTCTGCAACCTTTTTTTCTAAACCAGCAATTTTAATATTAACTTTTGACAATTTTTTTTCTTTGGCCTTAATTTTATTTTTCAGTCTATCAATTGCTTTTAAAATTTTTGTTTTTTTCTTCTCATTTTTTTTTAGTTTTTTTCCCATTTTTACCTCCAGATTATTAGATGATAAATTTAATCACAGAATTCATAAATCTAAAAGTTAATTTTATACAACCTGTAGTTTACAAATTTTTAATATTTTTTAATTAAACTTATCCGATTGGCAAGTTTTGTATTTTTCAATTTTTCACTAAAAATAACTTTTTAACAATAAATACAGCAATTAACATTCCTACAAGTTCAGCTAAGATATAATAAGGAGTGTTTAAATAACTAATACCAGTAAACGATTCTGTAAAAGTTCTAGCAATCGCAACAGCTGGATTTGCAAAAGAAGTAGACGAAGTAAACCAGTAACCAGCTGTAATATAAAGACCAACACTAGCAGCAACAGCAATTTTTCCTGACTTCATAGAGCCAAAAATTATTATTATAAGCCCTAATGTTGCTATTACTTCAGATGTGAATATGTAAATTCCATCTCTTGATTTAGTAGATAATTCATAAATGTCATGTTCAAAAAAGAAATTGGCTAAACCAACACCAATCAAGCAACCAATCAATTGAGCAATGATATAGTAGGGTAGCAGTTTCTTTTTTAATTTTCCCGTTATTGTCATGGCAATACTTACAAATGGATTAAAGTGAGCTCCTGATACATCAGCAAATACTGTAATAAGCACAAATAAACCTGCTCCTGTTGCTATTGTGTTTGCAATTAACATCACAGCAACGTCATTACTTAAGTTTTCAGCCATTAAACCTGAGCCAACAATTATCATGACTAAAAAACAACTTCCTATAAATTCACCAACAAATATTTTATTCTTCATTTGAGACCCATTCTTTAATCTTATTAGATAATATTTCATAAGTTTCATCAATTACTTTTTCAATCTCTGTATCAGAAGTAGCAGATTTAATTTTTTCAACTGGGTCTTCAATATCCCAATGAATTATATCTTTTTTTTCAGGCCAGACCGGACAGACCTCATTATGGGCATTGTTACAAACTGTTATAACTTGATGAATTTTTATTTTATTGTTTAAAAACTGGTCAAAATTCTTTGAAGAATAATTTGATATATCGAAATTTTTTTTTTCTAAATATTTTTTTATATTAGGGTTTATTTTCCCTGTTGGATTGCTACCTGCACTAAAAGCTTTAAATTTTAAACTATAATTTTTATTGATCAAAGCTTCTGCAAGAATACTTCTTGCTGAATTGCCTGTGCACACAAACAAAATATTCCTCATAAATCTATATCGAATATTTTATTATACCCGCAAACATTATAGGTATTTGCAATGCAAAGTTTGTAAGTAGCGGTTTATCCTTTGTTATGGTTCCTACAACTGTCCATCCAATAATACCAAGTCCGTGAGGTATCATGCTGTAAGGATAGTAATCTAAATAGAATGCTAATATTCCAAACAAGGTTAAAAACGTACTTGTCCATTTAAGATATTTTATAGTAATTTCATTCATATTTTTTCTCCTAATTATTATATTAAAGTATTGTTAAGGTTTTATTAAAGGATTACTTAGAAGCTTTAACTTTCTTCTCTATGAAGTCAGGAATATCATCCTCTTTATCTATCAATTCGTCCTTTTGATCTCTGGTCTGAAATGCGTATAAAACATGGAGTTTGCAATATGAAAAACCCTCAATTGGTGATCTTCCACAAAAATAGAAATTTTCTTCATCCGGGTGACCTATGGGCCATCTACAATTTTTATCATCTAATTCTTCCAATTTTTTTGGATTTTCTGGCTCAAAGTTTTTATCAAGAAGTAAGGATTTGAACCTACTTCTTCTACTTATATTTCTCTCCTCTTTACTTTGAACACTCGTAGCAGGTTTATTTTGCTTTTGCTTTTTTGTAGATTGAACACGGCCAGCAAGCTTTAACCTATGGGCTTTACCAATAACTGCGTTTCTAGTGGTTCCGCCTAAAGCTTCAGCTATCTGACTAGCTGTATGGCCTTTTTCCCATAACTCTTTTAATTTTGCTTCGCGTGTTTCGTCCCAATAACTCATATTTAGAAAACTACATCTTGTTTTATAGTTTTAAGCTATTACAAAATCTAGTAGTGTTGAAACAAATAAGTCTCAAAATCTGTTTATAAAAAAAGTTTTTCACAGAAATTTTTTTTTGGAGTTATAAGACTACGTATGGTTGAAATGAGAACAAAATATAA
The DNA here is from genome assembly GCA_902579285.1 of uncultured Pelagibacteraceae bacterium. Classification (GTDB taxonomy): domain Bacteria; phylum Pseudomonadota; class Alphaproteobacteria; order Pelagibacterales; family Pelagibacteraceae; genus Anoxypelagibacter. The sequence goes on from CACHGA010000001.1 coordinate 189,632, forward strand.
ATTTGGCGCTAGAAGATTTGGCCTAATAAATTGGATAGGTTTTTGGACACTTTATAAAAAAGAAGTTTTAAGATTTCTTATAGTTTGGATTCAAACACTTTTATCCCCAATAATATCTTCTTTGTTATTCCTTGGAGTTTTAGCAGTTGCAATCGGAGATGGCAGATCAGATATGCTTGGTTATCCATTTATAACTTTCCTCGCGCCTGGATTGATTGCAATGCAAATAATACAACAAGCTTTCTCGCATTCTTCTTCAAGCTTCATGATTGGAAAAATTCAAGGAAATATTGTGGATATTTTATATGCACCTCTCTCACCATCTGAAGTAACTATTGCGGTAGCTCTTGCGGCTACAACGAGAAGTTTCATGATAGGACTAGTGTCTCTAATTGTATTCTATTTTTTAGTTGATATAGAAATTAAAAGTTTTTCTGCGGTGATTTTCTACACTTTCATTTCATCTTTTATACTCGGGTCGGTAGGTGTCATAGCAGGACTTTGGGCAGAAAAATTTGATCATATGGCGACAGTAACAAATTTCTTAATCATACCATTGTCATTTTTATCAGGAACTTTTTATACCATTGATAACCTGCCAGTTTTTCTTCAAACAATAAGTAAATGTAATCCATTTTTTTACATGATTGATGGATTTAGATATGGCTTCCTTGAGAAATCAGACGGATCAATATTTGTTGGATCATTATATTTAACGATCTTAGCAATTGTTCTTTGGTATGTGTCTTATTTGCTTTATAAAAAGGGGTATAAAATAAGATCTTAAAATGAGCGCACTAGCAAAAAATTATAATAGAAGAAAAATTGCTTTCAGTAGAGGAAAAGGAAGCTTTTTATACTCGAGCAAAGGTCAAAAATATTTAGATTTTGTTCAAGGAATAGCTGTAAATTCTCTTGGTCATGCAAACAGCTACTTAACAAAAGCTATAAATAAACAATCAAAAAAAGTTTGGCATGTTTCGAATGCTTTCATAATTCCAGAAGGTGAAAAATTAGCTAAAAGATTAAGACAAAAAACCTTTGCTGATTATGTTATTTTTCAAAATAGTGGTGCTGAAGCAACCGAATTAGCAATAAAGGCAGCTAGAAGATATTTTTATAAAATCGGCAAACCTCAAAAAAATAGAATACTTTGTATTAAAAATTCTTTCCACGGCAGAACGCTAGCAACTATATTTGCAAGTGGATCAAAAAAAATGACCGAGGGATTTGAGCCAAAAGTTCCTGGTTTTGATCATTTTAATTTTGGTGACCACAAAGCTCTTAAAAAATCTATTACCAAGAAGACTGCAGCAATAATGGTAGAAACTGCAATGGGGGAGTCAGGAATAAAAGTTATTCCAGACTGGTGTTTAAGAGAACTTAGAAAACTCTGTAATAAAAAGAAAATTTTATTAATTTTAGACGAAGTTCAATGTGGTATCGGCAGATCCGGTAAATTTTTTGCCTTTGAATATGCAAAAATCAAACCAGATATAGTACCAATCGCAAAAGGCATTGGCGGTGGTTTTCCAATCGGGGCTGTTTTGATGAATAAAAAAGTTGCAAAAGGTATGACACCTGGATCACACGGAAGTACTTTTGGAGGAAATCCCTTAGCAATGAGCGTTGGTAATGCAGTTTTAGATCAAATTTTTAAAAAAGGTTTTTTAACAAATGTACAAAAATCTTCAAAATATTTTATGGAAGAACTAAATGACATTAAAAACGAATACCCAAATATTATCAAAGAAGTTAGAGGGATAGGATTATTAATTGGTCTGCAGCTCCATGAGGATCAAAATAAATTTATTAAAAAATTAGAAGACAACAAATTACTTACAATGAGAGCAGGTGAAAACGTAGTCAGAATCCTGCCGCCTTTGAATGTTAAGAAAAACGAAATAGACATTGCAATTAAAATAATAAGAAAAGTTTGTAATGAAATGGATAGTATATGAATCATTTTATAAATATTTCAGACCTTAATAAAGATGAATTAAGATCGATCATCGATAGTGCAAAGAAAAAAAAATCTGAAAGAGGAAAAAAATCTGCATCACAACCTGATAATGATCAACCACTTCAGGGCAAGAACATGATTATGATTTTTGAAAAAACCTCTACTAGAACAAGAATATCTTTTGATCTTGCTGTAAAACAATTAGGAGGTTCTTCAATTATTCTTAATCAAGATGAGATTCATTATGGGAAGGGAGATGAAACAATTAAAGACACAGCAAAAGTTTTATCTCAATATGCTGATATTTTAATGATCAGAACAGACTCACACAAAAATGTGAATGAGTTTAAAAAATATTTGGATATCCCAATTATAAATGGACTAACTAATGAGGGCCATCCTTGCCAAGTTATGTCAGATATACTCACATTTGAAGAATTAAAAGGTGATATTAAAAATAAAACTATAGCTTGGATAGGTGATGGAAATAACGTCTCTGTTTCTTTTATGGAGGCGGCCTCAAAATTTGACTTTAATTTAAACATTGCTTGCCCAAAAAAATATCAACCAAGTAGCAATGCGATTAAACTAGCAAAAAAAAATAAAACTAAACTTTTAATTACAGAAGATATTTTAGAGGCAGCATCTAACGCAGATTGTGTAATGACGGATAAATGGATTTCAATGGGAGATAAGGGCGATAAAAAGAAAAAAAAGAAAATTTTAAAAAAATATCAAGTGAATAAAAAATTGATGAAAGCTGCAAAATCTGATGCTATTTTTATGCACTGTCTTCCTGCTAGTAGAGAAGAAGAAGTAACAAGTGAAGTAATGGATGGAAAACAATCTGTTGTTTGGTTGCAAGCATTTAATAGAGTTCATGCTCAGAAGAGTATTATAGAGTGGTGTATAAAATAGATTAAGGCTTTGGAAGCGGGTTATCGCTAAAAGTATTCATATAAAGAATTACTGAGGCTCTATCTTTTTCACTTTTTAAACCAGCGAAAGCCATCTTAGTTCCTTTTATATGAGCCTGAGGTTTTAATAGATAAGCATTCATTTCACCGTATGACCATTTTTTTCCGTGGGCTACGAGTGCTTTTGAATATTTATAATCTGATATTGCTGCTGATTGTCTGCCCAGAACTCCGTAAAGAACTGGTCCAATTTTATTCTTTCCACCTTTTGCAACAACGTGACATGCAGTACATTTTTTAAATACTTTTTTGCCATGTTCTAATGTTCCCATTGCTAACAAAGCTTTTATGTCAACACTTCCAGACTCAGAAGAAGCAGAAGTTGTAGTTTGGATTGTTGGGGCTTCAACCACATAAGCGGCTTGAGATGGTTTTTCAACGTTAAATATTATGTCAGAAATTTTTCCTATTCCAAAAACAACTAATACAGTGAAAATAAGTGCTGCAATAATTTTATTTATTTCAAAACCGTTCATAAATTTGATAATTAATATGGTAGATATATCACGAGTTAACAAAAAAAACTTAAAGTAATTTAGTTGATATTGCGTCTTTGAGCCGCATAAATATTTATGAGTAATACAGTTGTAATAATACCTTCGCGTTTAAAAGCAAAAAGACTTCCTAATAAACCCTTAAAATTGATTAACAAAAAAGAAATGATTCTTCATGTATGTGATTTAGCCAAGAACTCAGGTGTTGGAAAAGTATTAGTGGCTACTCCTGATAAAGATATTTTTCAGCTAATAAAAAAAAATAATTATGATGCTTATTTGTCGTTACAAAATCATGAGACAGGAACTGATAGAGTTTTCGAAGCATATAAAAATTTTTTCTCTAAAAAACCCAGCATAATTATAAATTTACAAGGAGATATGCCAAGCTTAGAACCTTCCACAATTTCTAAATTAAATGAACATCTAGCAAAAGGCTCTTGTGATATGGCGACCTTAGCCTCTGGTATTAAAGATGACAGGGAGAACGAAAATAAAAATATCGTAAAAGTAATTACAAAAGATGATATTAAAAATTCTGAACTGTCTAAGGCAATTGATTTTGTAAGAGATCCCGTATCAGATAAAAAATTATTTGTTTATCATCATATTGGTATTTATGGGTTTACCAAAAATGCATTAAACAAATATATTAATTTAAAAAGAAGTAATTTAGAATTAAGTAGAAATCTTGAGCAAATGAGAGCACTTGAAAACAATATGAAGATTGACGTACTTTATACAGATTCAGACCCGCTAAGTGTTGACACAGAAGCTGACTTAGAGGAGATTAAAAATTTAATGGAGAAATAAAATGTCTAAACTTAAAGTAGCTTTTCAGGGGGAACTGGGTGCTTACTCACACATAGCATGTGAGGTGCTTTTCCCAGGAGCTGATATAAAAACTTGTCCAACTTTTGAAGAAACATTTAAAACAGCTCATCAAGATGACAGTTATAGAATAGTTATCCCTATAGAAAATTCTCTAGCAGGTAGAGTAGCTGATATTCATTATTTATTACCCAAATATAAATTACAAATTTATGCAGAACATTATCAGAAGGTCGAACATAATCTCTTAGTAAAAGAAAATACTGAGATTAAAGATATAAAATATGTCAGAAGTCATGCACAAGCTATAGATCAGTGTCAAAAAATAATTCAAAAGCATAAGTTTAAGACTATTATTTCAGCAGATACTGCTGGATCAGCAAAAGAATTATCTAGTGGAAAAGATAATTCAATTGCTGCAATTGCTTCAGTGCTTTCAGCAAAAATTTATAATCTTAAAGTTTTGATAAAAAATATTGAGGATGAAACTAATAATGTTACAAGATTTATTATAATGGGGAAAAGTGTTCAGCAACCATCTTTTGAAAAAAATAAAAAATATATTACTAGCTGTATTTTTAGGTTAAAAAGTATTCCAGCAGCACTTTACAAATGTCTTGGTGGATTCGCTACTAATCAAGTAAATATGACAAAACTTGAAAGTTTCTCAGTTAAAAACACATTCGACCAAACAAATTTTTACTTAGATCTAGAAGGTCACATCGAAGATACAAAAGTTCAAAAAGCTCTTGAGGAACTAGGTTTTCATACTGAAAGCTTGGATATTCTTGGAGTTTATGAGGCCTCTAAATTTAGACAAAAAAAATAGTCCACAAATTAATGATTACACACTTGTAGAATTCAATTTTATATTGATATAATAAATTGGGGGCCATTCAGGCGGTTTTGATACGTTTAACGTGTCAGGGTGTAACAACAGCAGCACGAACTTTTAAAAGCGGGTTGTTTGGTCTCCTTATATGGAAAAAAATAATTCAAAAATTTTAGCGTTAAAATATAGGCCGAGGATTTTTAAAGATTTAATTGGCCAAGAAATAATTGCACAAACAATTTCTAACGCAATAAAAATAAACAAAACACCTAATGCTTATCTTTTAACTGGGATTAGAGGAGTTGGAAAAACAACAACTGCTAGATTAATTGCAAAGGCAATGAATTGTACCAAAAATTTTGAAACAGGGGAAATGTGTGGTGAAAAAGAAACTTGCCACTGTCGAGAAATTGAAAATTCAAATCATATCGATGTTCTTGAGATGGATGCAGCATCGAAAACTGGAATAGACGATGTAAGAGAGTTAATAGAAAATGCAAAGTATAATCCTACCAGTGCAAAATTTAAAATATTTATCATAGACGAAGTTCACATGTTATCTAAACAGGCCTTCAATGGTCTTTTAAAGACTTTAGAAGAGCCACCAGAAAAACTAAAATTTATCCTAGCAACTACTGAAGCTAGGAAAATACCTATAACAATTTTATCTCGATGCCAGAGGTTTGATCTTAGAAGAGTAAATTTAGAGCAGATTTTTAAACATTTAAAAAAAATATCAGATATCGAAAAAGGAAAAATCTCCGATGATGCTTTAAAATTATTAGCTCGAGCATCAGAAGGATCAGTTAGGGATGCTGTATCGTTATTAGATAGGGCATTAATTTTTCAAAGTCTCGATGCAAATAACACTATTCAAGAAGCTGACGTAAGAAAAATGCTAGGGATAGCTGATAAATCCAAAATAATAAACTTGATTAACTGTATTTTTGAAGGAAATGAAAAAGGAGCATTAGATCAACTAAAGGATTTGAGCGATGGAGGATTAGATGCAAAAAACTTTTTAAATGATTTTTTAGAACTACTTTATTTATTTGGAAGAAGGGCAAGTCTTGGACCTATCGAAAAAGACTTATTTCTTTCGGAGGGGGAAATTAAATTGATTGATAAAATCTCCAAAGACTTAAATATGCAAGATCTTGGTTTATTTTGGCAACTATCTTTAAAAACTATTGAAGATTTAAAACTTGTTTCAAACGAGGATGTTGCTCTTAAAATGTTTGTGATGCAACTAATACATATTAAAAATTTTGATGAAAACACAGAAGAAACAGTTTCTATTGATAAAAAAAACGAGGTTTCAGATTTAAAAGCCAAAGAAAGTATGGAAACAACTGAAGAAACTAAGCCAGTCAACTTTGTAAAAGAGCAGATGAAGAATACAGATCAAATAAAAAAACAGGATAAAAATGAAATCCTGAATCAAGAAAATTTAGAGATAAGATCTTTTTCAAGTCTTATAGATATCGCTGAAAAGAATAAAGAAATGGAACTTAAATTTGACTTGGAAAGGAATGTTAAATTATCTAAATTCGAGCAAGGAAAAATTGAAATTAGCTTTAATGAGAATTTGAACAAAAATTTTATTAAAAAGTTGTCTCATTGTTTGCACGAATGGACAGGTAAAAGATGGATTATAAGTTTAAGCAAAGACAATAATCTCAAGACTTTTCATGAACAAAAAATAGAAAAAAAACAAAGTAAATTAGAAAATGAAAAAAATAGTGAAGTTTATAAAGAAGTTTCAAAATTCTTTCCAGATTCTGAATTAATTGATGTGAGCGAAACAAATGAGTAATTTTTCAGATATGTTATCACAGGCCAAAAATATTCAAGAAAAAATGAAAGAGGTACAAGAAAATTTGAAAAAAATTGAGGTGGAAGGAGTATCTGGCGGTGAACTAGTTAAGGTAGTACTCAAAGGGGATTATGAAATGAAGTCTATTTTTGTTCACGACAATGCAAAAAATGAAAAAAAAGAAATCATTTATGATTTAATTGTGGCTGCCTATAATGACGCAAAAGACAAACTTAAAAAAAAAACTTCATCAGAAATAAGTAAAGTGACTGGAATACCAAACCTACCTCCAGATTTTAAAATGCCTTTTTAAATGGAAAATAATAATCAAGAAATAGATGAATTAATTAAACAGTTCTCAAAACTTCCTGGTTTAGGCCCGAAGTCCGCCAAGAGAATAATTTTAAAGCTTATTACAAATAAAGAAAATATGATCAAACCCTTAGCAAAATCTTTAGCTAGTGTTTATAAAAATGTAGTCCGTTGTAACATATGTGGAAATTTAAAAATGAAAGATACACAGTGCACATGTGAAAAAAATATTAATGGTTATGATAAAATCTGTGTTGTAGAAAATTTAGCTGATATGTGGGCAATAGAGTCATCAAATATTTTCAAAGGATATTTCCATATATTGGGTGGAACATTAAATAATAACGACAATAATGGTCAAAAAAATCTTTTAATAGACTCTTTACTTAAAAGAATAGAAAAAAATAAATTAAAAGAGGTAATAATTGCAACTAGCGCAACTGTCGAAGGTCAAACAACAGCACATTATATTGAGGATGAAATTAAAAATAGTGAAATTAAAATTTCTAAATTAGGCCAAGGATTACCTGTTGGTGGAGAAATAGAACAGCTAGACGATGGCACATTGGTCTCTGCATTTAAAAACAGGGTACCGGTATCTAGTGAATAGATTTTTTTTCTAATCTTCTTTTGTGAAGTAAAGGCTCTGTGTATCCAGATGGTTGAATTCTTCCTTTAAAAATTAAATCACACGCTGTCATAAAAGCTTTAGATTTTTCAAAATTTAAAGACATTGGCTCGTATTTTTTATCTGAACTGTTTTGTTCATCTACTATTTTAGCCATTTTTTTCATAACTTTCATAACTTGGTCTTTAGAACATATATTATGATGCAACCAATTTGCTATATGTTGGGATGAAATTCTAAGAGTAGCTCTATCCTCCATTAAACCAATATTGTTTATGTCAGGTACTTTTGAGCAACCTACGCCCTGGTCAATCCACCTTACTACATAGCCTAAAATCCCTTGTACATTGTTTTCAAGCTCTTTATTTATGTCATCTAAAGACCAATTAGGTCTATCAGCCTTTGGTATTTCGAGTAAGTTTTCTAACTTTGCTCTCTTCTTATTTTTTAATTCATTTTGTTTTTTAAAAACGTCAAAGTAATGATAGTGCGTTGCATGAAGTGTAGCTGCTGTTGGAGACGGTACCCAAGCACAATTTGCGCCAGATTTTGGATGATTAATTTTTTGCTTCATCATATCAGACATTTTATCTGGCATAGCCCACATACCTTTTCCTATTTGGGCCTTACCAGAAAAACCACATGCTAAACCAATATCTACATTCCAATCTTCATAAGTATTTAACCACGTAGATTTTTTCATATCCCCTTTAAAAATCATAGGACCAGCCTCAAAAGATGTATGCATTTCATCACCAGTTCTATCTAAAAATCCAGTATTTATAAAAACAACTCTTTCCTTAACTTTTCTTATACATTCTTTTAAATTAACTGTTGTCCTTCTTTCCTCATCCATTATTCCAACTTTAATTGAATATTTTTTTATTTTTAAAGCATCTTCTACTCTTGAAAATAAATTATTAGTAAAGTCAACTTCTTCAGGGCCATGCATTTTCGGTTTAACAATGTAAACCGACTCTTTTCTAGAATTATTCTTTAATTTAAAGTCATGCATAGCACATAAAGTAGATATGAAAGCATCCATGATACCCTCAGGTATTTCAGACCCATCTTTTAATATTATTGCAGGATTCGTCATTAAATGACCTACATTTCTATTAAGTAATAAAGCTCTACCGTGTAAGGTAATTTTTGACCCATCTGCTCCCATGTAACTTCTGTTAGAATTTAATTTTCTTACAAATGTTTTTCCATTTTTATTAACCTCAGTTTTTAAATCTCCTTTCATCAAACCAAGCCAATTCCTATAACATTTTACTTTATCAAAAGAGTCCACAGCAGCTACAGAATCCTCATTATCAACAATAGTTGATATAGCCGACTCCACAATTATATCTGAAATTCCTGCTTTATCCGTTTTTCCAATCTTGCTATTTTCATCAATTATAACATCAATATGTAAGTTATTATTTTTAAATAAAATAGATTTTGGATTACTTTTCTCACCACTAAAGCCAACAAATTGATTTTTATTTTTTAGATTATGCCTTTTGTCATCTACTAGAAAAACCAAATTATTATTTTCAATTTTTATTTTAGATATATTTTTCCAACTAGTGTTTTCAATTGAAATTATTTTATCAAAGAATTCTCTAACATAATTTATGACTTCAATCGCTCTTTGTTTGTCCCAAGTATCAACTTTATTTTCAGATATAACATCTGTTCCATAAATTGCATCATATAAGCTTCCCCATCTAGCATTCGCTGCGTTCAAAGCATATCTAGCATTATCAACTGGAACAACTAATTGAGGTCCCGCTATAGAAGAAATCTCTTCATCAACATCTGATGTATTGATCTTGAAATTGTCTTTTTCTTCTACAATATAATTAATAGATTTTAAGAATTCGGTATATTTATTTTTATCCAATGTACTATCCTTGTTTGACAAATGCCAGTCGTCAATTTTTTTTTGTATCTCTTCTCTTTTTTTGATTAAATTTTTATTTTTTGGGGCTAATTCATGAACTACATTACTAAATTCTTTCCAGAAATGATTTGAATCTAAGCCGGTTCCAGGAATGGCTTCGTCATTAATAAATTTGATAAGATTTTCGTCAATCTTCAAATTATTTATGGTTATTTTTTTCATTATATTAACAATACACTAGAAATTGGGCATTTTATCAAGAATTTATTGACACATTTGAAATTTAATAGGATTAATAATATTGTTTCAATAATTAAATTTTATGAGAAATTATCTTGAATTTGAGAAAGAAATAAAATCTCTTGAGGAAAATTTAGAAAAATCTAAGAATCCTTTTGATAAAGACGGCATATCCCAGGTTGATACTGCTAAAATTGAAAAAATTCAGGAAGAAATTAATTCAAAATTAAAAACAACTTACTCAAAACTCAACAGTTGGCAAAAGACATTAGTTGCAAGGCACGAAGATAGACCAAGAGCTAAATTTTATATCAATGAAATATTTTCAGATTTTACTTTAATCTCAGGAGATAGGTTATTTTCAGATGATAAATCAATAATTGCTGGTTTTGGACTCATAAACAATAAATCTGTTTTGGTTTTAGGACAGGAAAAAGGTTTGGATCTTAATAGTAGAATGGAAAGCAATTTTGGCATGATGAGACCCGAGGGCTATAGAAAATGTATCAGACTTATGAAACTTGCTGATCGCTTCAGAATTCCAGTTATTTCTTTAATTGATACACCTGGCGCATACCCAGGAATAGGTGCTGAGCAAAGGGGGCAAGCAATAGCCATTGCAAACTCTATTGAGTGTTGCATGTCCCTTAAGGTACCAAACATTTCAATAATAATAGGCGAGGGTGGGTCTGGAGGCGCAATTGCACTGGCTTCATCGAATAAAGTAATAATGTTAGAGCACTCAATCTATTCTGTTATATCACCTGAAGGCTGTGCATCTATATTGTGGAGAGACCCAAGCAAATCTCTGGAAGCCGCTGAAGCTATGAAATTAACGGCACAACAACTTTTAAAATTAGGTATAGTTGACGAGGTTGTAGAAGAACCACTTGGTGGAGCCCATAGAGATCATAAAGAAACAGCGGAAAAAATTAAAAATATAATTTTAAAATATCTTGAAAATTTTGAAAGTTTATCTGGAGATCAAATTTTAAATCATAGAAAGACAAAATTTCTTAAAGTAGGTAGAGATCAGGGATTTAAAAAAGCTAAAGACACGATTGATAACAATTTGGCATTTGTTGAACCTACAACTTCAAAAATAATTAGATTATTTCAAAAAAGAAAAAGTTTAGTGCTAGGATCAGCAATTGTCCTTATCTTATTAGTAATTCTAAGTAATTTTCTGTAGCAAATTGGTAATACAAGGGTTTTTTTTATTAAAAACCAATCATTTGCTTGACTTTTAATCTATTAAACTGTTTAAGGGCAATATTAGTAAATTTTACTAATATTAAGTTAACTAAGTATAAGGAAAGAAAAATGAGTCTAAAAGGCAAAGTAAAGTGGTTCAATGGAACTAAAGGTTACGGTTTTATTGAAAGAGAAGATAAAGAAAAGGACGTTTTCGTTCATTCTTCAGCAGTAAGAGCAGCTGGTTTAAAATATTTAAACGAAGGTGATGAGCTTACTTTTGATGTAGAGAACGGAGAAAAAGGACCTGCCGCGGTAAATCTACAGAAAACATCTTAAATCTTATTACCAGCAAATTCGAAAATTGGGGCAATGGTTACCTAGATTTAGGTTATTGTCCCAATAATCAAGGGTTGAAATTAATTTTTAATTTGTTAAAAAAGCTACAAATGTTGAAAAGAAAATACATCGTTATTTCACACAAACACTCTCACAGAGTGCACGCTAGGCTATTGCTTAGCTAAATCACTACATATTTAAAATACAAATTTATAAACAATTAATATAAAAAGGAGTTATGCAGCAGTAGCTCAGTTGGTTAGAGCACTAGTTTGTGGAACTAGGGGTCGGTGGTTCGAATCCACCCTGCTGTACCAAAAAAATGGTAAAAGATAAAAAAACAAAACCTTCTAAGGAATTACCATTAGGTTTTGTAGATAGAAAAGAAAAAGAATTATTAATCCGTGATTTTGTAATTTCTAATATCAAAGAAGTTATGATTAAGTACGGTTTTCAATATCTCGAAACACCTAGTTTTGAGTATACAGATAGTATTGGAAAATTTTTACCTGATAAAGAAAGACCAGACTCTGGAGTGTTTTCTTTTAAAGATGAAAATAAATGGATATCACTTCGTTACGATCTAACCGCACCTTTAGCAAGATATGTTGCAAAGAATTATCTTGAAATACCAAAACCATTTAAACGTTATCAATTAGGTTCTGTTTGGAGAAACGAAAAACCTGGACCTGGAAGATTTAGAGAATTTTTACAATTTGATGCGGACTATGTTGGGACAAAAAATTTACAAGCAGATGCAGAGCTTTGTGTATTAATTTCTGAAATATTAGAAAAGTGCGGTTTAGATAAAAAAGATTATACAGTAAAAATTTCCTCTAGAAAATTAACAGATAAATTATTCGAAAAATTAAAAATTACATCAAAAGACCAAGTTTCTACTACACTGAGGGCCCTAGACAAAATTGATAGACTTGGCTGGGAAGAAGCAAAAAAACTTCTAGGAGAGGGCCGAAAAGATAAGTCAGGAGATTATACAAAAGGAGCAAAACTGAGTAACGATCAGATCAAAAAAATCGAAACTACTTTGCAAGGCAAAATTCCTGATAGCGAAGATATTTCAGAAATTCTAGAAATATTCAAAGCTTACAATTTTAAGAATTACAAATTTGACCCATCAGTTATAAGGGGACTAGAATATTACACTGGACCCATTTTTGAAGTTAATTTAAATTTTCAAATTAAAAATTTAAAAGGGCAGACCATTCAATTTGGATCAATAGGCGGGGGAGGAAGATATGATAATCTCGTAAGTAATTTTGGAAATTTAGATTGTCCCGCAACAGGAATATCAATTGGTTTAGATAGACTTGTATTTGCTTTGATGCAGAAAAAAGATTTTAAAATAAAGTCTACACGACCAGTCATTATATGCGTTTTTGATAAAGATAAAATTAAGGAATACGTAGGCATACTAAACAAACTTAGAGCATTGAATATAAGTTCAGAGATTTATCCAGGGGAGGGTAAGTTAAAAAAACAAATGGAATATGCAAACAAGTTAGGATCCCCAGCTGTTATTTTGTATGGTGATAATGAAATAAAATCAGGAAAAGTAACTTTAAAAAATTTAGAAAGTGGAAATGAGAGTTCAATTAAAATTGAGGAACTAGCAAATGAAATCAAAAAACTACTCTGAAAGTATAATAAAAGCATTTAAGAAAGATGGTTTTGTTTTATCAGAACCAGATGTACTTTTAGATTCAGATTATATTATCGAAAGATCTGGGGAGAATTTTAGGAAGATAATGCTTACTTTTGAGGATGATGCTGGAAAAAGCATGTGTTTAAGACCAGATTTAACCGTTGCTTCATGTATTAAATATTTAAAAGATAATTCTAAAGCAAATTCAAAAATATATTATTCAGGTCAAGCTTATAGAAGGTCTCAAAGTTTAAACAAGGTTATCAACTATCAATTGGGTTTAGAGATCTTTGGTTCAAAAAATAAATCTATTGATGATTTAAAAGTTCTAAAAACAATAACTAATTCGATAAATAAAATAAAAATTAAAAATATATCGATTAAAGTTGGTGATGTAAGTTTATTCAAACAATTAATCGAATCTTTAAAAATACCTGAAAGATGGAGAATGAGATTAAAAAGACACTTTTGGCGGCCACAATATTTCGAAGATTTACTTAATAGGCTTGAAACAAATTCTGACGTCGATCCTTCTACAGTCGAATTAGATAAGAAAAAGTTTTTTGAAATGAAGAATATTGATCAGAACAAAGAAGTTGCAAACCGAAAAGTTTCAGAAATCGTATCAAGATTCGATAGGAAGATAAAAGATCCAAGGTCATTTAAAGAAAATAAAAAAACAGTAAAAATTATTAAAGATTATTTAAAAATTAATTGTCCATTAAATAAATTAGAAAAAACATTAAATAATTTTATTAACAAAAACCAATTAAACAAAAGAGTTTTTAAAGACCTTTCAAGTTTGAAAAACTTATCAAAGTTAAATTCTAAAATAATTTTTTCTACAAATTTTGGTAGAGATATTGAGTACTATTCTGGAGTAGTATTTGAGATATATAATTCTTCAAAAAAAGAGATAGCAAGAGGTGGTAGATACGATGGTTTATTAAAGAGCCTTGGATCTAAGAAAAATATTTCAGCAGTAGGTGCTGCAATAAATTTAAATAATCTAAAGATATGAAAAATTTAATAACTATTGGATTACCAAGTAAAGGAAGGCTAAAGGAAGGAGCAGTCCATTTTTTCAAAAAAAATAATTACGAACTTACTTCAAATGGTGGAGAAAGAAATTATTTTGCAAGTTTTGAAAAATATCCAAATATAAAAATTATATATTTACATGCTAAAGAAATTATTCAAAGACTAGGTGATGGTACACTTGATATAGGAATTTCAGGTTTAGATCTTTTAAATGAGTCGGCTACAAACTTGAAACGAAAAATAGAAGTAAAGAAAAAATTGGATTTTGGTTCAGCCAATGTTGTAGTTGCTATACCTAATGATTGGATTGATGTGCAAACTGTTGCTGACTTAGAAGAAGTATCCTTTGATTTTAGAGATAAAAAAAATACCAGATTGAGAGTTGCAACAAAATACCCAAATTTAACTAACAATTTTCTAGTCTCAAAAGGTGTTACCCAATACAAATTAGTTCCTAGTCTTGGAGCAACAGAAACTTACCCTTTTATTGGTTCTTCAGAAATTATTACTGATATCACCTCAACTGGAAAAACTTTAAAAGATAATAATCTTAGAATTTTAAAAGATGGTTTGATTTTAAAGTCTCAAGCATGTGTTCTTTACTCAAAAAAAAAGGCTGCAAAATTGCAGCCCTTTTTAAATTCTTTGAAATAGTTAGGATTACATTCCCATACCACCCATTCCTCCCATACCACCCATTCCACCAGGAGGCATAGCAGGACCAGAATCTTTTTCTTCCGGTTTATCAGCAATCATAGCTTCAGTTGTAATAAGCAAACCAGCAATTGAGGAAGCATCTTGTAAAGCTGACCTTACAACTTTCATCGGATCTATAATACCTTTTGAAAACATATCGACATATTGCTCATCTTGTGCGTCAAACCCCTGTGTTGCCTTTTTTCCTTCTAATAGCTTTCCAACAACTACCGAACCATCAACTCCAGCATTAGCTGCAATTTGTCTAATAGGTGCTTGAAGTGCTTTTTTAATAATATCAACTCCAGCTTTTTGGTCATCACCTTTAACTTTTACTTTATCTAATTCTTGTGAAGCATAAAGAAGAGCACAACCACCACCAACAACAACTCCTTCTTCTACAGCTGCTCTCGTCGCATTCAATGCGTCTTCTACTCTGTCTTTTCTTTCTTTAACTTCAACTTCTGTTGCACCACCAACTTTGATCACAGCAACACCACCAGCTAATTTAGCTAATCTTTCTTGAAGTTTTTCTTTATCATAATCCGAAGTAGTTTCTTCAATTTGTTTTCTTATTTGATTACATCTTGCTTCAATGTCAGCTTTCTTACCAGTCCCTGCAACAAGTGTACTGTTTTCTTTATCAATTTTGACTTTCTTGCATGAACCTAAATTATTTATCTTAACATTTTCAAGTTTTGTACCTAGATCCTCGGATATTACTGAACCACCAGTGAGGATCGCAATGTCTTCAAGCATTTCTTTTCTTCTATCCCCAAAACCTGGAGCTTTTACCGCAACAACTTTTAGGCCACCTCTTAACTTATTAACTACAAGTGTCGCTAGCGCTTCACCTTCTACGTCTTCAGAAATTATCATCAAAGGCCTGTTTGCTTGAACCACAGATTCTAAAAGAGGAACCATCGGTTGAAGGTTTGTTAATTTTTTCTCGTGAAGTAAAACAAGTGGATTTTCTAATTCCGTTGTCATTTTATCTGTATTTGTAACAAAGTATGGTGACAAATATCCCCGGTCAAATTGCATACCCTCCACAACATCAAGTTCAGTTTCTATTCCTTTAGCTTCCTCAACTGTAATAACACCCTCATTACCTACTTTTTGCATAGCTTTGGAAATCATGTCTCCTATCTCTTTTTCTCCGTTAGCAGATATAGTTCCTACTTGCGCAACTTCTTCATTAGCTTTGACTTTTTTTGATGTTTTTTTTAAATTTTCAATTACATTTTCTACAGCTTTATCTATCCCTCTTTTAATATCCATTGGGTTCATTCCTGCAGTAACATATTTAATACCTTCACCAACGATAGCTTGGGCTAGTATACTTGCAGTAGTCGTTCCGTCACCAGCGTTATCATTAGTTTTACTCGCCACTTCTTTAACCATTTGAGCGCCCATATTTTCAAATTTATCTTCGAGTTCAATTTCTTTAGCTACTGTTACTCCATCTTTTGTAGTTCTCGGTGCTCCATACGACTTGTCAATAACGACATTTCTTCCTTTCGGACCAAGAGTTGTTTTTACAGTGTTTGCAAGAGTGTCAACGCCTTTCAACATCTTAGCTCTAGCTTCGTTATTAAATTTTATAATCTTTGGCATTAAAATCTCCTTTTTATTATTTATTTACTTTTTGAAATTCCCATAATGTCTGATTCTTTCATTATGCTGTATTCGATGTTATCAATCTTGATCTCAGTTCCAGACCACTTTCCAAAAATAACTTTATCTCCAACTTTAACATCCATTTTAACTGTTTTTCCATCTTCTGTTTTTGCACCGGGTCCGACAGCAACAACTTCACCTTCTTGTGGTTTTTCTTTTGCAGTATCTGGGATTATAATACCACCCTTGGTTTTTTCCTCACTATCAAGCACTTTTATCAATACTCTGTCGTGTAGCGGTCTAAATTTCATGAAAACTCCTTTAATTTATAATAATGAGAAATATGGTATGTATTTAAAATATTTCAAGTCTATGATAAAAAAAAAACTGTCAAAAAAACGTTGAATTTCCTATGAAAATTAAAAAATTAGATCATTTATCAAGAATATATAAAGATTATGATGCATTTTTAATAGATTTATGGGGTGTAATGCATAATGGAATTAAACTTTACGCTTCAGCTTTAGAGGTCATTCAAAAATTAGATGAGAATAATAAAAAAATAATTTTTCTCTCAAATGCACCCAGACCCAACTATAAAGTTAAAGAATTTCTGAAAAAATTAAATATGGAAGAGAAGTTCTTAAAAAATATACTTACATCGGGAGAGGCAGCTAGAAATTCTTTAAAAGAAAAAAAATTTGGTAAAAAGTTTTTTCATTTAGGACCACCAAGAGATCAATCTTTATTTTTTGAGTTTAAAGAAAATAAAACTACTCTTGAAAATTGCGATTTTATTTTATGTACTGGCTTACTTGATGAAGAGGAGGAAAATTTAAAATTTTATGAAAATTTGCTTAAAAATTTTAAAAATAAAAAATTTATCTGTACTAATCCAGATCTAACTGTTCATAGGGGATCGGAGGAGGAATATTGTGCAGGAAAAATTGCACAAGTTTTTGAAAGTATAGGGGGCAGTGTAATATACTTCGGAAAACCTTATAAAGAAGTTTATCTTTCTTGTTTGGATATGAGTCAAAAAACTTTAGTAATTGGCGACAACCTTAAAACAGACATTAAAGGCGCAAACAATATGAAATTAGACTCTATATTTATTACAGGTGGCGTTCATAAAGATAAAGCCACAAATGAAAAATTTATTAATGATTTATTAAAACAAAATGAAGTAGAATCTAATTTTTTCCAAAAAGAGTTAACTTGGTAAATGAAAATCTATAAAAATTTTAAAATAGAAAAAAAATTTCAAAATTCTGCAATTGCTATTGGAAATTTTGACGGCTTTCACTTAGGTCACCAGAAAGTTATTAATCAAGGCAAATTAATTGCTAAAAAAAATAATCTTAAATTCGGTCTATTGGTGTTTCAACCATTACCAATTATGTTTTTTAACAAAAAATTAAAAAATTATAGAATCGATTCATTAGACCAAAAGATTCTATCATCGAAAAAACATGGTTTTGATTTTTTAATTATTAAAAAGTTTGATAAAAAATTTTCAAGTATTTCCCCTGAAAATTTCATTAAAGAAATTATTTATAAAAAACTTAAAATTAAATTAATTTTTATAAGTAAAAATTTTAGATTCGGAAAAAATAGGGCTGGTGATGTGAAATTATTAAAAAAAAGAGAAGATTTTTTTAAATACAAAACTAGAACTATATCTCCTTTAAATAAAAAAAATTTAATAATTTCCTCAACACTAATTCGAAATAAAATTAAAAACGGTAAAATAGAATATGCCAATAAGCTTTTAGGAAGATCTTGGACAATAGAGGGCGTGGTCCAAAGAGGAGATAGAAGAGGAAGGGCAATTGGTTTTCCGACATGTAATATAGATATAAAAAATTATATAGTTCCAAAACTTGGAGTATATTCAGCTAAAATTCTTATAGGTAATAAAACAAAAAAAAAAGGCATTATAAATGTTGGATATAGACCAACATTTGGAAAGAAAAAATTAATTCTCGAGGCCCATATTTTTGGCTTTAATAAAAATATATATGATAAAAGAATTAAAATAATGCTAATTAAATTTATACGAGGTGAAAAAAAATTTAAAAACATTTTACAGTTAAAAAAGCAGATTAATAAAGATATAAAAGATGTAAAATAAATAATATGGCTGACAATAATTTAAATCTTCCCAAAACATCTTTTTCTATGAAGGCAAATCTACCTTCTAAGGAACCAAAAATATTGGAAACTTGGGATAAAATTAAACTCTACGAAAGATTACGAAAAAAATCTTTGGGCAAAACCAAATTTGTTCTTCACGATGGGCCCCCTTATGCAAATGGACATATACATATGGGAACAGCGCTTAATAAAATTTTGAAAGACATTATTACAAAATTTCATCAAATGGATGACAAAGACTCAGTCTATGTTCCAGGTTGGGATTGCCACGGATTGCCAATAGAGTGGAAAATTGAGGAACAATACAAAAAAAGAAAAAAGAACAAAGATGAAATACCTATCAAAGATTTTAGGAAAGAATGTAGAGAATTTGCAGAGAAGTGGATAGTAATCCATAAAAAAGAATTTAAAAGATTAGGCGTAATTGGTGATTGGGAAAATTATTATTCCACAATGAGTTATGATGCAGAAGCACAGATTGTAAGAGAACTTGGAAAATTTCTTAAAGAAGGAAGTCTTTACAGAGGCTTTAAGCCAGTATTATGGTCAACAGTTGAAAAGACAGCGCTAGCAGATGCAGAAGTAGAATATAAAGATCATAAGTCAAATACTATTTACGCAGGTTTTAATGTAAAAAAATCTGATAAAGATTATCTAAAGAATACATCTATTATTATTTGGACTACAACGCCATGGACAATACCAGCAAATAAAGCTTTAGCTTATAATAAAGATATTGATTATGTAGTTTTAGATATTGGTAAAAATAAAATTGTTGTTGCTGAAAAATTAATTAAATCAGTTATCGAAAGTTGTAATCTAGGGAGATACAAAATTTTAAAAACTTTTAAAGGAAGCGAATTCAAGAATACTTTGTGTTCTCATCCATTTAAAAATTTAGGTTACGACCATCATGTGCCAATGCTAGATGCCGATTTTGTTACTTTAGATCAAGGTACTGGAATTGTTCATTGTGCGCCTAGCCATGGACCTGACGATTTTAATTTGTGTTTAAAACACGGAATGAAAGCAATCGAAACAGTGAATAATGACGGTCTTTATACAAAAAATATACCAATCTTCGAGGGAACCCATGTGTTTAAAGCAGATGAAATTATTATAAAAAATTTAAAAGAACAAAATAATCTTTTGGGAAACGGTAGTTTGTTACATAGCTATCCTCATTCATGGAGATCTAAAGCACCATTAGTTCATCGAGCTACACCTCAGTGGTTTATATCGATGGAGAGTCATAAACTTAGAAAAAAGGCGATCGACTCAATTGATAAGACAATATTTTACCCAGAAAAAGGGAAAGCTAGAATTAGATCAATGATCGAAACAAGGCCCGATTGGTGTATTTCAAGGCAGCGTTCTTGGGGAGTCCCTTTACCGATTTTTATTGATAAAAAAACAAATGAACCTTTAAGAGATCTTGAAGTAATTGAAAATATAGCAAAGATTTATGAGAAAGAGGGATCAGACTGTTGGTTTCATGATGATCCACAGAGGTTTCTTGGAAAAAAATACAATAAACAAAATTATATTAAATCAAATGACATTGTAGAGGTTTGGTTTGATAGTGGATCGACTCATTCATTTGTTTTGGAAAAGAGAGAAGATTTAAAATGGCCAGCATCAATGTATTTAGAGGGCTCTGACCAACACAGAGGTTGGTTTCACTCCTCTCTTTTAGAGTCTTGCGGAACCAGGGGTAGAGCTCCTTTTGAAAGTATACTTTCACACGGGTTTGTAGTGGATGGAAAAGGGATGAAAATGTCTAAATCTGCCGGCAATATTATTTCACCCGATGAAATTTTAAAAAAATATGGTGCGGATATACTTAGACTTTGGGTTGCTTCTTCAGATTATGCAGAGGATTTAAGAATAGATCACTCGATATTAGAACAACATGCTGAATCTTACAGAAAAATAAGAAATACTTTCAGATATATTTTAGGAAATCTAAGGGATAATTATAGTCCACAAAATTTTAAGTCAATCAAAGTGGATGAGTTACCAGAGTTAGAACAAGTAATTTTGCATAAAATTTATTTTTTAAGTTTAGAAATTAAAAATAGTTTAAAAGATTATAACTTTCATAAGCTTCAAAAGGAGTTGCTAAATTTTTGTACGCTTGATCTATCTTCATTTTATTTTGATATAAGAAAAGATACGTTATATTGTGATGAAGTAACTTCACAAAAAAGGAAGTCATGTGTAACTTTATTAAATATAATCCTTGAGTGTCTATTAAAATGGTATGCGCCAGTGTTATCGTTTACAACTGAGGAAATAACCGATTTATCAAATAAAAATAAGAAAATTAGCATCCACGAGGAAACTTTTTCTGACTTACCAGAAAATTGGCAAAATGAAATTCTATACAAAAAATGGGAAAAATTACTTTCTTTCAGACAACAAGTTAACATTGCTATAGAGGAAAAAAGAGCAAAAAAAATAATTGGCTCCAGTTTAGAAGCTGATGTAAGAATTTCTCTATCTAAAAAAGATCATGAAACTCTAAATAGTGTAGACGCAGAAGAGCTTTTTATTACATCTAATGTTACAAAAACTGTGCAAGATGATATAAAAGATAAGTTATTAGTATCAGTTAAAAAAGCCGACGGGACAAAGTGTGCAAGATGCTGGAAAATAGTAAAAAATATAAATGAAAATAAATGTTCAAGAAATAAAATTTGCCCGTTACAAAATGTTAAAAAATAAAATACAAGTAAAAAAATTCGATATAATTAGTCTGTTATTAATTCTAATATTTTTCGGAATTGATAGAATTTCAAAAATAAGCGTTATTAAAAGAATTCAATCAGAACAAGGAGACATTTTTTTAAATGACTTTATTAATATAACCCTAAATTGGAATCGCGGAATTGCCTTTGGCCTTTTAAGTTTAGACAAGAGTTTTTTATATCATTCAGTATCTGTGATAATTTTATTGATAATAGTTTATTTGGTATACCTCATGGTTATTTCTGATAACTCTGGAAAAGTAATAATATCTTTTATTTTGGGTGGAGCTTTAGGAAATATCTATGACAGACTAACCTATTTTGCTGTTCCTGATTTTATTGATTTCCACATAGGTTCAATACATTGGTTTACCTTTAATTTTGCAGACATTTTTATTACTCTTGGTATTTTTGCTATGGTTATTAAAGAATTTGTATTAAAAAAAAGCACATGAAATATTTTAAAATTATTCTAATTTTTTTAATTTTCGTTGGAGTCAATGGGTGTGGTAATTTTAGGGATGCAGTGACTGGTCAAACAAAAAAAACGACTGATGAATTTTTAATTAAAAAAAAGGATCCATTAATATTACCACCCGATTACGATACTTTGCCAATTCCAAAAACAAAAAAAACTAGAGAGGCCAATTCTTCTTTAGAGTCAGCCATAAGTACTGCAAATAATTCAAAATCAGACTCAGAAGCATCTTCAAGTTTAGAAAATATGATTTTGAGAGAATTAAGAAAATAAAGTTAACATGGTCACTACAAATTCTATAGAGAACAAAGTTTTTGATGAAAATCCCAGTTTATTTAGATCTTTAAGCGATAAAAAAAAAAATAATTTTAATTTTAATGAAATTAAAAAATTTCAAAAATTTAAGACAGTTGTAATAATAGGAATGGGTGGTTCAATTCTTGGATCAAAAGCTTTATACTCATTTCTAAGACACAAAATTAAAAAAAATTTTATATTCATTGATAATCTTGATTTTAAATTGTTAAAAAGCGTTAATATAAAAAAGAATGCCTCAAAATTTTTATTTATAATTATATCAAAATCCGGAAATACTACTGAAACTATACTAAATGCTGGATATTTTAAAAATTACTTGAAAAAAAATAATGTAATTATAATATCAGAAAAAAAAAATAATTCTTTGTCAAACCTTGCTAAAAACAAAAATTTTTTTTTCATAAAACACAATCCACATATTGGTGGGCGTTACTCGATTTTTTCAGAAGTTGGCATGGTCCCAGCTTATCTGATGGGTCTTAACCCATATAAGATCAAAAAAAAACTCTTGCAATTTTATAAAAACAAAAAAAATTTGGTTCTTTCAAAAAAAAATACCAAAAAATTATACCAAAAAAAAATTAAGACATTAGTTTTTTTTAATTATGTTCCTCGATTGAACGACTTTTTATTTTGGTGCCAACAACTTTTAGCGGAAAGTTTGGGAAAAAATAAAAAGGGATTTATGCCGGTTATTTCTAATGCACCGAAAGATCATCATAGTTTAATGCAATTATATTTAGATGGGCCAAAAGATAAATTTTTTTATGTTTTTAGTTCTAAAAACAATAATTATTTTAAATTTAATTCAAAAATTTTTGGAGACAAAGTTAAGTTTTTAAATAAAAAAAACTATGAGCAAATTAAAAATTCGCAAAAAAAAGCATTCACAGAAGTTTTAAAAACAAGTAAAATTCCCTTTAGAGAGTTTAAAATAAATTCATTCGATGAAAAAACTATAGCAGATCTATTTCTTTTATTTATATTTGAAACTATTTTAATGGCAAAGTTAATGAAGGTAGACGCATTCGACCAACCCGCGGTCGAAAAAGTTAAAATTTTAACAAAAAAGTTTTTGACCTAACAAATTCTTCCAAAAAATATTTCTGATCGACCGTAAACTCTATTTTCGATAATATTCAAATAATTTTGTAAATTATCGTTAGATTTCACTTCCCTGTGTATTATCAAAATATGTTTTTTGTCTAAAAGATCTTTTTTTTTAATTACTTTCAAACAATTTATAAAACTTTTATCTTTGTAAGGTGGGTCTAAGAAAATTATATTGAATTTTTTATTATGTTCCAAAATTATATCATCAAAGAATCTACTAATGTCTTTTGGGATAATTTTAGAATTTTTTGATAAATTAATATTATTAATATTTTTTTTTAAATTAAATAATGCATCTAAGTCTTTTTCAACAAAAATTACATTTGAAGCGCCTCTTGAAAGACACTCTATTCCAAAAGACCCCGATCCAGCATAAAGATCAAGAACATTTAAACTTTCAAAATCTATATCAAGAATATTAGAGTGAATAAGTATATTAAAAATATTCTCTCTTACACTGTCTTTTAGCGGTCTTGTTTTAATATTTTTTGTAAAATTAATCTTTTTATTCCTAAATTTACCACCAATGATCCTCATTTTTTTTTGATAGCTCTCCAACCTATGTCTTTTCTAAAAAACCCACTATCCCAATTGATTTTTTTAAGGTTTGATAAAGAGCTATTTCTAGCCTCATCAAGATCTTTACTTGAGGAAGTTACATTTAAAACCCTACCACCTTTTGAAAATACTTTACTGTTAAACTCGTAAGTTCCAGCATGAAATATTTGATTATTTTTATCTAAATGAATTTTAGATAAATTTTTAATTTCTTTATCTTTAACATATTCCCCAGGATATCCTTTAGCGCATAAAACAATAGTAATACATTTTTTATTATCCCACTCAATTTTTAATTGATTCAAATTATTATTTGTTGTTGCTTCTATTATACTCAACAAGTCTGTTTTTAATTTCATCATTAGCACTTGGCATTCTGGATCTCCCATTCTAATATTGTACTCTATTAAATAAGGCTCACCGTTCTTAATCATTAAACCCGCATATAAAAAGCCAGTATATGGATATCCGAGAGCTTTCATTGCCTTAAGTGTTGGTTCTATAATTTTATTTCTTATTTTAGTCTCCAAATCTTCCGTCAAATTTCTTGCAGGAGAATAAGCACCCATACCCCCAGTATTTAACCCAGTATCCCCCTCGCCAACTTTTTTATGATCCTGTGCAGATCCAAAAAAACTATAAGAATTTTCGTCAACCAAAACAAAATAGCTTAATTCTTCTCCTTCTAAAAATTCCTCTAGCACCACCTTTTTTGATGACTTAAATTTACCATTAAGAATTTTTTTAGTTTCAATTATTGCCTCATCTTTTGAATTACAAATTAAAACACCTTTTCCTGCAGCAAGGCCGTCAGCCTTAACTACAATAGGAATTTTAGACTTTTCAATAAAATCCGAAGCCTTGTCATATTTTTCAAAAACACCAAAATCAGCAGTTGGAATATTATTTTTTTTACATAAATTTTTCATAAAAGCTTTGGAACCTTCTAATTGAGCTGCAAATTTGCTTGGACCCAAAACCTTTACTGATTTTCCTCTAAGGAAATCGGTTATGCCATTTACCAGCGGTTCCTCTGGACCAATAATGACGATATCAACTTTATTTTGTTTTATAATTTTATAAATTTCCTCAAAATTTGAAATATCTTGATTAATATTTTTTGCAATTTTTTTTGTACCAGCATTTCCAGGTAAGCAAAATAATTCATTAATTCTGTTAGATTGTCTTAATTTATAGCAAATAGCATGCTCTCTTCCACCACTTCCTATAACTAATAAATTCATATAATGTAAAATCTTATTTCAAATTAACATGAACGGAAATAAAGCAAAACTTAAATTTCATCCCAACAATTTTGAAATTGTTGAAAAAGGGGATTACGTTATTTGTGCAATATCTGGAAAAAAAATCCCACTTAAAGAACTAACTTATTGGAATGTAGAACTTCAGGAGGCATACTATTCTCCCCTAGAAGTTAAAAAAAAAATTGATCAAATCCAGAAAAAATAATCTTATTTCCATCTAGAATGTGTCCAAATCCATTGACTAGGATTTTTTAAAATCATCTTTTCGATAATTCTGTTAATTTCAACTGTGATATTTTTTTTGTCCTCATTAGAGTTTTGGGTTTTTTTGTATTTAATTGGCTGTTGTATTTCCATTTTAAAAAAATTATTTTCCCTTCTTTCTAAATAAATAGGAATTATTTCTAAATCATATTTAAGAGCTAATTGTGCTGGTATGGTTGTTGTATGAGCGGGTACACCAAAAAACGGGTATCTTTCTGACTCCCCAACTCTTTGATCAACCATTAAGGCAATACTATTGTTATTTTTTAAATAATTGATAGTTTCTCGTGTACCAATTAAACCTTTTTTAACTTGCCTCTTGCAAAGATATTTTTTTCTTAGATAAACCATGAACGGATTTAAGAAAAAATTATTTAATGGTCTATATATGGCTGCAAGATTAATATTTTTTTTTTCTAACTCCATTGCCATAAGCTCAAAGTTTCCTAAGTGTGCAGAAATAAATATTACTGGCTTACCCTTATTTTTTATTTCTGTAATAATTTCTTCACCAGATATTTCGATATGATTATTTTGAAATTTATTAAATCTAAATTTGTCTAAGAAAACATACTCTGCAAACGTCAAACCATAGTTGGACCACATTTTCTCTATTAATTTATCTATTTCATGATTTGAATAATTTTTAAAAACTTTTAAAATATTATTTTTTATTATTTTCTTTCTTCTAAAAAAAAACCCAAATTTAGATAATAAAAAAGAAGAAAATTTTCTACTAAATTTTATACCAAAAACTCTAAATAAAAAAAATAATAGATAGATAATAAAAGCTTCGATTAAATATTTGAAAAATTTCATTTAAATATTTTATTAACCTCAGCAATTAAATCATTTTCATTTTTTATATCCACATTAATTGATACAAATCCAAAACGTCTTCTTTTTAAAGGATTAATTCTTAAATAATCTTTTTCTGTTGTAATTAATTTGGCTTTATTTTGATCTTCCATAATACCCAGTTTCTCCAAGTCTTTATCGGTGAAATCATAATGGTCTGGAAATGAAATTTCTCTAATTACATTTAGTCGATTATTCCTAAGTGTATTAAAAAAATTTATAGAATTACCTATTCCCGCAAATGCTATCAATTTTCTATTTTTAAATTCATCAAATTTTTTTAAATTGTAACTAAAATAAAAAAATTTTAAATTGCTATTATATTTTTTTAATTTTAATTCAAATTCAATATTTTTTTCGCCATTTATCATTATAATATTTGCACTTCTAAGTGAGGACAATGTTTCACGAAGGGGTCCAGCAGGCAAAACTTGGCCATTTCCAATTTGCTGATTACTATTAAAACAAAGTATACTTAAATCTTTTTTTATACTTTTATCCTGAAAACCATCATCAAGAATTACAGTGTCAAATTTTTTTTCTATTGCAGAAGTAATTCCAATATTTCTTTTTTCACAAACTATTAATTTTGAGTATTTCTTTAAAAGTTCAATCTCGTCATTTTGATCTTTATAATTTTTTTTTATTATTATTGTTTTTCTATTATTATCTAATAAATTCTTTAATTTTATGCTTATTGGTGTTTTACCTGTACCTCCGATATAAATATTTCCGATACATATAACTGGAATTGAAAAACTTTCTTCATTTTTAAATAATTTATTAATAAAGACTAATAAACTATATAAATATGAGAATGGTAATAATAATAATGAAAAAAACGTTAAACTTTTTTCATCCCAAAATTTTGGTTTATTAATTTTCATAGAATAATACTTTCATATTCTTTTATTACTTGCTGAAAAATTTCTTTACTATATTTATTAAGTTTATCTATTTTATTGTTATTTTCAGCAAAGTTTGAGTTGAAGTTATTAATTAATTTTTTGGCTAAAATATTCTTATCTTCAATAGTATTTGATATATTTTCGGTATCTAAATAATCGTATATTTCTTTAAAATTTGAAACATAGGGTCCATGATAAATAAAACAACCCATTCTTGCAGCATCAATTGGATTTTGGCCACCGTCATTCTTAAACTTTTTGATTAAAGATTTTCCAATGAAAATTTGTTTAAATTTTTCATAATATTTAAAAACAGAACCATAGTAGTTAATGACTATAATTTCAGCGTCATCATTAATATTATCATTTTCATTTTTTATTTGAGTTTTTAATCCCATCTTATTTAAGCTAATTAAAATCTCATTAACTCTATTGATATGTCTTGGAATAATTATAGTTTTTACATTTTTATGTGATTTTATTAAAAGTTTGTGCACTTCAGCACAAAATATTTCTTCGCCAGAATGTGTACTAACTGCACACCAGATTTTGCTATTTTTTTCTGTTTCTAATTTGATATTTTTGACTGTGTCAATATTTTGTAAAGTTGAACAATATTTTAAGTTACCAAAATACTTTATATTTTTTGCATCAAAATACTCTAAATAATTTATAGTTTCTTTGTTTGAACAAATTGATAATTTGATAGAACCAAATATTTCTGAGGCAAAACTTCTTACAATTTTCCATCTTTTAAAAGTTTTTTTCGTCAATCTTGCGTTCAACAATATTAGAGGTAAATTTTTTTTTCTTATTTTTAAAAAGAAATTAGGCCAAATTTCTGAATCCACGAATGAAACAATATTTGGTTTCCAGTTTTTTAAAAAATTTTCAACTAAAATATTCGAATCATATGGCAAAAATTGATGGTGCACCCTATTGTTACTGCCATATTTTTTTTTAAATAAACTATAAGAGCTTACAGTTACTGTCGTAATTAGAAAATTATAACTTTTATCTTTTTTTAAAAAAAAATCTACTAAAGGCAAGATCGAGCTTAGTTCACCAATGCTAGCAGTATGAAACCAAAACAAAAATCCCTCAGGTCTGCTGATTTTTTTTAATAAAATTTTGTCTTTATATTTATTTTTATGCTCTTTATTTAAAATTTTTCTATAAAAAATAATAATCAAATAAGGTATATAAAAAAAATTTATTAAAAAGTTATAAAAAACTTTTAACATTTCAATTTAAATTACTTGCTTACTGTAAAGACTTTCATAATCTTTAGATTTCATCATAAGATCATCATGTTTTCCAGCACCTACGATATTTCCATCTTTCATTACAACAATGCTATCTGCTTTCTTTATTGTAGATAGTCTATGCGCAATAACTAATGTAGTTTTATTTTTGGTTAAATTAAATATTGCATTCTGAACTTTTTCCTCAGACTCAGTGTCTAACGAAGAAGTTGCCTCGTCCAATAAAATTATCGGAGAATTTTTTAGTATGGCCCTTGCAATTGATAGTCGTTGTTTTTGGCCACCTGATAATCTAACGCCGTTTTCACCAATAATTGTCTGATATTTTTCTGGTAATGTTTCAATAAATTCTTCTGCAGCAGCTAACTGACATGCTGTCTTAATTTCTTCCTCATTAGCATCAAATTTTGCAAATTTAATGTTATTTTCTACAGTATCATCGAATAAAATAATATCTTGGCTCACAAGGGATATTTTGTCTCTTAGCGAGCTAAGGGATACTTTTTGAATATCTTGATCATCAACAAATATTTTTCCTTCTTGTTGCTGGTAAAATCTTGGAATCAAATTCATAATTGTACTTTTTCCAGCGCCACTATGACCAACTAGTGCTGTTATTTTTTCCCCCTCAATATTTAAATCAATATTTTTTATGGCACTTTCTTTTCCTGAGGTATATTTAAAGCTCACATCTTTAAATTTTATATTTGCTTTATCAATTTTGATTTGAGGTAACTTATCATCATTTTTAATTTCTATTTTTTCATCAATAATTTTAAAAATTCTTTTTGCTGCTGCTGTTCCTTGATAAACTGACATATTCAACGTTGCTAAAGATCTTACTGGTTGATAAGACAGCATCATTGCAGCTAAAAATGAAAAAAAGTTATTAATACCAATTTCTCCAGATGAAATTAATTGCCCAGCATAATAAATAAAACCAGCGATCATTATACCTGTTAAGGTTTCCATAATTGGTGTGGCTCTAATTAAAACTGTACCAATTTTTATTTGTTTTTCAGCTAAATCTTTAATTGCTTCTTTTGACTTTTTTTGTTCAATATTTTCTCTTTGGTAAATTTTTATAATTTTTGAACCTTTTAATATCTCTGAGAGTAAAGTAGTGAAATTTCCAGCAGATACAGCACTCTGCGTTGTTGCTTTCCCCATCCTTTTACCAAGTGATTTAGCAAAAAAGGCTGCTAATGGCATCATTATCATTGAAAATAGAGCCAGCTTCCAATTTTGATAAAACATAACGCAGAGCAGTGTTATTAAAGTTAAAGAATCTTTCATTATATTTAAAAAACCTGTACTTATTAAATTTTGGATCATACCGACATCATATAGAAAACTCGCAACGTATCTTCCCGAGTGTTTTGACTCAATACTTTGCGTGTCCGATAGCAAAATATGTTCAGACATTTGATTTTGAATTTTTTGTATAACTCTAAATCCTAAAACTATTATTAAATATCTTGCAAAATAAAGAGAAAGACCTTTTGCACTAAAGACAATAATTATGGCAATTGGAATTACAAATGCAAAAGTTCTGTCATTTTCGATAAAAATTTTTTTAACTGCAGGATCTAATAGCCAGGCTATTGAAGCCGTGGTTCCAGCCACCACAAGTGAGAGAGTAAGTGCTAATACTAATCTCCACATATGTTCTTTTACATAATGCTTGTATAATCTTTTTAAATAAAATTTTATTTCTTTAAGTTCCATAAATTTAGCTCGATAAAAGGAAAATTGATAAAAACAGAAAAAGACCCGAATAATTATTTAATTTAAAAGCTTTTAAACAATCATAGGATTTTTTTGGTTTAATAACTTTAATTTGATAAAATAAACTAAACATAAATAAAATTAAAAATATAAAAAAATAATTTATCTCCAGGTTAATTATCACATATGTCATCAGAATTGAGCTTATAAAGTAACAGCTTGTTACAAAAAGAGTTAAGTTTTTTTTAAATTTAATTGCAGTAGATTTAACTCCTATTATTTCATCTTCCGATGCATCTTGTAATCCATAAATCGTGTCATAGCCTAATGTCCAAAATATGGCCCCAATATAAAATATTATTGGTAAATAATCGATATCATTCATTATTGAGGTCCAAGCCATTACCGATCCCCAATTGAAAGTAAATCCTAAAAATAATTGTGGCCAATAAGTAAACCTTTTCATGAAGGGGTAGCTAAATGCAAATACCATTGAAAAAATTCCAAGGCAGATAGTTAGAAAATTAAATTGAATTAATATTATAAAAGCTAATAAACATAAAATTAATACATATAACCATGCTAATTTTTTATCCAAAGAACCAGACGCAATCGGCCTTTTTTTTGTTCTAGAAACTTTTTTATCTATTTTTTCGTCGACAATATCATTTACAATACATCCTGCGCTTCTCATTAAAATAGATCCTAAAAAGAAAAGAGTTAAATGAAATAAAAAAATATTTATATCTTTATCAAAGTAATATGCCAGTGATAAACCACAAGCACATGGCCAAAATAACAAAAAGTATCCAATAGGCTTATTTAATCTTGTTACATCAATAAAATTTTTAAGATGTGATGACATTATTCTTCTTGTAAATATCAAACAGTAAATACATAATCAATTCGATTCGAAATGAATATTGACTACACTGTTACAGCACTAATGTTTCCTGCTATACCTCTTATAATGGCAGTTTACAGCAATAGATTTCACACACTTAGTGCTCTAATAAGAAAACTACACGATGAATATGTATTTGAAAAACACATACCTCCTGAATGGGAAAAACAACTTAAAAACCTAAATCAAAGAATTAATTATTTAAAATATTCTATCGGAGCATCTAGTTTGGGCTTCTTATTTAATATGTCTACAGTTCTAGCTTTATATTTAGACGCTATTTTTGTTGCAAGATTGATATTTGCATCATGTTGTATTTCTATGATCATTTCGATACTTTTGTTTCTTCTTGAAATTTTTCTTTCGACAAATGCATTAAAGTTACACCTTTCTGATATGAAAATTGATAAGGACTAGATTTATGAAAATTAACGCTATTAGAGCCTTTATAATTGCAGCAATTGTAATAATTCTTTTATATGCTCTTGGATTATTCTTGCCAATTATTATGACATCAAAATCCACCTCGATTAAAAGTTTTGAAAACAATTTAGTTTTAGAATACCATAATAAACATAATGTTTTCTAAACCGGTAATACTTGTAATTGTATTAGTCCTTTTACTTGTCTTTTATTTTGTAATCAGAATAGGAGCAGGCAAAAGCAAAGAAATTGAAGACTCAAAAAATTTAAAAAGATATTTACTTGGAGTGAGAATATTAATATTAATTTTAGCTTTAGTGGGTATAGTTTTATGGTTCTTTCTTTAATTTTTTAGAATAAACCATTTTCCCGAACTCAATTTTTTCATTATAAGATTGGTTAAAAGTTTTAAGTTGAGTTTCACTCATTCTATTCCTTAAAATAATCAAATTTTCCTCTTTCCAAGAATTTACTGTCTCTGGATTTTTCCAAATCTTTTTTTCTTCGTCTGTTCTTGCACATCCATAACAAAAACCAGTTTTAGGATCACTTTTACATATACTTATACAAGGACTAATAAATTTCATAATTCAATTTGGTATTAATACAGCTGGACCCAAAATTTTTCTCCCCTCAAGATCTTCATGGGCTTTTTTTGCTTCAGAAAGTTTGTATTCTTTAAATATATTAATTTTAATTCTACCAAATTTAATTTGTTCAAAAAGAGCACTAGCACCCTCTTCAAGCGCTGCTTTTCCCGCCCCGTAATGTGCTAATCCTGGTCTTGTAAAAAATAAACTTTTATGCGCTATATATTTTTTTACGTCTATAGGATCAAGAGCACCAGATGCGTTTCCAAAAGAAATCATCATACCCATTGGCTTTAGACAATTAATAGATTTTTCAAAAGTTTTTTTTCCAACACCATCATAAACTACTCCGACACCTTTGTTATCAGTTATCTCAAGAACTTTTTTGTCAAAATCTTCTTTATTATAATTTATAACAAATTCACATCCATTTTTTTTTGCAACATCAATTTTACTGTCCGATCCAACAGTTCCAATAACTCTACAACCTATACTTTTTGCCCACTGACAAAAAACCTGCCCAACTCCACCTGCAGCAGCATGAAATAAAATCAACTCCCCAGCTTTTGCTTTATAAGTTTTAAATAAAAGATAATGTGAAGTTAAACCTTTTGTCATTACACTTGCAGCAACTTTATCGCTTATTCCCTCTGGTATTTTAACTGCGATTTTTTCAGGAATAATCCTTTCGTCAGAGTAAGATCCTAACGGCATTTGAGAGTAAGTTACTCTATCACCCCTATTAAAATTTTTAATTGAAGAGCCAACTTCTTCAATAATACCAGCTCCCTCCATTCCAATACCTGATGGTAACTTTAATTTATATAGTCCAGATCTGTGATAAGTATCAATAAAATTTAAACCGATAGCTAAATTTTTGATTTTAATTTCTTCAGGACCAGGCGAACCAACATTTACATCCTTTAATTCCAAAACTTCTGGACCACCATGCTTAGTAATTATAATTGATTTTGCCATCCTAACTTATATAAATTCTTCATGGCATCAAAAGCAAGACTTTTTTACTCAAACAAATTAAAAACAGGCACTATTTCTAGACTTTCTGAAAAACAATCTCATTACACAAAGAATGTAATGAGATTAAAAGCAGGCGATAAAATTTCACTTTTTAATTCACAAGACGGTGAGTGGGATGTAAAAATTTTAGCTCAAGGAAAAATATTTACCGAATTTAAAGTTGAAAAACTATCAAGACCTTTATCTAATGAAAAAGATATCTGGTTAGCTTTTTCACCAATCAAAAAAGTTCCCCAAGAATTGATGATACAAAAAACTACAGAATTGGGAATTCAAAAATTCATTCCATTATTATGTGAAAGAAGTGTTGTTAGAGAAATTAATATAAAAAGGGTAGAAAAAATTATAACCGAAGCTTGTGAGCAGTCTAATCGTATCACAGTGCCTAAAATTCAAGAATTACAAAGGCTAGATGAATTTATTAAAAATTTCCCTGACAATGGCAAAATAGTTTTTTGTGATATTAATTCTGAGTCAAAAGATTTAAAAAATAAATTACCCAAAAAAAATCCAATTTGTATTTTAATTGGGCCAGAAGGAGATTTCTCAGAAGAAGAGAGGCAGTTAATAATTAATTATAAAAATGTAATATCTATCACTTTATCTAAGAATATTTTACGTGCAGAGACAGCGGCAATTGCTTCAACAACAATTTTAAATTACAACTTAGAAAACAACTAAATATCCGCCAAATTTGAAGAGATTTTAACCTTGCAAAAGTGTCGCAAAACCTTATTAAACATGCATATAAACTATATATATAGTATTAGTAAATTAAATTATGAGTACAGCTTACGCATTATTACTTGGATTGGTAGTATTTTTAATACTATTCATTTATTTCGTTTTCTTTTCAGTTTCTTTGAGACTAGAAAAAAATGAAAACGAAGCTGAGATAGCAGTAAAAAGAAAATCAGTTCCTTTTAAATGGAAAGATTTGATTGACCCAAAAAATAAAAAGCTTGGACTAATAGATTTGGGTAATCATGTTTTAATTGCAGGGATTGTTCTTATAGGAATTTTTATTATTTCAAACGCATAAAATGATAGTCGCTTTAAGTATATTCTTAATAACAGTTGGCTCAATAGCTTTTCACTTTTGGTCGCCTTGGTGGTGGACAGAAGTAGCTTCCAATTGGGGCAACATGGATGATACAATTCTTTTGACATTTTGGATTACTGGAGCAGTATTTGTAGCTATATTGTTTTTTGTTGCTTACTGTGTTTGGAAATTTAGTTACAGAAAAGATAGAAGAGCTGAATATAAACCAGAAGATAAAAAATTGGAGAGCAGATTAACTTGGGCAACCGCGATTGGGGTTGCAGCATTATTAGCTCCTGGACTAGTTGTTTGGAACCAATACGTCTCAGTTCCAGAAAATGCTTATAAAGTAGAAGTGTTTGCTTACCAGTGGGGTTGGAAATATAGACTTCCAGGCGAAGACAATATACTTGGAAAAACTGACATTAAATATATTAATGACGAAAACCCTTTTGGATTAATTTTAGAAGATCCAAACGGTAAAGATGATCTATTAGTTGATGCTCAAGAACTTCACGTATTGAAAGATCGACCAGTAAAATTTGAATTAAGAACCATAGATGTTTTACACAACTTTTATGTACCTCAATTCAGAGGCAAAATGGATATGGTCCCCGGCATTGTAACTTACTATTGGCTGACCCCAACTAGAGTAGGGGATTTCGAAGTCCTATGCGCTGAATATTGTGGAACTGGACATTATGCCATGAGAGGCAGAGTTGTAGTAGATGAAGAAAAAGAATATAAAAAATGGGAAGCAAAACAAATAACTTTTGAGAAAATGTTAGCAAAAAATCGAAAAAACGACAATTTGCAACTAGTAAAAAAGGATAAATAAACTATAAAACAATTAAATATGTCAGACGAATACGAACATAAATTAGAAGCTAAATCAGACTATACGGGCGACGCCTCATCTGTATCAACACCAGACATTGATGCAGTTCCAGATGCTGAATTACCCGATCAGGAACTTTATCATTCACATAGTTGGTGGACTACATACGTTTTTTCACAAGACGCAAAATATATTGGAATTCAATATGCTTTAACAGCAATAGGAACTGGACTTTTAGGATTAGTTTTATCATGGTTAATGAGAATTCAGTTGGCTTGGCCAGGACTTGGTTGGCTTGAACCTTCTTCTTATTATCAATTTGTGACGATGCACGGAATGATAATGGTAGTATATCTTTTAACCGCATTATTTCTTGGAGGATTTGGAAATTTATTAATACCGTTGATGTGTGGAGCTAGAGACATGGCATTTCCTTACGTAAACATGCTTAGCTACTGGGCATTCGTGGTTGCAGTCGTAGTTTTATTAGCAAGCTTTTTTGTTCCTGGGGGGCCCACCGGAGCAGGGTGGACGCTTTATCCACCACAAGCAATTACAGCCGGAACACCTGGTTATAATGGTGGAATAATACTGATGTTAATTTCACTCATATTATTTGTGGCTGGTTTCACAATGGGTGGATTAAATTACATCATAACTGTTTTACAATTAAGAGCTAGAGGTATGACTTTAATGAGATTGCCTTTAACAATTTGGGGAATTTTTACCGCAACTGTTCTTGCGATGTTTGCATTTCCAGCTTTATTAGTTGGATGTTTAATGATGACACTTGACAGTTTGTTAGGAACAAGTTTCTTCATGCCAGCTATGGTTTCTTTAGGGGAAACATTAACCCATGAAGGCGGTAGCCCAATATTGTTCCAACATTTATTTTGGTTTTTTGGCCACCCAGAAGTTTATATAGTTGCACTACCAGCTTTTGGTATTGTTTCAGATTTGTTATCAGTCCACTCAAGAAAAACTATTTTCGGTTATAGAATGATGGTTTGGGCCATAGTAGGGATTGGTGCTTTAAGCTTTTTTGTTTGGGCTCACCATATGTATGTAAGTGGGATGAACCCGTGGTTTGGTTTCTTCTTTGCAACAACAACATTAATTATTGCAGTTCCAACAGCTATTAAAGTTTATAATTGGATTTTAACTTTATGGAGAGGAAATATAGTTTTATCTCTTCCCATGTTATTTTCTCTTGGTTTTATTGTGACTTTTTTAAATGGTGGATTAACTGGTTTATTTTTAGGAAATGTAACAGTAGACGTTCCTTTATCTGATACTTATTTTGTTGTAGCTCATTTTCATATGGTTATGGGTATTGCTCCCATACTTGTTGTTTTCGGAGCAATTTACCACTGGTATCCATTAGTTACGGGAAGAATGATGAATGAAACTTTAGGAAAAGTTCATTTTTGGATTACCTTTATAGGTTCATATGCAATTTATTTTCCAATGCATTATCAAGGTTTTGTTGGTGTACCGAGAAGATATTACGAAATCTATGATAGTCCGTATATAGATGTATCGACATTGCTTTTAAATAAATTTATTACTATTGCAGTTTTAATAGTTGGAGCTGCACAATTACTTTTCTTATACAATTTATTTGCAAGCGCTAGACTTGGGAAGAAAGCAGAAAAAAATCCATGGAAAGCTAACTCTCTAGAGTGGCAAACGCCGCAAATGCCTCCAGAACATGGTAATTGGGGCAAAGAACTTCCAAAAGTGTACAGATGGCCTTACGATTTCAGTGTGCCAGGTGCGAAAGAAGATTATATACCACAAACCCAACCTCCAAGTGAGATTATAGGAGCGAAAGTTGAGAAGACGTGAGCAAGAAAAAATCTATCTTTCAATTACTAACTGAAAAGCCTTGGGAACAAGATCAAATAGAAGCTGACAACGATCATCAAGGTCAGACAGTTAACTTATCTAAACAAAAGTTGGGTCTAAGAACCTTAATGGCCGCAAGCACTGTTTTGTTTTCTTTATTTATAGTTGCCTACTCCGACCGAATGCTTGTGCATGACTGGAGAAATATGCCAGAGCCTTGGCTTCTTTGGTTTAATACGGGAATTTTAGTAATAAGCAGTTTAGTTTTTCATCAAACAGTAAAATATGCAAAAAACGATCTTTTTGATAAGACTAAAAACGGTTTATATTTTATTGGTTTTTTAGCATATTCTTTTTTGATTGGTCAGCTAATAGTGTGGTATCAACTAATGAATACTGGGTATTACGCTACAAGCAATGTTGCTAATGCATTTTTTTATTTATTTACAACAATTCACGGCCTTCACATTATTGGTGGAATATATTTTTGGGGAAAAACTACATCAAAATTCATAAAAAGAAGTCTTAAGAAAGAAGAAATTAATAATTTAATTGATATTTGTGCAGTTTACTGGCATTTTTTATTAGCTGTTTGGTTAGTGCTTTTTGGATTAATGTTATCAAGTTAAGGAAGATTCATTATGTCAGACTCATCATTAGATAATTTACCTAAAGGTTGGAAAAGCGTTCCTAACGACTTAGGTTCAGACCAAACTGCCTTTAAAGGTGTTCAATGGGGTAAAGCGATGATGTGGATATTCCTATTGAGTGATACTTTTATATTTAGCTGCTTTTTAATTTCTTACATGAAGGGAAGGGCTTCGACAGTTGTTGATTGGCCTAATACAAGTCATGTCTTTTCACTTGATTTTATGGGAGTGCCAGTACCATTGCTTTTAATCGCAATTATGACATTTGTACTTATCACTAGCAGCGGGACTATGGCTTTGGCTGTCAAATATGGTTATGAAAAAAACAGGAAAATGTGTGGCCATCTAATTCTTGCCACAGCCATTGGGGGACTAATTTTTGTAGGAATGCAAGCTTTTGAGTGGTCTAAACTAATACATGAGGGTGTGAGACCATGGTCAAATCCTTTTGGCGCTGGTCAATTTGGATCTTACTTTTTCATGATAACCGGTTTTCACGGTACCCATGTCTCGATAGGTGTAATATTTCTTTTTATCTTTGCTAGAAAAGTTTACAGGGGAGACTTTGATACAGGTAGACGTGGATTTTTTACAACAATGAAATCAGACTATGTTTCTATTGAAATATTAGGTCTTTACTGGCACTTTGTGGATTTAGTTTGGGTTTTTATTTTCGCATTCTTTTATCTTTGGTAAGGTTTTAAAATGAATGAAAATACAGAAGTAAACAAAAATAAAGAGAAACCGGCAACAACCCATAAGATTGGAATATACCTATGGATATGGGGTCTCCTATTTGTTCTGAGTTTTTTTTCCTACATGGTTGACTGGTACCAATTTCAAGGTCTTTTAAGATGGTCTCTGATTTTATTCTTTATGTTTTTAAAAGCAGGTTTGATCATGGCTTTTTTTATGCACCTGTTTTGGGAGCGTTATGCACTTGTAAATGTTTTGTTATGGCCAATGACTGCTATAGCATGTTTTGTAGGTTTGATGGTTGCAGAAGGTAAGTACACTGTCTTTACAAGGCTTATTTATTTCGTCTTAGGTGAATAATTAATAACAGGATCATAATTGCTCAACACCGATACAAAAACAAGAGAGTTTAAATTCAACAGTGTTCACTACATCAAAGCTCTATTTGAATTAATGAAGCCAAGAGTTATGTCTCTTGCCATTTTTACTTGTGTTGTTGGTTTCTTAATTGCCCCATATAAAAGTGTTGATTATTTATACGCAATCTTATCGATTACAGCTGTTGCTCTTGGATCTGGCGCTGCTGGCTCCTTAAATTGTTGGTATGAGGCTGACGTCGACAAGGTCATG
This sequence comes from uncultured Pelagibacteraceae bacterium, assembly GCA_902579285.1. Lineage (GTDB taxonomy): Bacteria > Pseudomonadota > Alphaproteobacteria > Pelagibacterales > Pelagibacteraceae > Anoxypelagibacter. The sequence goes on from CACHGA010000001.1 coordinate 228,493, forward strand.
TCTAGAACTTGTTTAAGACCAATTCCAACTGGAAAATTAACTAAAAATGAGGCACTTGTTTTTGGTATTGTATCTTCTTTTGTATCGGTCGGAGCTTTATATTTTTTTTCAAACCTTATGGCAGCCGCATTACTTGCCCTAACAATTTTATTCTATGTTTTTGTTTACACTATTTGGCTCAAAAGGAAGACTCCACAAAATATTGTGATTGGCGGAGCAGCAGGTGCTTTGCCTCCTGTGATTGGATGGGCAATAGCTACAGGGAGTATTTCTATTGAACCAATTATTCTTTTTTTGATAATTTTTGTTTGGACCCCTTCACATTTTTGGGCCCTAAGTCTTTTTAAGTCAGAGGATTATAAAAAAGCAAATATACCAATGTTACCAGTTACATCAGGTGTAGAAACAACAAAGAAAAATATATTTGCGTATTCAATTTTATTATTTCCAGTAGCCGTTGCTCCTTACTACTTAGAATTTTTAGGTATAATATATTTGCTATTTTCTTTTCCTTTAAGCGTATACTATATATTTATTTGTTATAAACTGTTGAAAACAAAAGATAAAAAATCTGAAAAAAGTATTTCAAAACAAATTTTTGCTTTCTCAATTCTTTATTTATTTGCAATCTTCATCTCAATCCTAGTTGATAAATTTGCCTAAAAACAAAAAGTTAATTTCTGTCCTAATAAGCTCATTAGTTATACTTATAATTACTTCTTTTGTTTTTCTTAAAGGTGAAAATAGCAATAGCCAGTTAATCCCAACAAAATTAATTACAAGTGTTCATAGTGATTTACCCTTTAAATTTGAGACAGAAGAGAAAAATGTAATTTTAAAACCTGGTGAAGTGCAAACAATTAATTATTCAGTAGAAAATTTAAGTAAAAAAAGTATATCTGCAATGGCCACTTTTCAGGTTTACCCTCCTGAACTGAAAGACTACATGACTAAAATGAACTGTTTTTGTTACGAGAAACAAACATTAAAAGGAGGGGAAAAAGAAAAATACGCGTTGGTTTTATTAGTTGACCCAAATGTGACAAAGAATATAAAAGAAGCTATAATTCAATTTGTTTATTTTAAAAAATGATAATTAATAGTTTAAATTCCGAAGTCTTAACTATGTGTGCCGTTTGTATATCTGAAACTTCAGGTGGACAAAATGCCTTATTAATCATAGTACTTTCATTTATCTTGTTAGGATTATTAAATTCGTCCTGGAAAAAATATTTTAAACAAGGACAGAAATCGTCTAGTTAGTGGAATACATTAGCACAAGAAACAAAAATCAAAGTTATAGTTTTAAAGATATATTTCTAAGGGGTTTAGCGCCTGACGGAGGTCTATTTGTTCCTAAAAATATTAAAATTTATAATGAAGATGAAATAAAAAAACTTAGTGAGTTATCTTATATAGAATTAGCAACTGAAATAATTTTTAATTTTTGTTCGTCTGATATAACAAAAACAAATCTAAAAAATCTCGTTCAAAAATCCTATAAAAGTTTTTCTAGTGAAGAAGTAATTAAAATAAATAAAATCGGTGATATTAATTTAGTAGAACTTTATCACGGACCAACATTAGCTTTTAAAGATATTGCCATGCAGGTTCTTGGTAACATGTATGATGAACTAAAAGTTTCGGCTAATAAAACTGTAAATATAATAGTCGCAACTTCCGGAGATACAGGATCAGCTGCAATTGCAGCATTGAATGATAGAAAAAATATTAATGTTTTTGTTTTACATCCTGATAACAAAATATCTAAAATTCAAAGAAAAATTATGACAACTATAGGCTCAGATAATATTTATAATGTAGCAATCAAAGGATCATTCGATGATTGTCAAAAAATTGTTAAAGAAATGTTTTCAGAAAATAGTTTTAGAGAAAAAATTAATATGTCAGGGGTGAATTCTATTAATTGGGCAAGAATAGTTTGTCAAATCGTTTACTATTTTTACTCAGCATTTAAATTTAAAAACAAAAAAATTAATTTTTCAGTTCCAACTGGAAATTTTGGAGATATTTTTGCGGGATATATGGCAAAAAAAATGGGACTTCCAATTGAAAAATTGATCGTTGCCACAAATGAAAATGATATTTTGGAAAGAGCAATTAATTTAGGACAGTATAAACCTAACAAAGTAAGACCAACATTGTCACCAAGTATGGATGTTCAAATCGCAAGTAATTTTGAGCGACTCCTTTTTTATATTTTTAAAAATGATGATAAAAAAGTTTCCAGTTTAATGTCCGAATTTTCCTCAAATGGATCATTCAGTTTAGATGAAGAACAAAAAAAAAATATACAAAAAGATTTCTGTGCTTGTAAAGTGAGCGATAAAGAAACTTTAGAAATTATAAAAAATATAGCAGATAAACTTGATTTCATAATTGATCCACATACTGCAACTGCTGTAGGTGCATCAAAAAAATTAAATTTGAAGTCTGAAACTTTGATACTAGGCACAGCGCATCCTTATAAGTTTTTGGAAACAATTAAAATTGCGACAAGTAAAGAAGTTAAGATGCCAAATCAATTAAGCAATATATTAAATAAAAAAGAAAAGTATGATATTTTAGAAAATAATATTTCTGATGTAAAAAGCTATATTTTAGGAAAAATTAAATGAAAATTAAAGTTGGGGACAAACTACCAGTTTGTGAATTTTTTTACTTAAACCAAAAAAGTGAAGTTAAAAAAATTAGTACAAGCGATATTTTCAAAAATCAAAAAGTTGTGCTTCTGGGTATGCCAGGGGCATTTACCAAAACTTGTTCTACAATACATTTGCCAGGATATGTTAAAAATTATGACACTGCAAAAAAAAAGGGCATATCCAAAATAGTTTGTGTTGCCGTGAATGATCCAAATGTAATGAAAGCATGGGGGGAAAACCAAGAAGTAGGAGATAAAATTTTTATGATAGGGGACCCATTTCTTAACTTTACTAAAGCTATTGGTGCAGAAGTAGATAAATCAGAGAAAGGTCTAGGAATAAGATCAAGCAGATACACCATGTTGATTGAAAACCAGATTGTCAAAAAATTTGAAGTAGAAAAAGAAACTGCAACGTGTGAATTATCTTCAGCAGAAAATTTTTTAAATAAAATTTAACTATTTAGTCGGAAGCTTATTATTTTTCCAGCCAATCTTTTCTTCACCGTCTCCTCTAAACCCATCAGAAACATTAGAGCATTTAAAACCTTTTTCAGTTAATAATTCTGCTGCTCTCTGAGATCTATTTCCTGATCCACACATTATAAGAACTTCACAACTTTTATCGATTTTCAAGTTTTCGAATTCTTTTGTAAAATTTTCATTAATAATTCTCCCTTGAAATTGTGAAGATAAAAAATATGTTTTAATCCCAATTTTATCGCCATCTGGTTTTCCAATTTGATCCCACTCTTCTTTTGTTCTTACATCTAACAAAACACTTTTTGGGTTTTCTTTTACAAAATTTTGTATTTCGTTACTTGGTATTTGTTTAATCATTTATCTTCTTATAGCTCCCTGCGCTAGTTCATCAACAATATTATTATATTTATTTTGAGCATGCCCTTTAACCCAAATCCACTTAATAGAATGTTTTGATGATAAATCTTTTAATTTCTTCCATAGGTCTTTATTTTTTACAGGCTTTTTAGATGCTGTTTTCCAACCATTTTTTTCCCATTTTTTTATCCACGTTGTTATCCCATCTCTCACATATGTCGAATCCGTATAGATCGAAATTTCTGATTTCTTTTTAAATTTTTGAATTGCTTTTATTGGCGCTAAAAGCTCCATTTTATTATTCGTTGTGCTATTTTCACTTCCTGAGATTTCATTTTTAATTTTATCATCTACTAATATTATGGCTGCCCAACCACCAGGACCTGGGTTTCCCGAACATGCACCGTCTGTATAAATTTTATATTTCATTTTAAACTATATAATCATCTAAACTCTTTGCATTTTTATGAAATTCAAGACGTTTAAGATATTCAATTGGATCTTTAATTTTTACGATTGCATCATCAACAATATTTATAGAGTCAAAAACTCTTGTTAGAAGAAATCTTAACGCGGCGCCTTGCGATAAAACTTTAATAGAGTTTTTTTCCTCATCAGAGATTTTACGTATTTCATTATAACCCTCAAAGAACTTTTTTGCTTTAGTCACATTAAAACTTAAATTTTCACTTATACCATCAAAACAAAGTGCATTTAAACATATTGCTATTTCAAATGCATAAAAATCATTACACGAAAAATAAAAATCTATAAAACCCGAAAAATTATTATTTTTGAAAAAAATATTATCGTGAAAAAGATCTGCATGAATTATACCTTTTGGTAAATTTTCAGGCCAATCTTTCTCAACATCCTCCAAATTTGTCTCAATTAATTTTGGAAGATCTGGATGGATTTGGTTGCATTTATCTTTAACTTGTTCAAAAATTCTTCTCCATGACTTTACAGAAAGATCATTATCCCTCTTAAAATCAAAATTTTTCGTAATTTCATGGAGCCTTGCCGCTTGTTTTCCAACCGAACTACAATCATCCGGTGACAAGTTTGTTTTTGACTTTCCTTCTAAATAACTCACTAACATAAATTTTTTGGAACCAAGATCGCTTATATATTTATTATTTTTATTTAAAATTGGTTTTGGACAAATGAATTTTTTATTACTTAGTTCCTCCATCAATTTTGAAAAAAATGGCAGATCATCCTTATTAACTCTTTTTTCATAAATTGTTAAAATATATTTACCTTTATCAGTTTCCACTAAATAGTTTGTGTTTTCTATACCTTCCTTAATACCTTGATAATTACTCATATTTCCCAAATTATAATTTGAGATTATTGAAACAACTTTTTCCTTATCAAGCTTTGTATAAATAGCCATTTAATTTAATTCTTTAGGGAGTTTAAACACCACTTCTTCATTTGCTGTAACTACCTCTTCAATTGAAACATCCATATTATTTTTTATTTCTGAAATAAAATTCTGAACCAATTCTTCAGGTGCAGATGCACCAGAGGATAGACCAATAGTTTTACAATTTTTTATTTTATCTAATGGCGCGTTTTTTCCATAAAAGATTAGTTCAGAATTTTTACACCCTGACTTTTTCGCAACCTCTACTAATCGTGCAGAATTTGATGAGTTTCTACTTCCAATCACAAAAAACATTTCACAATTTGGTGCAATTTTTTTTACTGCTTCCTGTCTATTAGTTGTTGCGTAGCAAATATCCTCTTTTATAGGACCTTTAATATCTGGAAATTTATTTTTCAAAGCATCTATTATTTCTTTGGTATCATCTACTGACAAAGTTGTTTGAGTTACATAAGCCAAAGGTTTAGAGAAATTTAAATTTTTTATCTCATCTTTTTTTTCGATTAATTTAATTGACCCATTTGGTAGTTGTCCCATTGTTCCTATAACCTCTGGATGATTTTTGTGACCAATTAAAACAATATCAAATCCCCCTTTATATAATTGTTCCGATTCCCTATGTACTTTTGAAACAAGCGGGCATGTAGCATCAATATAAAAAATTTTTTCAAGGTTTGCTTCTTCAGGAACTGATTTAGGTACACCATGTGCTGAAAATATTACTGGTCTAGATTTATCTTTAATCTCAGAAATTTCCTCAACAAATATAGCTCCCAAATTTTTTAAATTTTCAACAACATTCTTATTATGTACGATTTCATGTCTGACATAAACTGGACTACCATATTTATTTAGAGTTTTTTTAACTATTTCAATTGCCCTGTCTACACCAGCACAAAAACCTCTAGGTGCTGCTAAAAAAATTTTAATTTTTCGTTTCATTTTTTTCAATCAAGTACTCAAGTAATATATGCGGGAACGTAAGAGAGGCCAAACCAATAAAAATAACTTGCATAATTGCAGTGTTAAAACCAGAAAAGTTTGCAATAAAAAATACCGCCAACAAGTACAATATTGCAGTTATGATCGTTAAAGGTAGCGCTTTTTTAATAAACAATTTGATCCCATTTGAAAAATTAGCTTCATCTATTTCAAGAGCAATAGAAATTATATGTCTTATTGAGTGCAAAAAACAAAAGTAAATAGTAAAAGCTAATAAGGGTGAAAAAACAAAATTTATAATTAGAATTAAAAGTAAATCTAAAAATAAAATTTGAAAATTATCGAAATTATTTCTAAACACAAAGTATAAATAGCCTAAAAAATTAAGCATAATACAAATATTGATTAACCAATGTTCGTTTTTTATAAAAATCAAAAAATTATTATTTATAAGTAATGTTTCAAATATTTTTAAAGTTTCGTCAGTATGAAAGAACAAAGGTGAGAATATAATTAATGAACCTTTTACCACATATATAAGTTGATCGAAATTTGAATGTTTTTTAATTAGAAACGCAGTATCCTCTTTACCAAAATGGTGAGAGGCAATTAATAAAAAAACTATTAAAGTTACTAAAGAAAAAAATATCCAAGATAAAATGATTAAAATTGAAATAAAAATATAAGAAAGATAAAATACTAATTTACTATCCATTTTGTAAATTTTTAAAATCTTATTTGCTTTATAGTTGTCCAAAGCTCCATGAGATACTCCAATAGACAAAATCAAAAAAAGGCATATAAAAGGAACTACTGATTGATTAAAAAATTCTAAATTTTTACCAAAAGTTAACACGATGACCGAAAAAATTATTGTCAAAGCAGAAAAATAAAATGAGTGTTTACCGTAAATATTTTTTATCATACTAATTAAAAATAGATTTTATAAATAACCATTTTGGCATTTTTAAAATTATGGTCATATCCTCGATAATATTACTTTTATTTGATAAGAATTTTATAGCCGAGTCTGTTTGTCCATTAAAAATTTTCTCAAATATATTGGGCATTTTATCAGGATTTTTTTCTAAAACTTTTAAAAATATTTTATCTAATAATTTGTATTTTGTTTTTAATTTATATTTGTAAATTTTTTCTATATTATTCAAATTCTGGCTTATAAATTTACTATGTTCTTGAATATTTAAAAAAGTATAGCCTGTACTCAAGCGTGTCATGCCACCAGCCGTACCAATATTAATTTTATTTTTTTCTTTTTTATAAACTGGGTAAAAAAGTGGAATTGCACCTTCTTCTTTAAAGGTAATTTTATAATTTTTAATACCTAAATGATTAATATAATTTTTTATTTGTACATCATAATCTTTTAAGGATGAATCATCTTTAGATAACCACGTAGTCTCAATCATTGCTCTATTTTTTTCAAATGGAAGAACATAAAAAAAATGAACATTATTTCTTTGGTCACAATTAAAATCCATTAAATCTACAGTTCTATCATTAAAAAAATCCTCATCAGTTTCAATTTCAACACCATAAAAATGTTGCCAAAGATTTGAACTTGTATTTTTTAATGAAGATACACTATTAAATATAAAAGCATTATTTATATTTAAATCTTTAATATTTTTAAAAAAACTAATATTCTTATTTTTATTTAATTTATTAATAATTTTTTTATAAAAAAGACCACTATCTACACTTTGATAGGGAAAATTATCACATCTAATAACTTTTGAACTCGATGGTTTCTTTATTGAAAATTCCTTCCAATTTTTTTTAACACAATCTTCGAAATTATGAGGACCCACTTTCCAAAAAGACCAAGTTTTATCCCTCAAATATTCTTTCCTTGGTTCAATGATTGCGAGTGTTTTATTACTAAGTTTTTGATGAAGATCTAATTCATATGCCAAAGATAATCCTGCGCATCCACCCCCGATAATTACATAATCAAATTCTCTCATTTAAAGATATATCCTCATTAATTAAATTATATTCATATTCTTTTTCAATTTTTCTTGGTTTTAAAAAAGTAAGTATTATTAGATCCAATAAAGAAAGAATTGTTTGCATAACTTTACCAAAATTTGAAACATAAATTTTTCCAGCCCCTTTATAAGTACTTAAATCTTTTATATTAAATATTTTTTTTCCAATTTGTCTGTAAACTCTTCTTGCTACAATTATAGAAAAACGGCAACTTAAAGGAATATCTTTTATACCGGCAAAAGAACTATTATAGAATGTGTCAGCAGTATAAATAATTTTCTTAATATTTATTAATTTATCTTTAGAGTAATTGATTAAATAAACTCTATTTTTTTTTTCATCTTCGACGACGTCTCTTGCAATATTTGTTAATTGCATAGCGATTCCTAGATATATAGCTCTTTGAAGAGTATCTTTTTTTTTTATATTAAAAATTTTTGCCATCATCAAACCAACAGTTCCAGCAACTCTATATGAATAAACAAATAATTCTTTCTCATTTTTAATCTTTACTTCTTCTTGTATATCCGACTCTACACCATCAAATAAGTCATCTACTATTTTCTTAGATATGTTAAATTCATCCATTAATTCCCACATATTTTTTATTACTTCATTTTTTAAATCTTTATTTTCAAAATTAGTTCTAAATTTAATTAGTTCCTTTTTTTTGTAATCTAAACTGGCTTCCTGATCTGCAATATTGTCTACAGTTCTACAAAAATCGTATAATTTAGAACACTTAATATAAATATCTTTTGGTAAAAAAAATCCTGACCAATTAAATGATTTTGCATAAATTGATAAATAATTTTTTGTACTCATTATAAAATTTTATCTAGAACTTTTGCTGAAGAAATAACACCTGGCATACCAGCTCCAGGATGTGTTCCTGCACCAACAAAATATAAATTTTTAAAAATTTCTGATTGATTATGAAATCTAAAATATGCAGATTGAGAAAATTTAGGTTGAATTGAAAAACCTGAACCATGTAATGTAGATAAATCTTTTTCAAAATAATCAGGTGTGAGATAGAAGTCGTTTACTACATTTTTCTTAATATCTGGTAAAACTGATTTATCCATTTTATCTAAAATTAAGTTTTTAAACCTTTCACCCTCATTTGACCAATTTATATTTGAGAGATTATTTGGAACTGGAACTAAAACATAGAAAGCATCTTGTCCATCTGGGGCCATATTAGGATCAGTTGCGGATGGTCGATGTAAATAATAGCTTATATCTTCTGAGAGAATTTTATTTTCAAAAATTTTTTCCAAATGTTTTTCATAAGTTTTGCCAAAATAAATTGTGTGATGTGCTACATCCTTATATTGCTTTTTAGATCCAAAATAATAAACAAAAAGACCCATAGAATAATCCATTCTCTTCATTTTCTGTTTGAATAAAAAACCATAATTATTTTTAGATTTAATTAAATTTTTGTATACATTTGGTGGATCTGAGTTACATACCACATAGTTACATTCAATAATTTTTGAATTATTAATTTTTACAGACTTAACACTTTTATTCTCCGTAATAATCTCTGTAACTTCGGAATCTTTAATAATTTCAATTCCCTCTTCAAGCATCAATTTTTCCAACGCCTTTACAACTTTGCCAGTGCCACCCATAGAATAATGAATACCCCATTTTTTTTCTAAAAATAGAATAAGCGTATATATCGAAGTTGTAGTAAAAGGATTACCGCCAACCAATAGAGGATGCATGCTAAAAACTCTTCTCAATTTCTCACTAGATATATAATTTGAAACCAATTTATAAACAGATTTATAGCTTTTAAGTTTTAATAAAGCCGGAACCTGCTTGAGCATAAATGACAAATTATTAAATGGCTTATCAGATAAATCTGTAAAACCTTTATTAAAAATTTTTTCAGTAAAATTAACTAATTCATTGTATCCTTTAAAATCTTTATGTGAAAATTTTTTAATTTCTTTCTCCATTGATTTTTCATTGCCAGAGTAATCAAAAGTTTTTCCATCATCAAAAACAAAACGGTACCACAAGTTAAGTGGGACGATTTCAGCATAGTCTGAAATTTTTTTATTAAATAAAGAAAACAATTCTTCAAAAAGATAAGGAGCAGTTATCACTGTGGGGCCACCATCATAAATGAAATTTCCTTTTTTAAAAACTCTTGCTCGCCCTCCCAAATCAGGGTGTTTCTCAATTAAAGTAACATCATAACCTTTTGCTTTTAATCTTAAAGCTGAGGCTAGACCACCAAAACCTGATCCGACAACAATAACTTTTTTTGTCATATGTTTGGATCTTACGCTAGATTGATTTGTTTTTTAAAATTTTTTTTGCCTCATCAATGCTTGAAATATAAATTTTATCAAGCTTTTTCTTATCAATAGAATTTTTAATGATTTTCTCAACAGAGTTAACTGCTATCTCTACTGCTGAATTTTTCATATCTTTGATAGCTTGTAATTTCATTTGTTTAATTTTGTCCTCTGCTGTCTTTTTTCTATTCTCAATTACAAAATGAAAGTCCTCATTTGTTTTTATGATATTTTGCTCAGATTGTTTTTCGGCATTTTCTAACATTTTTTTAATTTCTGCTTTTGACTTACTAACTTTAGAATCGTAATCACTCAAAATATTTTTCGCCTCATCTTTAAGTTTCTCTGCATGTTCAATTTCATTTTTAATACCTTTAATACTTTCATTTAATGATTGATCAATTTTCTGTGGAACTTTAAAGTAAAAAAGTAAAACCACAAAAAGTAAAAAAGAAATTGCTACCCAAAACGTTGCGTCTATCATTTTTATTTACCCTTCTCGTATTCTTTAATAGTTTGTAAAACTGAAGCCTCAATGCTGCTTTTATTTAAATCTTCTCCAAATATATCCTTAATTAAATTAGAAACAATATCTTGTGATATCAAATTTACTTTATTGAAAGAATCCACTTTAAATTTTTTAATCTCAGTTTCAGCATTTAAAATTTCAGCGTCTATTTTTTTTTGAGCGTCTTCTCTTTTTATTCGCATATCTTCATTCAATTTTTGTCTACTTTTAGAGATAATTTTTTTAACATCGATTTTTGCAGTTTCCATTAAGCTGTTGTATTCCTTCAACTTCAATTCAGCTTGCTCCCTAAAAGTCTTTGCTTCTTCTAAATCTTTTCTGATTTTATCTTCCCTCATATCGATACTACCTTTTATTTTAGGAATAAAAATTTTTGAAATCAGGATGTAAATTGTTAAAAAGATGATTATTAACCAGAATACTTGTGAAGGCCAATACTCTGGATCAAGCTGAGGCATACCTGCCTCAGCTGCATAAAGATTTCTCTCTACTAATAATAGAGAAGTTAATAAAGCAAAAAACTTTTTCATACTTATTTAATTAAAATGCAAAAAGTATAATCAAAGCTATTACTAAACCAAAAAGACCAGTGGCTTCTGCTAATGCAAATCCCAAAAGTAAATTTGGAAACTGTTTTTGAGCTGCAGATGGATTTCTCATTGCACCGGATAGATAATTTCCAAAAATTATTCCAATACCGACACCAGCACCTGCCAAAGCAATTGCGGCAAGACCTGCACCGATCATTTTTGCTGCTTCTAGTTCCATTTTTCCTCCTTGTTTATTGTTAGTGATGTAAATTCAATGCATCATTTAAATAAATGCATGTTAAAATTGCAAATACGTAAGCTTGTAAAAAAGCAACTAAAATTTCTAAACCAGTTAAAGCTACAGAAAAACTTAAAGGTAACCAACCCCCAATTAAACCAAGACTAATTACAAATCCTCCGAAAACTTTTAACATTGTGTGTCCTGCCATCATGTTCGCAAAAAGTCTAACCGATAGGCTGATAGGCCTACTGAGGTAAGAAATTATTTCTATAATACTTATTATTGGCAGCAAAACTATTGGTACCCCACTAGGAATAAAAATTTTTAAATATTTAAATCCATGCATTACAAATCCTAGTATAGTAACACCAACAAATATGAATAAAGCAAAAGTCAAAGTCACTATAATATGACTAGTTACAGTGAAAGAGTACGGCAACATACCTACCATATTGCAAAAAAGTATGAAAACAAACAAACTAAATATAAATGGAAAAAAAGGTTTAGCTTTTTTTCCAGCTGTATCACTTATCATTTTTGAAATAAAATTATAAAGCATTTCCGATATTAATTGTATTTTACCCGGAACTAACTTTTTTTGCCTAGTTCCAAAAAGCAGTAATACCAAAATTAATCCTGCACTAATAACCATAAAAAGACTCGCATTCGTGAAAGATAGATTTATTCCTGAAACTTCAATTTCTGGTCCAATTTTATGAACTTTAAATTGTTCCATCGGATTTGTTGCCATTATTTTATATCCTTTTGCATTCTCTTTGCTGTTTTAATTACGTTTATAATTCCAGCTGCAGCTCCAAAAAAGAAAAATATTATAATTAATAATGGTTTAGTACCAAACCAATTATCCAAAATAAACCCAATTATTGTCCCAACTATAACTGCAGCAATTAATTCAGTTCCTAATTTAAACGCATTACCAAGAAAAATACCCTTTTTATCAGTATTTTCAGATTTATTTTTTTGCAATTTTGATTTTGCAATTTTAAGGCGAGTTTTTAAATTCTCCAAATCACTCATGAGCAAATTTTAAGCTACTAACTCTTCAGCTTTTTGTAAGTCAACAGCTACAAGCTTACTAACACCTTTTTCTGGCATTGTTACACCATAAAGCCTATTCATTTTGGACATAGTAAGTGCATGATGTGTAATTATTATAAATTTAGTTTTTGTAATTGATATTAGTTGATCTAATAAAGAGCAAAATCTAGTTACATTTGCATCATCGAGTGGCGCATCTACTTCATCCAAGATACATATTGGCGAAGGATTAGTAAGAAAAATTGCAAATATCAGAGAAATAGCCGTTAAGGCCTGCTCGCCACCAGATAAAAGAGTGATTGATTGCAACCTTTTCCCAGGTGGTGAAACCAACATTTCTAATCCAGCTTCTAAAGGATCTTCAGAGTCGACTAGTTCAAGCTTTGCATTTCCACCGTTAAAAAGTTTTGTAAAAACTTCATTAAACTTTCTGTTTACTTTATTAAAAGCATCTAGAAGTCTTTCTCTTCCTTTTTGATTTAATTCGTTAATACTGGACTTCAATTTAACAATTGCAGAAACAAGATCAGCTCTATCTTCTTCCATTTTTTTGATGGTTTTTCTATATTTTTCAGTTTCTACATCGGCTCTTAAATTTACAGAACCCAAAGACTCTCTATCTTTTTTGAAATCATTCAATTTTTCTTCTTGTTCATTGACCGATGGTAGTTGAGGTAAACCATTTAAGTCAGAGAAAGATAATAAATTGTTAATATTTTCTAATTTTAATTCATTTTTTACTAAGTATATAAGATCCATTTTTCTTTGATCAATTCCCTCAATAGTAGCTTCAAATCTTGCTTTATTTTCCCTTAAAACAACAGATTTTTCCTCTATATCTTTCAATTTATTATTAGCCTCAATATAGCTAGCTTCAACTTTTTCAATTTCTAAATTCAAATCAGTGTTTTGTTTTTCAGTATTTTCAAGTTTTTGAATATTTTGTCCCTTGTTAATTGCGATCTGCTCGGGATTCTTTTGATTTTCTTTTAACTCTAATTCAACTTTTTCGACTCTTTTACTTAATTCCAAAATCATTTTTTCTGAATTGACTTTTAGGTCTTTCCAGTTTTCCAATTCTTGATCAATATTTTTTATTCTTTCCTTTCTCTTAATAGAGTCACTTCTAATCGTCTGGTTTTTACCAAATGAAGATGCATATCTTTCTTGTGATAATGTTATATTTTCAATAAGTCCTTTTATATTTATACTCAAATCATTCCTATCTATAACTTCAATATTTTCTATTTGATTTTCTATGAGCTCATTAATTTTTTTTAAACTTGAGTTTGTCTCATCAAACTTAGAGTCCTCTAAATTTTTTATTGCAGATTTATTTATTTCATCAATTTTAATAAAAATTTTAAGCTGTTCTTTTAAGTCAATAGTTTCTAGTTTTTTCTCTACAAATTCATCAAGTTTAATCTGATGATCTTTTAGTTCGCTTCTTGACAAATCAAGGTCTATCTCTGATTTTTTTTCTATATCAAATAATTGCCTTTCAGTTTTTAAAAGCTCATTTTTTTCTTCCAAGATTCTCTTTTCATTCAATGATGCATCTAAAGATATGCTTTTCTCCCTTTCGAGATCTGATTGAATTGTTTTAATATTATTTATTAGTTTTATGTTTAAATCTTTTACCCTTTTTTCTTTTTCATTCAGACTGGAAATCTCTAAATTAATTTTTTGAATTGATGATGAATTTTCAATTTTTTTGTCTTTAAGTGGCTCAAGTTTTTTATTTTCTTCTTCTACTAAATCTTTATTATGTTCAATATCTTTTTTAATTGAATTAACATCGTTATCGATCGCCGAAAGCTTGACCTTTACTTGAGAGGTTTCGTTTTCAATATCTTGAAGTTTCAAATAAAAAAGTCCTGCTTCAACTTTTTTAATTTTTTCAGATATTTCTCTATATCTCGTTGCTTCCTCTGCTTGTTTTTTTAAATTTTCAAGTTGTTTTTCTTGTTGTTTTTTTAATTCGTCAGCTCTTTTTAGATTATTTTCTGCAGCATTTAATCTTGTTTCTGCTTCATGTCTTCTAATATGGATTCCAGAAATTCCGGCAGCTTCCTCCAAAACAGATTTTCTCTCATGCGGTTTTGCAGTAACAATCATGCCAATCTTCCCTTGGCTTATAATCGATGGAGAATGGGCACCAGTAGATAAGTCAGCAAAAAAAGTTTGAACATCTCTTGCTCTAACTTCTTTATCATTAATAAAATATTTTGATCCTTTTTCACGTTCAATTTTTCTTTTAATTACTATCTCATCCATTTGCAAATATTTTCCAGGACCTTCTTTTTTTGAATTATCGATTGTAATGGCTACTTCTGATATATTTTTTGCTGGTTTATTCGATGTTCCTGAAAATATAATATCTTCCATGCCTGAACCCCTCATACTTTTCGCAGATGTTTCACCCATGCACCATCTTAAAGACTCAACAATATTAGACTTTCCACAACCATTCGGGCCAACTATTCCTGTGAGACCTTCTTGAATAAAAAAAGTTGTTTTGTCAAAAAAAGATTTGAAACCAACTAATTCTAATTTTTTAAAATTCATATTCTATAAAAGTTTTTCAATTTCTTTTTTAAATAAATCATAATTATGATTACCATTATATTTTTTATCATTTATAAAAATAGTTGGGGTTGATTGAATTGAGTAGTTTTTATTAGCATTTATTCTAATTTCTAATATTTGGTCTTCCAAATTTTCATTTACCAAACAATTTATTATCCTATCATCATTTAAATCGTATTTCTTAGCGATTTTCGTTAATCTAAAGTTAATGTTGTTAATATCATTTCCCGAGGCCCATTCCCCCTGTTTTTCATAAATTTCATTTAAAATAGCAATCCTTTTTTTATAATCGTTTGTACACCTCAAAATCTTTTCTGCATTTAGAGCGGCCAAATCTAATGGAAAGCTATGATGTTCGAATCGAACAAGATTTGAGTCTACAAATTCTTTTTTTAATTTAATAAAAATTTTTTTATGAAAATCAGCACAATAAGGGCAAGTAAGAGAAGAAAATACTTTCACAACTATTTTAGCATCTTTGTTTCCAAAAAAAATATTTTTATCGACATCTAAAGCGTTAGAATTCACTTTGAATACGGATGAAAGTGTTAAAAAATAAATTATAAAATAGACAATATATTTAATTTTTATTTTATTTTTTGTTACTAAATGCATTTATTAAATTATTAATTTTCTTTTTTAACTCAGGATTTTGTATTTTTACTAAATTTTTTTGATATTTCGAAACTTTATTATTTCCTAAAATTATATCTTTTTTAGGATCAATTCTTTCTTTAATTAAAATAATTCTTATATCTTTTACGAATTGATATCCAAAAAAAACATTTATTTTATCTATAATGTTTGTTTTATTATATTCCACTAAAAGCTGGTCGCCATGAAAAACATTTAAATGAAGAATTCCATCTTTTAACTCTCTACCAGTTTTAATTGATTTAGGGTAACAAACATCAGATATTTGTTTGCCAACCAAATCTGACCAATAATTAATTATCGAAGCATAGTTGTATCCACCTTTTTTTAAAATTGTTTTTAAACCTTTTGGAAGGGATTTTGACATAGGCCTTAATCCTTGAATAGGGAAGTCCAATTTATTATTATAATTTTTTTTACTATGCATTTAAACTTTAATTTATCAAAAAAAATAATTGGTTGGTATGATAATAATAAGCGCGTATTACCTTGGCGTGTACCGTTTCGTTCATCAAAAAAGCTTTACTACAGACTATTAAGTGAATTTATGCTTCAACAAACGCAAGTAAAAACTGTGATTCCTTATTTTTTAAGATTTGTAAATAAAATTAAAACGCTTGAAAGGCTTTCACAAACTAATGAGAAACAAATCCTTAAATATTGGGAGGGATTAGGATATTATAGAAGAGCCAGGAATTTATTAGTAACCTCAAAAATTTTAGTCAAAGAAAAAAATTCAATTTTACCAAAAACTTTAATTGATATCAAAAAGCTTCCAGGTGTCGGGGATTATACTGGAAATGCTTTATTAGGTCTCGTTTATAACCAGCCAAGAATAGCTTTAGACGGAAATGTAAAAAGAATTTTTTCAAGACTTATTAACAAAAGAGAAAATAAAATCAATTTTGAAAATTTTGTAAAAAAAAATAAATCAAAATTATTTGTTTCAGGAAGAAATGCAGATTTTGTTGAAGCTATCATGGAGTTTGGATCGCTTGTATGCAAACCACAGGATCCTCATTGCAATATATGTACTTTAAGAAATTTTTGTAAATTTAAAAAATCTAATAAAAAAAATAAACTCACATCTCCTGCAAATTTTAACAAAAAAAATTACAACATTTTTTGCTACATAAATAAAAATAAACAAATAGGCTTAACCAATAAGAATAATTTAGGATTTCTAAAAAACTTTAATCTTCCTATTGTTAAAGAAAAAAAAGACAGTATAAAAATAAAAAACTGGAATTTTTTGTGCAACTATAAAAACTCTATTTCAAACAAAACTTTGAATATAGATTTGTATTATAAATTTTCCCACAAGATTCCAAAAGGCTTAAACTGGTATTCATTATATGATAAAAAAGAATTTATTCCAACTTTTAACAAAAAAATATTTAGAAGATTAGAAAACTTATATTAATGAAAAAAAAAATTGCCGTTATAGGTTCTGGTATTGCTGGTCTCACTATTGCAAACTTATTTAAGGAAAAATCAAACTTCGAGGTAATGGTTTATGAAAAAGAAAAAATTTTAAGTTTGGACGAAGGCTATGGAATCCAATTAGCACCAAACACTATATCTATTTTAAATAAAATAGGATTATCAAATATAAATAATAAAGATTTTTTTAATCCAACTAAATTAAATTTTTATTCAAGCGACAACCAAAAGATTTGTGATTTAGATTTATCAAGATTTAATTCAGAAAAATCAAAATATACAACTTTAAAAAGGTCAACTTTAATTGAATTTCTAAAAAATAAATTATTTTCAAATAATTTAAGATTTGGAAAAGAGGTTAAAAAAATTTCAAAAATTAAAGAAAAACTTTTAATTAATTTTAAAGATAATACTAATGATTTAGTAGACTTTGTTGTTGTTTCAGATGGTGTTTTTTCAAATACAAAATCAGTTATAGAAAATAAAGTTACTCAACCAATCTACAATGGATCAATTGCAATAAGAACAATTCTTAAAAGTTTACCAGAATTTAATTATGACAAAAATAATATATCATTAGTTATGCTTAGAAATGCACATATTGTAATCTATCCAATTAATAAAAAAGAGGAATTCAATGTTATTTGTATAATACGTCAAAAATTATCTAATAGTATTGATTTGAAAGCACTAATTAAAAAAGAAATACTTTCACAAAATAAAAATTTGGAAAATCTTTTTGAGAACCAATTGAAATATTGGCCGATTTATATTTCAAAAAAACCATCAAAATCAAATTACGAAAATTTATTTTATATAGGAGATGCGTTTTATACTTTTCCACCTACCATGGCCCAGGGCGCCTCTCAATCAATCGAGGCCGCTGATGAATTATTTAATTTATTATCTAAGGATAATAAAAAAACACCAGATCTTTTTTTCAAAAAAAGATTAATGAGAACAAAAATTATTAACCGAAGATCTAAATTAAACTATAATATATTCCATTTTTCTAATCCACTTTTAAAAACGATAAGAAATAAATCACTAAAAATATTGATGAAAAATAAAATCTTTTTGAATAATTATATTGGAAAAGTTTATAATTAATTAGGTATTTTTTGATATTAACTTCTGTCTTAAATTATCAATACAAACTGAGTTTCCATTTATATTACAATACCAATACGTCCAGCCATTATAACTTTCGGTTCTCATAATTTTGGCTGCTACTCTGTGAATTGAACCTTCATTACCTTTGTGCTTTAAACTTCCATCAGCCATTATTTTTGCATTAAATTTCTTTTTTTGATCGAATAATATAGATCCTGGTTTTATTATACCCATTTCAACTAAAGAGCCAAAAGGTATTCTGGGTTTAGACTTAGTATTCTCAATTGTATCGAGATAATTATCTTCAATAATTTTAGCTGAATTTATTCTGATATTTGCTGCGCTAAAATATTTTTTATCTTTTTCTATTCCAAAATACTTTCTACCAAGTTTTTTTGCTACTACAGCCGAGGTTCCTGTACCTAAAAATGGATCACATATTAAATCGCCTTTATTTGTTGTTGCCAATATAATTCTATGCAATAAGGCTTCAGGTTTTTGTGTAGAATGAATTTTTTTTCCATTCTTTTTTAATCTTTCTTTTCCATTACAAATAGGAAGTGTCCAGTCAGATCTCATTTGTAAGTCATCATTTAAGCATTTTAACGATTGATAATTAAATGTGTATTTTGATTTTTTACTTTTTGATGCCCAAATCAAAGTTTCATGAGCATTTGTAAATCGTGTTCCTTTAAAATTTGGCATTGGATTATTTTTTCTCCAAATCACATCGTTTAATATCCAGTAATTTAAGTTTTGAATATGATAACCGAGTCTAAAAATATTATGGTAAGTACCTATCACCCAAATAGAGCCATTATCCTTTAAAATTCTCTTACATTCTTTTAACCATTCTTTGGAAAAGTCATCGTAATGTTTAAAGTTTGAAAATTGATCCCACTTATCATTAACTCCATTAACTTTACTATCATCGGGCCTTTTTAATTTTTCACCGATTTGCATATTGTAAGGAGGGTCAGCAAAAACTAAATCAAAAGTTTTATTTGGAATCTTTTTTAAAATTTCCAAAGATTCACCGTGTATAATTTTGTTAAGAAACTTTGTCATTTACTTAATTCAACCCGAAATTGAATCCGCCGTCAAATTTTTTTTTTAAATATTAGAGTTTATTATGTGTTGAAGATTCTTATCTGAACAAGATGTTGTGTACTGGTTTGTAACTTCTTCTATGATAACTGGTTACCCCAAATTTTTTTAAGGACTCAAGATGTTGTGAGGTTCCATAGCCAAAGTTTTTGTTCCATTTATACTTTGGATATTTATTCCCTAATTTTATCATATATAAATCTCTATAAGCTTTTGCCACTATAGAAGCTGCCGATATACATTTAACTTTTCCGTCACCTTTAATTATTGTTTTTGAATTCTTCAATTTTTTAGGCGCATGCATTCCATCTATCAGAAAAATATGTGGTTTTCTTTTAAGTTTTTTTGCAGCTCTTTCCATGGAAAGTAAAGAAGCATTTAAAATATTATACTTATCTATTTCTTTAACAGAAGCAGAACCAATAGCGTACCAAGAGTTTTTTTTAATATGTTCTGCAATTTTTAACCTATTTTTAAAAGAAATAGTTTTTGAATCCTTTAGAATTTTTTTGTTAATATTTTTTTTTAAAATGACAGCACAAGAAATAACTGGACCAGCCAAACAACCTCTTCCGACTTCGTCAACACCTGCAAAAACTTTACTAGCCATTTAATTTAATCTTTAACTCAGATATTTTTTTTCTTACCATTTTTAAATCTTCCCAAGCATATTTTTTTTGCTCGGGTTGTCTCATTAAAAATGCGGGATGGAATGATGCAATAACTTCGGTATTTGTTTTACCTATTTTCTTTTTTATCCATTTTCCTCTAGCTTTGGAAATTACGATTTCATTTCCAACCAATGCATTTAAAGCCGTACTACCTAATAACAAAAGAATTTTAGGACTTATTATTTCTATATGATTGGTTAGAAAAGGTAGGTATCTGTTTATTTCTGCATCGGTTGGCCTTCTATTCAAAGGAGGTCTAAAATTTACGACATTAGAGATATAAACATTATTTCTACTAAGTTTAATGGCTTGAAGCATTTTGTCCAAAAGTTTTCCAGCTCTTCCTACAAAAGGCTTGCCTTCCTTGTCTTCGTTTGCTCCTGGACCTTCTCCGATTATCATTATTTTAGCATCCGGATTGCCATCTGAAAATACAATTTGTTGTGCACTATTCTTAAGTTCACAATTTTTAATAGAATTAATTTTATTTTTCAATAAATCTAGATTTTTAAATTTATCTTTTAAATGTTCTGATGTGATATTTTGCTTATATCTTTTTAATGGTTTTTTGTCGTAAACCACTTCATTATTTAATAGTTTGTGATAAAACTTATTCTTAGTATTTTTAATAATGAATTTATTTTTCATACTTTATAAATTATGAACAAATTTAATCTTTTTTGGAAGACTTTATTATACACTTTTATTTTTATAGGTATATTTAATTCTGCCTTAGCAAAAATATTAGAATTCAATCAAGACGCTAAATCTATCTCAAATTATTTTTCTGGGATCATTTCTTTTGACAATTTTGATTACAAGACATCCCAAGTTTTTTTTAAAAAAATGGATAAAAATGAAACTAAAAATGAAAAATATTCATCAATGCATATCCAATCTTTGATAAACTTAGAAAAATATCAAGAGGCATATAAATATTCAAAAAAATTAGAAAAAATGAATCAATCAAATTTTAACTCGAACCTTTTTTTAGGAATATATCAATTTAAATCTAATAACTTCGCAAAGGCTAAAAATTATTTTGATCGACTTAAGCTTAAAAACAATCGTAATTTAGTCCCTGAAATTTTACAAAATTCACTATCAGCATGGTCAAAAATTTCAAATACTCAAAATCAAGATGATTTAAATCTTCTTAATTTTCAAAATCCAGCATTCGAAAACTTAACTATTATACAAAAAACTTTTGGTAATTGTTTTCTTAAATTAGATAATACAGAGACTGAGTTTATGAAAGTTTTAAATAACGATAAACTTAACTTCTCAAGATACCATTTTTTTGTATCAAATTACTTTTATAATAATAATAATGAAAAATATGCAACAAATTTAATTAGTTCAGCTTCAGAAAAATTTCCTTCTAATTTATTAATTAATCAATTTAAAAAAGTTTTAATTGGCAAAGAAGTAAATAAAAATATTTTCAATTGCAATAATAGTACACACATAGTAGCTGAACTTTTTTATATACTGGCCAATGTTCTCTCTTCCCAAGAAGATTATAAACTTTCAAACTTTTATATAAATATTGCAAAATTTTTAAATCCTAAATTTAAATCATATAATGCCCTATTAGCAGAAAACTTTAATAATTTAGAAAAACATAATCATGCTAAAAAGATCTATGAACAAATGTACGAAAATGGAACAACTTATAAGTGGTATGCCGCTAAACAGATTGCATTAATAATGAACAAAAAAGAAGAGTCCAATTCAAGTAAATTTTTACATCAGGTATACAAAACTTTAGATGCGGGTATCTCAGAAACATTCGATTTTGCAAACTTTTTAAAAAGTAATGAAAATTATGAAGAATCAATAAATTTATATTCAAAAATTTTGTTAGAAATTGATCAAACCAATAATTTATATCCCGAAATTTTAGAGAGAAGGGGAATGGCTTATGAGCGGAGTGATAAGTGGAAGCTTGGCGAGAAAGATTTGATAGAGTCATTAAGGGTTAAGCCCAAAGAGCCCTATGTAATGAATTATTTAGCTTATAGTTGGATTGAAAAAAATCAAAACATTGAAGAAGCGTTAAAAATGTTAAGAGAAGCTAATGATCTTAAAAAAAATAACGGCTATATCACAGACTCGCTCGGCTGGGCTCTTTTTAAAACTAAAAATTTTTCAGAAGCAAAAAAATATCTTCAAATTGCAATAATGTTAATGCCAAGAGACCCGGTTATAAATGATCATTTTGCAGATTGTTTGTGGATGAATGATAATAAAATTCAAGCAAGATATTATTGGAATAATGCTTTAGAATTTGATGCGGATGATAAACTAAAGAAAAAGATTAAAAGAAAAATTTTATTTGGTTTAGAAAATATTTAATAATTATAGCATTATGATTAAGACATTTTTAAAATCACCAGCTAAAATTAATTTATCACTTAAAATAGGTAAAAAAATCAATCATAAATATCACGATATACAGTCTGTAATCTTTTTAATTAATCTTCATGATAAGATAACAATAAAAAAAATTACTGGAAAAAAAGATATTATCAAATTTACAGGAAAATTTAAAAAAAATATTAAACCTAAAAATAACTCTGTATCAAAAGGTATGTATGTTTTGAGAAAAAAAAATATAATCAGTAATAGTTCAAAGTACGAAATAAAAGTAAAAAAAAATATACCTGTGTTTTCTGGGCTCGGGGGAGGCTCAAGTAATGCAGCAACAATAATTAAATATTTTTATAAAAAGCGCAAAATCATAGATAACGATATTAACTATTTTGCAAAATATCTTGGTTCAGATTTCAAACTATTTTTTAAAAATAATAAAATAATTCAAGAAAACTTTTTTAATATAAGAAATTTCAAGTTTAAGCACAATTTTTATTTGTTGATAGTCTATCCTTTTAAAAAAAGCTCAACTAAGGATGTTTATAGCAAGATTAGGAAATTCGAAAAAATTAAAAAATTAAATATTTTTAATAGGGTTTCGAAATCAAAAATGGTGGATAAATTAAAGTCCGAAATGAATTCCCTTGAAAATATTGTTATTTCAAGATTTCCGCTTATCAAAAAGGTTTTAAAAGAATTATCCTTATTAAAAAAATGTGAGTTTTCAAGAATTACAGGTTCAGGATCGGCTTGTTTTGGCTTATTTTTAAATAAAAAGGATGCATTACTTGGCTTAAAATTAATAAAAAGGAGATTTCCAAAATTTTGGTGTGTGCTCTCTAGAACTATTTAAATATGTTTTTTTATGATATATCAAAAAAAAACTTTGGGGCGTAGCCAAGCGGTAAGGCAGTGGTTTTTGGTACCACCATCCTAGGTTCGAATCCTAGCGCCCCAGCCAACAATATGCTGATTGTAGACAATATAAAAAAATATTTATTCCCCTTTTATAAAAATAAAAAAATCAAAGAGATATTTGTTCATCTTAATAGCAAAAATAAAAACAATGTGATGCTAGTTGGTGGCTGTGTTAGAAATTATTTAAACAATGAACAAATCGGGGATATTGATTTAGCAACCACATTAACTCCAGGTGAAGTGATTAAAAAACTTGCAAATAGTAATTTCAAAGTTTTGAAAACTGGTATTGATCATGGCACATTAACTTTACAACAGGATAAGGAAATTTTTGAAATAACCACTTTAAGAGAGGACGTTTCTACAGATGGTAGGCATGCAAAAGTCTCTTTTACAGATAGTTGGGAAAAAGACTCAAATAGAAGAGACTTTACAATAAATGCAATTTATTTAGATCAAAATGGAAAAATATTTGATCCTCATAATGGCAGGAAGGATTTAAAAGATAAAAGGATTAAATTTATTGGAAACCCGCAAGAACGTATTGAAGAAGACTACTTGAGAATTATCAGATTTTTAAGATTTTCAATTCAATATAAAAATTTCGAAAAAGACAAAGATACTATTAAAATAATAAAGAAAAACATTCCAGGAATCCTCAAACTTTCAAAGGAAAGAATTTTTTCTGAAATAGTAAAAATCACAAAGCTCAAAAATTTGAGTGAAGTGGTATCAAATAATGAATTTAAGGAAATTTTTGAGATAATTTTTCCTGAATTTAAATATTTAAATAGATTAAGTAAATTTGAAAATAGAAAACTTAAAAAAAATATAGTGTTAGAATATAATTTAGTTTTAGCTCTATTACTAATAGACCAAAGCGATAATCATAATTATTTTGTACATAAATATAAAACCTCAAATTTTTTAAAAGAATATCTAAATTTTTTACATAAATATTTCTACGAAGCAAAAAAAAACAAAAATTTTTTTGCTAAAGATTTAAAAAAAAATGTTTTTTTTCATAATAAAGAGAAAATAATATCTTTAGCAAAATTTTATTACACTATAGTGAATCCTAAAAACTTAAAAAAAATTGATGATCTTGTTAAAGAAATAAAAAACCTAAGAGTGCCAGAATTCCCACTTACTGGAGAATATTTAATAAATAAAGGTTTCAAAAGTGGAAGAAAAATTGGAGAAATACTTAAAAAAGTTGAAAAAGTTTGGATTGAAAATGATTTTGATTTAAAAAAAGAAGATTTAAATAATCTTATTAAAAAATATAATTAATTAAATATATTTAACTTCTAAAATTTCGTAATTTTTCTCACCTGATGGGGTATTCACAATCGTAGAATCCTTAACTTTTTTTCCTATTAAAGATTTTCCGATAGGCGATCTAAAATAAACTAAATTTTTTTTAACATCTGCTTCATCTCGTCCAACAATTTTAAAGGATATTTTTTTATTATTTTCTAAATCTTTAACACTTACAGTAGATCCAAAAATAACTTTTCCGTCATTTTCAACTTTAGTAACATCAATGACATTTGCTCTGGCAATTGAATCATTTATTTGCAAAATTCTAGTTTCAACATGACCCTGTTGTTCTTTAGCTGCGTGATATTCGGCATTTTCTTTCAAGTCGCCATGCCCTCGTGCCTCTGCTATTGCTGCAACAATCTTAGGTCTTTTATTACTTTTAAGATCTTCTAACTCAT
This sequence comes from uncultured Pelagibacteraceae bacterium, assembly GCA_902579285.1. Taxonomy (GTDB): domain Bacteria; phylum Pseudomonadota; class Alphaproteobacteria; order Pelagibacterales; family Pelagibacteraceae; genus Anoxypelagibacter. The sequence continues at coordinate 253,618 of CACHGA010000001.1, forward strand.
CTTTGAGTTTTTTTAACCCTTCAGTTGTTATTGGTTCTTTTTCCATCATTTCCATTTAGCATCTGGTGGTAGTGACATAAATATTGCATCAATATTACCCCCAGTGTTTAATCCAAATTTTGTCCCTCTATCGTAAAGTAAATTAAATTCAACATACTTTCCTCTCTTTATAAGTTGATTATGTTTTTGTTTTTTTGTCCACTTTAGAAATCTCTTTTTTTCAATCAACATTTTGGTGATATCAATAAAACCAATACCAACATCTCTTACAAATTTAAAATTATTTTCCCAATCTTTATAAAGATAATCAAAAAAAATCCCTCCAATACCCCTGGTTTCCTCTCTATGTTTTATTAAAAAGTAATCATCGCACCATTTTTTATAATTTTTGTAACTTTTTTTATTATTATTACATACAAGTCTTAGGTTTTTATGAACCAGTTTTTTTTCATTCGAATCTTTCAGACTGGGTGTAACATCCATTCCTCCACCAAACCACTTTTTAGATGTAACAACAAATCTTGTATTAAAATGAACAGCAGGGATTTTTGGATTTCTCATATGCGCTACCACCGATACCCCTGATGCCCAATAAGTTTGATTTTTTTTAGTTCCAGGTATATTTGATTTATAATTTTTTTGAAATACACCTTCAACAGTTGAGTGATTAACTCCTACCTTATCAAAAATTTGACCATTTTTTAAAATATAATATTGTCCCCCTCCATCTTTAGGATCCTTCTTTTTCCAAAGCTTTTTTTTGAAATACATGACTTTTGTCCTATTTTTTATTGAAAATTCAGACTCGAGATTTTGAAATTCTTCTACTATTTTTTCTTGCAAAAATGCAAACCACTGACCAGTTAGTTTTTTTTCAATTTCCTCACTTATCTTCATAAAAAATTATTTTAAATGTTTATAACTAGTCAATTTTGACAACCAAACTCAATTTGTGTGTCATTCTGGCCTCTGGCAACCCTTTAAAATAACCCTATTTTATAATAAAAAGCAATATTATTTTAACTTATGAGCGACTCAGAAAAAAAAACTAACAGAAGAGATTTTCTTTTTACAGCAAGTTATACAGTCGGTGCTGTAGGCATAGGAGCAACTATTTGGCCGTTCATCGATCAAATGAATCCAGATAGTTCAGTTAAGGCTTTGGCGACTACAGAAGTAGATATAAGTCAAATAGAGCCAGGAAAATCTATTACAGTCTTATGGAGAGGCAAACCAGTCTTTATTAAAAGAAGAACTGAGACAGAAATTTCAGAAGCAAAAGCAGTAAGCTTGGAGGATTTAAAACATCCGGAAAAAGATGAAGATAGGGTGAAAAAGGCAGAGTGGTTAGTCATGATGGGTATTTGTTCACATCTTGGGTGTGTGCCTCTTTCAGACAAAGGAGAATATAATGGTTGGTTTTGTCCGTGCCACGGATCTCACTATGATACCTCAGGCAGAATTAGAAAGGGTCCAGCGCCAACTAATATGGAAATTCCAAAGTATGCTTTTATTGATGATAATACAATTAGGATTGGATAAATTTAAATGAGCGAACATACATATACTCCTAAATCAAAATTTGGAAAGTGGTTTAATGATAGACTTCCGCTTTTATCTTTGGCGTCTCACCTAACAGATTATCCAACGCCCAAGAACCTAAACTATTGGTGGACGTTTGGCGGTATATTAACTTTTTGTTTGCTATCACAAATTATAACTGGTCTTGTTCTCGCAATGCATTATGTGGCTCATGCAGATCTAGCATTCAATAGCGTTGAACATATTATGAGAGATGTTAACTATGGATGGTTAATACGTTACATTCATAGTAATGGTGCATCAATGTTTTTTCTAGCGGTATACATTCACATATTCAGATCATTATTTTATGGGTCATATAAATCCCCGAGAGAAATAATTTGGATACTTGGGATGATAATATATCTTCTTATGATGGCCACAGCCTTTATGGGCTATGTACTACCTTGGGGTCAAATGAGTTTTTGGGGAGCAACCGTAATTACAAATTTGTTTAGTGCTATACCATTATTTGGAGAGAGTATCACGACATGGTTGTGGGGCGGATATTCAGTAGACAATCCTACTTTAACTAGATTTTTTAGTTTACATTACTTATTCCCTTTTTTAATTTTAGGTTTAGTTATTTTACACATTTGGGCTTTACACGTTCCTGGAAACAACAATCCAATAGGTATAGATGTTAAAAAACCATCAAAGGATACAGTTCCTTTTCATCCTTATATAACTATTAAAGATTTATTTGCTCTATTAATTTTTTTAATAATTTTTTCTGGGTTTATATTCTTTGCGCCTAATGTTTTAGGGCATAGTGATAATTATATTCAAGCTAATCCATTAGTTACACCTAAACATATTGTACCCGAATGGTATCTTTTGCCATTTTATGCAATTTTACGTTCAGTACCTGATAAGCTTGGCGGAGTTATCTTAATGTTTGGATCAATTTTTATTTTGATGGCATTACCATGGCTTGACAGCAGTAAAGTAAGATCATCAGTATTTAGACCTCTTAATAAAATATTTTTCTGGGTGCTAGTCGTTGATGTTTTGGCGCTTGGTTATGTAGGTGCTATGCCAGCCGAAGGTTTATATCTTTTCGTAGCAAGAGTTGGTACTATATATTATTTCGCTCACTTTTTAGTAATATTACCACTACTTAGCAGAATTGAAAAAACCCAGCCGCTTCCTCTCAGTATAACAGAGCCAGTTTTAACTGGGATGCCAAAAGTAGAGTTTATAAAGAGCGATAAACCAGATGTGTAATTTAAAAGGAATTTTTTCAAGCTTTTTACTATTGTTTTTTATTCACATAAATTTTTCTAATGCCGAAGAGATCAAGATTCCAAAATATGATTGGACCTTTAAAGGAATAACTGGAACATTTGATAGAAGCGCTCTGCAAAGAGGTTATCAAGTTTACACTGAGGTATGTGCATCATGTCATTCCATGAACCTCTTAAGTTATAGAAACCTTGGTGAAAAAGGTGGCCCAGAATTTTCAGTTGAGCAAGTAAAAGCAATCGCTGCTAACTTTGAAGTAACCGATGGTCCAAACAGCGATGGAGAAATGTTTACAAGACCAGGAAGACCATCAGATAGATTTGTATCACCTTATCCAAATATCGAGGCTGCAACTGCAGCTAATGGAGGAGCTTATCCACCAGATATGTCAGTTTTGGTAAAAGCACGTAAAGGCGGAGCCGACTATATTTATGCAGTTTTAATGGGTTACACCGAACCACCTGCAGATTTTCAATTAGAGGACGGTGTTTACTACAATAAATATATGGACGGTAATAAGATTAAAATGTCCAATCCACTTGCGGACGATTTAGTTTCATACGCTGATGGAACAAAAGCAACCCAAGCTCAAATGGCAAAAGATGTAACAACTTTTCTAACCTGGGCAGCTGAACCTCATCTAGAAACACGGCACAAATTAGGATTCAAAGTTGTGATTTTTCTAATAATTTTATCAACCTTAGTATATTTTAGTATGCGTAAATTATGGTCAAGGATTGACCCTAAAGACTAAAACATCACCATCTTTTACAAAGTAATTTTTTCCTTCAACTTTTAACTTTCCATTTTCTTTAGCTTTTTCAAAACTACCATATCTCTTAAAGTCATCATAAGATACTACTTCTGCCCTTATAAAATTTTTTTCAAAATCACTATGTATTACACCTGCAGCTTTTTGTGCTTCAGTATTTTTTTTTATAGTCCATGCCCTTGTTTCTTTCGGCCCAGAAGTAAAAAAAGTGTTTAAATTAAGCAAATCGTATCCAGATGTAATTAATTTGTCTAAACCAGTTTTTTCTAAACCTATATTTTTCATATAATTTTCTCTTTCCTCAGGTTTTAAGTCTATTATTTGGCTTTCTATATCAGCACAAATATAAATAAATTTTTGATTAGAATACTTTTCCTTTAAAAGTCTTGTAAAATTGTTTCCATTTTTTACACTCTGCTCATCGACATTACATACGATTATATAAGGTTTATTTGATATTAAGCCAATTTCTCTTAGAAACTTTTTACTTTCGGGATCATAACTTATATCTAAAGTTTCAGCTTTATTTAGTCGATCTAAGATATCCTTTAGTAATTTAATTTGTTTCTCAGTTAATTTTTTTTTGGCGTTTTTTTCTAGTTTTTTCTCTATTTGGCTCATATCTGCAAGTAATATTTCGGTTTTAATAGTTTCTAAATCATTTACAGGATCAATCTTTTTATTTACATGCTGAATATTTTCTGATTCAAAGCACCTTACTAAATGAATTATGGCATCTACTTCTCTAATATGTGATAAAAATTTATTTCCAAGACCTTCACCTTTAGAGGCGCCTTTAACAAGACCAGCGATGTCAACAAATGTTATATTCGCATTAATTTTTTTGTCGGATTTTGATATTGAATAAAGATTGTTTAAGCGGTCATCTGGTACATCTACTATACCTATGTTTGGATCAATGGTGCAAAATGGAAAGTTAGCAGCCTGGGCATTTTTAGATGAAGTTAAAGCATTAAACAATGTAGACTTACCAACATTAGGTAATCCAACGATACCACACTTAAATCCCATTCAAATTCTGATTTACTTTGCTTGAAAACAAATCCATTTCTTTATTTATAAGAGCAGGTATTAATTTGACAATATTATCTGTTATATCTTTTATTCTGTCTTCTTCATTTTCGCTAAAGTCATCTAAAACATGGGTGTTTACTTTACTTTTTTGTTTAGGACGTCCAATTCCAATTCTCACTCTTGAGTAATCTTTACCAATAAATTTATCTATAGACTCAATACCGTTATGTCCAGCACTACTCCCACCAACTTTCGCCTTAACCTTTCCCAAGTCTATATCTAAATCATCATGAAAAACTATGACATTTTTTGCGTCAATTTTAAAATAATCAATAAGTTCTTTTATACAAACTCCTGAATTATTCATAAATGTCAGAGGCTTTATGGCATAAACTTTTTTATCCTGGATATTTCCAGTTGTTAAAAGTCCTTTGAACTTAGGTTTTTGTTTTGAAAGGCTGAATTCTGAGTTGATTGCATCTATAATTTTGAAACCAATATTATGTCTATTGTTTGTATTATTTGGACCAGGATTTCCTAAACCTACAAGTAAAAGCATAAATATTTATTTTTTTTCTGAAGTCTTTTTATCAGCTGCCTGTTTTTTATCTCCAGGAGCTTCTTTACCTTTATCGTCTTTTTTAGCAGCCTCGCCCTCCTTGCCAGGTGCTGGAGTTTCTGCCCCTTCAGCAGTTGCAGCTTCTTGACCCTCTTCTCCTTCGGCAGTAGCTTCCTCAGCAGGTTTTTCAGGTTCTTTTACAATTGTTGGAGCAGCTATAGTAGCCACAACAAAATCTCTATCAGTAATTGTTAATTCTGCATTTTTAGGCAATGTTACAGATGATATTCTTATGCTTGTACCAATATCTAAACCTGCCAAATCAACCTCAATATCTTCTGGTATATTTCCAGCTTCACATTTTAATTCAATCTTTCTTCTTACTATGTTTAAAACACCGCCTTTTTTTAGACCGCTACATTGATCATTGTTTTTAAACTTTACTGGAATTTCTAATATAATTTTAGAACCTTGAACAATTCTCATAAAATCAATATGAGTAGGTTTCTCGGAGGTCACATGATAGGTAACATCTCTAGGAATTACTTTTTCTTTTTTTCCGTCAATATCTAAGTCAATTACAGTTGATAAAAAATTCTCTGATCTTAATACATCATTAACAAATTTTTCATTTATACTGAGTTTTAAATTTGGGCTTTTACCCCCATATAAAATAGCTGGTATTAATCCTTTTGATCTCAAGGTATTTAATTGACCTTTAGTTTTAGTTTCTCGCTTCGTCGCCTTTAAATTATTTGTCATTTGAATGAGCCAATTTACCCCAACTTTAAAATAAAACAAGGGTTAATTGAATAGATCTGATACTGAAGTAGAGTTCGAAATCCTTTTTATTGCCTCAGCCATAAGAGGTGCGATCGACAAAACTTGTATTTTACTTACATTTTTTATTCTTCGACTATTATCTATAGTATCAGTGATTATTAATTTCTTTATTTTAGATTTTTTAATTTTGTTTACAGCATCTCCACTTAAAACAGCATGAGTAACAAACACATGAACATCTTTTGCTCCCTTTTTAATTAATGCTTCTACAGCATTAACAATAGTTCCACCGCTATCGATAATATCATCAACGATTATGCAATTTTTATTTTTTATGTCCCCAATAATATTCATCACCTGAGATTTTCCAGCCTGAGGTCTTCTTTTATCTATAATTGCTAATTCAGCATTTATTTTTTTTGCCAAACCTCTCGTTCTTTCTATACCGCCCGCATCCGGTGATACACATGTTAGATTGTTACTTTTAATATTTTTTTTTATATATCTTGCAAATATAGGAGTGGTAAATAAATTATCTACTGGCATGTCAAAAAAACCTTGAATTTGACCTGCATGTAAATCTACTGTAACAATTCTGTTCGCACCAGCATTTGTAATTAAATTTGAAACAACTTTTGCTGAAATCGAAGTTCTAGGAACTACTTTTCTGTCTTGCCTTGCATAACCAAAATAAGGAATCACTGCCGTAATATTTTTAGCTGAAGATCTTTTAAGAGCATCTATACACAAAAGCAATTCCATTAAATTATCATTTGCTGGTGTTGATGTTGATTGAACTACAAAAACACTGTTTCCCCTAATATTTTCGTTGATTTCAACATATATTTCTCCGTCAGCAAAATTTTTAATATTCGTATTGATCAATTTTAGCTTAAGTTGCTTGCTGATGCTTTTGCTTAACAGAGGATTACTTGTTCCTGATAAGATTTTCATTAGAACAATTAATTTATACATCCAATGAGTTTAGTTTTCAATTAATTTTATAAATTAATTTTCTTAATTGCTGAGATGCATCTTCCGTAATCATCTTCACCCAACTTTTTGGCCCTTCTATGGCTAAAATATTCATTCTTAGAGGCAAAACTATCAACTGCTATGTTTTCTATTTTAAAAACACTTAAATCTGCAAGTTTCTTATTAATATACCCTCTAAGATCAAAATTAAAAAAATTATCATTTTTTTCTATAAAAAATTTTGAATTTTCCCTTGATTGGGTCATAAAATTTGAATAAAAATTTTTTCTTACCTCATAATTATTTTGAGATATACACGGCCCCACAATTGAAATTAGTTTGCTTAGACTACCGCCCATCTTTACAAGTTCAGATAAAGTATTTTCAATTATTCCTGAATATGCACCTTTCCAGCCCGCATGAATACATCCAATTATTTTTTTTTCAATTTCGTAAATCAATATCGGGGCACAATCTGCTGTTAATACGCAAAGAGCTAATTCATTATTCATCGTCAGCAAAGCATCACAATCGAATCTTCCTGAATTTTTTAAATTTTCTGCTATTAAAACTTTATTGCTGTGGGTTTGATTCATGATAGCCAATTTATCTGTATCTATATTAAAAATTTTTGAGACTATTTCTAAATTTTTTCTAATATCTTTTGGATTATCGTTGCTTCCTATACCACAGTTTAAACTTTCATACATTCCTTTGGAAACACCGTTTTTCCTGGAAAAAAAACAATGTTTTAAATTATTATTATTTAATAAATTTTTTGAATAAAACATTATGTCAGGTCCAAATTGAAATTACATTTTTTGTTCTTTACAAAAATCACTTTGAACTTTTGACCCATCATTTCGGGGTGAAGCAATCTTTTTACCCTGGTATATAAGTTAGATTTTTCCTTAGCATTTAATTTATGGCTTAGAATTTTAAATCTTTCTCTAATACCCATTTTTTGTAAAAATTCACTTTGTGAAATAATTTTGTCTACTATCAAATTTTTCATATTGAAGTACTCTTTATATAAATTAAAATTTACTAAATAAGTTATATCTGCTTTACCAATATTTTTTTCAATATTATTATATTTATGTTTAAAAACTGATTGTAAAGTATCAGTATTGTGCTCATTTACATATCCATAATCTATAAAAAGAGCTCCACCATTTAATTTTTTAATTTTGTTACAAACAATACCTAATTCCTTAAAACCATATTCTGGATACTCAATTATTCCTTCATTTTTAATAATTTTGTAACTTTCAAGTTTTTTAATTTCTTTTTTAATTGATTTTTTAAAAAAAAAATTCACATTTTTTTTTCCAATTTTTACGTATTTTTCAAATATTATTCCATTTATTTTTTTAAACTGTTTTATGGGTAAAGCATCTAAAAATTCATTTCCAAAAAATACAACAGGTCCACTTTTTATTTTGCTTAATTTTTGTATCCAAGAAACTTTTTTTGATAAAATTCTTTGTTTTTGTATTTTCCTGAGCATTTTACTTTTTTCATAAAGTATTATATTTGTAGAATTATAAACTTCAGGAAAGTTTTTTAATGTTTTCAATACAGTTAAACAAAGATCGCCATTTCCTGGCCCCATTTCAATAAAATTAATTTTTTTTGGTTTATTTAATTTTTTCCAAAAGCCAACAAACCAAATAGTTATCATTTCCCCAAAAAGATTTGAAATGTTCGGGGCAGTTACAAAATCTCCTTTTTTACCAAAAGGGTTCTTCTTTTGATAGTAACCCAAATCTTTATGGTAAAGAACTTTGTTCAAGAAAAGATCTAACGGTATAATTTTTCTTTCCTGGAAAAATTTATTTATTTTGTTCATTGAAATTAATTTTTAATATAAATAGAATTGCAAAAATCATCATACCAATACTTAGCAACGAACCGAGGCTAATAAAATCAAATATATAACCAATGTGTTTATCTGGCTCTCTATAAAACTCAGAAATAATTCTAAAAATTCCGTAAAAAATTAAAAATAAAAATGATATTAAACCGTGATTAAAATTTTTTTTTAAAAATAAAAAATTTATTAAAACAAATAAAACAATTCCCTCCAAAAAAGCCTCATATAGCTGAGATGGATGCCTATTTAAATTGTCAATTTCAGGGAAGATAATTCCCCATGGTTTGTCTGTTGGTGTCCCATAAAGTTCACTATTAATAAAATTTGCAATCCTACCCAAAAAAATTCCTATTGGAGCTGCACAACAAATAATATCGAAATATATTTTGTAATTTAATTTTTTAACTTTTGAAAAAATATAAGTACTTAAAATAACTCCTATCAAACCTCCATGAAAAGACATCCCGCCCTCCCACAATTTAAAAATTTCAATCGGTTGGTTAAGAAAAAATGTTAGGTTATAAAAAATTACATAACCCAACCTTCCTCCAACAATTACACCAATAATTATATAAGAAACAAGATCGTCAAAATTTTTTAAATAATTTTCTTGATCCGATCCATGTATTTTTTTTGTTATTATAAGACGTCCATACCACCAACCAATTAAAATACCAAACACATAAGCCAAAGAATACCAGTGAATTTTTATAATTCCGAAATCAATTAGCACTGGATTAAAATTGTGAACCATCATCTTCAAATTTATCACAATTGAAATTAAATTACTTATAATTTAGAGTAAAACTATGAATAATTCTCAAAAAATTCTTAAAATGATATCAGGTTTTATTGAAGCAGGTCTAATTACATCCAAAGATCTCAGGAAAGAGCTTTTAACATCTCTAAAGTTTAAAAAAGAGGATTTCGCGAGTAAATTTGACTTAGTTACAAAAGAGGAATTTGTAGTTTTAAAAAAAATCATTGATAAACAACAAAAGGAAATTTTAGATCTAAAAAAAACACACAAAAAATCTAAAAAGGCAAAGAAACCTTAACCGCCAAACCATTGTGTTCACTTTCTGACAATACTATATTTCCTCCATGTGATTTTACAATATCTAGAGAGATAGAAAGCCCCAAACCAACTCCCGATCTATTTAAGCTTCTACTTTTATCGACTCTATAAAAAGGCTTAAAAACATTTTCATATTCTTTTTTAGGTAGGCCTGGACCATTGTCCTCGATAGTGATAATCGCATTTCCAACTGATTTTTTTATTTCAACAAAAATTTTGTCTCCATAGGAAAGTCCATTTTCAACTATATTTGATAAACTTCTTCTTAATAAATTTTTTCTGCCAAATATTTTAACATTTCCATTTTTTTTAAATTCAAATTTGGAATGATCAAAATTTCCTAAAATATCCTCTAATAAATTACTAATATTTATTTCAACATAATCTTCTTCAGATTGTGATTTTGCATACTGCAGATAATCATTAAGCATTTTTTCCATTTCATCAATATCTGCAGCCATTTTCCTCGCATTATCTTTTTTATCTGCCATGGCTAACTGCAGCTTCAATCTTGTTAAAGGCGTTCTTAAATCATGACTTATACCTGACAACATTTCTGATCTTTGATTAAGATGCTTGTTTATCCTTTTCATCATTTTGTCAAACTCAATTGTTGCTTTTCTTATTTCAGACGCACCCGACGGACTGAGATCATCAACTCTCTCACCTCTACCAAACCTTTCAGCTGCTTTTGATAATTTTAAAATTGGCCTTGTTTGATTCCTTAAAAATAGAATTGCTATTAATATAAGAATAAAAGAGGGAAGTGTAATCCATAAAACAAACACTCTAACTGAAGAAGGTGCAATTTTACTTTTTGGAAAAAAAATTTGTATAATTTCATTATTAGTTCGTATTCTTAGGTCAACCAAATTTAGATAAGTCACAGTATCAAACCAATAATTATTTCCAAATATTGGTTTTAATTCTCTCCTCAAAGACCTATCCATTGGGCTAAAACGTCTATCTGATTTAGTTGTTGGTAAATTTTCACCCTTTTTAATATTAATTACAAAATCAAAGTTCTTTTTGTATAAATTTGTTAAAAAAATTACATTTTTTGTGTCCCCGGATCTATATGTTTCAAACAAGGTCTTTACTTCACTTACCAGAGATTTTGTCATTCCTTTATTTGCTTTTATCCATATACTATCAAAAAAAACTACTGAAATAATTAATTGCAAAAGAACAATTGGAGCAGCAACTATAATTAGGGCTCTATAAAATAACCTTTTTGGTAAAAATTTTTTTAACAAACTATTTAATCCAAAGGACATAACCAGAACCTCTTATTGTTTGTAAAAATTTTGGATTTTTAGGATCAAGTTCAATTTTTTTTCTTAATCTTGTAATCATTACATCGATAGATCTTTCTTGTGATATTTTTGATATTTTTCCAATTTCGTTTCTTGAAAAAATTTTACCAGGTGAAGACAACATCTTTAAGAGAACATTTTTTTCAGCAGAATTAATTTTTTTAGTTTTGTTATTTAATTTAATAGTCATTTTATTTAAATTAAGTTCAGCATCTCCAATTTTACTATCTTCTATAGAGTTTTGAGTAGAATTCGATTTAATAATATTCTTTATTCTTAATAAAAGCTCTCTAGGCTCAAACGGTTTACCTAAGTAGTCATCTGCCCCAATTTCAAGACCATGAATTCTATTTTCTGTTTCTCCCTTGGCTGTTAAAAGTAAAATAGGAATATTTTTTGAGGACTTTAGTTCCTTCGTTAGTTCATAGCCACTTTGTCCAGGCATCATTACATCTAGAACAACTAAGCTGAAGCTAAAGATTTCAATTTTTTCCTTAGCTTCTTTGGCATCAGATGCAGTTGAAACAATCAAGCCTTTTTCTACTAAGAACTGTTTAATCAATTCTTTAATTTTAATGTCATCATCAACTACTAATATATGGTATTTATTTTTTTCCATTAATTATTTTTTTCAACACTTCCTTAAATTTTATAACTGAGTCAGAATCTGAATTTTTAAGCGCATTAAAAATACGTTTTCTTTGAGATTGAAATATTTCATTATAGAACTTTTTCCCTATTTGATCTAGGTAAAGTAGTTTTCTCCTTGAATCATTATTATCTTTAATTTGTTTAATAATTCTGAGTCTCTTTAAATCCTGCAAAACTCTATTTAAACTTTGTTTTCTTATTTTTAGTTTAATTATGAGTTCATTAACACTTATGCCTTCATTTCTTTCAATTAGGTGAAGCGTTCTATGGTGAGCAGCCCCCATTGAGTTTTTTTTTAAAATATCTTTAGGATCAGAGAAGGTTTCTCTGTATGCATAAAGAAGCAATTGAATACAATCTTTGATTTGATCATCCTTTAAATATAGAAGTTCTTTCATTTTTTGGTCAGATATATTGACTTATTTTATCAACAAATATACTTTTTTGTTAGCAAAAAATTATTTAATTTAAATTAATGGAAAATATTCCCTACGACAAAAGAACTGGAAAAATTTGGTATAATTCCGAGATGGTAAATTGGACAGATGCAAAGGTCCATTTATTAAACCATGGTTTGCATTATGCTAGCTGTGTTTTTGAGGGGGAAAGAGTCTATAACGGTGAAATTTTTAAATTAGAAGAGCATACCCAAAGACTTTTTCACTCTGCGAAAAGGATGGGAATTAAAATACCTTATTCAGAAAAAGAAATTAATGATGCTTGTAAAGAAATTATTTTAATACAAAAAGTGAATGATGGATATGTAAGACCAATTATCTGGCGAGGAAGTGAAATGATGGCGATCTCTGCTCAAAAAAATAAAATACATGTTGCTGTTGCGGCGTGGGAATGGGGTTCATACTTTGATCCTAAACTTAAACTCAATGGAATAAAATTAAATATCTCTTCTTGGAGAAGACCTCACCCCAACTCCGTTCCTTGGGATACAAAAGCCGCAGGGCTCTATATGATTTGTACTCTTTCAAAACATGAGGCCGAAAGCAAAGGCTTCACAGACTCTTTAATGTTGGATCATGAAGGAAATATTGCTGAAGCAACTGGAGCAAATATTTTTTTTAAAGATAGTTCTGGAGCTTTGCATACTCCTATTCCAGACTCATTTCTTGATGGAATTACAAGAAGATGTGTTATTGATTTAGCCAAAGGAAAAGGTGTTAAAATAATTGAAAGGAAAATCAAACCCGATGAAATGTCAAATTTTGTTGGATGTTTTTTAACAGGAACGGCTGCAGAGGTAACACCAGTTTCACAAATAGATAAATTTAATTTTGAGGTATGTAGTTTAATTAAAGATTTGTCTGAAAATTACCAAAAACTTGTTCGCAAAAAATTTGCTGCTTAATTTATTTTATTTTTTATTTAATAATACTTTTTCAATAAAACAATAAATTAAAGTAAATAAGTATTTTGATCTAAGTTCTTTAATATTAAACTTTGCTTTTCCAATTTTTCTACCATACCAATTTATAGGTATTATTTTATAGGAATATTTTCTTGATATTATTTTAAGAGGTATTTCTAGGAATATATTAAAACTCTCAGATACAAATGGAAGCATATTTTTTATTACCTTAGTATTATAAATTTTAAATGCATTAGTATAATCATTGTATTTATTAAAAAATAAAACCTGCACAAAAAAATTAAAAATTCTATTCAAAATTAATTTTCTAAAAGGGTAATCTAGAACTTTTGTATTTTTCATAAATCTAGAGCCAAATACTGCATCTAAATTTTCTTTACTAATTTTATTATAATATTTTTTTAAATCTTCAAAATCATCTGAAAGGTCAGCCATAGTTATACAGGTATATACCCCATTACATTTTTCTATACCTAAATTAATAGCACCACCTAACCCCTTTTTTTTATTATCAAAAACTTTAAAGTTTTTATTTTCATCAGCAATTTTATTTGCTTTTTGGAGCGTCCCATCTGTGCTGAAATCATTAATAAAGAGAACTTCATATTTAATTTCCTTAAGGTTTTTGATAAAATTCTCTTTTATATTGTCTAAATTGTCTATTTCATTTCTAAGAGGTATTATAACACTTAACATATCTGGTAATAATTAATATAGATTAAATTATTATTGATGAAAAGAGCTTCTTGGCTTAAAAAAAGTTAATGTTCAATTTTAAATTATTAAATACTAATCAGTATATAATTTTGAATGTACTATTTTGCCTTATTCCATTAAGTTACATAATTGGAAATTTTGCAGTAAATCTTAATGTATTATTGCTAATTGTTTTTTCGTTATTTCTTTTTAAAACTAAAATTTTTCAAATTAAACTTTTACTAGTAGACAAATTTATAATAATTTTTTTTATATTTATTTTGTTCACAGGAATTATAAATACTTTTGAATATTTATACATATTGAACTCAGAAAAATTCAACACGAATAAATCATTAGAAACAATCGAAAGTATAACCACCGCTTCTCAGGAACCAATTTTTATAAAAACAGTCTTTTATTTAAGATACTTTTTCTTTTATATAATTTTAAGGTTTTTAATTATTAAAAATAAGATTAATTTCAAGTGGTTTTTTACATCATGTTCAATATTTTGTTTATTTGTGAGTTTTGATATTTTTTACCAATTAATTTTCTCAAAGGATATTTTCGGATTAGTAAGTAATGATCCAAGCAGGTTATCAGGCCCATTTGGAAATGAAAAGATAGCAGGAGGATACTTGCATAAATTTTCAATTTTCAGTTTTTTTATTTTTCCATTCTTTTTTCAATTTAAAAAAATTTATTTGTCAATAATTCTGGCGATTCTTTTCATTATTTTTACTACTGCGATTATCTTAAGTGGTAACAGAATGGTTTTGGCACTTTACCTGATGGCAATTTTTTTAATATTGATATTTGAGAAAAGTACAAGAAAATATATTCCAATATCTTTAATTTTAACAATTACAATTTTTTATTTTGTTTTTTCTAATAACGAAAGAATGCGAAATCATTTTCATGGTCTATTAAATAAAGGAAATCAAATGCTACAAATTTTTGTTATTGAAAATATAACTAAATCCAGGGAAATTCCTGGTCATTCAATACCTGCTTATTACCAGGAGTATAAAAATTTTTATGGTACTTGGCTTATGAATAAGTACATTGGAGGTGGCGTAAGATCCTATAGACACAATTGTTGGAAGCGTACAGTAATAAAATCAAATGAAAGAGGCACATGCACCACACATCCGCATAACTATTATTTAGAAATTTTGACTGATCTTGGTTTGTTGGGATTTATATTATTTTTTTTAATATTTTCAATTGTTATTTATGAAACTTTAATTAAAAAATATTTTTTGAAATCAATAAATATAAATCAATATGCAGATAAACTTTTAATTCCTTTTACTTTTATTTTTATTTCTGAAATATTTCCAATAAGACATTCTGGTAGCTTTTTCGCAACAATGAACTCGACTTATATTTTTTTGATAATATCAATAATTATTTCTTTGAATTATATAAAAAATAAAAAAAATTAAAATTATTTTTTATCTTCATTAATGGCAGTATCGATTCCTTTTTTCAAATAGATGTATCCAGTATATAATGTCAAAAAAGATGCAATCCATAGCAAAATGATACCTATTGTTTGTGCATTATAATCTTGAAAATTAATTATCTTATTACCTGTCTCTCCCGTTAAAAGAAGAGCTATCGAAAACATTTGAATAAATGTTTTAAATTTCGACATACTTGATACTGGGACTGTATCTTTACTTGTTTTTGCAATAAATTCTCTTAATCCAGAAATCAAAATTTCCCTTGTTAATATAACAATTGCAGCAATAACTTCATAATTTTTAATAATTCCATTCATTATTAATAAAACTAAAGCCGCAGATACTAAAATTTTGTCTGCAATTGGATCTAAAAGCTCTCCCAACTTTGACTCCTCTTTATACAATCTTGCTAAAAGGCCATCCAAATAATCGGTAAAACTTGCCAAAACAAAAAGAAAAAATGGAACAAGATCCCCGACAACCCCGGGAATAAAAAATGATAAAACAAATATTGGGACAATTATCATTCGACCAATAGTTAAAATATTCGGTATTTTCATAATAAATTAATCTTCATGAAAAAAATCATGAATTTTTTTTGCCACTTTTTCTTCAATCCCTTCTACTGACTTTAAATCCTCAAAACTTGCAGATTCCACTGATTTTGCAGAACCGAAGTGATGAAGTAAAGCTCTTTTTCTGTTTCTTCCTATTCCAGAGATTTGATCAAGTAATGATTTACTTAAATTTTTTCGTCTCTTAGCTCTGTGTGTGCTTATTGCAAACCTGTGAGACTCATCCCTAAGTCTTTGAAGAAAGAAAAGAGTAGGATCGTTTTTTTTGAATTTAAAAATTTTATTTTCATGAAAAAAAGTTTCATCACCAGCGTTTCTATTTTTACCTTTGGCAATAGCAATTATAGGCAATTCGTGAAGACCAAGATCATTTAAAGCTTCTCTAGATACAGAGTATTGACCTTTACCACCATCTATTAATATTAAATCTGGTAACGTCATATTTGTATTTTCATCCTTAAGCGCTCTTTTAAATCTTCTATTTAAAACTTCCCTCATCATACCATAATCATCCCCTTTGACTGCTTGTGATTTAATATTAAATTTCCTGTATCTTTTTTTTATAAAACCTTCCTTGCCAAAAGTGATTAAAGCACCGACAGAGTCGGAACCCTGGATATGGCTATTGTCATATACTTCAATTAAATTTACGTTAAAATTCAAATTAAATTTATCAGCAAGTTTATCTATCAACTTTGAATTACTTTCGGTTTCTAAGATTTTTTGTGTTAAAGCTTGCTTCGCATTTTTCTTAGCCATTTCTGAGACAATTTTTTCATCTTTTGTAGTAGCTTTTTTAATCACTATTTCTTTTTTTTCCCTAGAAGAAAACGTTTTTTCTAACAAAGTTTTTTCATTAATTTCAATATTTAAAAGAACAAGTTTAGGAACAGTTTTATTTTCGTAAAATTGACCTAAAAAAGAAGATAAAATTTTTTCCTCTTTTTCGTCAGGGTCATGCTTTGGAAAATAAGCTTGATTACCCCAGTTTTGTTTTGATCTAAAAAAGAAAACTTGAACACAAGTTTTGCCGGACTCTTTAAAAATAGAAACGACGTCTGCTTCCTTCAAGTTAGTTTGATTTACTTTTTGTGAAGACTGAATTTGTGTAAGAGCTTTTATTCTATCTCTGAGAATAGCAGCTTTTTCGTAATCCAAGTCTTCGCTAGCTTTCTCCATTTCTGTGGACAAATTTTTTTGAATTCTTTGTGACTTGCCGGAAATAAAATCAACTGCATCACCAACCAAACTATTGTAATTTTCTTCCTCAATTTTTCCCACGCATGGAGCAGAGCACCTTCTTATTTGATATAAAATACATGCTCTATCTCTGTTTCTAAAAACTGTATCATCACAAACTCTGAGTAAAAATATTTTTTGAAGAATTTTAATTGTCCAGTTTGCGGATCCTACCGATGCAAAAGGACCAAAATAATATCCATTTCTATTTTTTTTTCCTCTTAGTTTGGTTAATTGTGGCCATTTATCTTTTTGACCGATAAATATGTATGGGAAAGACTTATCATCCCTTAATAAAATATTGAATCTAGGCTTATGTTTTTTTATAAGATTTGCCTCTAATAATAGAGCTTCACTCTCATTTGTTGTGGTGGTGGTTTCAAGCTTACGTGTAAGTGAAAGCATTCTCTCTGTTCGTATTGGAAGATGACTGTCTGAAACATAGCTCTTAAGACGATTTGGAATATTTTTAGCTTTACCAACGTACAGAATTTCGTTTTTATCACTTAACATTTTATAAACCCCGGGATTATTTGTGAGATTTACAATTTTTTTTCGAATTGTTTCTTTACCTTTTTCAATACTCATTTGATCTGGTTTTTTCTAACTCTATTCCTACTGATGAAGTATTCTTAATCACATCTAATTTTTCAATTCTTAAAAGAACTTTTTTTATTCTAAAATTTTCAAAAAGTTTAGAGAATATTTTTTCAGCTAAAGTTTCAAGAAGCGGGTAATGCTTTCTGGACGTAATCCTCATAATAGTTTTAATTATTTGTTCATAATTAACAATACTTTTTAAATCTTTATCATTTGGAATTAAATTTTGATCAATATTAATAATTAAATTGAATTTCACTCTTTGTTTTTTCTTTTTTTCAAAATTATGAATGCCAATAAGCATCTTTAAAACCAGATCTTTTATTAGAATTTTTCTTTTATAATTAAAAGATCTTTTTTGTTTAAATTTAATTACTTTCATTCTTTTGAGTTTATTATATCGGGTGTTTTCCATGCTAAACTTTGTCCGCTATCTACACTAACTATTTGACCTGTAATGTTATCATTTTCGATAAAGTATTTAACAGATGAACATATATTGTTTAAATTAACTTGCTTTTGAAGAATAGTGGATTTCCATTGAGCTTTAAAATGTTTTTCTGATTGCCTTTTATTTTTTAAAGTTGGACCAGGTGAAATACCATTTACCCTTATATTCGGAGCAAGTTTCATAGCAGCTATAGTGGTGAGTGTCGCAAGTGCAGATTTACTCAAAGTATATGAAAAAAAGAAAGGGGTAAGTTTTTTTACTCTTTGATCTATAATATTTATAACATTTGCTTCTTTATTTTTTACATATTTTTTCAAGTCTTTAATCAAGAATGAAGGGGCTTTTAAATTTATATCTATATGTTCTGAAAAACTTTTTTCACTAAAGTTTTCTAAATTATCTTTTTCAAATAATGATGCATTGTTAATAAGACAGTCTAAACCTTTCATTTTTTTAATAGCAAACGGCAATATTTTTTTTACTTGATTAATATTGCGCAGGTCTGCTTTAATTAAATGAACTTTACTACCTATTTCTTCTAGTTCTGTTTTCAATTGTTGTGCTGATTTTTTTGATTTATTAAAATGAATTACTATATCAACATCGTATCCAGCTAAACTTTTTGCTATAGCTGAACCAATTCTAGTTGCGCCTCCAGTTATAATTATTTTTTTGGCTTCCATTTTTTTATAGACTTTCTTGGTTTAGTGCCTGGCATCCCCATCTTCGATCTACCTTGAGGGTATACTTTTTTGTTTAAATTGTACTGTGAAATTTTGGGATTTAAGTTAATCTCAAGTTCGTTTGTCTCCAATTTTCTTATTTCATCTCTAATTTTAGCTGCTTCTTCAAATTCTAAGTTCGATGCAGACTCTTTCATTTTTTTATTAAGAGCTTTTAAATGTTTTTTTAGGTTTCCACCAACATTTGACCCTTCACTAATTTTTACATAATCTTTTTCATAAACAGACTCTAGAATATCAGTAATCTCTTTCTTGACTGATTCTGCACTTATATTATTTTTTTTATTATATTCGACCTGTCTGCTTCTTCTCCTATCTGTCTCTTTAATAGCTTTATCAATACTTTTTGTTACTTTGTCTGCATAAAGAATTACTTTGCCATCCACATTTCTTGCAGCTCTTCCAATAGTTTGAATTAATGATGTTTCTGATCTTAAAAAACCCTCTTTGTCTGCATCCAAGATTGCAACTAAAGCACATTCTGGTATATCCAATCCTTCTCTTAATAGATTGATACCCACCAAAATATCAAAAACACCCATTCGTAAATCTCTGATGATTTCAATTCTCTCAAGTGTATCTATGTCTGAGTGCATATATCTTACTTTCAAACCGTTTTCGTGAAGGTATTCTGTTAAATCTTCTGCCATTTTCTTTGTAAGGGTTGTAACTAAAATTCTATACCCTTTATCAATAACTTTTTTAGATTCATGGAATAAATCATCCACCTGAGTTTTTGCTGGTCGTATCTCAACGGGTGGATCAATTAAACCTGTAGGTCTTATGACTTGATCTATATATTTATTTTGAGTTTGTTTTAGTTCCCAAGGGCCGGGAGTTGCTGATACAAAAACAGTTTGAGTTCTCATTGCATCCCATTCTTCAAATTTAAGTGGTCTATTATCCATACAAGAAGGCAACCTGAAACCATATTCAGATAGAGTTTTTTTTCTTGTGTGATCACCTTTATACATACCATTTAATTGAGGCACGGTAACATGACTTTCATCCACAAAGATAATTGTATTGTCTGGGAAATACTCAAAGAGAGTAGGGGGTGGCTCACCTTTTTTTCTGCCAGATAAAAACCTTGAATAATTTTCAATTCCGGCACACGTACCTGTTGCTTCAATCATTTCGAGATCAAACTTGGTTCTTTCTCGTAACCTTTGAGCTTCAAGAAGTTTATTATTCGCCTTGTGGTCTTCTAAAGTTACTTCCAATTCTTTTTTAATTTCTTTGATAGCTTGGTCAATAGTTGGCTTTGGAGTTATGTAATGACTATTAGCGTATAGCTTTATTACCGCAAAGTCGTTTGTTTTATCTCCGGTTAAAGGATCAAACTCCTCAATCTTTTCAAGTTTATTTCCATTCAAACTTAACCTCCAGGCCCTATCCTCCAAATGTGAGGGAAATATTTCTAAATTTTCTCCCCTAACTCTAAATGTACCTCTAAAAAAGTTTTGATCATTTCTTTTATATTGCAGATTTACAAATGTTCTTATGATTTCATCCCTCTCATATTCATAATTTTTTTTCAAAGCCAAAGTCATTTTACTATAAGCTTCGACTGAACCTAAACCGTAAATACAAGAGACGCTGGCCACAATAATTACATCGTCACGCTCAAGCAAAGATCTAGTTGCTGAATGTCTCATTCTATCTATCTGCTCATTTATAGATGCTTCTTTTTCAATATAAGTATCTGATCTTGGAACATATGCTTCAGGAGTATAATAATCGTAATAGGATACAAAATACTCAACTGCATTATCAGGAAAAAAACTTTTCATTTCACCGTATAACTGTGCTGCTAAAGTTTTATTTGGGGCCAAAACTAAGGCAGGTCGATTCGAAGATTCTATTACTTTTGCCATTGTGAATGTTTTTCCGGATCCAGTAACGCCTAGCAAAACTTGTTCACTCTGTTTATCTTTTAAATTTTTAATTATCTTTTTAATTGCTTCAGGCTGATCCCCGGCAGGTTGAAAATTGCTCTTTATTTTGAAGTTAATTCCACCTTCAAGTTTTTTCCTAACAGGCGCTTTATTTGCTTCTAAATTATCTATTTTTTCTTGGTATGTATTTTGCATTTTGTGTTAATAATAACAAAATATTATAAATTTCAATGAGCATAGTTTCCAATAGTTTAAAGCGAATTAAACCCTCCCCAACCATAGCGGTTACCTCAAAAGCAAGGGAAATGAGGGCAGCTGGTAAAGATGTCATAGGTTTAGGAGCAGGTGAGCCTGATTTTGACACCCCAGATAACATTAAAGACGCTGCCATCGAAGCAATTAAAAGAGGAGAAACAAAGTACACAGCTGTCGATGGTACACCTAAACTTAAAAAGGCGATCCAAGGGAAATTTACAAGAGAAAATAATTTGTCTTACGAATTAGACCAAATTTCAGTTGGTACGGGAGGAAAACAAGTTTTATATAATGTTTTTATGGCAACCCTGAATCCAGGAGATGAAGTCATTATTCCAGCACCTTATTGGGTATCTTATCCTGATATGGTTTTATTAGCTGGTGGCAAACCCAAAATAGTAAAGTGCTCAGAAAAAAATGAATTCAAAATAACACCAGATGAATTAAAAAAAGCTATTGGAAAAAAAACTAAATGGTTAATTATAAACTCACCGTCTAATCCAACTGGATCTTGTTACACAAGGAAAGAGATAGAAGAATTATCAAAAATATTAATAAAAAATAAAAATGTTTATATACTTAGTGATGATATCTATGAGCATATTACATATGATGATTTTAAATTTTTCACTATTGCTCAAATTAAAGCTTTAAAAGACAGAACATTAACAATGAATGGTGTAAGTAAATCTTACTCTATGACTGGATGGAGAATAGGGTATGGAGCTGGTCCGAAAGACATAATTAAAGCTGTAGCGAAAATTCAATCTCAATCTACAACCAATCCATCTTCGATAAGTCAGGCAGCAGCTGTAGAAGCTTTGAATGGAACTCAAGATTTCATAAAAACAAGATCTGACTCCTTTAAGGAGAGGAGGGATTACGTTGTTGAAACTTTAAATAGTATTAATGGTCTAAGTTGTTTGAAACCAAGCGGAGCTTTTTATGTTTTCCCAAATTGCAAAAAGTTGTTAGGTAAAAAGACAAAATTAAAAACAGATAAAGAATTTGTAGAAAAATTACTTGAAAAAGCTGAAGTAGCCGTAGTTCAGGGATCTGCATTTGGTTTAGATGGATATTTCAGAATTTCTTATGCTACCTCCATGGAAAATCTTAAAAAAGCTTTAGATAGAATAAAATCGTTTTGTGAAAGTTTAAACTAATCCAAGTCTAACAACTGATTTAGCGTTCTCAATCATACAATCTTTTGCAGGTTTAAATTTAAACCCTAATAAATCTTCCGCATAAGCAGTATCAGTTTGCATTAAAATTCCCAGATCCGGTATCATCATTTTAGCGCTTGAGTCTATATAACTTATTAATTTGACCATAAAATTTGGAAGTTCTTTTTTCGGAAGTTTTTTTGCATACTCAGGCATTGCTTCAGCCATTATTTGAGATAATTCGACTAGTTTTTTTACTTCTTTTCCAACAATCAATCTCCTTCCACCGACTTTTTTATTTCCAATGCAAGCCACATGTGCTTTTGCTATATCTTTCACATCAGAGATTAAAACTGCAAATTTTGGTGCACCAGGAAATTTACCAGCCATAAATTGTCTAACATACTCTATTGATGTACCTCCTTTTTTATCTAAAGCATCTCCAAAGACTCCACCAGGACAAATACAAGTTAGTTTATTTTTTAAACCTTTACTCTCCATAAATTCCCAAGCTAACCTTTCTGCTTTTGTTTTTGATAAAAAATAGTCATTCACACCCTCTACCCAATTTTCGTCAGTCCAATCATTTTCTCCAAAAGTGTAAGGATTGCTTCTATTAGGTTTTCTAAACATTGCTACGATCGAAGAAGTTTTAATTATTTGTTCCACACCTGCATTTACCCCAGCTTTTAAAACTCTTAAAGTTCCATCAACAGCAGGAGGTAATAAACTTTCTCTATTTCTTGAAACTTTCATGGGAAAAGGAGAGGCAATATGAAATATATATTTACATCCCTTTGCTGCCTCATTCCACCCGACATCTTTCACAAGATCTAGTTCAACAAATGACAATTTATCAGTTGAAGCATATTTACTTATAGTTTCTTTTGTTTGTTCAATTAAATTTTTGTTCCTTACAGTCCCTAAAACTTCATAGCCAGAATTTAATAATTCTATTGCAGTATGTTTGGCAATCCACCCGCTTATTCCTGTTAATAAAACTTTATTGCTCATTTTGATGATAAATGTTTTTCTGCTTCAAGTGCAGCCATACAGCCCATACCTGCTGCAGTGACCGCTTGTCTGAATATTTTATCTTTTACATCTCCAGCTGCGAAGACTCCAGGTATGTTAGTAATTGTAGAGTCAGGCTTAGTAACTATATAACCCTCTTTATCCATATTTAATTGACCTTTAAAAAGTGAAGTAGCTGGATCATGCCCAATAGCAATGAAAAGCCCATCTATCTTAAGCTCACTAATTTTGTTTGTTTTAACATTTTTAATTTTTATACCTTTAACTGATTTTGGGTTTTTTTCTCCCAATACATCTTCTACAACACTATCCCATATAATTTCAATTTTCTTATTTGCTTTTAATTTTGCTTGGAGCATTTTTTCTGCTCTCAATTCGTTTCTTCTATGAATGAGTTTAACCTTTGAGGCAAATTTAGTTAAAAACATTGCTTCTTCAACTGCAGCATTGCCCCCACCAACAACTGCAACTTCTTTTTCTTTAAAGAAGAAACCGTCACAAGTTGCGCAAGCTGATACTCCAAAACCTCTAAATTCTGTCTCAGATTTTAAATTTAACCATCTTGCTTGTGCGCCGGTTGAAACAATGAAGCTATCAGCAGTATAAACTTGACCATTATTACCAGTTGCCTCAAAAGGTTTCTTTGAAAGGTCTACTTTACTTATATGGTCTTGAATCATTTCAGTTCCTACCGCTTTGGCCTGACCTTTCATTTCTTCCATTAACCATGGTCCTTGAATAACTTTTGAATATCCAGGAAAGTTTTCAACATCGGTAGTTGTGGTTAATTGACCCCCCGGTTCAGATCCAAAAACTAAAATTGGTTTGAGCATAGCTCTTGCCGCATAAATAGCTGCAGTGTAGCCTGCCGGACCAGATCCAAGAATCAACACTTTTGTATGTTTAGTGGACTTATTATTCATTATATTTATATATAGTTATAAATGTTAAAATTAAAAGCACTTCTTTTGACCCAAGGTATGCACGGCATGATTAGTCAGGTAGAAGGTCTTGCAAATGCTTTGGGCTTAAGTTTTAAGCATGAAAAAATACAACTTAAAAATATTTGGAACCTAGTCCCACCTAAGTTTACCCCGGTTTTTGATGGGATACTTGAAAAGAAGTTTATTTGCGACTCTAAAGTTATAATTTCTTGTGGAAGAAAAAGTGTAATCTCGTCAATTTTATTAAAAAGAAGATTTAAAAATGAAATATTTAATATCCACATTCAAGATCCAAAAGTAAATTTTAATAATTTTGACTCGATTATTTGTCCAGAGCATGATGATTTAATAGGTGATAATGTGATTAAAACCAAAGGTGCTATCCACTATTTAACAAATAAAGAAATACAGAAAAATATTAATTATTTAAAACCTAATCAAGGTGATAAAAAAATTGTTGCTTTTATAATTGGAGGTCCAAATAAATATTATAGTTTTTCAGAAAAACATATACAAAGAATGTTTGCAAAAATTAAAAATATGTTTATTTCATCAAAATATAAACTAATTATTATTCCATCATATAGAACACCAGAAAATATCTTAAAGCTTGCTTACAACTATTTTAACGAAGATCATTTAGTGATTAAAGAAAGAGATAAAAAAGCGTATTTATCCTCATTAGGACTTGCGGATATAATTATTGTAACGTGCGACTCCACCTCTATGATATCCGAGGCTGCTATTACGGGAAAACCAGTATACGTTGCGCAAATGTCAAATAAAAGAAGTATTCACAGATTTAATAAATTTTATAAATTATTTCAGGATCTTGGTATAATAAGAAACTTAGAAAATAAAATTGAACACTGGACCTATAATGGCTTAGACGAAGTGAGTAAAGCTGCTATACTTGTAAAAGAAAAAATGAAAAAAAATGGAATTATTTAATTCTTTAAAATCAAGATTACAGTCTTACGAAGAACCTTTCAAACATTGGGCAATAAATAAACCACTAACAGAATTAGCAATTAAAGAAGTTTGCAATGCAGAAATTTCAAACCCAATTAATGATGGTTTAAGTTATGACGGAACAAGAGCTATTGACGGAGGAGAAGGAAAATACAGGGAGGGAATAAAAACTGGTGGTAAAGCAAAAAAATACAGATGTTTTATTACAAAGGAAAACTCAAAGAACTTTCCTAATCTTTCAAATTTTGTAGAAGAACTTTGCTCAAAAAATGTTCATCAGTATATAGGTAATTTAATTAAAAAAGATTTATCCGACTCCTATGTGAGAGTAGAAGTTATTTGTGATAGAACTGGATTTTGGCTTAAGCCACACTGTGATATAAAAGAAAAATTACTTTCCTCACTGATTTTTGTTAATCCTTTTAATGAGTCTGAAAATTTAGGAACAGATTTTTACGATCAAAAACTAAAATTAGTCAAAACAGTTCCATATAGAAATAATTATGGCTACTTTTTTTCAAGTGGGCCAAATACATGGCATGGAATGGAAAAAAAAGAGATAAAAAAAGAGAGAAGATGCGTACAAGTCAATTATGTATCTTTTAATACTGACTGGAAAGTTAAAGCATAACTTAGTATAATAATCTTATATGGCTACATACGAATGTACAAAATGCGGAATGTCTGTGAACGCTACATGCGCTAAATGTAACTCTCCTTTGCAGAATGACAACTTAAGTTTTGGGGACGGTAAAAAAGTTCAGATATCTAAGTGTCCTAATGAACATGGAAAAATAAAGTCACCTCTTTGTTGTGGCCAGGACATGACTTGTACTGCTTAGTTATCTTGAAGAGCTCTTACTTTAATAGGAAATTTTTTTAAAGCATCAATAGATTCAACACATGCATTTGCGGCAGGAATCGTAGTAAAATACGGAATTCTGTTCATCAAACTTGATCTTCTTAGACCGAAAGAGTCAGATATAGAATCTTTTCCCTCTGTTGTATTAATTACTAACGATATATTTTTATTATTTAATTTATCTACTATGTGAGGCGATCCTTGACTTACTTTATTTATCTTTTTACATTTAATACCATTAGAGATTAAATATCTTGCAGTTCCGGAGGTCGCGAATATAGAAAAACCTAATTTAATTAATTTTTTTGCATTTATTAAAATTTTTTCTTTATCTTTATCTTTGACCGAGATAAATGCTATGCCTTTTTGTGGAATGCTATTATTGCTTGCAATTTGGCTTTTTGCAAAGGATAAACCAAAGTTTTGATCAAACCCCATTGCTTCGCCAGTAGATTTCATTTCAGGACCCAAAAGAACATCAACTTCGGGAAACCTATTGAAAGGAAAAACAGCTTCTTTAACAGCAAAAGAGTTTTTATTTTTTTTATTCAAATTAAATTTCGATAGTTTTTCCCCAGCCATTACTCTAGATGCTATTTTAGCAACTGGAAGTCCTGTAGCTTTAGAAACGAATGGCACAGTTCTGCTGGCTCTTGGATTTACCTCTAATACATAAATTTCTTTATCTTTCACTGCAAATTGGATGTTTATTAATCCAATTACCTTAAGAGCAATAGCCAATTGTTTTGTTTGATACTCTATTTCTTTAATAACATCTTTTTTCAAAGTATAAGGAGGTAGCGAACAAGCCGAGTCTCCTGAATGAATTCCTGCTTCTTCAATATGTTCCATAATCCCTGCAACAAAAACTTTTTTACCATCTGAAATCGCATCAACATCCACCTCTATTGCATCATTTAAAAACTTATCGATCAGCACTGGGTTTGAACCTGAAACTCTTACAGCTTCATCTATGTATTTTCTCAAGTCTAATTGACTATAAATTATTTCCATACCCCGTCCGCCAAGAACATAAGACGGTCTAATTACAATTGGGAAACCTATTTTGTTTGCAATTCGAAACGCTTCATACTTATCTTTTGCTATCCCGCTTTCTGCTTGTTTTAAATTCTCTTTAATAATTACTTTTTTGAATCTTTCTCTATCTTCTGAAAGATCAATAGAGTCAAATTGTGTACCTAAGATAGGAATATTATTTTCATCCAAAACTTTTGCTAATTTTATCGGGGTTTGACCTCCAAACTGGGCTATAACACCCATTAATTTTCCATTTTCTCTCTCTTTTTTTATAATATTTAAAACATTTTCCTCAATTAAAGGCTCAAAGTAAAGTCTGTCACTTGTATCATAATCAGTTGAAACAGTTTCTGGATTGCAATTAATCATTATGGTTTCATATTTTTTTTGTTTCAAAGCAAAACTTGCCTGGCAACAACAATAATCAAATTCTATTCCTTGACCTATTCTGTTGGGCCCACCACCCAATATAATAATCTTCTTTTTATTTGTTGGATTTGATTCGCATGCAGATTTATCAGATGTTAAGTTTTGGTAAGTTGAATACATATAAGGAGTATCAGATTTAAATTCTCCAGCACAAGTATCAATCTTTTTAAAAACCGGAAATATGCCTAATTTTTTTCTTTGTTTCTGAACTTCTTTAATGTTTTTTCTTGTAAGTTCTGCAATTTTATCGTCAGAAAACCCAATTGATTTGATATGAGATAATTCTTTAAAAGTTTTTGGAATTCCTTTTCTACTCAATTTTTTTTCTTCAAAAACTAAATCTGATATTTGTTCTAAAAACCAAGGATCGATCTGGGTTATTTTATAAATATTTTTCAAAGTAATTCTTCTTCTAAATGCCTCTGCGACAATTAAAAGTTTATCAGGTAAATTTTGAGCTAATTTATTTCTCAAATCTTTATTTGTTAACTTATTTAACGGGTCCAAACCTTTGTATCCTATTTCAAGTGACACCAAACCTTTCTGAAAGGACTCTTTAAAATTTCTACCAATAGCCATTGCTTCGCCAACTGATTTCATTGATGTACCTAATTTAGGTTTTGCTAACTTAAATTTTTCGAATGTGAACCTTGGAATTTTTGTTACGACATAATCTATTGTTGGTTCAAATGAGGCAGGAGTTGTTCCAGTAATCTCGTTTGTTAACTCATCCAATGTGTATCCCACAGCTAATTTTGCAGCAACTTTTGCAATTGGAAAACCAGTAGCTTTTGACGCTAAAGCCGAAGATCTAGAGACCCTAGGATTCATTTCAATTATAACCATCCTGCCGTTTTTAGGATTAATTGCAAATTGAACATTTGAACCACCAGTCTCTACACCTATTTTTCTCAAGCATTCAATCGAAGCATTTCTCATTATCTGAAATTCTTTATCTGTAAGAGTTAAAGCTGGAGCAACTGTAACAGAGTCACCGGTATGAGTTCCCATCGGATCTACATTTTCAATTGAACAAATTATAATGCAGTTATCCTTTTTATCTCTCACAACTTCCATTTCAAATTCTTTCCAACCTTCAAGTGATTCCTCCACTAAAACTTGGTTTTGTGGAGACTCGCTTAAACCAGATTTTATTAAATTGAAAAATTCTTTTTTACTCTTTGCTATGCCACCACCAGAACCACCTAAAGTGAAAGAGGGTCTAATAATTGCTGGTAAACCAATTTTTTTTAAAACTTTTTTTGAATTATTAAATGAGTTAATAATCTCAGATTTTGGTAAATCTAAACTAATTTCTTTCATTGATTTTCTAAATAAATCCCTATCCTCAGCTCTTGATATTGCTTTTGCTTTTGCCCCAATTAATTCAACTTTATTTTTTTTTAGTATTCCTTTTTTTTCCATAGAGATAGCTGTATTCAAAGCAGTTTGTCCACCCATAGTAGGTAAAATTGCATTTGGTTTTTCTTTTTTAATTATTTTTTCAACAATTTCAGGTGTAATTGGTTCAATATAAGTTTTATCTGCAACATCTGGATCAGTCATAATTGTTGCAGGATTCGAATTAATTAATATTACTTTGTATCCCTCATCTTTAAGAGCTTTACATGCCTGCGTTCCAGAGTAATCAAATTCACAAGCTTGACCAATTACAATGGGTCCAGCTCCAATTACTAAAATTTTTTTAATGTCTTTTCTTCTTGGCATTTTTTTTCATTTTTATGTTATTTAAAAATTTTTCGAACAAATATTTACTATCTTGTGGCCCTGGATTTGCTTCTGGATGATACTGAACAGAAAATAATTTTTTACTCTTTACTTCAATGCCCTCAATACTCCCATCAAATAAAGATTTGTGAGTGACTTTTACGCTTATTGGAATAGATTTTTCGTCAACTTCAAAACCATGATTTTGACTTGTAATTTCAACTTTATTGGTCAACAAATCTTTTACAGGATGATTTGCTCCTCTATGACCTAGAGACATTTTTTTAGTCTTTGCACCAAGAGCTAATGATAAAATTTGATGACCCAAACAAATACCAAAAATTGGAATTTTATAGGTAATCAATTTTTTTATTATCGGAATAGCGTATTTTCCTGTTGCAGCTGGATCACCTGGGCCGTTGGATAGAAAAATACCATCTGGTTTCAAGCTAATTATATTTTCTGCAGAATAATTTGCAGGCACAACAATAACTTTACAATTAATATCAGAAAAACATCTCAGCTGATTTTTTTTAATACCATAATCGATAGCTATAATTTTGAATAGATTTTTTCTATTTTTAAGGTATCCTTTTTTTTTATCCCAAGACTTAAGAGAATTCCAAGTATAACTATTTTTACAAGTAACTTTTTTAGCTAGATCTAAACCCAAGAGACCTTTCCACGATTTAGATTTTTTGACAAGCTCTTTTATATTGTGTCTACCATTTTTTGAAAACTGTATTATTCCTTTAGGAGCACCTTTGTCCCTAATATAATTTGTAATTATTCTAGTATCTAAATTTACAATTCCTACAATTTTTCTCTTTTTAAGCCAAATATCTAATTTTTTTATAGATCTATAATTTGATGGTTCTGTTATGTTGCAATTAAGAACAACACCTTTTGCCCAAGCTTTATCTGCCTCGTTATCTTCTGGGTTTGTACCTACATTACCTATATGGGGAAAAGTAAAATTTATAATTTGATCTGAATAAGACGGGTCTGTAATAATTTCTTGATAACCGGTTATAGAAGTATTAAAGCAAACCTCTCCAACTGCATTTCCCTCATAACCAATACCTTTGCCAAAAAATTTGGTGCCATCCTCAAAAACTAAAATACCTGTTGAAAAATTATGTGAATTATTTTTTTTTTTGTTTCTAATCTGTCTCAAATACAACTCATGAGTTAAAGAAAAACCTTTTATTTAAGGTTTTGGGCTTTATATGAAAAAGGTCAACAATCGTCAACCACATTCTTTTTCCTTTTGAAAAAAAATGTGATTAAAGTAAGTTTAGAAATCTTATGTCCCTTCAAAACAAAATAGAGACAAAACTCAATGAGGCATTAAAAACTAAGGATAAAAAAACCTATTCGACTTTACGCCTCGTAGTTGCCGCTATTAAAGACTTATTAATTGCTAAAAAGCTCAAAGATAAGCAAACTTTGCCAGATAATGATTTGATTTCACTTCTAAAAAAAATGGTTAAACAACGAAATGATTCTTGCGAGGCATATAAGAAGGGCGGGAGAAACGAACTTTTTGAAAATGAAATGTCTGAAATAAAAATTATAAATCAATTTTTACCAAAACAATTAAGCGAAGATGAAACAAAGAAAATATGTTTAGATACAATAAAAGCAGTTGGGGCTAACTCCGTGAAAGATATGGGCAAAGTAATGGGAGCACTTAAAAAAGAGTATTCTGATGTTTTAGACTTTTCAAAGGTAAGCAAAATTATAAAGGAAAATTTAAACTAAAATGAAATACCCAAAAAACTATTTAGAAGAAATTAAGCTTAGATTAAAAGTTTCAGAAGTTGTTGGAAAAACAGTTGTACTTAAAAAAAGAGGAAAAGAGTTTATAGGAATATCTCCATTTACAACTGAAAAAACTCCTTCTTTCACAGTTAGCGATGAAAAGCGTTTTTATCATTGTTTTAGCTCAGGAGAGCATGGAAATATTTTTGATTTTGTGATGAAAACACAATCTATAAAATTTGGGGAAGCCGTAAGACAATTAGCTTTACAGGCAGGCATGCAACCTTATAAATTTTCAAAGTTTGATGCAGAAAAAGAAAAAAGATACGAGATATATAAAAACATTTTAAAAGATTTTACTGAATATCATCACAAGATGCTATTTTCAGAAAATACAAGTGCTTTACAATATTTAGAAAATAGAGGAATTAGAAAAAGTACAATATTAGAATTTAAATTAGGATATGTTCCTTATAATTCAGAATTTTATAAAGTCATCTCCCAAAAGTTTTCAGAAAAAGAAATTATGGAGACTGGTTTATTTTTCAAAGACGAAAAGCGAAATAGATTTGCAAATAGATTTAATTCAAGAATAATATTCCCTATTAAAAATATAGTAGGAGATGTTATTGCTTTTGGTGGAAGGATTATAAAAGATGGTAAGTACGCAAAATATATTAATTCCCCAGAAACAGAATTTTATAAAAAAGGTAGACACGTTTTTAATTTAGAAAAAGCCAAATCTTTTCCAAAAAAAAGTGAGGAAGTTATAATAGTCGAAGGATACATGGATGTAATAAGCATTTACTCTTCCGGTATAAAAAATGTTGTGTCTAATTCTGGTACAGCTCTAACAGAAAACCAAATAAATTTGATATGGAAATTCTTTTCTGAACCAATAGTTTGTCTTGACGGTGATAGTAGCGGGCAAAAGGCAGCCCTACGTATAGCAGAAAGTTTACTGCCATTTATAAAAGAAAATAATAAAATTAGTTTTGTATCGCTCAAAAATGGGATTGACCCAGATGATTATATAAAAGAAAAAGGCAAAGAGGTGTTTGAGAATTTTTTGAAAACAAAATCATCTATCCAAGACTTTATTTGGAAAATATATTCAAATGAAC
Source organism: uncultured Pelagibacteraceae bacterium (assembly GCA_902579285.1). Taxonomy (GTDB): domain Bacteria; phylum Pseudomonadota; class Alphaproteobacteria; order Pelagibacterales; family Pelagibacteraceae; genus Anoxypelagibacter. The sequence goes on from CACHGA010000001.1 coordinate 285,861, forward strand.
TTAATAGAAACGATCCATTTGCAGCGACGAAATTTGAAAAGAAATTTAAAAACTTATGTAGAACTATAAAAGATGAAACCCTAAGAAAACATATCCTGGAATTTTATTTAGAAAAAATTGGAAATTTAACCCCTTTACAGCATTTTAATAATAGAAAAAAAATAGATAATTTTAAAATACTTAATGAAACTAAGAAAATTGCCTTTGAAAAAGAACATCTTTCTAAAGAAGAAATTAAAGAATATTCAATATTATTTATTATGATAAATTATCCAGAGCTTATTTCGCCGAGAACAGAAATTTTTAAAGATATTTCGTTTTCATCTAAAAGTTTAAACTCCCTTAAATCAGATTTATTAGATTTTATTGTTTCAGACAATCTCAATGAAAGCAATTTTAATAATCTTAAAAATAAATATCCAAATCTAATAAAAGATATAAGTCAAAATTCATTTATAAAAAATATTTTTTTAAAGAAAGATAGCAATAAACAAATCGAGTTGCTTAATGAAATCCTTAAGGAATTAAATGAAATAAAATTTTCAAAAAGAATTGACGAATTAGAAAGTAAATTAATGAAGGATTTTGATGAACAGTCCTATTCAGATTTAATTGAGTTAAAAAGCAAGATAAACAAAGAGTAATTTAAGTATAGATTTTTTGATATTTGTACATATATATAACAGTAATCAGCTTTAATTTTCTATGATCAAAAAACTAATAACCAAATCATTCGAGCGTCTTCTAGATAAAGGACTACAAAGAGGTTTCATTACTTATGAAGAATTAGGAAAATCACTAGGAAAAAGAAATAGTACACAAGAAAATGTTGAAAGAGCAATATTTATAATTTTTGAAAAAAAAGTTTCACTTGTTGAAAAAAAAGGTGATTTTCAAAAACCAAAAAAGAAAGATACATCAGCAGAACAATCCGACAAAACATCTGAAAAGAGCGATGACCCAATTAGAATGTACCTACGCGAAATGGGAGGAGTCGAGTTACTCTCCAGAGAAGGTGAAATTGCTATAGCCAAAAGAATAGAAGCAGGTAAAGACCTAATGATAAATGCTCTTACACAAAGTCCTTTGATAGCCAAAAAAATGTTCGAGTGGAAAGATCAACTTGAAAAAGGAGAGTTACTTATAAGAGATATTATAGATATTGACTCTACATATGAAGATTTTGAAAACGATTCTTCAAATGATAAAAAAGATAAGTCAACAAAAAATTTAGTAGATAAAAAAGCAGACAATAAAAAAGACGACAAGGACACTGAAAAAAGTCCACAAGAACAACAATATGAAGAAGAAGACGAGTTTAATGTCTCCCTCGCAGCTATGGAGGAGGAAATTAAACCAAGAATTACAAAAATAATTGAAAACTTATCAAAATATTATGCGAAACTAAAAAAATATCAAATAGAAAAATTAAATTGTATTTTAAACGGCAAAGAATTGTCTGTTTCAAAAAATAAAAATTTTAAAAAAATTCAAGGAATATTAGTAGAAGGTTTTAAAAATCTGCAACTAAGTAGCTCTATTGTTGAAGATTTAGTACAATCCCACTATAAAGAAAATAAAAAAATACTTTCTCTTGAGGGTGTCTTATTAAGATTAGCAATAGAAAGTAAAATTTCAAGGTCTGAATTTCTTAAATATTATATAGGCAATGAAGTAAATCCAAAATTTGAAAACTTTTTACAGGAAAATAAAGTTTGGAAAAATTTTTTTAAAAAGCACAGAAAGGACTTTGATGAAATAAGAGACAGATTAGTAGAACTTAGTAAAAAAATTGAATTACCGGTTGGGGAATTCAAAGAATTGGTCAAAAGAATACAGAAAGGTGAGCGAGAATCCAGGATTGCTAAAAAGGAAATGGTTGAAGCAAACCTTAGACTAGTTATTTCAATAGCAAAAAAATATACTAACAGAGGATTACAATTTTTAGACCTTATTCAGGAAGGTAATATCGGTCTAATGAAAGCTGTAGATAAGTTTGAATATAGAAGAGGCTATAAGTTCTCTACATATGCTACTTGGTGGATAAGACAAGCAATAACAAGATCAATTGCAGATCAAGCACGGACTATCAGAATTCCTGTTCACATGATTGAAACCATAAATAAAATCGTGAGAACTCAGAGACAAATTTTAAGTGAATTTGGTAGAGAGGCCACACCAGAAGAATTAGCAAAAAAATTAGCTATGCCTCTTGAAAAAGTAAGAAAAGTTTTAAAAATCTCCAAGGAGCCAGTTTCTCTCGAAACACCTGTTGGTGACGAGGAAGACAGCAGTTTGGGAGATTTTATCGAGGACAAAAATGCTTTACAACCTTTGGATACTGCCATTAGATCTAATCTGAGTGAGTCAACAACAAAAATTTTGGCATCACTCACACCTCGTGAGGAAAGAGTTTTAAGAATGAGATTTGGTATTGGGATGAATACTGATCATACACTAGAAGAAGTTGGTCTCCAATTTTCCGTAACAAGAGAAAGAATTAGACAAATCGAGGCTAAGGCACTTAGAAAATTGAAACACCCAAGCCGATCCAAACAATTAAAAAGTTTTCTAGAAAAATAAATATTTATATTGTAAAAGTTAATTTAAAAGGGCCTGTAGCTCAGCTGGTTAGAGCAGTACACTCATAATGTATTGGTCCCAGGTTCGAATCCTGGCGGGCCCACCATCTAATCGACCGCTAATCCAATTAACCAAAGCGATATGACTATATACCAGATCATATTTATTTATTTATAAATTTTTCTAGAGTTGAGAATAATACATTAATGTCATTATTATTTGCACTCAGTACTGATGCGAATTCCTCTTTCTGAGTTCGTGCTAAACTTAATCCCTCAATAATCAAATCTCTTATTAATGGATTATCAGGATCTTTAGTATATACCCGCCAATCAATTTTTACTTCGGGTTTTTTATCAGTTTTAAGTAACATTGTTTTAACAATTGTATATTTATTATTTACAACTTCAGAAGACAGAACACTTATTTTAGGATCGGAGTAATCTGTTAATCTTGAGGTAAAGCTTTTTAAAAAATATTTTTCAAATAAATCTTCATATTTTTTCAGTTGTTCTGGGGTTATCTCTTTTCTCTTTTTACCTAAAGTGTAAAAAGCCAAGCCTTTGATATCTACAGTTTTAAGTGCAATTTGAGATAATTTTTCCGCTTTTTCATCTGAGGAAGAAGAGCCGCTCAAAATTATTTTTGCTTCATCTATAACCTCAGAAATAAAACTCTCTGGATCAGAACTATAAGATATTGCTTTAGTTTGGACTAAAAATGACCCTACGAAAAAAAACAGAAAAGATAAAAATATTCTTTTCATAGTTGATAATTATTGATTATCTATTTCTTCCCAATCGCTGTCATCAGAATCTGAGTTGGAGATTGGTGAATTTAATATTCTTTGTTGTCTATTTTGTAAATAAAGACTCTTTAAAGATGCATAAAAATCAATTGAATTTTTCTCTAAACTATCGAATGACTCTATATTTTTTGATCTAAAGTCAATTGCGTCTGTCCCTCTATAATAATAATAATTATGTTCTGACAAGTTTTCATTGCCAATTATTATGTCTGTCTCACTATTATGAGTAAGATGGTAAACTGGATCAACAAACACATTGCCAATCAAACCTGCTGCATCTCTTGTTGTAGTTGGCCCCAAAACAGGTAAAACAAAATAACATCCTGGGCCAGTTCCCCAAACGCCAAGTGTTTGACCAAAATCCTCCCTTGGTTTCTTTTCAAAACCCATCTTTGATGCAGGATCAAAAATCCCGAGTATTCCAACAGTAGTATTTATTGTAAATCTCCCAGCTGTGTTACCTGCACTTTTAAAATCACCTTGAAGAACATTGTTCGAAAAAGATAGTAGTGAACGTAAATTAGATACAAAGTTGTTTGTTCCTGTTCTGATTGGCTGAGGCAAAACTCTATAGCCTTTAGCTATAGGTTTAAAGATAGCTTTGTCCAAAGCTTGATTAAATTTAAGTGTTCCCCTGCTAAATTTCTCAAAACACTCATTAGCCGTGTATTTTTCATCAGCATTAGTGTTTGTTAAAAACACCATTGACAGTACAGTAATTATTATAAAAATTTTTAACCGTTCTAGCATCGATTTTTATGCTATATATTTTTTTGATGGAAATTACAAAATATTATTCTCCAAATTACGCGGAAAAAGTTAGAAGTGGCAAAAGTATTACCATGATAATTATTCACTATACCGGTATGCAATCTGAGCGCGAATCTTTAAAAAGACTAACCTCCGTAAGTTCTAAAGTGAGTGCACATTATTTAATTGGAAGAAGTGGCAAGATATTCAATTTAGTGGACGTTAAGTATGTTGCCTGGCATGCAGGAAAGTCTATGTGGAAAAAAAATAAAAATTTAAATAAAAATTCAATCGGTATTGAGCTTGTAAATAAGGGGCACAAATTTGGATACCAAAAATTTACAAAAATACAAATTAAAAATTTGATCTCACTTTGCAAAAAATTAAAAAAAAAATATAAGATTAAAAATAATTTTATTCTTGCTCACTCAGATATTGCCCCGATCCGAAAAATAGATCCCGGTGAAAAATTTCCTTGGCAGTATTTATCTATCAATGGAATTGGAAATTATCCTAAAAAAATTGATATAAAGAATAAGTATAAAAAAACTCAAAATAATGGTCTATTTTTTAAAAATCTCTACAAAATAGGATATCGATATTTGAACTCAAAATATAAGACTAAAATAATCAAAAATTTTCAAAGAAAATATAGACAAAAAAAGATTAACGGGATTATAGATTTCGAAACCCTTAAATTAAGCCAAATTTTAAGCAAATCTTTAAATTAGGCTTGATTTTTCTAACATAATCATTATAGCAGACTTGTTAGGCAATTGGATTGTCGCTACATGCGAATGTAGAGGAAAGTCCGGGCTCTATAAAGACACGGTGCCAGTTAACGGCTGGCGGGGGCGACCTTAGGGATAGTGCCACAGAGAATAGACCGCCTTATCAAGGCAAGGGTGAAACGGTGTGGTAAGAGCACACCGGTTTTTTGGTAACAAAAAACGCACGGCAAACCCCACCGGGAGCAAGACTAAAAAGAGATGACATTGCGAAAGCTAAAAACGGTCTTTAGTTAGTCATCAGGGTTAGTCGCTTGAATTTAAGTGCGAGCTTAAATCTAGATAAATGACATCTTAAATGACAAAACCCGGCTTATAGATTGCCTAACATTCCTAACTATATGTTCTCTTTTTGTATCCATTAGAATAATTTAAACAAAATTTTATACACAATTTAAGTATTGACTATAATAAAATATACCCATACTATCCCATGAATTCCCAAATTTTGGGAAAATGGGAGATTTTTAAAAGAAAGATGAATTATGTTTTTGTCAAGTTTCGAGAACAAAATAGACAAAAAGGGAAGGGTGTCAGTGCCGTCTAGCTTTAGAGCATATTTAAACTCAAAAGGTTTTAATAGTTTTATTGCCTATCCGTCTTTTAATCATGCTGCACTTGAGGGTTGTGCACAAGACAGAATTGAAAAATTATCAGACAGCATTGACTCTTTAGGCCCATTTGATGACAAAAGAGATTACTTTGCAACCTCAATTTTATCTCAAAGTATTAGTCTTAATTTTGATAGTGAGGGAAGAGTAACTATTCCTGAAAAATTACTTAAACACGCAAAAATAAAAACAAATATAATATTCGTTGGTTTAGGAAAAGTTTTTCAAATATGGGATCCAAACTCTTTTGAAAAATTCAAATCAATTGCAAAGAAGAAATCATATTTAAACAGATCAACTTTAAAATGGGAAAATAAATTTAAAAAGGAGGGTGTATGACAATTAATATAGGTGGTGGTGAATTAAAAGAACTTAAACCAAGAATCTTAGTAATGGGAATAGGTGGCGCTGGCGGAAATGCAATTAACGCGATGATCAATGATGGGCTACAAGGAGTAGAATTTGTTGCAGTAAATACAGATGCACAGGATTTAAAAGTAAATAAAGCAGATGCCAAAATACAAATTGGTATGAATTTAACTAAAGGACTTGGCGCTGGAGCAAAACATGATATCGGTCAAGCGGCTGCTGACGAGTCTCTTAACGAAATAGTAACATATTTACAAGGTGCTAATATGGTTTTTATAACTGCTGGAATGGGTGGTGGCACAGGTACAGGTGCTTCTCATGTTATAGCAAGAGCAGCTAAAGAATTAAATATTTTAACAATTGGGGTAATTACTTTGCCATTTTCTTACGAAGGTCCCAAAAGAATGAGAAGAGCGATGGAAGGTTGGGAAAAATTAAAACAACATCTAGATACCTCAATAGTTGTTCCAAATCAGAATCTTTTCAAAGTTGCAAATGAAGCTACAACTTTCGAGAAATCATTTTCATTATCAAATGATGTTTTAAAACAAGGTGTTCAAAGTGTTACAGATTTAATGGTAAGACCAGGGCTAATTAATTTAGACTTTGCTGATGTTGAAACAGTAATGACATCTATGGGCAAAGCAATGATGGGTACTGGCGAGGCTGATGGTGAAAATAGAGCCTTAGCAGCAACAGAACTGGCACTAAACAATCCTTTAATAGATGATTATTCCTTAAAAGGAGCAAAAGGATTACTAGTTAATATTACTGGAGGAGAAGACATAAAGCTTTTTGAGGTTGATCAGGCTGTGAACAAAATTAGAGCCGAAGTTGACCCAGAAGCTGAACTTATTTTTGGTGCTATTAAAGATGAAAACTTAAATGGAAAAATGAGAGTATCTATTGTTGCAACAGCACTTGATGGAGAAAGCCCTCATGGAAAAACAGTTTTAAATAATGTTCATAGAATTCATACGAGAGGTTCTGGTTATTCAGACGATATTCAAAACAATTTAATTATGCCTTCAATTCCAGAACCAGGATCTATTCAGGGAGCAACTGCTTTAAAACTAGAAGAAGAAATTTCTACAAATCCTAATGAAGACTTAATTTCTGGGATATCATTAGAAAATGCATCTTTTGTTGAAAATAATTTAAATCAAGACCAAATCCAAGACAGTGTTAATGATGAACCCTTAGACGAAACAGTTATAGAGGATATTTCTCTTTACGAAGATAAATCTCAAGATAGTTCACAAACTATTGAAAACGAAGTTTCCCCCCAATTATTTTCTGATGAGTTAACTAACGAAACCTCATCAGAAAGTAATGATCAAGAGGTGATAAAAAGTGAAGAAGAAGACTTTGAAATCCCTGCTTTCTTAAGAAAACAAAAATTCTAATTTAAAAGTAGATGAAAGATATTTCATCGTTAAAAAACTTGCCTCATTATCCAGTAATGTTGAAAGAGGTTTTAGATACTTGTAATCCAAAAAATGGCGGCTTGTTTGTAGACTGTACCTACGGCGCTGGGGGTTATTCAAATGCAATACTATCATATCCAAATACACAAGTTATCGCATTAGATAGAGATCCAAATATTCATCACTATGCCAAAAAAACAAAAAAAAAATATGAAAATCGTTTTTCTTTCTACAACTCAAAATTTAGTGATTTAGATAAATTTGTATCTAAAAAATTAGAGGTAGACTGTATTATTTTTGATCTAGGTTTATCTTCTTTGCAAATATCAGACCTGAAGAGAGGCTTTTCCTTTTACTCAAAAGAAGAGCCAAACATGGGTATGGGTTTAAATAAAAATACTGCAAAAGAGATTTTAAATAATTTAGATGCAAAAACTCTTGGAAGTATATTTAGATTATTAGGTGAAGAAAAAGAAGGATTAAGGATATCCAAAAATATTTTGAGGGAACGAAAGCTAAATCCAATTAAAACTATACCTGACTTAGTAAAAATAATTCAAAAAAGCAAAAAAAAAAATTTTAAAAAAAAAACAAATATATCAACCCAAGTTTTCCAAGCATTGAGAATTTTTGTAAATAAGGAAATAACAGAATTAATCGAAGGTCTTATTATTGCAACTAAAATTTTAAAAGAAGACGGAAAAATAGTTGTAGTTACTTTTCATTCACTAGAGGACAAAATAGTTAAATTTTTCTTTACAAATTTTTCATCAAATAAATCAAAAACATCAAGATACTATCCAGAAAGAAAAGATAAAAAAATTTTATTTAAAAATTACAAAAATAAAGTAATAAAACCAGATCTTGAAGAACTACAAGAAAATAATCCCTCAAGATCTGCAAAACTAAGACATGCTATAAGGAGCAATCATAATTTTACATATCCCGAAGAATTCAAAAAAAAATTTTTACATTACATAGAGCTAGAAAAAATTGATGTTTAATAGACCTTTATTATTATCTTTATCTACGTTTTTTATTTTAATGATTTTTATATCTTTAATCAAAAATAATACGAGAAATATTGAAAAAAATATTGAACAGTTGAATACGGAAATTTCAATACTCAAAAAAGATTTGTTGAATGCTGAAATAGATTTTATTTACCTATCAAGCCCTGAAAAAATATTATTATTAAATAAAAAAAAGTACTCTAATTATGATTTCTCAAGGATTTTTTTATCAACCCAAGACTTTATTAATTTTTCATCAAAGCAGACAAAAAATTAAAAATGATTAAAAAAAATATTAATACAAATCAAAAGAGCTTTTTCTTTGAAGATAATAGCAATAAGTCATTGCAACAGACAAATAAAAGCAAACTTATGATAACCGAAGACAGGGTTTATTTACTTTTTTTTGTATTTTTTTGTTTAATATCAATTTTCACTATTAAAATTCTTTTATTGTCTCTAGGTAAAATTAATTATGAAAAAAATTCGATATATTTAAATTCAAAATTCGAAATTTTTAGAAACGATATAGTAGATATAAATGGTATTCCTCTTGCTAGAAATACCGAGGTTTTTCATGCAGCAATCAAACCAAATCTAATAAAAAATAAAAAAAACTTTTTATTAAAAATACAATTACTTTATCCGAATAAAAATATAAAAAAATTAAATCAAAACTTAAAAAAAAATAAATATTTTTATTTTAAAAAAAATATTACAAAGGAAGAGCAGTTTAAATTATGGTCTTTAGGGGAAAAAGGTATACTTTTTGAGAAAACACAGACAAGAATATATCCTCATAAAAACTTATTCAGTCATGTAATTGGTCAAGTTGATGAAGATAATAATGGAGTCTCTGGAATTGAAAAATCTTTTAATGATCATCTAAAATTTAATAAAAAATCATTAGTAACCACGTTAGATGCAAATATTCAATTTTTGATAAGAGAAGAACTTATAAATTTCCAAAAAATTTTTAATAGTATTGGAAGTGCATCTATATTAATGGATGTAAATAATGGTGATGTTCTTTCGTTGGTGTCACTTCCAGATTTTGACATAAACAAAAGACAAACTATTGATGATTTAAATTATATTAATAGAGCCACAAAAGGTGTTTATGAGCTCGGATCAGTTTTTAAAACCTTTACTTTAGCTGGGGGTTTAAACGAAGGTGTAATAGAAACTGACTCCGAATTTAATGATTTGCCAAAAAAAATTACTTGTGCAGGAAAATCTATTGGAGAGTACGATAACAAAATTCCCAATAATCTTTCCGCTGAGGAAATTTTAATTAGGTCAGGTAATATTGGTTCAGTCCGGATTGCTCAAAAAATTGGTGAGGTTAAAATGAGAAATTTTTTAGAAGAAATTGGTATAATAAATAAAATTAAATTTGATATAGAAGAAGTAGGACAGCCCTTACCTACAAAATGGGGAAAATGTAAGCTTGCAACAGCATCTTTTGGGCATGGGATAACAACTACATTACTACAACTTGCAAAAGGCTATTCTATAATATCAAACGGCGGTTATGATATTCAGCCCACCTTAATAAAAAAAGTGGATCAAACAATCAATCAAAAAAATAAAATTTTAAAAAATGGAATATCAAATAAAATCAATTCTATTTTAAGAAAAATTGTAACTCAAAAGGAGGGGACAGCCAATTTTGCTAACATTTATGGTTATGAAGTGGGAGGAAAAACTGGTACTGCCCAAAAGATTATAAATGGCACTTATTCCAAAAAAAAAATAAATACTTTTGTTGCTGTATTTCCAACTTCAAAACCAAAATATATTCTTATAGTGCTATTAGACGAGCCAAAACCAAATAAAGACTATATTTATCATTACAAAGATGGGAGCGGATTGAAACTCAAAGGTACGCCATATAATACAGCTGGATGGACATCAGTAGAGGTAGCCGGCAAAATAATAGAAAAAATTGGACCTATTTTAGCCATAAATAAAATTGATTTTTACGGCAATCATGTTGTTAAAAAAACTAATTAAAAATTTAAGTCCAGAAATTGGTGCGACTCAAATTAATGGTATTTGCTTTGACAGCAGGAAGGTCAAAAAGGGAGATTTATTTATTGCTATTAAAGGTGAAAAACATAATGGTAATAAATTTGTATCCCAGGCTGTTTCTAAAGGTGCGAAAGTAGTAATACATTCGGAAAAAATAAAAAAAAACACAAAAACTAAATTTATAAAGTTCGCGGATACCAGAGATATATTAGCTAAAATAAGTTCAAAGTTTTTTAAAAATAAGCCCAAAAATATAATTGCAGTCACCGGAACAAATGGAAAAACGTCAATATCAGATTTTTTTTACCAGATTTTTAAATTACAAAATCTTAAATCAGGTTTCATAGGAACACTTGGTTGTAGAAAAGATAAATTATTAAAAAAGAGAAACCTAACTTCTTTAGACTCATTAACATTGAACAAAGATCTAAATGAAATGAGTAGAATTAAAATAAATAATGTCATTATTGAAGCATCTAGTCATGGTCTTAAACAAAAAAGATTAAATTTTTTAAAAATAAAAGCAGGTATTTTTACAAATTTAAGTCATGACCATTTGGACTATCACAAAAATATGAAAAATTATTTTGAATCTAAGTTGCTTCTTTTTAAAGATCTTTTAAAAAAAAGAGGCACAGTAATAACAGACACTGATATTAAGCAATTTAAAGAAATAAAAAAAATTCAAAAAAAAAGGAAACTTAAAATGCTCAATATAGGGTTAAAGAGTAATACATTTGATATTTTAGATCATAAGATATTTGAGAATTTTCAATATCTTAAAATTAAATACAAAAATAAAATATACAAACTAAGGATAAATCTTTATGGCTCAATTCAAATTAAGAATCTATTTATGGCAATTTTAGCTTCAAAAGTTTGTGGTCTCAAAGTTGAAAATATATTAAATAAAATTGATAGAATCGAAAGTGTTGAGGGAAGACTACAATTAAAAAGAATATTGACAAATAATTCAAAAATATTTTTAGATTATGCTCATACCCCGGAAGCTTTAGAAAAAGCAATATTATCATTGAGGGAACACTTTAATAAAAAAATATCTGTTATTTTTGGATGTGGCGGCGAAAGAGACAAAAGCAAAAGAAAACTAATGGGAAAAATTGCAAGCAGATACTGTGATAAAATTTATATTACGGACGATAATCCAAGAAATGAAAATGCAAAAAAAATTAGAAAGGATATTATTAAAGGAATCAATCATTCTTTTGTTAGAGAAATCGGAAATAGAAAAAAAGCAATTATTTATGCCTTAAAAAATTCTGATCCTTATGAAATAATTTTAGTTGCAGGAAAAGGACATGAAACACATCAAGAATTTGGAAATAAAAAAATTATTTTAAGTGATAAAAATATTATTAAAAATTTTAAAAACAAAAAAAATCTATCCAATACAAAAAATAATTTAAAATATAATGGTGTTATTATAAAAAAAATACTCAAAACAAAAAAAAATTACAATTTTAACGGCGTATCAATTGATTCTAAAACTACTAAGAAAAATAATTTATTTATAGCTATTAAAGGGAAAAAAAATGATGGACATAATTTTTTAAAACAAGCAGTTTATAACGGTGCTAAATATTGTATAGTCAATAGAGTTAATCAGAATAAATCAAAATTTATTTACACAAAAAACACAATTAAATTTCTCAATAAACTGGCAAAAGAAAAAAGAAATTTATCTTCTGCAAAGTTTATTGCTGTAACTGGAAGTACTGGAAAAACTACTGTAAAAACAATGCTTGGAAATCTATTAAATGAGTATTCGAAAACTTATTTTTCACCAAGGTCATTTAATAATCAGCTTGGAGTTCCATTAAGCATTTCTAATATGAATCCAGATCATAAATTTGGAGTATTTGAAGTTGGAATGAGTAGATTTAATGAAATTAATAAACTTTCAGCCTTAGTAAAACCTCATTTAGGAATAATAACAAATATATCAGAGGCACACTTGGAAAATTTCAAAAATATTGATGATATTGCTAAAGCAAAAAGTGAAATTATTTATAATTTGCAAAAAGGAGGAACAGTTATTTTAAATCAAGATGATAAATTTTTTACGTATTTAAAAAAAATAGCTGATAAAAATAATATAAAGGTTATATCATTTGGTTATTCAAAAAAATCCCACATTAGATTTAATAATTTGTTAGAAAAAAGGGGATTTTTCTTACTTACACTTTTTGTAAATAAAAAAAAACTTTTCTTAAAAATAAATAATAGAAACAAAAATTATATTATGAATATTTTATCGTGTATTTCAATTATAAATGAATTGAATTTACCTTTTAATAAAATTAGAGATTTTTTTAAAAATAGAATACTCTTAAAAGGAAGAGGTAAAATTAGTAAAATTAATAAATTTAACAAAAAATTCTTTTTAATCGATGAGAGTTATAATGCAAACCCTTTATCTGTTAAATCAGCAATTCAGAACTTTTCAAACATAAAAAAAGGGGGAAAAAGAAAATACTTTCTTTTTGGGGATATGTTGGAACTAGGTAAGAATTCTCATATTTACCATAAAAAAATCTCTAAATTTATAAATAATAGTGATATTGATAAAACTTATGTCTATGGAAGTAATGCTTCTGAAACATACAAAAGTTTAAATAAACAGAAACAAGGTGAGATAATAAAAGATCTAAAATTGTTTAAAAACAAGATATTTAATGTTTTAAGAGACGGAGATTATTTGATGATAAAAGGTTCTAACGCTACGAGACTTCATGAGGTAACTAAAAAATTTATAGGAGGCAGCAATTAAATGCTTTACAGTTTTTTAACTTCATTGGTTGATACTTTTAGTTTTTTAAATGTATTTAAATACATTACTTTTAGAATCGGTTTGTCTGTTGTCACGTCTTTGACCATAATCTTTTTGATTGGCACACCACTAATTAAATATTTTGCAAAAAAGCAAATTACTGGACCAATTAGACAAGATGGTCCTATTGATCATATAATTAAAAAAAGTGGAACCCCAACAATGGGGGGATTGATGATCCTAATAGGTATTATAGTAAGTACTATTTTATGGGCAGATTTAACAAATATTTACATTTGGATAGTCCTGTTTGTGTGCACTAGCCTTGGTTTATTAGGTTTTTTAGATGATTATTTAAAAATTAAATTTAAAAATTCATCAGGTGTGAATGCAAAATTAAAATTTTTTGGTCAGTTTATTATTTCTCTAATTAGTATTTTATTACTTATCTACTTTACTGACCACGAAACTATATCGAACCTATATTTTCCTTTTTTTAAAAATCTCGTACTACATATGGGTTTATTTTTTATACCTTTTGGTATTTTTGTTATCATTGGCTCCTCTAATGCAGTAAATTTAACAGATGGATTAGATGGTTTAGCAACTGTTCCAGTTATGTTGGTTGCACTATCATTTTCTTTAATTTGTTATTTGGTTGGAAATACAATATTTGCAAACTACCTTCAAATTCAATACATACCCAACGTTGGAGAGCTATCAATTTTTTGTGGTTCAATCGTTGGATCTTGCCTAGGTTTTCTATGGTATAACGCACCGCCAGCAAAAATATTTATGGGTGATACCGGATCATTATCACTGGGTGGATCAATCGCTGCAGTTGCAATAATTGTAAAACATGAAATTGTTTTAGCAATTATTGGAGGACTATTTGTTTTAGAAACTGTTTCAGTAATCATTCAAGTAATATCATTCAAGTTGACTGGAAAAAGAGTATTTATGATGGCTCCAATACATCATCATTTTGAAAAAAAAGGTTGGGCCGAGTCTACCGTGGTCATTAGGTTTTGGATTATTGCCATCATTTTAGCTTTAGTAGGTCTGGCCACATTAAAATTAAGATAATAAATGAAAACATTAATCTCGAACCCCTCATCATTGAATTTTTGCATCTATGGTCTTGGATCAACAGGAGAATCCGTGGCGAAATATTTAAAAAGAAAAAATTTTCAAAACGTAAAAGTTTGGGATGACAAAATAAAACTAAAAAGTAAAAAAAAAAGTTTTTCAAAATATTTGGACTTTTCTGATTATATAATTTTAAGTCCTGGTATAAGCTTAAATAATGCAAAGCTTAAGAGCAAACTTATTAAAAATAAAAAAAAAATTATAACAGATATTGATCTGTTCTATCTTTTTAATCGAAATATAAAATCAATTGTTATCACTGGAACAAACGGAAAGTCTACAACATGTAAAATACTTGAACACGTATTAAAACAAAATAAAATTAATGTTAAATTAGGCGGGAACATTGGAAAACCTATTTTAGATATAAATTTAAACAGCAATCCAATTGTAATAATTGAAGCTTCTTCTTTTCAATTAGCATATTCAAAATTTATAAAACCAAATTTTGCGGCAATTCTAAATATAACAAAAGATCATTTAGACTGGCATGGTTCTATGAAGGATTATGTTGATTCAAAGTTTAAAATTTTTTCAAATCAAAATAATAATGATTTTGCGTATCTTAATAATAAAGTCTTAATAAAAAAATTTAAAAAGAATAAATTCTCAAGCAAATTAAAATATATTAATATAAATAAATATAAAAAATTACAAAATAAAATAAATAACAGTTATCTTAGATCAGATGTTAATATTGAAAATCTAAGTTATATTTTTGAATTATCCAAAAAACTCAAAATAAAAGAAAATAATATTATAAAAACTCTAAAAAATTTTAAAGGTTTAGAACATAGACATGAAATTTTCTATAAAAAAAATAATAAAATATTTATCAATGATTCAAAAGCAACTAGTTTTGATGCAACAAAATCAGCGCTTAAAAGCAACAAAAATATTTTTTGGATTGTCGGAGGTTTACCTAAAATTGGAGATAAATTTAGAATAAATGGACTGAAAAAAAACATTATAAAAGCATATGTAATTGGTAATTATTCAAAATATTTTCAAAAAATTTTTACTAATCATATTGATTTTGAATTAAGTAAAAATATGAAAAATGCAATAGGTTCACTATTTAAAGATATTAGAAAATTAAATCAAAAAAAAATTACGATTCTTTTAAGCCCCGCATGTGCTTCATATGATCAATATAAAAATTTTGAGCAGAGAGGAAATAATTTTAAAAATCTAGTAATACAATATGCAAAAAAATATTTTTAATACAAAAAATTATTGGAGAAATATTGATAAACAAATTCTATCATGTTTTCTCGTACTATTTGTTCTTGGCGTTTTTATCTCCTTTTCATCTACTTCGTTTTTGGCAGATGAGAGGTTAAATAAAAGTTATTATTTTTTTTTTCAAAAACATCTTGTATATGCTTGTGCTTCCTTTTTAGTAATGATTTTTATATCCACACTTAGCACAAATGTAATTAATAAAAGTTTGATACCAATTTTTATATTTTTTTTATTATTATTGTTATTAGTTCCTTTTTTTGGAACAGAGGTCAAAGGAGCCAAAAGATGGTTAAATTTATATATTTTTCGTTTTCAACCTATAGAGTTTGTTAAACCTTTTTTTATACTGATAGTTGCTCAAGTTATTTCGACAAGTAAAGTTAAAAGCTTAAATTTTTCTCATATTATTTCTTTTCTTTTCTTGTCTTTAATTACTTTACTTCTTTTAATTCAACCTGATGTAGGACAAACTATTTTGCTAATTGCTTCATGGTCATCATTAATATTTGTTTCAGGGTTCAGTATAATTTTTCTTATTTTAATTTTTTTAATTCTTATTGTTCTGTTTTTCCTTCTTCTCTATGTGGCTCCAGAACGGTTTAGTTATATTATTTCTAGAATTACGTCTTTTATGGACCCAGAAAAGTCTGGTTGGTCTCAGTCACAAAAAGCTATTGAAGCAATTAAGCAAGGAGGTTTTAAGGGCCAAGGTATGGGAGAAGGGATTTTAAAGGACAGCGTCCCAGAAGCGCATACGGATTATATTATTGCAGTTATTAGTGAAGAATTTGGATCAGTAATTTCAATTTTAATTATTATGATTTTTTTATTTATAGCATTTAGAATAATTAAAAAAGTTATCAACTTCTCAAATAATTATTACAAACTTGCTCTTTGTGGTTTAACTTCTTTAATAATTTTTCAAACCTTCATTCATATTGGTGTCAATGCAAATTTATTGCCATCTACTGGTATGACGCTACCATTTTTGAGCTATGGCGGATCATCATTGTTATCTACTGGAATAATTGCTGGAATTATACTGAATTACACTTCACTAACTGAAAAAAATTAATGAATAATAAATCAACAAAAATTCTTATAGCTACAGGGGGCACTGGCGGACATATTTTTCCATCATTAAGTTTAGCTACGTTTTTAAGCAATAAATATAATTTGCAAATAGTTTCTGACAGAAGAGGGCATAAATTTTTACCAGAAAATATAAATACAAAAGTAAAAATAATTGATACCGGGACAATTTTTAAAAAGAATATTTTGTTAGCATTTTTGGGAATTTTTAAAATAATATCTGCTTTTATAATTTCAATTTACTATTTAATCTTTTCAAGACCCAAATTAATAATTGGTATGGGTGGTTATTCCTCATTTCCAATCTGTGTTGCTGGTTTCATTTTAAGAATTCCAATAATTATTTATGAAAATAATTTGATTATAGGTAGGGCAAATAAATTTTTGTTACCAATAGTAAAAAAAATAATGTTATCTACAGATAAAGTGAAAGGTATAGGACCAAAATACGAAAATAAAATATTTATAAGTGGATATATTTTGAAAGAAAGTATTTTAAACTCAATAAATTTAAAAAAACAACTAGCTAACAAAGGTGAACTATCATTGTTAATTATGGGAGGTAGTCAGTCTGCAAAAATATTTGGGGAGATATTGCCTTTAGAAATTACAAAATGTTTCAAAAAGGGGGCAAAGTTTAAAATTTATCAACAGTGTCTTGAAGATCAAATACCTCAAATAAAAAAAATATACGAAAAATCTAATATTAATTTTCAATTATTTTCTTTTTCTAAAAATATGCTTGAATATTATAAAAAATCTGATGTAGCAATTACTAGATCAGGTGCCTCATCATTGGCAGAGTTAACAAACCTAAGGATTCCATTTATTGCAATTCCTTTACCCTCTGCAGCTGACAATCATCAATTTATAAATGCAAAATATTTTGAAAAAAAAGGATATTGTTTTTTATTAGAAGAAAAATTTATTTCTGATAAATTAAATAAAATTCTTTTAGATCTGTATAATAATGAAAAAAAATTACAGTCTATCAAAGACAAAATGACAGAACACTCAGATAAAAATATATTTATGAAAATTGAAAAATTAATTATAAGGATTTTAAATGAATAAAATCAAAATAAATTTAAATCAAAAAATACACTTTATAGGGATAGGTGGGATTGGAATGAGCGGTCTTGCTCAGATTATGAAAAATATGGGTTTTAAAGTTCAGGGAAGTGATTTGATAAATAGTAAAAATGTTGAAAGATGTAGAAAAATTGGGATTAAAATATTTAGATCACATAAAAAAGAAAATATAGATCACACCTCGATAGTTATTAAATCTTCAGCTATAAAAAATAACAACCCAGAAATAAAAGCAGCAATTGAAAAAAATATTACTATATTGAAAAGAGCAGAAATGTTGGCACATGTTGTGGCTTTAAAAACCAACATAGTGATAACTGGTTCTCACGGCAAAACAACAACTACATCCTTAATTTCAAATATACTTTCACAAGCAAAATTTGATCCTACTATAATAAATGGGGGAATAATTAATTCTTTCAATGGAAATGCCAGACTAGGAAAAGGTGACTGGGCGGTATTAGAAGCGGACGAGTCAGACGGCAGCTTTTTAAATTTCCCAATAAATTATTCAGTCGTGACAAATATTGATAGAGAGCACATGGACTTTTATAAAAATTTTAAAAACTTAAAAAATGCTTTCTTAAAATTTTTAAATAAAACACCATTAATCGGAAAATCTTTTATTTGTATAGATGATTATGAAATTGAAAAATTAAGTAAAAAAATAAAAAATAAAAATTTTTATACTTATGGTTTTTCCAAAAAAGCTGATTTTCAAATTTTAAATCCCGTATACAACAAAGATTACTCAATATTTGATTTAAAAATATCTATTCCAGGCGAAAATAATAGAACTATCAAACAAATTAAATTAAACCTTATTGGTAGTCATAATATTCTTAATTCAGTAGGAGCAATTTCTCTCTGTTTACATATAGGGATTAAAATTAAAATAATAAAAAACTCACTTAAAAAATTTTCTGGAATTCAAAGAAGACTAACTAAACGTTTTACATTTAAAGGGAGAGAATTTTTTGATGATTACGCCCATCATCCAACTGAAATTAAATCAGTTTTAAAAAGTTTAAAACTTACCTCAAATGGTAGAAAGATTATATCCGTTTTTCAACCTCATAGATATTCAAGACTAAAATTTTTAAATAAAGATTTTTCATCCTCTTTTAAAAATTCTGATCTAGTTGTTTTGTGTCCGGTATATTCTGCTGGTGAAAAAATTGACAAAAAATATAACCCAATGACTTTTGCCAAGTCTATTACTCAGTATTCAAATACACAAGTTGTACTAATTAATGGTGAAAAAGATTTAAATAATTTTTTCAAAAAAAATTTGATTTCTAACGAAATAGTTATTTGTATGGGGGCTGGATCAATTTCTAAATGGTTACGAGAAATAAGACTTTAATTTAAAATATGATATATAAAAATGAAATACTATCAAAATACAGTTGGTTCAATTTAGGAGGGCCAGCTGAGATATTTTTTAAGCCAAATTCAATCGACGATCTAAAAAATTTTTTACTAAAATCAAAAAATAAAAAAGATAAAATTTTTATTTTGGGAGCTGGTTCAAATACTCTTTTTAGAGACGCAGGTTTTGATGGAATTATAATAAAGCTTGGCAAGGCTTTTACAGAAACTAAATTAATTGAAAATAATAAAATTGAAGTTGGTGCAGCAACATTAGATAAAAAATTATCTGATTTTGCATATCAAAATTCTTTATCAGGACTTGAATTTTTATCTTGTATACCAGGAAGTATTGGGGGAGCTATTACGATGAATAGTGGTTGTTATGATAGTGATATATCAAAAATTTTTGTTTCTCTAAAGGCGATAAATTTAGATGGAGAAATTAAATCTTTTACAAAAGATGAGGTAAAATTTTTTTACAGAGGAAATAACTTGAATAACAAGTTAATAATCCTAAGCGTGATCTTGCAAGGAGAGCCTGCAGATAAAAATCAAATTAAAGAAAAACAAGAGTCTTTATTAAAAAGAAAAAAAGAAACACAACCATCCAGAATAAAAACTTGTGGAAGTACATTTAAAAATCCACCCAATAAAAAGGCATGGAAGTTAATCAAGGTATCAAATTGTTCAAACTTAATTGTTGGAGGGGCGAGTATATCTACACAGCATTGTAATTTCTTTCAGAATAATGGAAAGGCTAGCTCAGCAGATATTGAAAAATTAATTGAAACAGTTAAAGAAAAAGTCTTTTTAAAAACAGGTACAAATTTAGAATTAGAAATTAAAATAATAGGAGCTAAATAAGCTTGAGAACAAAGAAAAAAATTTTAGTTGTACTGGGAGGCAACTCCAATGAAAGAAAAGTAAGTTTAGATTCTGGCAAGTCATGTATTTCAGCTTTAAATAAGATGGGTTATAATTCAATTAAATTTGATCCCCAAAAAAACTCTTTACATAATATTAGGAAAATCAGTCCAGACGTCATATTTAATGCCCTTCATGGTAAAGATGGAGAAGACGGTAATATTCAAAGTTTTTTTGAATACCTAAAGATTCCATATACACATTCCGGAGTTCTTTCTTCAATGATTGCGATGGACAAGTTTTTATCTAAAAAGTTTTTTGAAAAAAACAATATTATAACCCCAAAATATTTCTATCTAAACAAAAAAAATTATTTAAACACAACTTTGAAAAAACTTATAAAAAAAAATAAACTAACCTTTCCAATAGTTGTTAAACCAAATAATGAAGGTTCAAGTATCGGGGTAAGAATATGTAAAAACTTAGCTATATTACAAAAGGAATTTAAGAAATTAAATAAAGTTTATGAAAACTTGTTATTTGAGAATTATATACCTGGTCAAGAAATACAAGTTGCTCTGATGGGAGGTAAATCTATAGGAGCCATAGAACTAAAACCCAAAAGAGCTTTTTATGACTATAAAGCAAAATATAAAAAATCTGCAAACACATTACATATAATGCCAGCTCAGATAAGCAGAAAAAAATATAATCAAGTTTTAAGGATATCAGAAAAAGCTTATAAAATTCTTAAATGCAAAGGAATAGCTAGGTGTGATTTTAGATTTCATAAAAATACTTTTTATCTCTTAGAATTAAATACTCAACCTGGAATGACTAGTTTGTCTCTTGTTCCAGAAATAGCGAATTATTCAAATATTTCATTTAAACAATTAGTTAATTGGATGATAAAAGATTCTAGCATAAATAGATGAAAACAAAAAAAAATTTATTTATATGGATATTTATATTTATTTTCCTATCAACATATAGCTTAAACGCAATACAAAAAAAAAAAATTTCATTTTTTTTAATAAAAAAAATTAATGTTGAAGGTCTTTTAAACGTTAATAGTTACGATTTAGAAAGCTCGCTTGAAGAATTTTATGGAAAAAATCTTATTTTTTTAAATAGAGAAAAATTCAATGAAATAGGAAGTAAATTTAGTTTTATCAAAGAGATAAAAATTAAAAAAATTTATCCAAGCACATTAAATATAATAGTAAAAGAAAATAAACCATTAGGTATTTTTATTGAAAAAGATAAAAAAATACTACTTTTAGAAAATGGTAACGAAATTTTAAATTTTAAATTAAATGCAGAAAAAAACTTATTGTTTGTAAAAGGTGAAGGTGCTAGAAAAAAATTTCATAAATTTTATGAAATTTTAGAAACCACAAATTTTGAAATAGAATTAATACAAGAATTAAATCATTTTGATGTAAATAGGTGGGATATTGTTTTAAAGAATGGTAAAGTAGTGAAGTTACCAACAGATAGATTTAAAGGATCTATTGAAAAATTTATATCAATCTATGATAAAGATAATTTTAGTAATTTTAAAATATTTGACTTTAGAATTAATGGACAGCTTATTTTGGAATAGGAGCTTATGAGCCAAGATAATTTAATTGCTGAAATAGCGGACGATAAAATTCGTTATATAATTTATAAACATAATGAGAAATCTAATTATGAAATCCTATCTAAAAAAATCTTAAAAAATAACGGTATCAAAAAAGGAAAAATACTTGATTTTGAATATACCTCAAAAAAAATTAACGAAGACATTAAAGGACTTGAAAAAGATACAAATAAAATATTTAAAAATATTTCTTTGGTAATAAATGAACCCGAAATTTCATGTACTAATCTTTCAGGATATAAAAAACTTAATGGATCAAAAGTAGAAAAAAGAGATTTAGAATATATACTTAACGAAGCACAAATATCGATATCTCAAAATCAAGAGAACAATTCAATTTTACACATTATTAACTCAAACTTTATTTTAGATAAAATTAAAAAAAATAAGATACCTTTAGACTTGCATGGCGATCACTTAAGTCTACATATGACATTTATTTCATTACCTAAAAACAATTTAAAAAATATTAAGGCTTTATTTGACAGCAATGATTTAAAAATTGACAGAATTATAAGCAAGCCTTTAGCATGTGGCATAAAATTACTTAATCAAAATAAAAAAAATAAAAATTTTTTTTTAATAAACATTGATAAAGAAACTAGCTTTATTTCGCTTTTCGAAGAATCTTCTTTGGTCTTCACTAAAATATTTCCATTTGGAACAAATTCTATTATTAATGATATTAGCAAGCTTTGTTCCTTAAACGAAAATGACGTAAGATCAATTATTAAAAAAATAGACTTTAAAAACACAACCAATAATAAAAATTATATAGATCAAAATTTATTTAAAGAATCAAAATTTAAGAAATTAAGCATCCAACATATAAAAGAAATAATAAATGCCCGAGTAGTCGAAATACTTGACCATTTATTTAACAAAAATAATAATTTAAAATATGCAAATAAAAAGGCATTAAGAATTGATATTTTTTTTGAGGATAAAGAAATTTTGGACTTTTTAGGGAGCACTTTTTATGAAAATTTAAAAGTCGACAATTTGGAGACCGAAATTAAATTAATACAATTAGATGATTTTTTCGCTCTCTCAGGTGCTGCTGAACTTATTTATAAAGGATGGGATAAAGAAGCTATTCCTTTAAATGTAAGAAAAAAGTCAGTAATTTCAAGATTTTTTGAGCGTTTTTTTTAAAAATAATTTTTTGTAGTTTTTTGTAATATTTGTTGTTTTTAAGTCATTTTCAACTTTTTGTATATTTTCCACATGTGGGAAAACAAACAAAAAACTCTAAATAAATCTGTAGATTTTTTAGGAACAGGGCTGCATTCAGGCAAAACAATCTCTATGAAACTTCACCCCGCCGAAGCAAATACAGGAATTGTATTCAGGAGAACTGATTTAAAAAAGAACAATGAGATAAAAGCTAACTACGAAAATGTTTCTTCAGCAAAACTTTGCACAAAAATAGAAAATGACCAAGGTGTTTCGATTTCAACTATAGAACATTTAATGGCTTCTTTTTATATTTGTGGTGTAGATAATTCTGTGGTTGAGTTAAACAACGAAGAAGTTCCTATAATGGACGGGTCAGCAATTGAATTTGTTAAAAAAATTAAAGAAATCGGTTTAAAGACATTGGAGGAGAACAGAAAGTTCATCAAAATTAAAAAAAGAGTTGAATTAAAATTAGATGACAAGTCAATATCTATAGAACCATCATCTGAAAGTTTAAAAGTTGCTTTTACACTTAGCTATGAGAATAATCCTTTGATCAGATCACAAACAAACTGCGTAGACTTTAAAGATAAAAATCTAGAAAATATCTACTCTGCAAGAACTTTTTGTTTGTATGAAGATATTGAAAAAGTAAAATCTTTAGGTTTGGCCAAAGGCGGTAATCTAGATAACGCTGTTGTTATCAAGGGGGACAAAGTTTTAAATAAAAAAGGCCTTAGATCTAAAAATGAATTTGTAAATCATAAAATTTTAGACTTAGCAGGAGATTTTATGTTAACTGGTAAAAGAGTAATTGGTTCTGTATCTTGCATGCATGGTGGCCATTTACTTACTAATGATTTTCTTAGAAAATTACTATCAGATCAAAGCAATTTCACAGTTGTAGAAAGTATTCAAAATATATCGAATCTTAAAAAAATTGCTCCCAACCAAAAAAGAATTGCTGTAAACGCCTAATTAGGAAACATAATTTTACGTTAAGTATTTTTTTTGTTATTAATACTTGATGCGTTTAATAATTTTATCTTTTTTAATATTATTGCTTTTTTCTTGTACTAAGACTGAAGTTAAAGATTTGGAACCCCCTTCTACTAAACAAGAAGCTATGGATATTTATAAAGATGCGCTTAGCTATATGGATGAAGGACAGTACTTAATAGCTTCTGAAAAATTTGACCAATCAGAATCACTATTACCGCAAACTGAATGGGCAGCAAAATCAGCTTTGATGTCAAGTTACTGTCTTTATACTATTAGTTTTTATGACGAAGCTATTTTAAATTTAAAAAGATTTAAAAAATTATATCCAGCTGATCCCAATATTGATTATGCAAGTTATCTGATCGCAGTAATTTACTATGAGCAAATTTTAGATGAAAAAAAAGATATAGAAAAACTAATTTTTACAAAAAATGCAATTGAAGATTTTTTAAAAAAATATCCTGATACCGATTATGCTATGGATTTAAAATTTAAATTGGATTTAGTAATCAATCAAATGGCAGCAAAAGAAATATCGATTGCAAGATTTTATATTCAAAACGAAAAATGGATACCTGCAATTAATAGACTTAAAATTGTTGTTGAGAAATATGATAAAACAATTTTTGTAGAGGAGGCTTTATTTAGGTTGGTCGAAATATATTATAGAATTGGATTAATTGATGAGGCAAAAGCAGCAGCTTCATTACTTGGTTATAATTATAATTCAAGTGAATGGTATGAGAAATCTTACACAGTTTTGAATAAAAATTACAAACCTACTAAAATTCAAGACAAAGAAGAAAATAAACTCGTTGATAGAATAAAAAAGATTTTTTCAATAAATGACTGATAATAAAAATATTAAAAAGTTGTATTTAGATAAAATTGATAAATTAATCAAATATAACAGAGCTTATTTTGAAAAAGATAATCCAATAGTTACCGATGAAAAGTTTGATAAATTAAAAAAAGAGCTTTTAGAAATGGCTCGCGAAAATCCATCTTTAAAAAAAATAAAAAATCCCGAGAAAATCGTAGGCTCGAAACCATCCGATAAGTTTAAGAAAATAAAACACTCACAACCCATGCTCTCTTTAAGCAATGCTTTTAATAAAGAAGATATGTTAGATTTTAAAAAAAAAATTAAAAATTATTTAAATATTACTGAGGATCTCGAATTATCTTCTGAACCAAAAATCGATGGTATATCCGCATCGCTGAGATATATTGAAGGAAAATTGACATATGGATTGTCAAGAGGTGATGGTATTTTTGGTGAAGATATCACAGATAATTTATCAACGATTAGTCAAATACCAAAAAAAATAAATAATCCACCCAAAATAGTTGACGTCAGGGGTGAAGTTTATATTTCAAAAAAAGACTTTGAAAGTATCAAGAATAAGTTTGCTAATCCCCGTAATGCAGCTGGAGGATCGTTGAGACAAAAAAACTCTAATGAAACAAAAAAAATTCCCTTAAAATTCTTTGCTTACGGAATAGGTAAAATTGAACCTAAAATTTTTAAGGATCAAACAGAATTACTTGAAAATTTAAAAAAATGGGGTTTTCAAATAAATCAACATTGTAAAAAAATTAAATCAATTCAAGAAATAGAAAAAAACCATTCCGAGTTGGAAAGTATTCGCTCAAGTTTAGATTATGATGTTGATGGAATTGTTTATAAAGTAAATAATTTAAGTTTACAAAATAGACTTGGTTCAACATCCAACTCACCTAGATGGGCAATTGCATATAAATTTTCATCAGTTAAAGCAATTTCAAAAATTAATGAGATAATCATTCAGGTAGGAAGAACTGGCGCTATTACTCCAGTGGCAAAAATTGACCCAGTTACTGTTGGGGGAGTGGTAGTGTCAAATGCAACATTACATAATGAGGATGAAATTTCTAGAAAAGATATAAGAGTAAATGACACTGTATTAGTCCAAAGAGCTGGAGATGTTATTCCTCAAGTTTTATCTGTTGATAAAACCAAAAGATCAACAAAAAGTAAAAAATTTATTTTTCCTGAAAAATGTCTTTGCGGATATAAAACAAAAAAAGAAATAAGTCTTACAACAAAAAAAATAGACGCAGTCAGGAGGTGTTCACGTGGCTACGAATGTAATTTTATTGCAAAAGAGAAATTAAAACACATAGTTTCAAAAGATGCGTTTGATATTGATGGTCTTGGAAAAAAAGTAATAGATAATTTTTGGAAATTAAAAATAATAAAAACTCCAAGTGATATTTTTAATCTCGATTATACAAAAATTGAAAAATTAGATGGATGGGGAGATTTATCAATAGCAAACCTAAAAAATGCTATAAACAACTCCAGAAAAGTTGTGCTTGATAAATTCATTTTTTCGATTGGCATAAGACATATTGGCCAAGAAAATGCCAAGACATTAGCAAATTATTTCAAAAAAGTTGAAAAATTTTCCGAGTTATTTATACAAAAAAAAAGAAAAGAGATTTTAAATAGTTTAGATGAATTAGATGGTATCGGTGAAACACAAATTAAATCAATAGAGGATTTTTTTTCAAATTCTAAAAATATTACGATTATACAATCATTTATGTCAGTTTTGGATATAAAGAATTATGAAAAAAAAATTAAATCAGGAAAATTAAGTAACAAAAATATTATGTTTACTGGAGGATTTGAAAAAATGAGCAGGTCTGAAGCCAAGACAATTGCAGAGGAAAATGGCGCTAAAATACTTGGTACAGTTACAAAAAAATTAGATTATCTTGTTATAGGTAATTCAAAGCCAACAAAAAAAAAGATTCAAACTGCAAAAGAACTTAATATAAATTTATTAACAGAAGACAAGTGGTATGATCTACTTGATAGGTAGGCAAGCATTATTAAAGTCCCTCTTTTCCCCTTGAGTAATATATTTCGATAATTTTTTTTTAACTTTTTTATGGTAATTATTTAACCATTTTAATTCATCCGAACTAAGAATTTCTTTGTTTATCAGATCTTTCTCAATCGGGGCAATGGTCAGTTCTTCAAATTTATTTCGATTTATATAAATTAAGTTTTCTATTCTAATACCAAAATAATTTTCTTTATAAAATCCTGGCTCATTTGATAAAATCATTCCATTTTTTAATGGAATTTTACTATTTTTTGATATCGAATGTGGCCCTTCATGCACGTTTGAAAAATAACCAACACCATGTCCAGTTCCATGCGGATAATCCAAATTAACCTCCTTCAAAAACTTTCTTGCATTTTTATCAATCTGATTTCCTGTAGTGTTTTTATTTATTTTGGAATTTGAAACAGCAATATGACCTTTTAAAACTCTGGTAAATACATTTTTTGCAAATTTAGATTTATTATCTAAAGAAATTGTTCTTGTAACATCTGTTGTACCAAATAAATATTGACCACCAGAGTCTACTAAATACAACTCACCACTTTTAAGGAACCTGTTAGTTTTAACCGAAGCTTTGTAATGTATAATTGCACTATTGGGCCCTGATCCTGAAATTGTACTAAAACTCGGATATTTATAAGAAACATTTTTTTTTCTAAAACTTTCTAATTTATTTTGTGCTGATATTTCTGTTATTTTTCTCTTTTTAAAATTTTTCTTTAACCACAATATAAATTTAGTTAAAGCCACACCATCAATTAAATGACTTTTTTTCGTATTTTTAATCTCTGTTGTATTTTTGATTGCTTTAAAAAAATATGTAGGGTCAATTTTCTCTATAATTTTATTTTTTTTTTCCAAAATATTTTTATAATAAATAGAGCAAGATTGACTATCTAACCAAATAATTTTATTTGATATTTTAGAAGCAAATTCGTCTAGTTTTGATTCTTTATGCAAAAAAGCTTTTTTACTTAAGATATTTGTTATACTAGATAACTTTTTAGGATTTGCAAAAAGATCCAATCTACCTTCTTTGTCTATGAATAATCTGGCGTTCGTCGTTGGTGAAAATGAGCTATCATGACCCCTAATATTTAAAATCCAAGCTACATTTTCTGGGGCAGAAACAAATAAATAATCACATTTATTTTTTATAAGAAATTTTCTTAGTTTAAAAACTTTTTTCTTTGAATTCATACCCGATATTTTGTCTGAAAGAAAAAAAAATTTTTTTAATTTCTCTCTAGGTTTTTTGAGCCATAGACTGTCAATCAAATTAAAATTTATTGGTTTCAAATCTACATTTTTAATTTTAAATAAATAGTTAAGTTGTTTTTGTGTCTGCAATTTAGGGTCAAAGCCTAAGATAATCTTTTTTTTAAATTTTAATACATCTTTGGGGAGTTTTTTTGGAATTGTAATAATTTTAAATTTTTTGCCAGCCTGTTTCTCAGCTTGAATTGTGTACCTACCATCTACAAAAAGATAATTTTTATTTTTTAAAATTACAGCAAAACCAGCAGATCCAGAAAAATTAGATATGAATTTTAATCTGTCTTTAGACTCGTGAATATATTCATTAAAATATTCATCATTTTTAGGGATTATATAACCATTAACTTTTTGGTTAGTTATCAACTTTTTTAATCTTTCCATTATTTAGTCAATTTTTTTTTTAATCTTGCCCACCCTGGACTTCTAAACTCATCATTATTTTCAAGAAGTCTGTCTTGATTAAAATCAAAGTCATCAGATACATCTTTTATCAATTCTTCGTTTTTCTCAATTCCCTTATCTGGTAGTTCATTAATAAATCTTGAGGGTAAACTGTCCATCCATTCACCATGCCAAACTCTTTGAGTTGCAAAAGATATATAAGCGTTCTTTTTTGCTCTTGTAACACCTACATACGCCAACCTTCTTTCTTCTTCCAAAGCTAAGTCACCTTTTTCTTCCAAAGATTTTTGATGGGGAAATAAACCCTCCTCCCAACCGGGTAAAAATATTGAATTAAATTCCAGCCCTTTTGCTGCATGCATTGTCATGATATTAACTTTTTCATCATTCCATTCTTGATCAATTGAAGTAGCTAAAGCCACATGTTCTAAGAAACCTTGTAAGTTATCATAATCATTCATTGCTCTTAATAATTCTTTTAAATTTTCTAAACGATTCTCGTTTTCAATATCTTTTTTGTTTTTAAGCATAGCCGAGTATCCAGACTCATCTAATACAATTTTCAAAAGATCATAATGTTTATTTTTTTTAAGATCAGATCTCCATTTGCTTATCAAATCTAAAAGATTTGAAAATATAATTTTTATTTTTGGTTTAAACTTATTGTTCTGGAGAAGTTGACGACTGGCATCTTCCAAACAGACTTTATTTTTTGATGCAAACTCGTGAAGCTGTTTTATTGTTGTGTCACCTATTCCTCTTCTTGGCGTGTTTACGATTCGCTCAAAAGCCAAATCATCAAACTTTTGATTTATTATTCTCAAATAACATATTGCATCTTTAACTTCAGCTCTTTCATAAAATTTTATACCACCGATAATTCTATAATTAATTCCTACTTTTAAAAACCTTTCCTCAAATTCTCTTGTCTGATATATGGCTCGAACCAATATTGCCGATTCATTTAAGGAATTATTATTTTTTGAATATTCCTCAAGAATATTACTAACCCCTCTGGCTTCCTCTTTTCCATTTTTATAACAATTTAATTTAACAAGATCACCACGCTCACCTTCTGACCAAAGTTTTTTCCCTAGTCTATCTTTATTATGCCCAATTAGGTGTGAAGCAGTATCCAAAATATTTTTTGTTGATCTATAATTTTGTTCTAATCTAAAAATTTTGCAATTCGGATAAACTTTATCGAATCCAAGGAAATTTTTTATTTCAGCACCCCGCCAACTATAAATTGATTGATCGTCATCTCCAACACAACATATATTATTATTTTCATTTACAATTAAATTTAACCATTTGTTTTGAATAAAGTTGGTATCTTGATATTCATCAACCAAAATATATTTAAAATTATTAGAGTAAATATTTCTTATATCCATATTTTTTTCAAATAATTTTACACAATAAAGTATCAAGTCACCGAAATCACATGAATTTAAATCTCTAACTTTATTTTGATAAATTTTATAAACTTTTAATATTTGATTATCAAAAATATCTTTATTATTTAATTTTACTTCCTCTGGTAAAAGACCTCTATTCTTCCATTTATCTATCATTGAAATTATAAATTGAGGTGATAATTTTTTTGCATCTATATTTTCACCTTTGCAAATATTTTTAATTAGTTTTTTTTGGTCTTCAGTGTCTAATATTGTAAAGTTACTTTTAAGACCTATAGCTTCTGCATGTCTTCTCAAAAATCTCACACTTATTGAATGAAAAGTACCAAGCCAGGGCATTGAATTTAACTTACTCCCTAACATTCTAATCACTCTATCCCTCATCTCCTTAGCAGCCTTGTTGGTGAAAGTTACGCACAGTATTTGGTTAGGCCACGCTTTTTTTTGATCAACCAAATAAGACAATTTAGATGTTAGTACCTTAGTTTTACCAGAACCAGCCCCCGCCACAACTAACGAAGGGCCCTCGATATTAAGGACTGCGGCTTTCTGCTGCTCATTAAGTTCATTAAGGAAATTTGTTTTTTCTTTCATTATATATTTTATTTTTACATTAAATTGCTTATAAAACAACAAAATGAAAGTCACACCAACAAAAATAATCAAACAGCTGCTTAAAAAAAAGATTTTTAATCCACAGCAGTTTATTAATAAAAAATTTTTTTTTATAAGTGTTGCTCTAATTTTTTTAACATTTTTTTTGGTATACTTTCTGAAGCCACTTTATTTTGATTACAATACAAAAAAAGATATTATTCAAAAAAAAATTAGTGATCAATTCAAATTAAAAACACAAATTAATGGAAATATATCTTACTCATTAATTCCTAGTCCAACTATAATTATCGAAAACATAAAACTAAATTTAGCAAAAGATAGTTCAAACACTGTAGAAGTAAAAAAGGTCTTGATAAGAACTAGTGTAAATAAAATTTCAAGCATTAATCAATTAGAATTTAAAAAAATTATATTTGAAAATCAAAACATAAAGATTAGTCCATCACATTTAAGGCAAATATTTGCTTTTTTTACATATCACAAGAAAGGACAAGTAATATTTAAAAATTCCAAAGTTATTTTTCGAGATAATCAGCAA
This sequence comes from uncultured Pelagibacteraceae bacterium, assembly GCA_902579285.1. Taxonomy (GTDB): domain Bacteria; phylum Pseudomonadota; class Alphaproteobacteria; order Pelagibacterales; family Pelagibacteraceae; genus Anoxypelagibacter. The sequence goes on from CACHGA010000001.1 coordinate 316,834, forward strand.
AATATAATTAATTTTGAAAATATAAATTTAAATGACAAATTCAAAAATGACAAACATGTGATTAATGCAAAATTAAATTTTTCTAATAACGATATTAAAATAAATTTCAAAAACCTCATTGACTCTGAAAAATTACTTAAAATTAAGATACCTAGTTTAAAGCAAAATCTCGAAATTAATTTTGATAAACAAAGTACACTAAAAAAATTAAGCGGGGACCTTAAGCTCAATATTTTCAACAGTATTTTATTATTGAATTTTAAAGGTAAAGATAATTTTGAAATTTCAAATTCATACTTAAGAAATAAATATTTAAACTCAAAAATAAACGGGAAAATTTCATTTAAAAATCCTTTCAATTTTAACCTTAATTTAGATATTAATCAGATTAACTTTAGAAACTTATATAAAAATTATGCAAGTATTAAAAATCCAAAAATCAGTAAAAAAATTAACGGTACTATGAATGTAAAAATAAAATCTTTAGAAACTTTATTTGGAAAATTAAAAGACACACAAATGAAGCTTAATTTTCAAAACGGAGATTTGAAAATAACCGGCATCACTGCTAAATTACCATTTGATAGTTCTTTAAATTCTAATTTACAAATATTGTTAAATAATAAGAAACCAATAATAGAATATAAGGTAAATTTTTCATCTGCAAATGCTAAAAAATTTTTAAGAAAATTAAGTATCTATGATTTTAGTCAAAAAAAAGCTAATTGGTATTCTGAGGGAGTAATAGATATCAAAAATAGAAAAATTAATATTAAAAAACTTCTAAAAGATCAGGTTCGTATAACAAATAAAAATCAAATTAAGCTTGTAGAGGACTCTTTTAATAAAAATGTAATTGACGACGAGATTGTTGATGTTTTTGATACTTTTAAAGTAAAAAAATTTCTAAAAGAAATCTATTAGAAAATTTATCTGTTGGGTTTCGTCATTTTGAGAGGATTTACAATATTTAAAAATTCTTTTTCATTAATTAATCCAGATTTTAAGGCCTCAAATTTTAAAGTCGTTCCATTTTTATGTGCCAATTTCGCAATTCTGGCAGCATTATCGTAACCTATTTTTGGAGATAATGCTGTGACCAACATCAAAGAATTTTCTAATAAAAATTTAATTCTTTTTTTATCCGCCTTAAGTCCTTTGATACAATATTTTGCAAAAGCTAAAGATGAGTCTGACATAATGTTTATAGATTGTAAAATATTATGAATTATTAAAGGTTTAAAAACATTTAATTCAAAATGTCCATGAGACCCTGCCATAGTAATACCGTTATGATTTCCAATTACTTTAACACATACCATCGTTACAGCTTCGCATTGGGTGGGATTTACTTTTCCAGGCATTATAGATGACCCAGGTTCATTTTCTGGCAAAATAAGTTCGCCATAACCTGCTCTTGGACCTGAACCCAAAAATCTTATATCGTTAGCAATTTTCATGAGACATACAGCAGTAGTATTCATTGTTCCAGAAAAATTAACAATCGGATCGTGAGATGCTAATGCTGCAAATTTATTTTTAGATGGTTTAAAAGGTAATTTTGTTATTTTTTTGATTTCTCTAACAATTTTTTTATCGAAACCTTTTCTAGTATTAAGACCTGTTCCAACAGCAGTACCTCCTTGAGCTAAATAAAAAATTTCATTAAGTGCTCTTTCAATTCTTTCTATACATTTTTTTAATTGAGAGTGATAACCAGAAAACTCCTGACCTAAAGTTAAAGGAGTTGCATCTTGCAAATGCGTTCTACCTAGCTTTACAATTTTTTTAAATTCACCAGTCTTTTTTTTTAATTCGTTTTCTAATAATTTTAGAGAAGGAAGCAATTTTTTTTTTGCTTTCAATGCTATTGCAATATGCATTGCTGTTGGGAAAACATCATTAGTAGATTGGGATTTATTAACATGATCATTAGGATGTACTGGTTTTTTGGTTCCCATTTCCCCACCCATCATCTGTATCGCTCTGTTGGCAATAACCTCGTTTACGTTCATATTTGTTTGTGTACCCGATCCTGTTTGCCAAACTTTTAATGGAAAATGGCTATCTAATTTACCTTTTATTATTTCATCTGATGCTTTAATGATGTATTTACCAATTTTTTTATCTAAATCTTTATTTTTAACATTAACAATTGCAGCTGCTTTTTTTACAATTGCTATTGATTGAATAAGTATCGGCCTGACTAAAAAATCTCCAATATCAAAGTATTTATTTGATCTTTGGGTTGAAGCACCCCAATACTTATCACCAGGAACTTTAATTTTTCCGATAGAATCAAATTCAGTTCTATATTTCATTAGTATAACCAAGTTATATTAAACGTTTAAAATTGTAAATAATTTATAAATTAACTGTGGAGATTTTATGTCAAATTTTATTAGTGTAAAAAAATTTATGGAAACATTTGGTCAAGAAGTAAAGTCAAAAGCAGGTTTTCCATCTGAAAAAATATCTAAGTTGAGGTATGATCTTATAAAAGAAGAATTAGATGAATTTCAAGAAGCTTTAAATGATAAAAATTTAAAAGAGGTTGCCGACTCATTAACCGATATTTTATACGTAACTTATGGTGCCGGACATGCTTTTGGGATAGATCTTGATAAATGTTTTGACGAGGTTCAAAGGTCAAATATGAGCAAACTAGGAGCAGATGGAAAACCAATATATAATGAACACGGTAAAGTTATGAAGGGACCAAATTATTTTGAACCAAATTTAAAAAAATTTATAGATTAGTTTCAATATATTAAAGATCATATTAAGTTGGCACAATTTCGATGTAACATTGAATGTAACTCTATAAGTTTATCAAAGTCTTTATTATATCCACCTCCAAGAACACCACATAAAGGTACTTCTTTAGAGTAGAAATTATCGATAACTGTTTTATCTCTTTGGTCTATCCCGTCGTCAGTTAATTTTAATTTGCCAAGTTTGTCTTGATAATGAACATCAACTCCAGCTATATAAAAAACGAAATCAAAGTTCATTTTATTTAGTTTTAACAAGTTATTTTTTAATATCTCAAGATAATCTTTATCTTCTAGATTTTCTTCAAGTTCCACATCAAGGTTGCTATTTGATTTTTTTGCTGGATAATTGGTTTTACAATGCATACTAAATGTAAATATATTTTTATCATTTTTAAAAATTTCAGAGTTTCCATTTCCTTGATGCACATCAAGATCTAAAATTAATATATTTTTAATCTTTTTTCGATACTTTAAATAATTAGCTGCTACTGCAACATCATTAAAAACACAGTAACCTGCTCCATGATCATAGGATGCATGGTGACTTCCGCCAGCAGTATTGCAGGCAAGTTTAAAATCTAATGCTAGTTTGCTAGCCAAAACTGTACCTCCAGTTGCTAAAAATGATCTTTTTATTACAGTATCATTTATTGGAAAACCAATTTTAACTTCAGATTTTTTATCAAGAGTTTTATTTTTAATATCATTTATATATTTAGTTGAATGTGATTTACTTAAAGTTTCAATAGAACATTCTTTTGGAATATAAAATTTATCTACTACTTTTTTTTCTAAAAGGTAATTTGCTAAAGCACTAAATTTTTTAATAGGAAAAACACTATTTTCATTTATTTTTGCAACGTATTCAGGGTGATTGACTACTGGTAATTTCATTTTAAAAGGGGCGTTCTGTTGCCAGGTGCCCGAACCTCATTTCGTTAATCCTTGTTATATAATAATTATTTTACAACCTAAAGCCCAAAACTGGTTCTTCACTGCGTCGGTATTGCTTCAATTACTATATCTGTATATGGTGAGTTAATGAGAAAAATATTGTCATTAATTTTTGCTTCATTTTTTTTTGTGTCAGCTTCACATGCTGATCTTGAAAATAGAATATCAGAAATCATTGCAGGCTGGATACCAGGAGAAGGTATAACTGAAGTCGGAGTTGAATTAAATGATGCAGATAATGATAATATCAATTTTTCAATTCTAGGAGTTCGAAGTATAGAAAAAACTGATGACTCAAATGTTTTTACTCAATTTAGTTTAAGAAATGAGGAAAAAAATAGCTCAGGAAGATTAACTGGAAATTTAGGTTTTGGTTTAAGAGAATTAAACGAAGATCAATCTTTTATGTATGGAGCTAATGTTTTTTTAGATGCAGATATATTAGAAGGACATAAAAGATTAGGATTAGGTTTGGAAACCAAATCGTCACTAGTGGATTTAAGCACAAATTATTATCAAGGATTAACTAGAATGAAAATAGTTGATGAAACTGAAGAAAAAGTCTTAAGTGGTTGGGACTATAATTTAACAACGCAAGTTCCATATTATCCGTGGATTAATTTAAATCTAGAGGGATATAAATGGAATGCTGAAAAAGCAATTACAGACTCTAAAGGAATGGTCTATGGATCTGAATTTAATATTAATCCAGTAGTACAATTTAATTTTTCTCTGGATAAATCAAGCAACGAGGGCGTTGAAGATATTTACAAAGCAGAGCTATTATTTACTTACCCTCCAAGGGAAAATATTAGAACAATGCAAGACGGTAAATCAGATGTTGCATTTGAAAAGGATAATATGCAGGCAAAACTAACTGAAAAAGTAAGAAGAAATAATAACTTGGCAGTTGAGATTCAAGGAGCAGTTATTGTAACGAGCAAATAATTATGAAAAAAATAAAAACATTTTTAATTTCAATTATATTTACATCTATTTTTTGTGGTAATGTTGTTGCTGGAACAGGCGAAGCAACAGAGTATAAAATAAATATATTTAAGATAGAATTGTGCGACAGTAGCAGTACAGCATCAGTGTGCAATGGTGCTGTTACTATTTTTGATGGTAACTCAGGTGATATTGACATTGCTAATACAACTGCTGGAGCAGCTGCAGCAAGTTTAGGAAATGCAAATGCCGCAAAATTTGGAACAGCGTATACTTATTTACAGATTACAATGGGTAGAGACTTTACAGTTAAAGGATCTGCGGCCGATGGTAGTGGAACTACCTGCCATACTAAAAGCAATGGATCAGCAGGAACACTTGCTAAAGGATCAGAAGACGCAGGAGAAGAAGCATCGGCAACTTTGTATGCAGCTGTGAATGGAACAAGTGTTGGCGATAATTTAACTGGTCTACAGACTTTAACAGACACTACAGGAGTTGCATCAACTATGGATGAAGATGATGAGTTTTTTCAGTACAGACAACAATTAGCAAATACATTTATTATGGAACCAGGAAATATACCAAGTGTAACTATTGCATTTGGTACTGATAATGCTGTAGGGGCTATTGATAATATGGGAGACTCTTGTGAGACAGTTGGTGCTGCAAAAGGATTGTACGCAGCAGAACCTGATGTAACAGTCACTATAGAATAATTATTTTACAACCTAAAGCCCAAAACTGGTTCTTCACTGCGTCCATAGTGCGTCAGAAAATTTTTAATTGTTTATATTAAAGAAGAAGCAGAGATTTAAAGGGGCGTTCTGTTGCCAGGTGCCCCGGACCCCGTTTACTTAATTAACAAGTTAATTAAGCAGCAAGTGCAAATTTATTATTTGCATTTATAATTAGCCCGTTACGTCGGAACCATCTCGAACGAAAGAATAGCCTTTAGACACTCGTCGATTCTGATTCACCCCCATAAGTTGTAAATGGTGGAGGTGGTGGGTACTGCCCCCACGTCCGCAATGTTTATTACGAAACTCGTTTATCGTCATAGTTGGAAAACCAACAGATATAATATAAAATCAAAAAATAAAGATTCAATAAATAATTTAAATGAAACTCACAAAAGAGCAAAAAAGCGAAATTTTAGAACAACAATCACAAAAGAATGTAACTAAAAGGGTGACTTCTCCAGAACTAGAAAAAATTCTTTATGAAGCAATGCCAGTCTTAGACCATGGTTTTGTGAGAGTAGTTGATTATATGGGGGATGACACCTCTATAGTTCAATCTGCAAGAGTTTCATACGGGAAAGGCACAAAAAAAGTTTCAACAGACAATGGTTTGATAAAATATTTAATGAGACATCGACATAGCACCCCCTTTGAAATGTGTGAAATTAAATATCATATCAAACTTCCAATTTTTATCGCCAGACAATGGATTAGACATAGAACAGCAAATGTGAACGAATATTCTGCAAGATATTCTATTATGGATAAAGAATTTTACGTTCCTTCAAAAGAAAATCTAGCTGCTCAATCTACAAATAATAGACAAGGTAGAGGTGATTTAATAAACGGAACACAAGCCGATAGTATTTTAAAAATATTAAAGGAAGACGCTGAAAGAAATTACAAACATTATGAAGAAATGCTTAATGAAAAATATGATGGAAGTATAATTGATGATAATAAAAAAGGTTTAGCGAGGGAATTAGCCAGGATGAATTTAACACTTAATTCTTATACCCAATGGTATTGGAAAACTGATTTATTAAATCTTCTAAATTTTTTAGCTTTAAGGGCAGATAGTCATGCACAATTTGAAATCAGAGAGTACGCAAGCACAATGTTAAACACGGTAAAAAAATGGGTACCTATAACTTATGATGCTTTTATTGATTACAGAGTCGGAGGAATGGAGATTTCAGCAAAAGGTAAAATAGTAATTCAAAAAATGATTAAAGGTGAAAAGTGCGATATCAACAGCTCAGGCTTGTCAAAAAGAGAATGGAATGAGTTGATGCAATCGTTTGGTTTTACCCAATATCTTTCATAATTTTTTTTGCGATATCTAAAAATATTTTAGATATTTCATGATCTGGTTCTTTATAGGTCAATGGCAAACCAAGATCAGCAGACTCTCTTAGTTGTGTGCTTATAGGTATTTGACCAAGAAATTTTTTGTCAAATTGTTTTGCAGTTTTTTCAACCCCACCTTCTCCAAATATATTGTATTTTTTTCCATCATCACCTTTAAAAAAGCTCATGTTATCAACTAAACCAAGAATTTTTATTTTAGTTTTATCGAACATTTGAATACCTCTTTGTACATCCATTAAAGCTAGCTCTTGGGGTGTTGAAACAATAATTGATCCATCAACTTTGATATCTTGTGCGAAAGTAAGCTGCGTATCTCCAGTTCCTGGAGGCATATCAATAATTAAAAAATCTAAATCTTTCCAAGCTACTTTTTCAGTTAAAGTTTTGATAGCACTTATAACCATAGGACCTCTCCAAATCATTGGAGTTTTCTCATCAACTAAAAAACCTAAAGACATAAATTGTGCTCCATATTTTTCTAACGGGAATAACAATTTTCCGTCACTCTTTGGTTTTTCATTAAGACCTATAACTTTTGGAAGAGATGGGCCATAAATGTCGGCATCTAGTAAGCCAACTTTTTTACCTAGTTTTTGAAGTGCAAAAGTTAAATTTATTGCAAAAGTTGATTTACCGACCCCGCCTTTAGCGCTAGAGACCATTATTGTAAAATTGGTGCCTTTTATTGGGTTTTTTTTGAATTCTTTCGGAGCAGGTTTTTCTTTGGGTTTTTTGTTAGTTTCGGCTTTGTTTTCAGACATTATATCGCTTCATCATAACTTGTTTTTATTCAAAAAGTCACTATATAAAGTGTCATGTCAAAAGACGATAATATATTCAAAAATGATTCACCATGGGGATCGCCTCCTGGTGGTGGACAAGGTAGAGGTGATGGAAATGGATCAGGACAAAGACGACAACCACCTAATATTGACGACTTAATAAGAAAAGCACAAGGTTCAGTTGGCAGAATTTTTCCAGGTGGAAAAGGAGGCAACAAACCAATTTATTTAGGAATTATAGTTTTATTAGTACTATGGGCTCTAAGCGGTCTTTATAGAGTATTACCAGACGAGCAAGGTGTAGTTTTAAGGTTTGGAAAATTTGTAACAACAACTCAACCTGGTTTAAATTATCATATTCCATATCCTATTGAGAGAGTTCTCACACCCAAAGTAACAAAAGTAAATCGTATAGATGTAGGTTTTAGATCAGAAAGTGATAGCGGAAGATCATCAGGTGTAGGAGATGTTTCAGAAGAAAGTTTAATGTTAACAGGTGATGAAAATATTGTAGACATAGACTATTCAGTTTTTTGGGTAATAAAAGATGCAGGAAAATTTCTCTTTAATATTCAAAGTCCATTAGAGACAGTAAAAGCAGCCTCAGAAACAGCTATGAGAGAAGTCATTGCGAAAAGCCAAATTCAATCAATTTTAACCGAAGGAAGATCAAAAATAGAAACTGAGGTACAAGAAATTACACAAGGAATTTTAGATGAATATGGTTCGGGAATTCAAGTTACACAAGTACAAACACAAAAAGCAGATCCACCTGATCAAGTAATTGATGCTTTTAGAGATGTTCAAGCGGCGCGAGCTGATAGAGAAAGATCAAAAAACGAAGCAGAGGCATATGCTAACGACGTTATACCAAGAGCGCGAGGTGAAGCTGAGAAAGTTTTACAACAAGCGGAAGCATATAAAAAAGAAGTTGTAGCAAAAGCTGAGGGTGAAGCTAGTAGATTTTTAGCTATATATAATGAGTATAAAGACGCGAAACAAGTAACTCAAGAAAGAATGTATTTAGAAACAATGGAAAAAGTTTTAGCTGATATTGATAAAGTTATTATTGATAAAAACTCAGGTTCAGGGGTAGTTCCTTATTTACCACTTCCTGAAATTAAGAAGAAAGCACAACAATGAAAAAAATTTTAATAGGTGCATTAGTTGTTTTGGGCGTTGTAGCTTACCAAGCTTTATTTGTAGTTCAAGAAATTAACCAAGCAATTGTTTTACAATTTGGTGACCCAAAAAAAATAATTACAAAACCAGGATTAAATTATAAAATCCCTTTCATACAAAACGTAGTATATTTAGATCGTAGAGTATTAAACTTAGACAATCCACCAGAAGAAGTAATTGCAGCAGACCAAAAAAGATTAATCGTTGATGCTTTTGCAAGATTTAAAATTGTTGACCCGTTAAAATTCTATATATCGGTTGGAAATGAAAGAGTGGCAAGATCGAGACTAGCCACGATAATAAATTCAAGAATTAGAAGTGTGTTAGGTACCCAAGAACTAGCAACACTCTTATCAACCGATAGAGCGGTCCACATGGGAACAATTCAAAACGATGTAAATACAGAAGCCCAAAATTTTGGAATTACTATTGTTGATGTAAGAATAAAGAGGGCTGATTTACCACCTGCTAACAGTGAAGCAATTTACGCACGAATGCAGACAGAAAGACAAAGAGAGGCAAAAGAATTCAGAGCTCAAGGAGCTGAGATGGCCGCAAAAATAACTTCAACTGCCGACAAAGAAGTTACCGTAATTCTGGCAAATGCTAACAAACAGTCAGAGATCATGAAAGGTGAAGGAGATGGTACAAGAAATAGAATTTTTGCGCAGGCTTTTGGAAAAGATCCAGAGTTTTTTGGGTTTTACCGAGCTATGCAATCATACGAAAAAGCGCTAATCGGTGGTGACACATCTCTAATTTTATCACCAGATAGCGATTTCTTTAAATTTTTTGGAAATACCGGAGTTATAAAAAGTAAAAAACAATAGTCACGGCATGAAGGAATTCGTTATTGCTATTGGCTTAGTTTTGCTAATTGAAGGTATTTTATGCGCAGTTTTTCCAAATAAAATCATTAATATGTCCAAATTAATACAGAATATATCGCCAGATACTTTAAGAAAATTTGGTTTTGTATTTGCAATAATAGGATTTATTATAATTTGGTATATAAAAAAATAATGAAGTTAAGTTATAAAAAATTCTATATCTGGTTTGTATTTTTCTATTTTATATTTAATATTGAAGGACATACTAAAAATCCTCCCTCATCATTTGCAGATTTAGCAGATGAACTAATGCCATCAGTTGTTAATATTTCAACTACTCAAACAATAAAAACACAAGCAAATCCTTTTCCATTTCAATTTCCTCCAGGCTCACCATTTGGAGAAATGTTCAAAGAATTTGATAAACCAACAGAAAGAAAAGCTACTTCTCTTGGATCAGGATTTATAATTGAAAAAAATGGAACTGTGATAACCAATAACCATGTCATTGCAAACGCAGAAGATATTATAGTGAGAGTTAATAATAAAGAATATCAAGCTAAGGTAATAGGCGCCGATCCTTATTCTGATATAGCAGTATTAAAAATTGATACATCAGATATTTTTAAAACTGTAGAGTTTGGAAATTCAGACAAATCAAGAGTTGGTGATTGGGTAGTTGCTATTGGAAATCCTTTTGGATTAGGAGGAACAGTTACGTCTGGAATAATATCTGCACGAAACAGGGATATTAATTTAACAAGATATGATGATTTTATTCAAACGGACGCATCAATCAACCAAGGTAATTCTGGTGGACCTCTATTTAATCTAGATGGAGATGTAATTGGAATAAATACTGCAATCATAAGCCCCTCAGGAGCAAGCAGTGGAATTGGTTTTGCAATACCCGCGAACTATGCCTCAACTATCATTAACCAATTAATAAAATTTGGTGAAACAAAAAGAGGCTGGTTAGGAGTTAGAATTCAAGAAGTTACAAAAGAAATGGCCTCAGTCGCAAATCTTGGTGATCCAAGAGGTGCGTTTATCGGCGGAGTCTCCGAAGGAAGTCCTGCTGAAAAAGGAGGCATGAAAAGTGGAGACATAGTTCTAGAATTTGATGGCCAAAAAATAAAAACAATGCGTAACCTTCCAAAGGTAGTAGCAAATACACCACCAAACAAACGTGTTGCATTAAAAGTTTGGAGAGATAAAAAAACAATTACTTTAAAATTGACTTTAGGCAGAATGGAGTCAGCAGAAGAATTTAAAAAACAATAGTTTGTCAAAAAAAATTATACTTTTATTTGGTCCTACTGCATCTGGAAAATCAAGATTGGCAATTGATATAGCAAAAAAATATAATGGAGAAATCTTAAATGCAGATAGTATGCAGGTATATAAAGAAATTAAAATACTCTCTGCGCGACCAGAAAAAAGTGAAATTAAACATCATTTTTATGGTTTCATATCAGCAAAGAATACTTTTTCTGCAGGTAAATGGTGTAAGTTAGTAGCAAAAAAAATAAAAGAGATACAAAAAAAAAATAAAACTCCAATTGTAGTTGGTGGAACTGGACTTTACTTTAGAGCATTAATTGAAGGTCTAGTTAAAATACCAAAAGTAAAAAAATTAGATTATTCTCATTTAAATCCCATTGGAAGATGGATGATGGGAAATCATTATCATAAAAAAAACCCAACAATTTTTGAAGGTATAAATAGAAATGATATTCAACGCGTTTCGAGAGCTATTTCAGTTTACGAAGGAACAGGTTTAACTCTAAAGGAATGGCAAAATAAAGAAAATAAAAAATATTTTAATTCATCTGACTTTATTAAGTTATGTCTATTACCTCCAAAAGATGATTTAGAAAAAAAAATAAATAGTAGATTTACTCAAATGTTAAAAAAAGGCGCTTTAGATGAAGTAAGAAAATATAATAAAAAATTTTTTGTCCCGGCCTCTCATATTTCTGCTAACTCGATAATAGGTATTTATGAAATTGGTTTATATTTACAAAAGTCTATAACTCTTAAAAATCTAAAAGATAGAGTTCTAATCAGAACTCGGCAATATGCTAAAAGGCAATATACATGGCAAAGAGGCCAGATGCAGGATTGGAAGCAGTTTACTGATACCAATTATCTTGATTTAAGAAAAAAAATTCTAAGTTATTTATCTAAAACTTGACCCAAAATTTTCCTAAGATAGATTATATTTATGGGAAAATTAATATCAGGCGCTGAAATAGTTTTTAAAGTTTTAGAGCATCACAAGGTAGAACATATATTCGGGTATCCAGGGGGAGCTGTTTTACCAATTTATGATGAACTTAAAAACCATAAAACAATAAAACATATTTTGGCTCGACACGAACAAGGCGCAGGGCATGCAGCAGAGGGATACGCACGTTCATCTGGAAAGCCAGGAGTTTTATTAGTCACTTCCGGGCCTGGAGCTACAAACGCTGTAACTGCTCTTACAGATGCTTATATGGACTCTGTCCCATTAGTTTGCATAAGTGGTCAAGTCCCAACTCATTTAATCGGAACAGATGCATTTCAAGAATGTGATACGACTGGAATTACTAGACCTTGTACAAAACATAATTGGTTGGTTAAAGATGTAAACGATTTGGCAAAAATAATGGATTTAGCATTTGAAGTTGCAACAACTGGTAGACCTGGACCAGTTCTTGTAGATATACCAAAAGATATTCAATTTAAAAAAACAAATTTTATTTTAAAAAGTTCAAACAAGAAAAAATTAAATGGCAAATCAAGTCCGAATGGAAAAATAAGCTCAAGTGATTTAGATAATGTTATTAATTTGATGAAAAAGTCTTCAAAACCAATTTTTTATACCGGGGGTGGAGTAATTAATTCAGGCCCAGATGCAAGTAAATCGTTAAGGGAACTTGTTTCATTAACTGGTTTTCCAATAACATCTACTTTGCAAGGTCTTGGAGCTTATCCAGGTGACGATCCTTTGTTTTTAGGAATGCTGGGAATGCACGGAACATATGAGGCGAACAACTCTATGTACAGTTGTGATCTAATGATAAATATTGGAGCAAGGTTTGATGATAGAATAACCGGAAAAGTAGATGAGTTTTCACCAAAGTCAAAAAAAATTCATGTAGATATTGATCCATCATCGATTGGGAAAAACATCAAAGTAGATTTAGCAGTTGTGAGTGATGTTGGTAGCTTTCTAAAAGCTTTAAATAAGAGAATAAAAGATAAACATAAAGATTTTTTAAACTCTAACAAACAAAATATTTCAAAATGGTGGAAGGACATAGATAAGTGGAGACAAAAAAAATCCTTAAGCTTTAAAAATAGCAAAGAAGTTATTAAACCACAGTATGCGGTGCAAAGACTTTACGAGTTATCAAAAAACCAAGATACTTATATTACAACTGAGGTAGGCCAGCACCAAATGTGGGCTGCTCAGCATTATAAATTTAACAAACCAAATAGATGGATGACTTCAGGTGGACTTGGCACAATGGGATACGGCTTACCAGCTGCAGTAGGTGTTCAAATTGCTCACCCAGATAAACTTGTTATCGATATCGCTGGAGAAGCATCTGTTTTGATGACCATGCAAGAAATGTCTACAGCTGTACAATACAAACTGCCGATTAAAATATTTATTTTAAACAATCAGTACATGGGGATGGTTAGACAGTGGCAGGAACTTTTACATGAAAAAAATTATTCCGAAAGTTATACTGAAGCTTTACCAGATTTTGTTAAATTAGCTGAAGCATACGGTTGCGTGGGAATTCAAGCAACAAAACCAGAGGAGCTAGACGAAAAAATAAATGAAATGATTAATACAAAAGAACCAGTTATATTTGACTGTAGAGTTGACCCAGCTGAGAATTGTTTTCCAATGATACCTTCTGGAAAACCCCATAATCAAATGTTACTTGGTCCTGAAGATGAAAAAGAAGAAGTATCAGACGAAGGTAAGACTTTAGTATAATGGCTAAATCAAAATCAGCTTACAGCGAACCTGGTAAACTTGGAAAACCCGAGCATCATATAATTGTTGTTTGGGTTGATAATGAAGCAGGTGTTTTAGCAAGAGTAGTTGGATTATTCTCAGGTAGAGGTTACAATATCGAGTCACTTGCAGTAGCCGAAGTTGATAGGAAAAAACATATCTCAAGAATTACAATCGTAACATCAGGTTCTCCATCTGTAATAGAACAAATTAAACTCCAATTAAAAAAACTTATACCAGTTCATAAAGTTGCAGATTTTAAAAGGAATGATCCAAATATTTTGTTTAAAGAGTTAGCATTATTCAAAGTCGTTTCATCCAAAAAAAATAGAGAAAAAGCCCAAAAAGCTTGTAAAAAATACAACTCTTTTGTATTAGACAAATCAAAAAACTCTTTTGTTATCCAAGTAACTGCTTTAAGAAGAGAGATTGATAAACTAATCGAGACACTTAGCCCGCTTGGATTAGTAAGTACCTCGAGAACAGGTGCTGTTGCAATGACCAGAGGCTCTGAAATATTTAAATAGTAGAAGGAATTTAAAAATGAAAATGTTTTATGAAAAAGATGCGGACACAAATTTAATCAAAGATAAAAAAGTTGCAATTTTTGGATATGGTAGCCAGGGACATGCACATGCACTTAATTTAAAAGATAGTGGTGTAAAAAATGTTGTTGTCGCTCTTCGAGAGGGATCATCAAGTATAAAAAAAGCTGAAAGCGAAGGACTTAAGGTCATGAGCTTATCAGATGCTGCGGAGTGGGCAGATGTTGTTATGTTACTTACACCTGATGAACTTCAAGCTTCTATCTATAAAAATCATATTGAACAAAGAATGAGGGAGGGGACAAGTTTGGCATTTGCTCATGGTTTAAATATTCATTTTAATTTAATTAATTCTAGAAAAGACTTAGATGTTTTTATGGTTGCACCTAAAGGACCGGGACATCTAGTTAGAAGTGAATATCAAAGAGGGGGAGGAGTTCCATGTCTTATGGCGGTTCACAAAGATAGTTCAGGCAAAGCTAGAGATCTAGCAATGTCCTATGCTTGTGCAGTTGGTGGTGGAAGATCAGGAATTATAGAGACAACATTTAAAGATGAATGCGAAACAGATTTATTTGGTGAACAAACAGTTTTATGTGGTGGATTAGTAGAGCTAATTAAAAATGGTTTTGAAACTCTAACAGAAGCTGGTTATCCACCCGAAATGGCTTATTTTGAAACTCTACATGAAGTTAAATTAATTGTAGATCTTATTTATGAAGGTGGAATTGCAAATATGAATTATTCAATATCAAACACAGCAGAGTATGGGGAATATGTTTCAGGTAAAAAAATTGTTGACTCAAAAACCAAAGAGAAAATGAAAGAAGTTTTAAAAGATATTCAATCAGGCAAATTCACAAAACAATGGATGGATGAGTGTAAAGGTGGCCAGAAAAACTTTTTAAAAATGAGAGAGGAACTGGCAAAACACCCTATTGAAAAGGTTGGAAAAAAACTTCGAGATCTAATGCCTTGGATTGGAAAAAATAAATTGGTAGACAAAGCCAAGAATTAACCCAATCTGGCCAAAATTTCTAAATTTCTTAATAAATATTTTGCAAATTAACGTATTAATTGTATTATATTTATCATCAAAAATTAAACAAAATGGAAGATAAAAACAGAATTATAATATTTGATACGACCATGCGAGATGGCGAACAATCTCCTGGCGCATCAATGAGTCTTGAGGAAAAAATTCAAATATCTAGAGTATTTGATGAACTTGGTATTGATATTATAGAGGCTGGTTTCCCAATCGCATCTCCTGGGGATTTTGAAGCTGTTACAGCTATAAGTAAAATTTTAAAAAAATCAGTTCCTGCTGGTCTTGCAAGACATACAAAAAAAGATATTGATGCTTGTCACGAAGCATTAAAATCTGCCAAAAGATTTAGAATACATACTTTTATTTCAACAAGTTCACTTCACATGAAACACAAATTAAATAAAACACCCGAACAAGTAATTGATTCAATTAAAGAACATGTTACTTATGCTAGAAAATTTACAGATGATGTAGAGTGGTCTTGCGAGGATGGTACAAGAACTGACATGGATTTTATGTGCAAGACAGTCGAGCTAGCAATTAAATGTGGTGCTAAAACAATAAATATACCTGATACAGTTGGTTATACAGTTCCCTCAGAGTTTAAAAAGATTATTGAAACTTTAACAAACAAAGTTCCAAATATTGATAAAGCAATTTTATCGGTTCATTGCCACAACGATTTAGGCCTAGCAGTAGCAAATTCACTTGCAGGAGTTTCCGCTGGTGCAAGACAAGTTGAATGTACAATAAATGGTATTGGTGAAAGAGCAGGAAATGCAGCATTAGAGGAAATTGTTATGGCAATGAAAACTAGAAGTGACTTAATGCCATTCAAAACTGGAATTAATACAAAATTAATAAGCAAAGCATCTAAAACTGTTTCAAATGCTACTGGATTTCCAGTTCAATTCAATAAAGCTATCGTAGGAAAAAATGCTTTTGCTCATGAGTCAGGTATCCACCAGGATGGAATGCTTAAAAATAGAAACACATATGAGATAATGACACCCGAAAGTGTGGGAGTTAAAAAAACTTCTCTAGTAATGGGAAAACACTCGGGAAGACATGCCTTTAAAGATAAATTAAGTGATCTTGGATATGCAGGGGTAACAGATGATGTAATTCAAACTGCATTTGGAAAGTTCAAAATTTTAGCTGACAAGAAAAAACATGTTTATGATGAAGACATTATTGCGTTAGTAGATGATAGTTTAATTAAAGAAAGCAATGTAATTAATTTAAAATCTTTGAAAGTATTTGCAGGAACTGGAGAACCTCAAAAAGCAGAGATGACACTTGAAGTTTATGGTGAGCTTAAAAAAGCTAACGAAACAGGAGATGGTCCAGTTGATGCAATTTTTAAATGTATTAAAAAATTATATCCGCATGATGTAAAACTACAATTATACCAAGTTCATGCTGTAACTGAAGGAACTGACGCTCAAGCAACTGTGAGTGTAAGGATTGAAGAGAAAGGCAAAACAACTGTTGGTCAAGCTGCCGACACAGATACTCTTGTTGCTTCTGCCAATGCTTATTTAAATGCATTAAATAAGATGATTATTAAAAGAGAAAAAACCGCTCCTGAAGAGTTTGAGCAAGAGAGAATGAAAGGTATATAAATAAATGTTTGGGTTAAATAAAATTTCTAAAATGTGGTCTCAAGATATGGCCATCGATTTGGGTACAGCTAACACACTTGTAGTGGTAAAGGGAAAAGGAGTGGTGTTAAATGAACCCTCAGTTGTTGCTATTATAGAAGAAAAAGGAAAAAAATCAGTTTTAGCAGTTGGTGATGAGGCTAAAACAATGCTTGGAAGAACACCTGGAAATATTTCAGCTGTAAGGCCCCTAAAAGACGGAGTTATTGCAGACTTCGTAGTTACAGAGGAAATGATAAAACATTTTATTAAAAAAGTTCATAAAAAAAATGCTTTTGCTAACCCTAGAATTTTAGTTTGTGTACCAACAGGATCAACACCTGTTGAAAGAAAAGCTATTCAAGACTCCGCACTTGCTGCAGGAGCTAGGAAAGTACAATTAATTGAAGAACCAATAGCTGCAGCTATTGGTGCTGGTCTTCCAATCTCTGAAGCAACTGGTTCAATGGTAGTGGACATCGGCGGTGGAACTACCGAGATAGCAGTAATGTCTTTAGGTGGTGTTGTATACTCACAGTCATTAAGAGTTGCAGGTGACGCTATGGATCAGGCTATCATTGCCTACATGAGACAAAAGTTTAATTTATTAATTGGGGAAGCCAGTGCTGAAAAAATTAAAAAAGAAATTGGTACAGCTATAGCAACTGCTGGAAATACTTATCTCATGAAAGGTAGAGACCTTAGATCAGGAACACCAAGAGAAATAACATTAAGGGAGGAAGATACAGCCGCAGCACTTAAACCAACTTTGGATGTAATGATGTCTGGTATAAAAACTGCATTAGAGAATACTCCACCAGAGCTTTCAGCTGACCTAGTTGATATGGGTTTAATACTTACAGGCGGAGGAGCTTTGCTTAAAAATATCGACAAACTTATATCAAAAGAAACTGGTTTACCCGTTCAGATAGCAGATGATCCATTATCGTGTGTAGCAGTAGGAACTGGAAAGGCATTGGAACAAGAGGAATTATTTTCAACAATGCTGTCGGAGTATTAATTTATTGATATTTAAGCAATGGCAACAAGCAGAGATGATTTTGGAATAGCTATTCGCTCTGCTTTATTGCAGAGAGGAGCAAAACAAAAATTTTCTCTTTTCGTATTAATATTAGCTTCTATTTTAATTTTTACTTTAGACAATTTAGAACTTAAACCTGTTAAAGTCTTGCGAGGAGTCATAAATGATGGGGTATATCGTTTATCTGCCATATCTTCTTCACCAATATCATTTGCATCCGCCTCAAAAAATTTTTTATCAACGCATTTAAATATTTATAAAGAAAATGAGGAATTAAAAAAGAAAATCGAGATACTAGAAAAAGATAGATTTGATACTCTTTATCTTCAAACAGAAAATAATAAGTTACAAGAGGTCTTAGACCTAGACAAAACAACTGCCTATTCAACAATTGGTGCTAAGATAATGTTAGACAAAAACAGTCCTTACTTAAATTCTGTAATTATTAACAAAGGATCAAACGTTGGAATAAAACTTGGAATGCCAGTATTGAGCAAAGGAAATTTGGTTGGAAGAATTGTAGAAGTTAATTATATTTCATCAAGAATTTTATTACTAAATGATCTTAATAGTAAAATACCTGCAGTAATTTCTCCAACAGGAGAACAAGCTATTCTTTCTGGTATAGGGCAAAAAAACCCTACATTAGAATATCTTCCTGATAGTTTCCAAAACGTAGACAATCTTACAGTTTATACATCGGGCAAAGATGGAGTTTTGTTTCCAGGAATTTCAATAGGAAAAATTATAAGAGATGAAGATGATGAAAGTGATGAAGACAGGATCAGAGTTAAACTTTTTAGTGATCCGACACAGATACTTTATGTTAATGTCGTTTTAGATAAATCAAATGATGAAGAGGCAAAGTAAATGGCTATTAATGTAAAAGGCTTTAAAGATGGTTTATTAAGATCCTTACCATTAATTGTACTTATTTACGTTAGTATTTCAGAGTTTCAAACTCAGTTTTATTACTGGAAAATATTTTCTTTTAATCTTCAATTTATAATAATTTATTATTGGGTTTTAAGGGACCCATCTATTCTTGGATATGGGTTTATATTTTTATGTGGATTAGTGAATGATGTAGTTTTGAGCTTAAATCTTGGAACGAGCCCACTTTCTTACTTATTTGTATCCCTTGTAGCCGCTTATATAAGAACAGCAACGGTAAGAAGCACTCTAATATCTGACTGGTTTACTTTTGTAATTGCGATAATGGGAGGCAATTTCATAACTTTTATTTTAATTAAAAATTTTTCGGATGTTGGAGTAAGTTATACTGATTTTTTCTACAACTCTTTATTTACATTTATATTATACCCTGCCTTTTGGGGGATTTTTGAATTATATAAAAGAGGTATTTCTTTGAGGGTTTATGATTAATTCAAGTGGCGAAAGCAAATCAAAACTAATAGGCAGAAGAATGTTTGTAATTTCAGCAGCAAAGGCTGTTGTCGTATTCGGCATTCTTGGAAGACTAGTATCACTTCAAATTAACGAGAGCAAAAAGTACAAAACTTTATCTGATAAAAATAGATTTAGAGAGTGGAAATTTTCACCACCAAGAGGAACAATAAATGATTATTATGGAAAACAAATAGCTTCGAATAAGCAAGTTTACCAATTGCATATTATTCCAGAAAATTCAGAAAATATAGAAACTTTACTTTTTAGATTAAAGAATATTTTGAATTTAACAGACAAGAAGGTTTTTAAAATAAGAAGAAAAATAACATCACAAAAACCCTGGGATCCTGTAGTGATATCTGACAATCTCACATGGTCAGAATTCTCAAGAATAAATTTATTCTTACACGAGTTACAGGGTGCAGAGCCAATAGTATCAGTTGCAAGACTCTACACTGAGCCATCTTCTGCACATGTGATTGGATATGTCTCTAAAGCAAGTAAAAAAGATTTACAAAATAAAGCATACTTAAAAGATAAAATTACTACAAGTACAAGAGTAGGTAAAACAGGATTAGAGAGTAAATTAGACCTTCAAGTTTTAGGTGATGTTGGTTACAAAAGATACGAGGTAAACGCCTATGGAAAAAGAATTAAAGAAATTTCTATCAATCCTGGAAAAGCTGGCCAAAATTTTAAAACAACTTTAGACCAAGAAGTTCAAGAACTAGCATCTAATTTACTTAAAGATAAATCTGGATCAGTTTGTGTTATGGATATTTATAAAGGAGATATTGTTGCAATGGTTTCATCTCCTGTTTTTGATCCAAACCAATTTGTTCATGGAATAAACACTGAAAATTGGAACAAACTTATCAAACACAGAGACAAACCTCTCATTAATAAATCTATAGCTGGACTTTACCCACCTGGATCTACAATAAAAAGTTTAGCTGTAATAAGTGCATTGGAAAATGATGTTTTTAATCCAAAAACTGTAATTCGTTGCAGCGGTTCTATCGAACTTTACGGTGAAAAATTTCACTGTTGGAAAAAAAAAGGACACGGTTACATGGATATGAGAGAAGGTCTTAAACAATCATGTGACGTATATTTTTATGAAGTAGCAAGAAAACTAGGTATAGATCGGTTGTCGGAAACTGCAAGAAAATTTGGTTTAGGTGAAAAAGTTTTAGATGGATTTATAGAGGAAAGAACTGGAATTGTGCCAAATACATCCTGGAAGAAAAAGTATATTGGTAAAAATTGGTATCTCGGAGAAACATTACACGCAGGTATAGGGCAAGGATATTGGCAATCATCACCAATGCAACTATGTTTAATGACGGCTCAAATTGCAAATGGTGGATATAAAATAAAACCAAGAATTATTTTAAATGATGATGAAAGTAAAAAATTTAGTGACCTAAATCAATTTATTGAAGATAGAAAATTATTTGCCGACGATGTTGTTAGTCTTTATGATTTTATTTCAAAATTTAAATACAAAAGTTTGTTTAGAAACCCAGAAAATATAAAATTTGTAATTGATGCTTTGTACGGCGCAACAAATGAGCCAGGTGGAACTTCTTATGGATCAAGATTAACAAAAAAAGGTTTTATTTTTGCTGGAAAAACCGGAACATCACAAGTAAAAAGATTTACAGCTAGGCAAAGAGAGCTTGAAATTAAAAATGAGGATTTACCTTATAAAGATAGAGATCACGCTCTATTTGTTGCATTTGCGCCATTCAATGATCCAAGGTATGCAATCAGCGTAGTTATTGAGCATGGTGGTTCTGGTAGTAAAAGTGCAGCTCCGATTGCCAAAAAAGTCATTAAGAAAGTTTTGGAAAGACATCCTTTAAGAGAGGCGCAGGCTAATGGAGAGGTAGCTTAATGTTTAAGCAGGGAAGTATTCAATCACACTTAAATTTCAGAGACAAATTTCTTGCAATGGATTTTGTTTTGCTGAGTTGTATTATATTTTTAGGTTTAATTAGTTTTTTTGCCATGTACTCTACCGATGGGGGCGAGTTTGCTTATCACACAAAAAGTCACATTGTAAGATTTTTTGTATTTTTCTTCCTATTTTTTGTTGCTTCATTTTTTAAAACAAGTTTTTGGTATTCTACTAGCATTCCCATATATATTTTTATTCTAATTCTATTAATATTTGTAAAATATTTTGGCCTAACATCTTCGGGCTCACAAAGATGGTTAGATTTGTATTTTTTAAACTTACAGCCTTCAGAATTAATGAAAATTGGTTTGATATTATTTTTAGCTAATTATTATCACAGAATTTCAGCTGGAGATGTAAATAGAATTACATTTCTATTTAAACCTCTTGTTGCTTTAATAATACCATTTATATTAGTCGTAACCCAACCAGATCTTGGAACTGCTTTTCTGATTGGTGTTGGTGGTTTCATTGTCATTTGGTTAGCAGGAGTAAAAATGAAATATTTTACTTACTTTGGTTTAATTTTGGTTTCATTAACTCCAATAGCGATTTCTTTTCTCAAACCTTATCAAAAATCAAGAATTTTAACTTTTTTAGATCCGAGCAGAGATCCATTAGGTGCGGGCTATCAAATCACACAATCTAAGATTGCAATAGGATCAGGCGGTTTTTTTGGAAAAGGTTTCCTAAATGGATCTCAAAGTTATCTCGATTACTTACCTGAAAAACATACTGATTTTATATTCACTTTATTTTCCGAAGAGTTTGGTTTTTTTGGTTCCTCAATAGTTTTAGCACTATATGTAGTAATGACCATGAGGATCGTTTCAATTGGAAATATGGTTAGAGATACTTTTTCAAAACTTTATTGCTACAGTTTCGCTACAGCCTTTTTTATCTATGTAGCTGTAAATATGTGTATGGTTCTAGGTTTAATACCCATTGTGGGCGCACCTTTACCTATATTATCTTATGGAGGTTCTTCAATGATGGCTATGATGCTAGGTTTAGGGATAGCCATGAGTTGTAAAATTCATAAGGATCAATCAATAAATTAGTTGCTTTTTAAATAATAATTTGCTGAAATTGGGTAAAATATAAAATGTTTGGATCAAAGAAAAAAGATACAGTAAGACCCTTAAATGATACCGGTAGATCTCAGGTAAGCGAAACTTTCTCTTTAGAGGGTACTCTAAGAACTTCAGGAGCGATAGATATTGCTGGATTAATTAAAGGGCCGGTTTTTGCAGATGATTTAATTATAAAAGAAACAGGTTCAATAATTGGACCAGTTGAGGCAGACAAAATCGAAATTTACGGACATCTTGAAGGAAAAATTTTAGCTAAATCAATAGTGATTGGTAGTACAGGAGTTGTTAAAGGTGATATCTTGTTTAGTGAATCTTTAAAAACTGAGGAAGGTGCCGATATAAACGGATATTTAAAGAAAACCGAAAGTACAAGCATGGAAGCTGCTCAAAATGAATTCAAACTAGATACGATTGAGACAAGCGGTTCAAAAGAAAAAGAAAAAGAAAAATCTAAAAAAGGTCGTCCTAAAATAGTTGCTAGCAACTAAATAAAAGCAGTACAATCTATCACAGTTAAATCATGAAGCTTTTGATTTAAATTGGATTTATGTCAGATAAAACATGTTCATCAGTTGGAATTGTTGGAGCGGGTATCCAGGGAGTTTGTACAGGTCTTCAATTACTCAAAAAAAATATTCCTACCACAATATTTGATCAAAACGACCCAGGTTCTATGGCTTCATATGGTAATGCGGGTCACTTTTCACCTTATGCCGTTGTACAATTGAATAGACCAGATATTTTATATGATGTTCCCAAAATGCTTCTAAGTTCTTCAGGACCTTTAGCACTTAAGTGGAATTATATTCCAAAAATGCTTCCATGGATCCTAAAATATTTAAAAAATTGTAACCAAAAATCGATGTTACATACTGCGAAATATATGAATCAAATTTTGAGTCTTTCAATGCATGCTTACGAAGAAATTTTTCAAGAGATTGATATGACTAATTTAGTAGAACAAAAGGGTATAATTTATGTTTGGACAAATAAAAATCTCAAAAGTAGAGAGATGGAGATTAAAATTAGAAAAGATTTAGGTGTTGAACAAAAAATATTAACTGCAAAAGAAATTCTAGACCTTGAACCTAATTTAAAACCAGTTTTTTCAGGAGGTTGCTTTTATGATTATGCGTACCACGCAAAAGATCCTCAGGGTATAACAAAAAAAATTTTTGAACTTTTTTTAAAGCGTGGAGGGAAATTTATTAAACAAGATGTCAAATCTGTTAATCAAATAGGTACAAATAAAACAATTATTAAAACTGATGACAAAGATTATGAGTTTGAAAAATCAGTTATCGCTTGCGGTGCGTTTTCAAAAAAATTTACAGATCAATTAGGAGAAAAAATTCCACTCGATACAGAGCGAGGTTATCATGTTCATTTTAAAGGCATGGAAAATTTATTAAGTAGACCTGTTATTTTTCTTGATAGAGGTTTTGGTTTAACACCAATGAACCAAGGGCTTAGAGCTGTTGGCACAGTTGAGTTAGGTGGATTAAAAAATCCGATATCAAAAAAAAGAATTCAATATATTGTAAATTGCGCTAAAGAACTTTTACCTCAACTTGGAGACCATGAGGATGAATGGTTAGGCTTCAGACCAACTCTACCAGATTTTTTACCAGTAATTGGTCCCTCAAAAAACAACCAAAATATTATTTATGCTTTTGGCCACCATCATCTTGGTTGGACTCTTGGAGCAATAACAGGAAAAATTGTTTCTGGAATTTTAGCAAATGAAAAAACAAATTTAGATTTATCTCCTTATAATTCTTTAAGGTTCAGCTAATGATCAAAGTTGCTGTTTTGGACGATTATCAGAATGTTTTTAAAGAATTTATTGATATAGAGAAGTATAAAAATAAGTATTCTTTTAAAATTTTTACAAATCCTTTTCAAAATGAGGATGAAGCAATTCTAGAATTAGAAAATTTTGATGTGATATTTGCAATGAGAGAAAGAACAAAAATATCTAAATCATTAATATCTGGTCTGAAAAATTTAAAATATATAATGACAAGTGGCATGAGAAATAAAGCTATAGATTTAGATGAAGCCAAAAAAAGAAATATTATTATTTGCGGCACCGAAATTCACTCTAATCCTACTGCAGAAATAACCTGGGCTTTAATACTCGGTTTAATAAGAAACATGAAACAAGAAGTAGACAATATGTTTCAAGGATATTGGCAAACTACTATTGGCCTTGAACTAAAAGGTAAAATCTTAGGTATAATTGGTTTAGGAAAAATTGGATCCCAAGTAGCAAAAATTGGTAAAGCTTTTGGAATGCAGGTTGTTGCTTGGAGCGAAAATTTAGATCTATCAAATGCTAATAAGCTTGGCGTATTACCTATAAGTAAAGAGGAGTTATTTAAAGAATCAGACATCATCTCATTACATGTAGTCTTGGGAGATAGATATAAAAATTTAATTTCAGAGAAAGAATTTAAACAAATGAAAAAGTCCTCATTTTTAATTAATACATCCCGGGGCCCAATAATTAACGAAAAAGATTTGGTAAAAGCTCTAGAGGATGAAGTAATTGCTGGAGCTGGACTAGATGTTTATGATATTGAGCCGCTACCTCAAGATCATAAACTGAGATTTTTACCGAATGCATTATTGTTACCTCACCTTGGTTATGTAACCGAAGAAAACTATTCAATTTTTTTTAGCCAAATGATGGAAAATCTGGAGTTTTGTCTCGAAGGAAAGCCTAAAAGACAATTAAAATAAAGAAACTATCAGTTGTATTTTTAATCATAATTTAAGTATATTTATCCACAGTTTTGTGTTTGATTCGTTTTTGAGAGGAAGAGATGAACAGAATACTTATTTTGTTAATTTTGGGATTATTTTTAACTGGTTGTTACTCCAGCTCTTTAACTATGGTCGGTCCAGCAACAGGAGTAGCTTCAGGAAAAATTGGAGAATCAGCAGTAAGCAGCTCTTTAAATTACGCGGTAAAAAAACAAACTGGAAAATCTGCAGCTGAACACATCCTGAGCGAGAGTCAAAATAAAAAAATCGCACAAACCAAAGCCAAGATTAACCCATGCAAAACAAACGAATCTCTTTGTGTAATGTTAAAAACTAGGGTTAATAAAATGCAGAAAAAGCTAAACGGAAAAAATCTACAAGCGAAAAATAATTAAAATTTTAAATCAACCCTAGGTTTACTTTTAATCAAACATTTATTCACAGCATCAAAGATTAACTTTTAAAAATTATAACATGTGCTAAGTCAACTACACATGAAGCGTGTAATTCTTTTGATTCTATCGACATTTTTTCTTATGGGTTGCTACCAGACCTCCCTTGCTCCTATGATAGGACCTGCGGCAGGCGCATCACAAGGTAGAATAGCTCACTCAGCTATATCAAGTGGAATAAGCTATGGTGTAAAAAATCAAACTGGAAAATATCCAATTGAACACATATTAAAACGTGAAAAAAATAAGATAGTTAAAAAAATTGATTTAATTGAGAAAGAGGTAGTAGATAAATCAATTTATGCAAAAAATACACTTATCGACAAAAAAGATGCTACTAAAAAAAAGTGGGTGCTACATCTTAAAGAGATAAAAAATGTTAAAAACGAAGAAGCCTTTCCTGCAAACAAACCCAGATATTCATACTGGTCTAATGCAAAATAGACTATTTTAATCGTTTCAATATCTTTATAGTTATCATATTCTCTAAAAATGAAATCAAAAGCTAAAGTTGTTGTAGTAGGTGGTGGCGCAGTAGGGGTCAGCACACTTTATCATTTAGCTAAAAAAGGTTGGTCTGATGTTGTTTTAGTTGAAAGAAAAGAACTTACTTCTGGATCAACTTGGCATGCCGCTGGTCTTTTACCTCTTTTTAATATGAGTTATTCAGTAGGACAACTTCATAGATATGCGGTTCAATTATATAAATCTTTAGAAAAAGAAACAGGGAAGAAAGTTGGTTTTAGTGTCGTATCAAATATTCGGTTGGCACAAACAAATGACAGAATGGATGAGTACCACCAGTATGCTGGTGTTGCGAAAACAATTGGCGTAAAAGTAAAATTTTTAAAACCAGAGCAAGTAAAAGAAATTTGGCCTTTATGTAATATCGAAGGCTTAGTTGGTGCAATACAACATCCAGAAGATGGATACATTCAACCAGCAGATCTTACTCAAGCATTAGCTACAGGAGCAAGGAATCATGGAGCGGAAATTTATAGAAACACAACAGTTACAGGAATTAAACAAACAAAAGATGGCTGGAGCGTAGAAACAGACAAAGGTGCAATTTCTTGTGAACATGTTGTCTCTTGTAGTGGAAACTTCGCAAGACAAACAGGACAAATGGTTGGTATCGAAATTCCTGCTATACCAGTTGAACATCAATATATTGTTACAGAACCTCATCCAGAAGTTCAAAAAAGACAAAAAGAAAAAAAACCAGAGATGGGAGTTTTAAGAGATAGTGACAACTCATGGTATATGAGAGAAGAAGCGGGCGGATTTATTCTAGGTCCTTATGAAAAAGGCGCACCTTGTTGTTATGTAGATGGCCCATCAAAAGATAGTGAATATGAATTATTTCAAGAAGATTTAGATAGATTAGCACCACACATTGAAGGTGCAATAAAAAGAGTTCCTGCATTTGGTGAGGTTGGAGTTAAAAAAGTTTATAACGGTGCAATTTGTTACACACCTGATGGAAGTCCACTGGTAGGACCGGCTTGGGGATTAAAAAATTTCTGGATCAATGATGGACATAGTTTTGGAATTACAGCAGCAGGTGGAGCAGGTTGGCAGTTAGCCGAGTGGATTATTGATGGTGAACCAACAATAGATATGCTTGGTGTAGACCCAAGAAGATTTGGATCATACGTCACAAAATCTTATTTAATGGAAAAAAATGAAGAGGCTTATGCAAATGTTTTTACAGTTCACTATCCAGACGAAGAACGTGAAGCTGGAAGACCATTAAGACAAGCACCTTGCTATGATCGAATGAAAAAACTTGGAGCAGTCTTCGGTCAAAAGTTCGGTTGGGAAAGACCAAATTTTTTTGCAACCGATGGAGCAAAACAAGAGGATGATTGGTCATTCAGAAGATCAAATTGGTTTAAAAGTGTCGAGAAAGAATGCAAGAACGTAAAAGAAAACGCAGGACTATTAGACATGTCTGCATTTGGTAAGTGCAGAATAAAAGGTCCAGGAGCCGAAGAGTTTTTAGACAAACTTGTTGCAAATAAACTTCCTAAAAAAATTGGCAGAATAAATCTTTGCCACGCGCTTAATACAAAAGGTGGAGTACATTCTGAATTTACAATAATGAGAGAAGCTGAAGATAGTTTTTATTTAGTTTCAGCTGGCGCATACCAAAGATTAGATCATGATTGGATTTACAAATGGATGCCGAAAGATGGTTCAGTTCAATATGAAAATTTAACAAACAGCATGGGAGTACTTGTTGTATCAGGTCCAAAAGCAAGACAACTAATGCAAAAAGTATCTAAAACAGATTTTTCAAATGAAAAATTTAAATGGCTGAGTGCACAAAATATTAATATTGGCTTAGCACCTTGCAATGCTATGAGGGTAAATTTTGTCGGTGAACTTGGTTGGGAATTACATCATCCAATCGAATATCAAAATCATATATTTGATAAACTTATGGATGCTGGTAAAGAATTTAATCTGAAGCCTTACGGTATTCGAGCGATGAATAGTCTGAGAGTTGAAAAATCTTATAAGTTAGTGGGAACTGAACTTTCAATTGAATATGCGCCATATGAGTCAGGTTTAGATAGATTTATTCATCCAAATAAAGGAGATTTTATTGGACGTGCGGCACTGGATCAATGGAGAGCAAAAGGTTTTTCAAATAAATTAGTCACCATGGAAATCCACGGAGTTTCAGACGCCGATGTACTTGGGAACAATCCTATTTATGAAAATGGATCTGTGATTGGAAGAGCAACAGGAGGGGACTATGGTTTTAGATTAAAAAAATCTATTGCTCTTGGAATGGTAAAACCTGAATATGCAAAAGTTGGACAAAAACTTAAAATAGATATATTAGGTAAAATGCATGAAGTTTCAATTATTGAAGACTCACCTTACGACTCTGAAAATAAATTACTAAGAGCATAATGAAAAAGTTAATATTAATCTGCCTATTGTTGGCTTTACCAAAAATAGCTTTTGCAAATGAAAGATCTATTCCATTAGAATTATTTACTGCAAAGGAAAGACAACACAGTGGTAAACTTAAAGTCACAGGTCCTATGGATTGGAAAAATAAAAGAACTGGTGAAGTACACCAAGTTTACGAGAGAAAAAGAGGTTCAAAGATCCAATTATTTACAAAAACAAATAACGGCCAGTGTTTAGGAAGAGTAATGGATAGTAGATATGAAAAAAGAGGATTAGTTTATATAAAAAATGGCTGTAAATTTCCTCTAGGAAATTGGAAAGAGGGTGAGACAAGAGAATTTGTGTCGACTTATTTTTACAATAATAAAAGCAGAGATTATAAGAAGACTATCACAATAAAAAAAATCGGTAATGAAAAAAAATGCTTAACATTTAGATGGTCAAAAGCTAAATTAGATGGAAAGATGGTTGATGATAATAGCTATACATATTGCCCAAAAAAAGGTTTTACAAAAATATTATCGCATAAATCTGGAAAAATGAGCATGAAAATATCGGGGAACATAAAAGCTACAGGCACCAAATGAAAATATTAGTCGCTGTTAAAAGAGTTATTGATTACAACGTACAAATCAGAGTTAAAGAAGATGGCTCTGGAGTTCACACAGACAACGTAAAAATGTCAACCAATCCTCCAGATGACAACGCAACTGAGGAGTCTGTTAAATTAAAAGAGTCTGGAAAAGTTAAAGAAATTGTTGCGGTTACAATCGGAGATGATAAAGCACAGGAAACAGTTAGAAAAGCTTTAGCAGTCGGAGCAGATAGAGGAATTCACGTTAAGTCTGATACATATATAGAACCGCTAGGCATTGCCAAAATTTTAAAAAAAGTTGTTGAGAAAGAAAAACCAGATATGATTTTCTTAGGCAAGCAAGCAATCGATGATGATTGTAATCAAACAGGACAAATGCTTGCAGCTATGTTGAATTGGCCCCAAGCAACTTTTTCTTCAAAAGTAACTTTAAAAGATAAAAGCATGGAGATAGTGAGAGAAATTGATGAAGGTTTAGAAACAGTTGAGGTAAATCTACCAGCGGTGGTTACTTGTGATCTAAGACTTAATGAACCCCGATATGCCTCTTTACCAAATATAATGAAAGCTAAAAAGAAACCAATTGATCAAATGGTAGCGAAAGATTTAGGTGTAGACATTACAAACAGAGTTCAGCAATTAAAAGTAGAGGAACCACCAAAAAGAAAAGCAGGAATTAAAGTTGCAAATGTAGCGGAATTAGTGAGCAAACTTAAAAATGAGGCGAAGGTAATTTAATGTCAGTACTATTAATAGCAGAACACAATAATAAAAACCTTAAACCATTTACTTTAAATGCAATAAGTGCTGCATCAAAAATCGATGCTGAGATACATGTATTGGTTGCTGGCAGTGGATGTGAAAGTGTTGCAAAAGAAGTTGCTGAAGTTCCTTTAGTCAAAAAAGTTTTACACTGCGATTCTCCTAATTATCAAAATTATTTACCAGAAAATTTAGCTCCTTTAGTAACTAAGAATGCAGATAAATATGATCATATTGTTGCATCAGCAAATACATTTGGAAAAAACTTTATGCCAAGAGTTGCTGCTGCATTAGATACTTCTCAAGTAAGTGATGTAATAAAAGTTAATTCGCCTGATACATTTGTAAGACCAATTTATGCAGGTAACGCTTTTGCGACTGTAAAAAGCAATGACAAAAAAAGATGTGTAACAATTAGACCGACTTCTTTTGAACCTGCACCTAAAACTGGAGGTTCTGCACAAATTGATAAAATAGATGCAGTTGATGTTCCTAATTTTTCTAAATTTGTAAAAAGAGAAGAAACAAATTCAGAAAGACCGGAACTTGGAACTGCTAGAATAGTAGTGTCTGGTGGAAGAGGATTAGAAAGTGGAGAGAACTTTAAACTCATAACTGATATTGCAGACAAATTAAATGCAGCGGTAGGTGCATCACGTGCAGCTGTTGATGCCGGTTATATAAGTAATGATCATCAAGTCGGTCAAACAGGAAAAGTTGTTGTGCCAGATTTATATATTGCAGTTGGAATTTCAGGAGCGATTCAACACTTGGCTGGAATGAAAGAGAGCAAAATAATTGTCGCAATTAACAAAGATGGTGAAGCTCCAATATTCAGTATCGCTGATTATGGTTTAGAAGCAGACTTATTCAAAGCCCTTCCCGAGTTCCTTTCCGAGTTAAACAAACTCAATACTATCCAAAAATAATTAGTTTGATATAGTCTCGTCATGGCGCGAGAAGCAACAGAATATGATGTAGTAATAGTAGGAGCTGGTCCAGCGGGTTTATCTACGGCAATTAAATTAAAACAATTAGATCCCAAACTAAATGTATGTATTTTAGAAAAAGGATCTGAAGTAGGTGCTCATATTTTAAGTGGAAATGTTTTAGAAACAAGAGCTCTCGATGAATTATTGCCAAAATGGAGAGAGCAAGGAGCACCAATTAAAACGAAAGTCTCAAAAGAAAAGTTTTTATTTTTAGGAAAAAATTCCTCATTAAGTTGGCCAACTTGGCTTTTACCAGCAGTTCAAAAAAATCATAATAATTATATTGTAAGTCTTGCAAATTTATGTCGTTGGTTGGCAGAGCAGGCTGAAAAATTGGGAGTTGAAATTTTCCCTGGATTTCCAGCAAGCGAAGTACTTTATAACGAAGATGGATCTATAAAAGGAGTAGCAACTCTAGATATGGGTTTAGATAAAGATGGAAATAAAAAAGATGGTTATCAAGAGGGAATGGAATTGCATGCTAAGGTTACTATTTTTTCTGAAGGTTGTAGAGGGCATTTAGGAAAAGAATTAATTAAAAAATTTAATCTTGATGAGGGAAAAAATCCTCAACAATACGGAATTGGTTTAAAAGAAATTTGGGAAGTAAGCGATGAACAGCATCAGGAAGGTTTGGTTATGCATACAGCTGGCTGGCCTTTAGATAGCAAAACATATGGTGGAAGTTTTATTTATCACGCTGAAAAAAAACAAATTTATATTGGTTACGTGATTGGTCTTGATTACCAAAACCCACACCTATCACCTTTTGATGAGTTTCAAAGATTTAAAACCCATAAGGCAATTAGAAAAATGCTAGAAGGTGGAAAAAGAATTTCATTCGGAGCTAGAGCCTTAATTGAAGGCGGTCTTCAAAGTTTACCTAAAATGTACATGCCTGGTGCTTTATTGGTTGGATGCGATGCAGGAACTTTAAATATGCCTAAGATTAAAGGAACACATACTGCAATGAAGAGTGGAATGATTGCAGCGGAAACTATTATTGAGCATTTTAAAAATAAAAGAACATTATCTTATTATGAAGAATTATTTAAAAAAAGTTGGGTTTACCAAGAGTTATATGCAGCAAGAAATGTTAAACCAAGTTTTAGTTGGGGTTTATTATTAGGGATTATTTTTACAGGTATCGACCAAATATTATTCAGAGGTAAATTACCATTTACTCTTAAACACAAGCATGCTGATCATGAGGCGTTAAAACCTTCAGCTCAAATGCCTAAAATAGATTATCCAAAACCTGACGGGAAACTTATTTTTGATAAAACAAGTTCAGTTTATTTGACAGGTACTAATCACACAGATAATCAACCTGTACACCTTAAATTAAAAGATCCTAATTTGCCGGTGAGTTATACTTTAAATAAGTACGATGAACCTGCTCAAAGATACTGCCCAGTGGGAGTTTATGAAATTCAACAAGAAAAATTTGTAATAAATTCACAAAACTGTATTCACTGTAAAACTTGCGATATTAAAGAACCTTCTCAGAATATTACCTGGGTCGCCCCTGAAGGTGGCGGCGGACCTAAGTACGGTAATATGTAATGTCAAAAAATAAAGTTAGCTCAGCTATGTTTTTTGTTTTGTTGGCTGGGTTAATTTGGTCTTTCGGTCCATTGGTTGTTAGAAATATGGATAATGCAGAGCTAGTTCCATGGCAGTATTCTTTAATAAGAGGGTTAGCAATTTTTTTAATTTTAAACCTTTATTTATTTTTAATCGAAGGCACAAACTTTATTAATAATTATAACAAAATAGGCACATCAGGATTAATCGGAGGAATAAGTCTTGGTGTTGCTAACATAACTTTTATTCTCTCATTAACAACAACCTCAGCCGCAGTTACTCTTTTGATGTTAGGTGCATTACCTTTTATAGCGGCAATAATTGCTTATATTGTTTTAAACGAAAAAATATCTAAAACTACTTTGATAGCCATAACAATTGCAGCAGCAGGAATAATATTTATGTGTTTTGATAGTATTCAAACCGGAACACTGTTTGGTCTTGTTAATGGATTAATATCTTCTTTAGGGTTTGCAATATTTACAGTTACTCTAAGATATAAAAAAAATACTCCAAAACTAACAACTGTATCTATAGCAGGATTATTTGCAGCCAGTGTTTCTTTGTTAGTTTTAATTTTTAATGACAGTAATGTTTTTATGACTTTAAAAAACACTTCACTCTCGTCACTACATGGATTTATAGTTTGTTCAGCACTTATTTTATATTCAGCAAAATCAAAATATCTACCAGCTGCTGATCTAACTCTTCTATCACTTACAGAAATATTGGGTGGAATTTTTTGGGTTTGGCTTCCTTTATTAGGGATTAATGAGGTTCCAAGTTATAATACAATTGTTGGGGGGTTAATAATTACTTTGGCAATTATATTTTACGGTTTGAATACTAAACGCTATATTTTTAGATATTAATTTAATTTAGCTATTCTCTCAAGCTCATCTGACTCGAAGACTATTTTATCTGAAACATTTTTCGATATATACAATATTGCTTTAACGACATTTTGAATATTTATAGGTTTGTATTTCTTTAAACCTCCAAAAGCAAACAGAGTAAGTGTATTCATTACTGGAGTAAAAATTACTTCACCTAATCTAAATGATTTTCTATTTCCAATTAACAAAGACGGTCTAATAATAGCAAGTTTTAAAAAGTTTAAATTTTTCAATTCCCCTTCCACTTGGCCTTTATTTTTTAAATAATTGCTTGATGCATTTGGATTAGCACCAATAGATGAGACGTAATAAAAAGATTTCACGGAGTTTGTTTTTGCTATTTTCGCAACATCAACTGGAATATTATATTCAACTCTTCTGTATTCATCTTTATTAGGTGTATCTTTTTTAGTGGTACCAATACAAAAAAAACAATCATCTCCAATTATTTTATCTTTATATTGTTCTAGATTGGAAAAATCAGTCTTAATAATTTCTACTTTTGGATTATTGACTTCAGGTATAGAGCGCACAAAAACTTTAATCTTATCGTAAGAATTATTTAAAAGAATAGTTTTAAATAACTCGTTTCCAATTAAACCTGATGAACCAAATATTAATGCAGTTTTCATAAATTAAATTTGGAGAGTAGGGCTATTATATTTCCCAATCAAATCTTGGAAATGTATCGAATAGTTTAACAACTTTTTCAGACCATTGATTACAGACTTTGGCGTAGTCTTCGTCTGTAGTATTCAAACATTTTAGAGATGTAATTTTATTTGTATCTTTTTTGTAAATAGCAAAATCTATCGGAGGTCCCACAGTCAAATCACTTTTTAAAGTGGAGTCCATTGAAATTAAAGCACATCTTGAAGCATCACCTATTTTCACACTCGGCGTTATTACTCTGTCAAGAATTGGTTTTCCATACTTAACCTCGCCAATTACTAAATATGGTTTGCTATCAGCTGGTCTAATAAAATTTCCCTGCGGATAAACTAGATAAATTTCTTGAGGTTGACCTTTAATTTGACCGCCAACAATAAACGTCGCTCCAAGAGTAAGAATGTCTGTGTTAACCCCATCTGGCGATGAATGTTTAATGTTTAATTTACCCAAATAAGTCGCGATCTGCTCGAAATCTTTACATGTATTAAGATTCGGACCATTTTTACTTTTTAAATCTTTTTCTATAGATTTATAGACCGCTTGAGATGTACCTAAATTCCCTGAAGTT
>CACHGA010000002.1 GCA_902579285.1 uncultured Pelagibacteraceae bacterium
AACCCCCTTTAGAAATTTATAATGCTTTAAGAATTTTGAACCCCTCCCCTTTTATGTTCTATTTTAATTTTAAAGATTTTCAAATTTTAGGAAGTAGTCCTGAAATACTTGTTCGTTTGCTAAATGGCGAAGTTTCAATAAGGCCAATTGCTGGTACACGACCAAGAGGAAAAAATAAAAAAGATGATAAAAAACTAATTAATGAGTTATTAAATGACCCTAAAGAACTTGCTGAGCATTTAATGCTTTTAGATTTGGGTAGAAATGATGTTGGTAAAGTATCTAAAACAGACACTGTTAAAGTTACAGAGAAATTTAAAGTAGAGAAATATTCGCACGTTATGCATATCGTCTCAAACGTTATTGGAAAACAAAAAAGAGGTTTATCTATTTTTAATACTTTTTTATCTGGTTTTCCCGCTGGTACTGTAAGCGGTGCTCCTAAAATAAGAGCAATGGAAATAATTGATGAATTAGAGAGCACTAAAAGAAAATTATACGCTGGTGGAATTGGTTATTTTACCTCAAAACAAGATTTTGATACCTGTATTGCATTAAGAACCGCACTTATAAAAGATAAAAAAATCTATGTTCAGTCAGGTGCAGGTATAGTTGCTGATAGCAATCCAAATAGCGAATATAATGAAACTGTAAATAAAGCTAAAGCCTTATTGAAAGCTATAAGTTAAATGAAAACTTTATTAATTGATAATTATGATAGTTTTACCTACAATCTTTATCATTATCTGCAGTCATCGAAATGCAAAGTTGATGTTGTAAGAAATGATAAAATTACATCTAATGAAATAACTAAAAAAAAATATAAAAAAATAGTTATTTCGCCTGGTCCAGGAAATCCGGATCAGGCTGGAAATTGTTTAAAAATTGTAAAAGATTTGTCTAAAAAAATTCCCGTACTTGGAGTTTGTTTGGGCCATCAGATTATAGGCCAGGCTTATGGTGCTAAAATAATAAGTGCAAAAAAACTGATGCACGGGAAAACAAGTAAAATTATACATAATAAGAAGGGAATTTTTAAAGGTCTCAAAAATAATATTACAGGTACCAGATATCATAGTTTAATTGTGGATAGAAAAACTTTAAATGAAGATTTTACAGTTACTGCTGAAACTAAAGACAAAATAATAATGGGAATAATGCATAACAAATACAACATACACGGAGTTCAGTTTCACCCAGAAAGCATTAATACTAAAGTAGGAATAAAACTAATCGAAAACTTTTTAAAACATTAACAAAATGAATGAAATAATTGAAAAACTGAGAAAAAGACAAGATTTAAGCTTCGAACAAAGTAAATCTGCATTCGAAAATATCATGACTGGCAAAGCAAAAGAGGAGGAAATTCATGATTTTTTAATTGCATCCTCCTCTAAGGGTGAAACTGCAGAGGAAATTGCAGGAGGTGTTTATGTTTTGCGTGATAAAGCTACCAAAGTTAATGTCACGGATGATACGATCGATACCTGCGGAACTGGTGGTGATGGAAAAAATACTTTGAATATATCCACTGCTGCAGCTCTTCTGTTATCAAGTTTTGGGGTAAAAGTAGCAAAACATGGAAATAAATCTGTTTCATCAAAGTGTGGGTCTGCTGATGTGTTAGAAAAATTGAGTATAAATATAAATCTTAGTCCAAATGATGTTGAAAAAAATATTAATATAAATAATTTTGGTTTTATGTTTGCGCCAGCTTACCACTCTGCAATGAAATATGTTGGCCCAATAAGAAAAAAAATAGGAAAAAGAACAATATTTAACCTCATTGGACCTTTAAGCAGTCCAGCAGGTGTAAAAAGACAAGTTGTTGGAGTTTTTGATAAAAAATTACTAAAAATTTTCGCTGAAGCATTAAAAAATTTAAATTTAAAAAAAGCAATTATTGTAAATAGTCAAGATGGTTTGGATGAAATTTCACCATACGCTAATACAAGTATAGTGGAACTTTCAAATAAAACTGTTAAAGAAACAATTTTAAACCCGAATGATTTAGGCATTAAAGCTGATAAATTTGAAAATATTGTTGGAAAAGGTCCTGATTATAATTCGGAAAAAATGATGGAAATATTTCAAGGAAAAGATAATGATTTTTCAATAGCTGTATGTCTTAATGCTGCAGCAGGATTGATTGTGGCTGATAAAGCAGGTTCTTTCAAAGAAGGTTACATCAAATTAAGAGATCATATTCTTTCAGGAAAAGCGATGACTCATATATCGAAACTAAGATCATGATAGATTATTTACATAAAATATACAGCGAAAAAAAAGAAAGTGTTGAGAGGTATAAGAAATTATACTCAGTTGAAGATTTAAGTGAAAAGATAAAGGCATATAAAAATTACTATGATTTCGAAAAACCGTTAAATAATAAAAAGAAAGTTAATGTTATAGCTGAAATAAAAAAAAGCTAGCCCATCAGCAGGTGAAATAATAAATGATTATAATCCAACTGAGATAGCAAAAAACTATGCTAAAGCTGGAGCAACATGTTTATCTGTTCTTACCGAAGAAAAAAATTTTAAGGGTAAAATTGAAGATATCCAAGATATAAAAAAAGAGGTTAAACTACCAATTCTTTGTAAGGACTTTATATACGATGAATATCAATTACACCTTGCAAGGGCTTTTGGGGCTGATGCAATACTAATAATTTTAAAAGGTATAGGGCAACAACGTGCTGCGGAACTCAGAATACTAGCAAAAGTTCTTGGCCTTTCTGTAATTTATGAAGTCCATAGTACTCTTGAAGCCGAACAAATTGCAGGTTTGAAAGATGTTGTTTTGGGTATTAATAATAGAAATCTAGAAACTTTAGAAACAAATGTAGAAAATACATTCAATGTTTATAATAATGTTCTATCAAAAAAGAAGCATCCTGGGCCTATAGTTTGTGAAAGTGGCATTAAGTCAGATAAAGAAGTAGAGGAAATAGTTAAACAAACAAAAATAAATAATTTTTTAATTGGTGAATCGCTTCTCAAAGATCTAGATAAAAAAACCTCACTATTACATAGAGTCCTTAAAATAAGCCCATAAATAAAGGCTAATTTGACATTGATATTATAGTAGAACTTTTGTAGAACAGAAATGTACAGGATTTGTTCTATGCTTACAAAAAAACAAAAAAACTTATTATTATTTATAAATAAGAAAATTAGATCTACAGGTGTTTCTCCTTCATATGAAGAGATGAAAAATTCACTCAACCTTAAGTCGAAATCAGGAATTCATCGACTAATATCAGCTTTAGAAGAAAGAGGTTTTATAAAAAGACTTGCTCACAAAGCTCGAGCTTTAGAGGTTGTTAAATTACCAGAAAATGCTAGCGCACTTGATTTATTTAATAGTTTTACTCCAAGCGTAATTAAAGGTGGGCTCGATAAAACATCAAACAAATCTAGTAAAATTTCAGTTTTAGGTTCAATAGCAGCCGGCACTCCAATTGAAGCAATACAACAAGAAGTTGATAAAGTAAATTTGCCTTCAGATTTTAATAAAAACGATGATCATTTTGGATTGAGAGTTAAGGGTGACTCGATGATAGAAGCGGGTATTAATGATGGAGATACAGTAATAATTAAAAAATCTTCAAATGCAGACAATGGACAAATTGCTGTTGTATTAATTGACAACGAAGAAGCAACATTAAAAAGAATTCGAAAGAAAGGCAACACAATAGCACTCGAAAGCGCGAATAAGAAATACGATACGAAAATATACGCCGCTAAAAGAATTAAGATTCAAGGAAAATTAGTTTCTTTATATAGAAACTTCAATTAAAATAGTTTAATTTCATTTAATGTCTTTCATTTGCAGGTTTGCTCCCTCACCTACTGGTCCATTACATATTGGGGGTGTAAGAACGGCTCTTTTCAACTGGCTTTTAGCCAAAAAAAATAAAGGAAAATTTTATCTAAGAATAGAAGATACAGATAAAGAAAGATCTAAAGATGAGTTTAAAAAACAAATAATTGAATCTCTGTCATGGGTTGGAATAAAGCATGACGATAAAGAATTTATTCAATCCAAAAATATTAATAAACATAAAGAAATTGCTGAGGAACTTTTAAAAAAAGATTTTGCTTATAAATGTTACTGTTCTGAGGAAGAAATTAAAGAGCAAAAAGAAAAATGTAAAAAGCAAGGTATCCCATATGTTTACAATAGGAAATGGAGAGATCCTAAAGATCTTCGAATACCAAAAAATGTAAAACCAGTTATCAGGTTTAAAAGTAAAGTTTCGGGAAATACTATAATTAAAGATTTAGTTCAGGGTGACATTAATATATCAAATTCGATTATTGAGGATTTTGTTATATTAAGACAAGATGGATCCCCAACTTATCATTTATCCGCAACAGTTGATGATCATTCAATGAAAATTTCCCATGTAATTAGAGGCGACGATCATAAGATTAATACATTTAAACAAAAACAAATTTATGAAGCAATGAAATGGGATATTCCTTTATTTGCGCACATACCTTTAATTCATAGTGAAAAAGGATCTAAGCTCTCAAAAAGGGATAAATCCTCAACTATTGATGACTATACTAAAATTGGAATTTTACCCGATGCACTTAGAAATTACTTATTACGATTAGGTTGGGCATATAAAGATAAGGAAATCTTTTCTTTAGATGAAAGTATTAAACTTTTTGACTTAAAAGGTGTCGGAAAATCTCCATCAAAACTTGATATGTCTAGAATACTTTCACTTAATGAACATTATATTAAAAACATAGATGAAAAAGTTCTTTTTGATTTTTTGAAGAGTTATGCTCAAAAGTATAAAAAAACTATCGATCCATCTAAGGAAGAAGTTATTATTAAGTCTTTAAATTTTCTAAAAAATAAAGCCAAAACTCTTGATGACATTTACCAGAATTCACAATACATACTAAGCAAAGAAATAAGTATTTCCCCAGAAGATTTGAAGCTTTTAGATGCTAATTCTAAGAAAATTATTGGTGATTTCCTAAATGAATTTAAAAACATTAATAATCCAAACAAAGAAAGTGTTGAAAAATTAATTAACAGTTTAATCAGTAAATACAAAACTAACTTTAAAGGTGTTGGTCAACCACTAAGAATTGCTTTAGTGGGTTCAAGATTTGGCCCTGGTATTTATAATATCGTCCTATCACTTACAAAAGATGAAGTCTTAAAAAGAATTTCTAAAATTAATTAAATTCTTTTCATTAATTAAACTTGACGATCTTCCATCTTACCTTTATAAAAAGAACAAATCAAGAACATTTATGAAGCTTAAATTACCTTTTTATATTCACAAAGTTGGCGCTGGTTTCCCCTCGCCTGCAACAGATTATATCGAAGACGATGTGGATTTAAACACACATCTAATAAAAAATGCGCCAGCAACATTCATAATAAGAGTGCAAGGAAAGTCTATGACTAATGTCGGTATCTATGATGGAGATTTATTAATTGTTGATAGAAGCATTAATCCAAAAAACTCATCAACAGTAATAGCAAACGTAAATGAAGAGCTAGTGGTAAAAACTTTCATAAGAGGAAAAAATAATAATTATTTAGCTTCTGGTCCTAATAAAATTGAATTAAGTGAAAATCCTAACATAATAATTTGGGGAGTAGTTACTTATGTCATCCATAAACTACAATAAAAAGAAAATTGCCCTTGTAGACTGTAATTCTTTCTATGTTTCTTGTGAAAGACTATTTAACCCAAAAATCCAAAATAAACCAGTTGTAGTCCTATCAAATAATGATGGTTGTGTGATTTCAAGATCTAACGAAGCAAAAATCTTAGGAATTAAAATGGGTGAACCTTATTTTAAAGTTAAAGAATTAATTAAGAGAAATAAAGTTTATATTTTTTCATCTAACTATGCATTGTATGGAGATCTATCACGTAGAGTTATGAGGGTATTAAAAACTTTTTCACCTAACGTAGAGATCTATTCTATCGATGAAGCGTTTATTGATTTATCTTTCTTAGATGAAAAAAGTATAGAAAACTACGGGAAAGAAATAAGAAAAAAAGTTTTGAAATGGACAGGGATACCAACAAGTGTTGGGATATCATCAACAAAAACTCTAAGTAAAGTAGCGAACCATATTGCTAAAAAAGAAAAAACAGGTGTTATGTATTTAAATGAAAATATAGATGAAAAACTTAAAGAATTTCCTATAGGAGATGTCTGGGGTGTTGGAAGACAATTATCAAAATTATATATCAAGAATGGAATAGATAATGCGTATAAACTAAAATCAACATCAAATACCTGGGTAAAGAAGAGTACAAATGTTTTAGGGTCAAGAACCGCAATGGAACTTCGTGGTATAAATTGTATTGGTTTACAAACACACGAGGAAAAAAGAAAAAATTGTTGTGTATCTAGATCGTTTGGAAAAAAAGTAACTGACCTACAAAAATTAGAGGAAGCTGTAACTACATATTGTTTAAATGCAGCTGAAAAAATAAGGGGAGATAATCAAATATGTAGAGCTCTAACAGTTTTTATTAGAACTAGTCCTTTCAACAAAAATAGAAAATACTATTCAAACGGACTAACAGTAGATCTACCAATAGCAACGAGCAATAGCATAGAGCTAGTTAAAAGTGCAAGAAAAGCATTAAAAAGCATATACAAACCTGGTTATTATTATCAAAAAGCTGGAATAATTTTATCAAAATTAAAAGATTCGGATGGTAAAGATATTAATTTATTAACACCTTTACTTGAAAATAAATCAAAAGAACTGATGAAAGCAATTGATTATACAAACATGAAATATGGTAGGCATGCAATTAGTATTGCAAATACAGGAATAAATAAGGGATGGAAGATGAGAAGAGAACATTCATCAAAGATAGATACTGCCTCCTTTAATTATCTACCAAAAGTAAGTGCGTCATAATTATTAAAAATCAATATTGATAGTAAGGTAAAAAATTGTCTATAAAAACTTGTGGAAAAAAATATATATATAATTCATGAAAATGATGAATGGCTTGTTCCATTAAGAGAGAGTTTCAAAAAAATTAAAGCTCCTTTTAAAGAATGGCATATGGATAAACAAAGTTTTGATTTTAAAAAATCTCCACCAAATGGTATTTTTTATAATAGAATGAGTGCTAGTGCACATTCACGGGGACATAGATATGCTCCAGAAAATACAAAAGATGTCCTTGATTGGTTGGAAAAAGATAAAAAAAGAGTTGTGAACAATTCAAGAGCCTTGGAGTTAGAAATAAGTAAACAAAAACAATATGAACAATTAAAGAAATTTAATATAAATTTTCCTGAAACATATTATGCTAAAAATAAAAATGAGATCCTGGAAAAATCAAAAAATTTTAAAAAACCATTTATTACAAAACATAATAGAGGTGGAAGAGGTATCGGAGTAAAATATTTTACAAATTCAAATGAACTTGAAAAATATATTAATGGAAATTTTGAAAACTCTATTGATGGAATTACTTTATTACAGGAATATGTAGAATCTGATCCAAAAATAATAACAAGAGTGGAGTTTGTAAACGGAAAGTTTTTGTATGCAGTTCAGGTTGATGCTAGTGAGGGTTTTGAGTTATGTCCTGCTGATGCTTGTAATGTTGAAGAAAAGTTTTGTCCAACAAATCCAGATGGTAATAAATTCATGATTGTCAAAGATTATAGCAATCTTGAACTAAAAAAATATGAGGATTTACTTAAATCGAACAATATTGAAATTGCTGGTATTGAATATATTAAAGGTAAAGATGGGAAACATTATACCTATGATATCAATACAAACACAAATTATAATTCAATTGCAGAGAGAAAGAGTAATTTGAAAGGAATGGATTCTATAGCAACATTCCTTTACAATGAATTAAGGAAATAAATTTTAAGGGGTGTCTACAAAGACTGAGATCATACTCTTTGAACCTGACCGGTAATTCAGTGAGGGAATATGAAAATAAAATTAGCGCTTGAGTGGTTTATAAATCCTGATCATCTACCATTTATTGTGGGTCTGGATAAAGGTTTATATAAAAAAAATAATATTGATCTAGAAATTATTGAGCCTGAAGGACATTATGATGGTTTTAAAGAACTTGCACAAAACAATATTCAATTAGCAACTAATGAGCCTCTACACTTAATTGAAAAATATCAAAATAATATTTGCTCAATTGGAAACTTTTTTGAAACTAATGGGGGTATTATATTTACCATTAAAGGCTATGAAAATTTAGTTAATGGAAAAGAGATTAAAATTACTTCACCGGTTAGTAATCCTATTACAGACAAAATAGCTAATGATATTATTCAAAGACATTTGAAAAAAATTAATAAAACCAATAAGAACATAAAAATTGTAGCTAATGATTTTTATCATATTAAACATCTTAAGGCTGGATTTGATGCTGCATGGTTGTGTTTTGAAAACTTTGAGGGTGTAGAGTCAAAATTAGAAGGTTTGGAGGTAAAAAAATTGTATTTAGAAGATGTCGAAATACCTAATTTTTGTGCACTAGACGTATTTGCCTCAAAATCTTTTGCTAATGGTAATAAAAATTTGGTAAATGACTTTAAATCTATGGCACAGGAAAGTATCAAAATTTTAAGTTCAGACTTGGATTATTCTAAATCTTCTTATTATTCTTATACTAAAACAAAGCCTAGTCCATTAATGGATAATATTATTAAAGACACAATTCATAGATTTAAAAATCCTTTTGATAAATCAAAAAATAAGTGGAAAAATTTGCATAATTACGTAGTCACACAAAAAATTTCAAATATATCTGATGATCAATACTCAGATATGTTTATTTAATTGGAGACTTACCAATTAAATGAAGATTTACAACTGATGCTGCTATATCAGTCGATTTATCAGTCCTAAATTTACTTATTACACTTTGAGTTTTTGTAATTTGATTTTCTAAATGTTGTTTATTATTTAAAAGGTGATTAACTGTATTAAAAATATTGTTTGCAGTGCAATTTGATTGCAATAATTCAGGAATAATTTCTTCATTAGCTGCGATATTAATTAAATTCGCAAATTTTACTTTAACGAGCATTTTAATAATAAGAAAATTAATAAAACCCATCTTATATATAATTATTGAAGGAATTTTTGCTTTACAAATCTCTAAAGAAATTGTGCCAGATTTTGCTACTGCAAACATAGAGGAATCTAAAATATGAGATTTAATTTTTTCATCTCCTATTGCCCCGCAATTTTTTAAACCCTCTTTTAATAACAAATTTTGGATTAACTGGACATGTTCAGCAGTTGAATGAAATACAAAAAATAACTCTTTATATTTTTTGTTCATTTTTTTTACAAAATCAATTAATATAGGCATTAAAACATTAATCTCGGACAATCTACTTCCTGGAAAAATAGAAAAGATTTTCTTATTTTCTTTTATAATTTGACTTATATCAATTTTATTTTTTTCTCCTTTTTCAAGCAAAGGATGGCCTGTAACAGTTGATGGAATTTCTTCTTTATCAAAATATTGTTTTTCAAAGGGAAATAATAATAAAATATGATCCAAAAAAGATTTTAGCTGCTTTACTCTATATTCTCTCCAAACCCAAACTTGTGGTGCTACAAAATGAATTGTTTTTATACTTGGATCACTTTTTTTAACTTCTTTTGCTACACGTAATGTAAAATCCGGACTATCAACTGAAAAAAGAATATCTGGTTTAAATTTAATAATTTCTTTTACAGTTTCATTTATTTTACTCTTTATTTTAAAAATATTTAACAAAACCCTTGTAAATCCAAGAAATGTAATCTCTTTTAAATCATAAATTGACTTAATACCTAAGGCATTTAAATGTTCACCACCGACTGATAAATATTCTATATCGGATCTTGTACTTTTAAGTTTAGTAATGATTTTTGAGGCTAATTTATCTCCAGACGGTTCACCGGTTAGTATAAATATTTTTTTCATCCCCAGATTTTGTTTAATGTTTCTTCCCTTTGGCAACCTTTTTTGTACATCAAGTATCTTATAAAATTTTTCTCATAATAATCTTGATGGTAAGTCTCAGCTTTATAAAATTCCTTAAATTTTTTTACATAAGTAACAACTCTTTTGTTAAACTTATTTTCAATATTTTTAATTGAAGCATCTACAATTTTTTTTTGATCACTGTTCTCAAAAAAAACTACAGACTTATAGCTTTCACCTTTGTCACAAAATTGGCCATCTGCATCAAACGGGTCAATATTGACCCAATAAATTTCTAAAAGCTTTTCAAAATTTGTAATTGATGAATTGTAAGTGATTTCTAAAGTTTCATAGTGGCCAGTGG
The DNA here is from genome assembly GCA_902579285.1 of uncultured Pelagibacteraceae bacterium. Lineage (GTDB taxonomy): Bacteria > Pseudomonadota > Alphaproteobacteria > Pelagibacterales > Pelagibacteraceae > Anoxypelagibacter. Next base: position 10,341 of record CACHGA010000002.1, read on the forward strand.
TGTTTTTAACAACATCTTTGTATTTAGGGTTTTTAACATGTCCACCAGAATATCCAGAAATAGTTTCTATCACACCATTAACCTTATCAAATGACTCTTCCATGCACCAAAAGCAACCCCCAGCAAAATAAACTTTCGATATATTTTCTGCATTTAAATTTGCTGGTAATAATAAAAAATAAACAATTAACAAAGTTTTTTTCATTTGTACATTTTCCAAAGTTCTCCATAATCTGATAACATATACAATTCACCTGTATCTTTATGTATTTTGATATCCCTTATTCTTCCAATATTACCTTTAAAAATTATTTGTTCACTTAAAAATTTATTATCTTTAAATTTTATTTTTCTTAATGACTGATCTTTTAGTGAGGTAATTAAAGCATCCCCGTTCCATTCTTTAAACTCATCACCTTGATATATAGCCATCGCACTTACTGCTATCGAAGGAACCCAATACTTAATTGCTTTTGTAAAACCCGGTTTCCATTTCGGCCCTATTTTAGTTCCGGTATAATTTGTTCCACCCCAACCTAAAATTTTCCAACCATAATTTTCAGCAAAATTAGCTGTACCAAACCAATCACCACCTTTAGCACCATGATTTGTCATATAAATTTTATTATCAAAAGGAGATAATGACATTCCCTGGGGATTTCTTACCCCAATTTGGAAAATTTCAGGTAACCAATTTTTTTTATTTTTAAACTTAGGATTGTCTTTGGGAATAGATCCATCAAGGTTAATTCTGATTATACTACCAGGGTGTTTTGTGAAATCTTGAGCAATCATTCCCTGGCCTCTTTCACCGGCAGAAATATATAAATGGTCATCTTTTTTAACTATTCTTGAACCAAAGTGATATCCAGAATCAATTGGTGGTTCAGCTCTAAAAATATTATTGAATTTTATAGAGTTCTTATCGAATTTACCTTTTGCAACAGAAGTACTTGTTTTCCGACCCTCTCTTTGTTCAGAATAGGATACATAAACATTTTCATTATCATACAAAACATCGAGAAGACCTCCTTGGCCATCCTCAAGAACAGATAAATTGTGTTTAATTTCAGATAATGTTTGATTTTTTAAATCTAAATGAAACAGCTTACCTTTTTTTTCAGTATAAATAAGACTGGAATTATTTATAAATGATAAACTCCAAGGCTTGTTCATACCTTCTACGATCTTTTCCAATTTAACTTCTAACCCAAACAAATTTGAAAACCAAAGAAAATATATAATTAATATTATTTTTTTCATTTTGCTATAAGAAACATTTTATTTTTATTTGCAAAATTAATACATTTTTTTTTCTCAAGTAAAATGTTACTTTTACTTTTAAGAACTATTCCTTTTAAACCAGCTGCTTTGCATTGAACAAAAGTTTTTAATCCAACGGTTGGTAGATCGATTCTTAAGTCTTGTTTCTTTTTTGGGAATTTGACAAGTACACCTTTGTTTTTAAATATTTTACCTTTGCATTTGTTTAGCATTTTTTGGGTACCACCTTTACCTTCAATAGCTATCACTTTGTCATTTCTAACTACAGTACCTTGACTATAATTGTATTGATTTAATCTATTGAGTGTTTTGATGGCTTTATCAATATCTTTATTATCATCTTTGGTTGGCTTGATTTTAGTGTAGTTTCCTTTGTGTAAAGAAAGTTCAGGATTAAATATTATTGAACTGATAGTTTTAATTTTTTCTTTATTCAATATTTTAATTATTTCTTTTAATATTGACGCATCTCCGTGTTTAGAACTTTTTATTATTCTAGGCATATAATAAATACCTTTTAGATCTAATCTTAACTTTGAAAAATTCGGTTTTTTGACGCTACCAGCAAAAAGAACTTTCTTACAATAATTTTTTCTTAGGATATCAATAATCTTGCCAAATTGTCCTATTGATACTGGAAATGAATTTTTTTCTTTTTTAAAAAATTTTTTTTGGGTTAAATCAATAATTAAATATTTTATTTTCTTTTTTTTAACTTTTTTTAAGATTTCTTTTGGAAATGATTTATCCCCAAATATTAAACCAATCATTATTCAGATAATGGTGAACAAATAGGTCTTTTTTTATCCTTTTCAATAAATTTAGTGACCTCTTGTACTAATTCATTTTCTTTAAATTCACCATTAATTTTGCTGAGATTATCATGAAGATTATTTGAAGAAAATATTTTTTTATATGCTTTGTCTAGTTCAATTATTTTTTTGTTGTCATATTTTTTTCTTCTTAATCCAATTAAGTTTATACCTTTCAAATAATTTCTATTACCAAAAGAAAGCCCAAAAGGAATAACATCTTTTAAAACTCCGGTCATCCCCCCAATCATAGCTAGTCTTCCAATTCTAGTAAATTGTTGTACTGCCGAGTTTCCACCTATAACAACTGAGTCCTCAATTGTTACGTGCCCCCCTAAAGGAACATTGTTAGCAATAACAACGTTGTTTCCTATTTTACAGTCATGGGCTATATGCGAGGAGATCATAAATAAACAATTGTTTCCTATGACTGTTTTACTACCTCCACCTGCTGTGCCAGGGTTAATAGTTACATACTCTCTTATTGTATTATATTCTCCAATATCTAAACTATTTTGTTCACCTTTGTATTTTAGATCTTGAGGAGATGTTCCAATGCTAGAAAAAGGATAAAGTTTTGTAAACTTTCCTATTATTGTATTACCTTCAACATGAACATTCGACATTAGTTCAACACCCTCTTTTAAATGAACATTCGACCCAACAAAACAAAAAGGCCCAATCTTAACGTTCTTTTCAACTATCGCTTTTGGATCTATTACGCTTGATTTGTGTATCATTTATTTCTATCAACAATTGTAGCCGACCATTCTGCATCAGCCATTTTTTTATCATTAACTTTAGCAATCCCTTTATATTTCCATACTCTTCCGTGTGATCTCACTGCCTCAATTTCAAGATGTAATTCGCAATCAGGCATAACAGGATTTCTAAAACGAGCTTTTTCAACACTCATTAGGTAAACTAATTTATCCTTATATTCTTTTGGATCTATTCCATGGGCTGTGAGTGCGGCTGCTGCTTGCCCAAAAGCTTCAACAATTAAAACTCCCGGCATTACAGGTTGGCCAGGAAAATGCCCATCAAAAAAGAATTTTCCTTTTTTAACAATAACTATTGCGGTAGCTGATTTCAGTGGAACTATATTAATTAATCTATCGATTAAAAGCATTGGCTCTCTGTGAGGTAATAATTTTTCGATTTGTTCTTTGTTGATACTATTTGTCATTTTTTTTTAGAAATTCCCTTAATGGTACAGCGGGATAACCCATAACTGTTGTTCCATCTGGTATATTTTTTACAACACCGCTACCTCCACCAATTCTTACATTGTTACCAATTTTTAAATGACCAGAAACACCAGCCTGACCTCCTATCGAAACATTGTTACCAATCGATGAACTTCCAGCAAAACCAACTTGTCCTGCGATCATACAATTTTCTCCAATTTTAACATTATGTGCCATATGTACTTGATTGTCTAAAAAAGTATTGGTTCCAATTATTGTATCACCAATAGATCCTCTATCTATTGTACAATTAGCGCCTATTTCAACATTATCATTTATAATTACTCTTCCAATATGAGGAAACCTAAAATTTTTACCTTTAGAGGGAATAAAACCAAATCCTTTAACACCAATCTTTGAACCGTCTTGAACCACAACTTCTTTTCCAATTAAAACATTTCTTAAAGTTACATTTGCACCAATTATACAGTTTTTACCAATTTGAACATCATGTTCAATAATTGTATTACTGCCTATTATTGAGTTAGACCCTATTTTTACATTTTTTCCAACAAAAATATTCTTACCAAATGTAACGGAGTCGAAATTGGATGAAAGTTTATTTGTTTCAATAAGAGTTTGGTCTGGGTAGTCTATATCAGCATCAGGATAAAATTTTTTAGATACTTCTGCGATTGATAGTAATACATTTTTAACAACTATAGTTAAGCATGTTTTAGGTAAATATTGTTTCAATTTTGAGGTTGTAATACATGCTGAAGCTTTGGTTTTTTTGGCTAAATCAATATAATCATTTGAATTCAGAAAAGTAATACTGCTCTTATCAGCCTTGTCTAAAGTCTTAACATCGGTGATTTTAGATTGATTTTTTTGAACAGAAAGCTCTTTAAATAAGTCATTTATATAAAATGGACCTTTAGGTACAAAAAAAGAGGTATCTGACATTTAGACTTATTCTAATTTAATGGATTTTATTTCTTTATCTAATATTTTCAAAATTATTTCTGTTAGATCAAATTTAGAATTAGCTAGAAGTACATATTTTTTATCTACGATCATTTCTATATTATTTTCGTTCATATATTTTGTCAAAATTGGATTTAAATTTTGTATTAGTTTTGATCTAGCTTCATTTTTCTTTTTAAGCCAATCGTTTGATGCGCTTCTACGCTTTTTTTGATAATCAATATTTTTTTTTCTTAAAAGATTAAGACTTTTTTTATATTCATCATTAGAGACAAGTTTCTTTTTTGATATTAAATCTGACTCTTCTTTTTTTAATGAAATAGACTCCTTTTTTAATTTTTCATTTTCTTCATCATATTTCTTTTTTAAGTAGTCTTGAGCTTTTTTTCCAGCTTTGCTTTTATTTAAAATTTGTTTTATATCTACGAAATATAAATCAGCAGCAATACTTTTATTAAAAAATAAAGAGATAAATATTATAATAAATAAAATTTTTATGTTTTTCATATTAAAACGAGGTACCAATTTGGAATTTAAACTGTTGAGTGGTGTCACTATCAGCAGAGGATAAATCTTGTGCGAAAACAAAATTTAAAGGGCCTATAGGTGTATATACGTTTGTTGCAATTCCTATTGCTGATCTAATTATGCTTGATTGACCCACTGTAGAGTCATAATCTGCATGCCATAAATTACCTATATCTAAAAATGCTGCTACATCTGTCTGTGTTGCTTCTGGCAATAAATTAGGTAATGCAGCTTCGAAATTCATCGCCATCGCATAGTTACCTCCAACATAGTCGCCTGAATCGACCGGACCAACCTTTCTACTTTCAAAACCTCTTAATCTTCTTGAAGGAATATGAATTCGTTTGCTTAATCTAACGTCATCTTCTATGGCAACAATTGCAGCTGCATAAAATTTAAATGCACCTAAAATATTTTCGTTAAAACTGTGATACTTACTTAAATTAAATCTATTAAACACTGATGTGTTATCCTCAACATAGACAGGAAGTTTTTGAGAGAAACCAAAAATCGAACCACTAGTTGGCATGAATCTTCTATCTCTTGTATCTTTTTCTATTCCATAACCAAATGATAATTCATTAAATGATCCAGCTTGTTTTTTTAAACGATCAGACGCTGTTGAGTTTACTGTCATATCATCGAAAGATAATTCAAGGTTTGGTGACAGATAAATATCGTCATATTGTTCAAATCTTGTACCAATATTAAATTGAGTTAATGTATTTTCATAGCCTGAATTTGGTCTGTCCGTTTTTAAACTTGAAAGTCCATAGGTAAGAAGATTGCCTGAGAAATTGTAGTTTGGATTAGTAACTGATAAACCGCCTCTTAGTGAACTTTGGGAAGCATCTATTGATGCATCAACAACTTGTCCCTTTCCTAGATAATTATTTTCTTTCAATGAAAAAGATAAAGTAGTTCCATCTGTTCCTGTTCCTGCGGCTGCAGCTATTTCACCTGTGGGCATTTCTTCTACAACAACTTCCATTACTTTAAAATTTTTTGATGAACCATCTGATAGTTTATAATTTACCTTTTTAAAAATATTTTTTGATTTTAAATTATTAATTGATTTATCGAGTTTAATTTTACTGAAGGGGTCACCCTCATCTAATATCAATTCAGATCTAATGACAGAATCATTTGTGATTGTATTGCCTTTTATGTTTATTCTTTCCACGACAATCTTTCTCCCCTCAAAAATTTTGAATTCAAGATCTATAAAGTTACCATCTACTGTCTCTGAAACTGAATGTGTTACAAATTGAAGTTCATTATCATCGATTAGGTCATCAATACTCTCAAGAATTTTTGTTATTTTAAAGGGTGAATAATAACTACCGGCAAACTTTTTAAAATCTTCTTCTAAAATTTTAAAAATCTTTTTATCAAAAACTGGGTCTATGTCAGTAGATATTTTTTTTATTCTATATCTTTTGCCAGCATTAATATTGAAAGTAAGTTCAATGCCTTTGTTTTCATCTATAAAAACATTGCTAGACAAAATTTCAACATCATAGTATCCCTTAGAAAGATAGTAATTCTTAAGAAGTCTTTTATCCAATTCTATTCTCTGATCATTAAGGTAAATATTTCTAGATATAATTTTCCAAAATTTTGCTTCTTCTGTTGCAATAACGTCTCTTAATCTTTTGGTTTTTACTTTTTTTTCTCCAATGAAAAATATTTTGGTAATTTTTTCTCTTTTGCCTTTGTCTATGATAAATATTAAATCAACTAAATTATTCCCACCCTTAACCTCTTTAGTTCTAGCTTCAACATTTGATGAATAATAACCTTGTTGACTGTAGAAACCTTTTATTATTTCAACATCATTTTTAACATCACTTTTTAAATATGAAGATTTTTCCTTAAGTACCATGAAATTTCTAAGTGCTTTTGCAAACTTTTTAGTAGGTTCACCCTGCAAAGTTATGGAATTAATTATTGGATTTTCTATTACATTAATTTTAAGAATACCGCCTGAAAGATTTATAGAAATATTTGAAAAAAATTTGGTGTCGTACAAGTTTTTGATAATGGTATCAATATCATTTTGAGTATAATCCTGGTTTTTTTTTATTTCACCATAAACAATAAGTGTCTCGTCAGAAATTCTCTCATTTCCAGAAATAATAATCTTATTTATTTTTTCAGCTTGCAAAGATTGAGTCGCAGAAATAGATATGATCAAACATAAAAAAAAAATATTAAATAAATTTCTCATAATTTCTCGATATTAATTGCAATGTTTTTTTTCTGGCCCATTTATCGATTTTGTAAATTTCATAAATACCAGGTGTCTTTTTTACAGCATATTTGCCAAAATCTCTATCCTTAAAAACTCTGTTTAATGTATTAAAGATTCCGTTATAGGGTATTTTATTTTTAATAAAACTATCGACCAAAACTTCATTGCTGGCATTGAGTATTATAGGTGCTGATTTTGATAAAAATTTATTATTGATAAATGTAACAATTGGAAATCTTTTTTTATCAACTTTCATAAATTCAATATTTTTTAATTTATCTAAAAAATTGTTATTTTTTTTAATTATATTTTTTATATCAACTTGATTATCATAAATCGCATTTGATATTGGAATTCTCATATCGGTATCATGATATAAAAATTTACTTTGGCCATTCTTAAATAATACTATTGCATGTATTAATGATTGTGGATGAATTATAATTTCATATTTTTTTGGATCAAATAAAAATATTTTATAGGCTTCGATTAATTCTAAAATTTTGTTCATCAAATTTGAAGAATCTATAGAAATTTTTTTACCCATGCTCCAGTTAGGATGTTTATAAGCATCCTTTGGTTTAATTTTATTAAAAGAGTGAAAAGGTCTTTTTAAGAAAGGGCCTCCAGAAGCTGTGATGTATATTTTTTTAATATCTGCATTTTTATAACCATTGGTAAGCTGTTTTATTGAAAAATGCTCTGAGTCGATTGGAACAACTTCTGTTTTATTTTTTTTTATTATTTTTGAAATAATATGCCATCCACATATTATACTTTCTTTATTAGCAAGAAGTATTTTTTTTGACTGCTTGGTAAATTGAATAGTTGGTTCAAGTCCTGCTATACCCACGATAGCTGCAATAGTTATATCAAATTTTATTTTTGAAGGTAACTCTGTAAATTTTCTTAATATTTTTACTTTTTTATTTCTAAATTTTTTTACTATTTTTTCATAAACAATTAAATTAGTAACTACAAAATATTTTGGTCTGTATGTTTTAATTTGATTTTTTATTTCTTTAAAATTTGAATTGGCTGATAATAGTATAATATTAAATTTATTCTTATTTAAATTAATTACATCAAGAGAGCTTTTTCCTATACTTCCTGTTGAACCTAAAATTGCAATTTTTTTTTTAATCATGGAAAAACTTTTAATGTGTATAAAATGTAAGCTAAGATAACTACAAACATAAGCCCATCAATTCTATCAAAAATTCCACCATGTCCTGGTAAAATTTTTCCTGTATCCTTTAACTTTTCTAATCTTTTAAAATAAGAGATAAATAAATCGCCTAGTTGAGCAGCTAATGAAAACAACAAAGCTAATATAAAATATTTAGGCTTAAGAAAAAAATTATTTTCTATACCGGACATCAAGCTTATAACAAAGCTTATAAAAAATACTGATAAAACAGCAAATATAAAAGAACCGATTATTCCAGAAATAGTTTTATTAGGACTTATTTTTGAGATTTTTTTTCCTTTGAAAGTTTTTCCAAAAATATAACCACCAACATCTGAAAATATTGTTAAAATAATAATCCATAGTAACAAAAAAAATGAGGATGCTGTATCGTTCCTTAAGTGTAAAAGTGCAAGTAAAGCCATTACAAGTATCACGTCTATAATTATAATTGAAAGTTTTCTTTTAAAAGCTGAAAAAGCTTCAAAATTACCTAAAATCAAAATCGCATAAAGAAAAGAAACAATATAATTACCACCTTTTAATATAAAAAAAATAGAAATTGGTAAAATTATAATTGATGTAAGTATTCTTTTTTGTAGATTATTCATATATTTCCGTAGTTTCTTTTAACTTTTTTAAAATTATTAATTATTTTATTGTAATCATTTATTTTGAAGTCAGGCCAAAGTTTGTTCACAAAATATAATTCTGTGTAAGCCATTTGCCAAAGTAAAAAATTACTTAGTCTTTTCTTTCCACCAGTACGAATAAGTATATCAGGATTAACTATGTTTTTAGTATACAAATTTTTTTCAAAATTCTTCATATTTATTGGTATTTTATTTTTATAAATTTTTTTAGTTGTTTCAATAATTTCATTTTGTGATCCATAATTAATTGCTAAATTAACGAGAATTTTGTTACATTTTTTTGTTTTCTTCATAGAATCAATTAAACAAATCTTAACATTTTTGGGTAAAGGTTTAATATTACCTATAATATTTATTTTAATACTATTTTTAACTAAGTTATTAATTTCTTTTGTAAAATAATATTTGATTAAGTTAAAAAGAAAAACTATTTCTTTTTTGGGTCTTTTCCAATTCTCACTTGAAAATGTATAAAATGTTAATATTGGTATTTTTAATTTAATAGATGCTTGAACTATCTTTTCTATAACTTTTACTCCGTTTTGATGTCCAATGTTTCTGTTTTTAGCTTTTTGTTTGCCCCATCTACCATTTCCATCCATAATAATGGCTATATGGTTAACTTTGTTCATAAAGTTAAAATTTCTTTTTCTTTCTCAATTAAAATTTTTTCAATGAGAGAGATATTCTCATCAGTGCTTTTTTGAACATCATTTTCGAAATTTTTACTATCATCCTCACCAATTTTTTTATCTTTAAGAAGATTTTTTATATTATCATTCGACTCTCTTCTTATATTTCTTATAGAAATTTTTGCTTTTTCACCTAGGTTTTTTAATACTTTCGTTAATTCTTTTCTTCTTTCTTCAGTTAACTGTGGAATACGAATCCTTAATATTTGACCATCAACCTGTGGGTTAATGCCAAGATTTGACTTTTTGATTTCAGTATCCACTAAATTAACATTGTTTTTATCCCAGACTTGAATTGATATTGTTCTTGGCTCTGGAATGGTTACTGTCGCAAGTTGGTTGATTGGCATTTTTTGACCATATACATCAACTCTGATTAAATCTAACATTGATGGATTTGCCCTTCCCGTCCTCAATGTTCCAATATCTTTTTTGTATGAAGCAATTGTTTTTGCCATTTTTATAGATATTTCTTTTTTATCAAAAGTTTCCATAAATTAAATTCCTTCTCCAACCTTAAATCTTATAAAATCAGCAACTTTAATTTCACCATTTTTTGAAAACTGTTTTAAAAATTGTTTGACAGTAATTTTTGTATCCATAATCCAGCTTTGATCTAACAATGTATTTTCTGAAATAAACTTTTTTATTTTTCCAGAAGCAATTTTATCAATCATATCATCTTTTTTGCCACTATTTTTCAATTCCTCTTTAATTATTTCAAGCTCTTTATCTAATATATTTTTATTTATTCCATCTTGATTAATTGCAATTGGCGACTGGGCAGCAATATGCATGGCGAGTTTAGTACCAACATTATCAATATCTTGTTTGTTTTGACCTGTTAACTTTACAATGGATATGACTTTGCCAATATTTTTCTCTGTTGAATTATGCACGTAAAAAAAATTTTTTCCCTCTTTATTAAAAAATTTACTTCTTCTTATTGTAATTTTTTCGCCTATTTTTGATATTAATGTAATAAGATTTTCCTCAACAGTTTTATCATTTTTCATTTTACTTTTACTTAACTTATCTAAATCTCCTTGATTTATAAAATTAATTTCTGCAACATCTTTGCAAAAAGAAACAAAATCTTTATTTTTTGCCACGAAATCAGTTTCACTATTTATTTCTATTGCTGAAATGTTGCCGTCTTTTTCATTTACTAAAATAAGTCCGTCTGCTGCTACACGACTCATTTTTTTTGATGCTTTAGCAATACCTTTTTTTCTCAAATATTCTATCGATTTTTCTAAATCACCATTGGTTTCTGTAATAGCTGCTTTGCAGTCAGAAAATCCAACGCCAGTGATTTCTCTTAGTTTTTTGATATTATCTAGAATTTTTTTATCCGCCATCGCTTGAACTTTATTTGCTTTGAGTATCTTTTGGAGAGTTATTAGTTTTTGTTGATTGATTTTTATTATCTATATTGTCACTTTTCTTCTTTAGATCATTAGAATTTTGATTTAATGCAATATTTTTCTTTGCATCAATAATTGTACTTTTTAAAAGCTCACAATAAAGATCTATAGATCTTCGTGCATCATCGTTGCCGGGTATTGGAAAATTTATTCCTGTTGGGTCAGAGTTGGAGTCTAGTATAGCTACTATTGGTATTTTTAATTTTATTGCCTCCTTAATCGCTAAAGACTCTACATTAGTGTCTATAACAAAAATCATTTCAGGAACTCTATTCATATTAGAAATACCACCTAATGATCTATTTAATTTATCCTTTTCTTTTTCAAGTTTTAATACTTCTTTTTTTGTAAAACCTATATCTTCCTTTGATAAATCTGTTTCTAATTTTTTTAACCTTTTTATTGAATTCTGAATTGTCTGCCAGTTTGTAAGCATGCCGCCCAACCATCTATAATTTACGTAATATTGATCTGTATCTTTTGCTAACTTTAGAACTGTTTCAGCGGCTTGTTTTTTTGTTGAAACAATAAGGATTTTTCCTCCAGAAGAAATACATTTATGTACTTCTTTCATCGCGTTTTTAATTAAGACTACAGTTTGAGTAAGATCAATAATATGTATGGAGTTTTTTTCACCATATATAAACTGCTTCATCCTAGGATTCCATCTTAAAGTCTTGTGACCTAAATGAACGCCTGCTTCTAATAATTGTTTTATTGATACGTTAGGTATATTCATAATTTTTTCCGGTTTAACCACCACAGCTTTCCTTTCGGACCGGTGGGCAATTGCCCTATGCTGTGTGCGAAATCAAATATTATTTATATTTAATCTATTGAAAAATCAAGTTATTAAAAACTAATTTTTTTAATATATTCTTTATTTTTGAGAGAACTAAGAGTGTTCAAATTAAATTTTCTTCGGTTTTTTAGCGAAAAGATGTAAATTTTTGAATTTCTATTAACCTTAATCTGGATTTTTGTTTCACCTTCTATGTTTAATAGATTTTGAAGTTCATCCATATTTGTTTTTCCATTAACTTCAATTGTAACATTTTTATATGACGTATTAACAAAATCGTTCAAAGGGACTATATTTTTGATATTTATTCGTCTTGTGCTTAAATTATCTTTAGAACTATCTTTTTGAAGTGTAATTAGAAATGAATTTGCAGCTTTCAATTTGTCTCTATTTGATATTAATAATTCCGAAAATAAGAATAACTCGAATTCACTTTTCAGGTCAGTGAATTTTATTATTGCAAATGGAGTGCCTTTTGCGCTCTTTTTTTCTTGAATTGCCATTATCGTTCCGGCTACATATGCATTACTTTCATTATCATCAATAAAACTTGAATATGACTTTATTTTTAAAGTTTCAAAATAATCCTTATAAATATTTAGTGGGTGATCAGACATATAAAATCCAATTGACTGAAATTCGTTTAATAAAAGATCTTTTTTTGATAATTTTTCGTTAGTCTCTAATTTTAATATTGTTTGATCTTTTTCAGATTTGCTTGAAAATAAACTAGACTGATTACTCATTTTTTCATCCCATAGAATTTTATTAACCTGAATTATTTTAGGTATAGCCTTAAGTAAAGATCCTCTATCTTGATTAAAAACATCAAAGGCACCAGCCTTAGTAAGTCCTTCAAGTTGTAACTTATTTATATCTTTAGGATTTACTCTGTGAATGAAGTTGTTAAGTGATTTATATTCTCCGTTTTTTTTTCTCTCATTAATAATATTTGTTACGGCTTCTTTCCCAACACTTTTTATTGCAGACAAGGCATAATAAATTTTATTTTTTTCTGATTTAAAATCAGCAAATGATTTATTTATACATGGTCTGACAATATTGATTTTCAGTCTTTTGAGTTCTTCCACAAACTCTCTTAACTTATCAGTATTTGATAATTCGGTAGACATTGTTGCCGCTATAAAATCTTCAGGATAGTATCTTTTTAAGAAGGCTGTCTGATAAGCAATTAATGCATAAGCTGCTGCGTGACTTTTGTTAAAACCATATTCAGCAAAAGGTTTTATTTTTTGAAATATAAAAACAGCTATATCTTTTCCAATTCCATTTTTTGTAGCACCTTTTATGAACTTCTCTTCTTGTTTTTCTAATTCTTTTCTTTTTTTCTTTCCCATGGCTTTACGTAAAATGTCTGCTTCACCGGGGGAAAAATTTGCTAACGTTTGGGCGATTTGCATTACCTGTTCTTGATAAATAATAATACCATAAGTTGGCTTTAAAATTTTTTCCAAGCTTTCGTGAATATAATCAGGTTTTTTTAAACCATTTTTACAATCATTGTATATTGGAATATTATTCATTGGTCCTGGTCTGTATAAAGCAACCAATGCAATTATATCTTCGAACTTATTAGGTTTCATTTGCTTTAGAGCAGACCTTACACCTGAGCTTTCAAGTTGAAATAGGCCTGTAGTTTCGCCTGTAGACAACATTTCATAAACATTTTTATCATTTAATTGAATTTTACTTAAATCTAAATCTATTTTTTTATTTTTTAAAATTTTTATTGTTTTGCTAATTAATGTTAGTGTGTTTAACCCAAGTATATCAAACTTCACTAAACCAGCATTTTCTGATGAATGCATATCAAATTGTGTTGATGGCAAAAGTAATTCAGAGCTTTTATCTTTATAAAGAGGAACTTCCTCTGATAATTTTTCGCCAGCTATAACTACACCTGCAGCATGTGTTGCAAGATTTCTGTTAAGACCTTCTAATTTTAATGAAAGTTCAATTAGTTTTTTTACTTTTGGGTTTTTTTCCTCTTCTTTAAATCTTGGTTCTCTATCAATAGATTCTTGTAAACTTAATGGTCTTGATGGATCAAATGGTATCATTTTACAAATTTTATCAACATGTCCATAAGGTAGACCAATAACTCGTCCGATATCCCTTAATGCCATTCTGGCTTTTAATTTACCAAAAGTAATAATGTGAGCTACACCATTTTTATATTTAGATTTTAAATATTTAAAAACCAAATCTCTTTTTTCCTCACAAAAATCTATATCAAAATCAGGCATTGAAATCCTATCGGGGTTCAAAAATCTTTCAAAAATTAAACCAAACTCTATAGGATCTAAATCTGTTATATCTAAACAATAAGCAACAAGCGAACCAGCACCAGAACCTCTACCTGGACCAACAGGAATATCATTTTGTTTAGCCCACTTAATATAATCTGAGACTATTAAAAAATATCCTGAATAATTCATTTTATGAATTATACTTAACTCATGTGCTAATCTATCAGAATAAATTTTTTTAATTTTTTCAATTCTAGATTTATCCGCATTTTTAAAAACAAAGTTTTCCAGTCTATTTTTTAATCCCTCGTTAGATTGAAATGTAAGTTCATCATTTTCATTACGATGGTTGGATATTTGAATAGAAGGAAGAATTGGTTTCGATTTTTTAACTTTAAAACTAAATCTGAAAGGGAAATTATAATTATTTTCTAATGCCTCAGGAATATCGGAGTATAAATTTTTTATTTCGTCGTTTGATTTTATATAATGCTGGTCTGAATATCGCTTTCTGTTTTTTTCGTCAACGTAAGTCTTTTCTCCTATACACAATAAAGCATCGTGGGCTTCATACATATCTTTATTAATATAAAATACTTCTTGTGATGCTATAATTGGTATAGATACTTTATTAGATAAGCTTAAAAATATATTTTCTAATTTTTTTTCATCTTGATCATTATGTCTTTGTATTTCCAAATAGAAAGAGTCTTTAAATTCGCTTTTTAAAATAGATGCAAGATTATTAACATCTTTTATTTTATTTTTTTTTACTAAATTGTTAAATAGAGAGTCAATACCACCGCTTAATATTAATAAATCCTCACAATTATCAAAAAGATCATCTAAAGAACAAGTCGGTAAAAGGTTTTCTTTGGTCTCCAAAAAACTTTTGGAAGACAATTTGACTAAATTGTTATAACCCTTTTCAGTTTTAGCGAAAATTGGTAATTTACCAATAGTTTCACCGTATTTAAAGTTAATTTGAGACCCTATAATGGGCTGTGTCCCAACTTTACTTAACGCTTCTGAAAATTCTAAGGCGCCACAAAGGTTAAAGCTGTCACTTAATCCAAGTGATCTTATTTTATTTTTTTTGCAATAATCTGCTAGGTCATCAATTTTAATCGCACCTTCACAAATGGAGTACTGCGTGTGCACTTTAAAATTTGTGAATGTTGACTTCGCATTAGACATTAGCTCTTTTTACAATACCATCGCTTATGGTTAAAGTATAATCAGCTTTTTTTGCTAATTCTCTATTATGAGTTGCAATTAATATTATTTTATTTTTTTCTCTTAATTTTAAAAAATAAGAAAATATATCATTAGAGTTTTTGTTGTCTAAATTTCCAGTTGGTTCATCAGCAAGAATTATTTTTGTTTCAGCGATAAGCGCTCTAGCAATTGCAACTCTTTGTTGTTCGCCACCGGATAAATCTGATGGAAAATGGTTTAATCTATGACCCAAATTTACTTTTTTTAAAAATTTTTCAGCTTTTTTGATGGATGTTTTATAGTTCGTTTCACGTATAATTAGTGGAAGAGCAACATTTTCTAGCGCTGTAAAATCGCTAAGCAAATTATTATTTTGAAAAATTATTGATATATTTTCTCTAACCATTTTATTTTTTTCATCTTCATTTAGCTCTGATATAGATTTGCCTGAAATTATAATTTTACCTTTGGATGGAGTATCTAGTAAAGACATTAAATGTAAAAATGTTGATTTTCCAGATCCTGAGGGACCAACTATAGCAACGACCTTCCCTGTTTCAATTTTTAGATTAACATTCTTCAAAACTGTTATTTTTGAATTACCGTTTTCAAAATGTTTTGATAAATTGTTTATTTGAATAATTTCTCTAATCATATTTCAGTGCTTTTATTGGATCAATTTTTGTTACAGCAAGAGATGGGAGTAAAGAAGCAAACATTGATGTTATCAAGGAGAAAGAGGAAATTATTATAATTGAACTTAAACTGACTTCACTTGGCATCTCAGCTAAAAAATAAACATCTTCTGGAAATATTTGTAAATTAAATGTGTTAGATAAAAATACCCTTATGCTCTCTATGTTTATTGAAAATAGAGTACCAAGTACAAGTCCTGTAATAGTTGCTGCAAAACCAATTATAAATCCAGTCAGAAAGAAAGACTTTATGATCGATTTTTTGTCTAATCCTAAAGATTTAAGAATGGCTATTTCTTTTGTTTTATTTTTAATTAAAATTGTAAGTCCTGAAATTATATTAAATGCAGCAACTATGATAATTAGTGTTAAAATTAAGAACATAACATTCCTTTCAACTTTTAAAGCTGAAAAAAAAGATTTATTTTGATCAGCCCAGGAAATTACATAAAAACTAGAGTCAATATTTTGTATTTCATTTTTGTATTTACTTGCATTAATTGGATCTTGTAGAAATATTTCAATGTAAAAATCTTCTAAATTTTTTCCAAAAAATGATAATGAGTCTCTTAAATTAAAGAAAGAAACACTTCGATCAAATTCATAAAGGCCACTGCTAAAAACTGCTGCAACTTGAAATGATGACTGCTTGGGTATATTTCCTAGAGGGGTTGATATTGAATTTGATGACATAATATTTATTTTATCACCAACAACTACACCTAATTCAATAGCAAGGTATTTTCCAATTATTACAGTTCCATTTTTAAAATTAGTAAGCTCTCCATCTATGATGTTTTCTTTCAAAAAATTGATACTATTAATTTTTTTCGGGTCAATACCTCGAACAAGAGTACCCTTTGCATTATCTCTATTTAAAATAACAGCTTCACCATTGAAAGTTTTAATAACATTAGAATTGATATATTTATTTTTAATTTTATTATAATAGTTTTCACTGATAGGATTTGAGTAGGGTTTTATAGTTATATGAGAATTAAATCCTAATATTTTATTTGTCAGCTCGGTTCTAAAACCATTCATTACAGACATAACAATAATTAGTACCCCAACCCCAAGTGAGATGCCTAGAAAAGAAAAAATCGAAATAATCTTTAAAAAACCTTCTTTTTTTTTGGGTTTTAAATTTCTTGAGGTAATTAATTTTTCAATAAAAGTGAACAATTTAATTTTTAATAAGTTTAATAATTTGTTTTAAATCTAACATTTTGGCTTCAAAACCAATTTCCTTAAATTCATATAAATCCTTAGACGATTTAGATCCTATTATAATTTGGAAAGGTATCCCTAATAGATCATGTTTTTTAAATTTATTTGAGATATTTTCTTCAATATCATCTAAAAGCACATCTAAATTATTTTTTCTTAACTCATCATAAAGTTTTTTTGCTTTTTCTAAATTTGATGTATCATTTTTATTTATTGAAGGTATTATTACAATATCAAATGGTGATACAGATTTAGGCCACTTCATAATATTATTAACGTACTTAGCTTCGATAATTGCAGCTACTAATCGTGATACTCCTATACCGTAGGAACCCATTTTAACAAATATTTTTTTTCCATCTTTTGTATCAACTGAACAATTCATTGGTTTGGAATATTTGTCTCCAAAATAGAATATGTGCCCAACTTCAATACCTTTGGTCTGTATTTGGTTTCCTTTTTTTACATTTTTATCAAATTCAGATGATTTGTATTTATCATCAGTAACAGCATAATATTTAGAAAAGTCATTTCTCATTTTTTCTAGAGAGGATCTTTCGTTTTTATAATTATCAACTGAAATATCAAAAACCATTTTGTCGGCATAAATTTTACTTTCACCTGTTTCAGCTAAAATTATAAATTCATGAGACAGATCTCCACCAATTGGTCCAGTATCAGCCTTCATGGGAATGGATTTGAGACCTAAACGTTGAAATGTTTTAAGGTACGCATAGAACATTTTGTTGTAAGTAAGTGAAGCTTCGTTCTCGTTTAAATCAAATGAATATGCATCTTTCATATAAAATTCTCTACACCTCATAACTCCAAAACGGGGCCTTAGTTCGTCTCTAAATTTCCACTGTATGTGATAAAAAATTTGCGGCAATAATTTGTAGGATTTCACACTGGATCTAAATATTTCTGTGATTTGCTCTTCATTTGTAGGCCCATAAAGCATCTCTCGTTTTTGCCGATCAGATATTCTTAGCATTTCTTCGCCATAATCATCATATCTTCCACTTTCTTTCCATATGTCAGCTGATTGAATAGTTGGCATTAACATTTCTTGAGAACCTATATTGTTTTGTTCTTCCCTTACTATTTTCTCTATTTTTTTCATTATTTTGAATCCAAGTGGTAGCCATGAATAAATACCAGTTGAAGATTGTCTTATCATTCCCGTTCTTAACATTAGTTGATGAGACTTGATTTTTGCCTCAGCAGGCAAATCTTTTGTTATTGGTACAAAAAGTTTTGATAAAAGCATTATAATCGAGCAATATTTATATTTGTAAAGGGCTTTTTCCCTGTTCTTTCTTTGATTAACTTTCTACAATTTTGTTTTATTGTTTCAATAAGGTTCTTTTCTTGGTTTTTATTCTTCATAGAAAATGATCTACAAGTATTAAAGATTTTGTCTTCCATTTCAAAAATAATTTTTTCATCAAAATTATTTTCTGGTATTCCTCTGTATGAGATTACAGGTTTATTTAATTTGCCACTATTATTCAATATAAGTGTTATTTCCAAATATCCGTTCAAAGATAGATTTCTTCTTTCTTTAATAGACTGAGAATTCTCTCCTACCGCAATATTTCCGTCTAAATACATTTTACCAGATGGTGCTTTATCAATAACTTCAGGATTTTGGCCGGGATAAATTCTTACTACATCCCCGTCTTCAATTCTAAGTGCATGTGGAATCTGCATTTCTTTTGCAAATCTAATATGTTCGTTCATATGCCTATGTTCTCCATGCACAGGTATAATAGACTCTGGTTTTACCCAATTATACATATCTTTCAAGTCGTCTCTGTTAGGATGTCCTGAAACATGAACAAAATCTGTTTCTTCGGTAACTAATTCAATTTCTTGTCTTACTAGATCGTTGTGTAAAGAGTAGAGCTTCTTCTCATTACCAGGAATAATTTTAGAAGAAAAAATAACCGTATCACCTTTTTCTATAAACACATCTGGATGAATACCTTTTACTATTCTCTTCATAGCACCCATTGGCTCACCTTGGCTTCCTGTGCACAAAAAAACCAATTTTTCTCTGGGGAAGTTTTTACTTTCTCTAGGATCAATTGGGTTTTGGATATTTTGCAAATATCCACACTGTTTTGCTGCTTTAAATATTCTATTCATGGATCTACCAACTAAACAAACTTGTCTATTGATTTTTTCTGCACAGTAAAAAATGGTTTCCATTCTGGCCACATTAGATGCAAACGAAGTTACGATAATTCTTTTAGATTTGAGAGACATAATTTTTAAAAGACTTTCTCTAACATCAGACTCTGAACCAGCTCTTCCAGGACTAAAAATATTTGTTGAGTCACAAATCATAGCTAGAACTTTATTGTTTCCTATTTCTTTGAGTTTTTTTTCGTTTATTTTATCCCCTATTAATGGATTGGGATCGATTTTCCAGTCACCAGTATGTAAAACCATACCTGCCGGTGTTTTAATACTTAGACCATTAGGTTCTAATATTGAATGAGTCAAACTAACAAACTCAATATTAAATGGTCCAAGTTCAATTTTACCATTCAATTTAACTATTTTTAAATAATTAGAAATATCTATTTTTTTTTCTTTAAATTTTTCTTGAATAAGCACTGATGTAAATGGTGTAGCATATATATTGCATTTTAAATCCGACCATATATGAGATATTGCACCAATATGATCCTCATGTGCATGGGTTAAAACGATCCCAAGTAAATCATTTTTTTTATCAATAATAAAAGCTGGATCTGGATAAATTAAATCGACTCCAGGAATAGAGTCATCAGCAAAACTTACACCTGTGTCTACGATTATCCACTTTTGATTTTCCTCATTACCGTACGCATATAAATTCATGTTTCCACCGATTTGACCAGATCCACCTAATGGACAAAAAATTAATTCATTTTTATTCATATTAAAAACTTTTTATAAATTTCTATAATTCCTAAGATTGTAATATTTTTTTCTATTTTCACTTTTTTGATTAGACGGTTTTTAAAAAAATTAGCATATCCACCAGTTAATATAAGATTTGAACTTATACCATTTTTATTATGTATTTTTTTTAAAATATTGTTTATTAAACCTTCATAACCCCAATAAAAACCTGACGAAAGTGCCTCCATTGTATTTTTGCCATAACTTTTTGGATATTTTTTAAATTTAAATGACGGTAATAGTGCGGTTGAGGAATATAAATTTTCAATAGAAAGTTTAATACCAGGGGCTATTACACCACCATCATAAATGCCTTTTGACTTAATAATATCAAATGTAGTCGCGGTGCCGAAATCAATAACAATACAATTTGACTTAAATTTGAAGTATGCACCAACTGAATTGGCTATACGATCTGAACCGAGTTGAGAATATTTCTTAATATTAAATTTCATTAAATTTTTTAAATTAAAGTTTTTGATTTCATAAACTTGCATTTTTTTCTTTTTAAAAATAAATTTAATTTTATTAAAAACTTGAGGAACTACGCTTGAAAATAGAACTTTTTTATTAAAATTTTTTTCATTTATATTTTTAATTTTTGTAGTCAATTCTTTTTTTAAATTTGAGCTTTTTGAGTTAAATAAATAAGTATTTTTTATTCTAAATTTTTTATCTATTTTACAAATCTTTATATTAGTGTTTCCTATGTCTCCAACTAAATAGTTCATTTTTTTAATTCTGTTTTGAGGATTTCGTTTACTAATTTTGGATTAGCCTTTCCTGCTGAAATTTTCATTACTTCACCTATAAAGAAACCAAACAATTTAACTTTTCCTGACTTGTACTCTGAGACCTTTTCAGAGTGTTTGTCTAAGACTTTTTTAATAATTTTTTTAATTTCTTCAGGATTACTTTGTTGTTTAAGACCCTTATCCTCAATAATTTTGTCAGCCGAAGAACCGGTTTTAACCATAATGTCAAAAACTTCTTTTGCAATCTTTCCTGAAATATTTCCAGAAGAAATTTGATTTATCAAAATAGCTAAATTTTTTGGTGTAACCGGTGACTTTTTTATTTCAATATTTTTTTCATTTAAAACAGCAAAAAGTTCAACAATAATCCAATTTTTTGCAAGTTTAATGTCTGAGGTTTTAATTACCTCTTCAAAAAATTTAGAAACATCAATCTCAGAAACAAGAACATTGGCCTCATAAGGTGAAAGATTAAATTTTTTTATGTACCTGTCTTTTTTTTGATCTGGAAGCTCTGGCAATTTCTTTTTTAAATTTTCTACAAAGGATTTTTCAATTTTTAAAGGAAGTAAATCAGGATCTGGAAAGTACCTATAATCATGGGCCTCTTCTTTTAATCTCATTGATCTGGTCTCTTTTTTTTTGGTATCAAAAAGTCTAGTTTCTTGGTCAATAGATTTACCTGACTCTAATAATTCAACTTGTCTTTTTGCTTCAGAATCAATTGCCATTTCCATAAATTTTATTGAGTTTACGTTTTTAATTTCACATCTGGTTCCAAATTTAGTTTCACCTTTTATACGAACAGAAACATTTACATCTGCTCTTAAGGAGCCTTCTTGCATGTTGCCGTCACATGTACCTAAATATCGCATTATTGATCTGAGCTTTTTAATATAAGAATTTACTTCTTCGGGCGATCTAAGATCTGGCTTACTCACAATCTCCATTAAAGCAACACCTGATCTATTTAAATCAACATAAGTATTATCAGGACTTAAGTCATGAATACTTTTGCCCGCATCTTGCTCTAAGTGCAATCTTTCTATTCCAATTTTTTTACTCCCGTACGGCATATCAAGATTTATCTCCCCTTCTCCCACAATGGGATTTTTATATTGAGAAATTTGATAACCAGCAGGCAGATCAGCATAGAAATAATTTTTTCTATCAAATATAGAGTCTAAGTTAATTTTTGCATTTAATCCTAAACCAGTTTTGACTGCTTGTTCTATACAATATTCATTTATTACAGGAAGCATTCCTGGAAAGGCCGAGTCTACCAAACTTACTTGTGTATTTGGTTTTCCACCAAATTTCGTTGAAGAACCAGAAAACAGTTTAGAGTCTGAAACTACCTGAGCATGCACCTCTAAACCAATAATTACTTCCCAATTATTTTTTTCAGTTTTTATAAAATAATTAAATTTATCATTCTCCATTATTTTTCCCACCATCTATCAATTGAATTTTTAAAATTAATAGCTTTTTCCATAGTTAGAGCGATATTTAAAATTGTTTGCTCATCTAAAGCTTTTGCAATTAATTGTAAACCCATTGGGTAACCCTTACTATCTAATCCGCCAGGAATAGAAATTGCAGGTATACCTGCTAAATTAACAGGCACTGTAAATATATCATTTAAATACATTGAGATTGGATCATTAGTTTTTTCCCCAAATTTAAATGCAGAACTTGGGGTAGAAGGAGTTAGGATAGCATCTACTTTTTTAAAACTTTCATCAAAATCATTTTTAATTAATTTTCTTACCTTTTGGGCCTTCAAGTAATAAGCATCGTAATAACCAGAGGATAAAACATAAGTTCCAATTAAAACTCTTCGTTTTACCTCTCTACCAAATCCTTCGCCTCTGGTATTTTCGTACATTTCTATGAGGTTTTTTCCTTTTTTCGATCTGTACCCATACTTTACTCCATCATATCTCGCTAAATTTGAAGACGCTTCTGCAGGCGCTACTATATAATAAGTTGGTAATGCATAATTAGTGTGTGGAAGAGATATGTCGACTATAGTGGCGCCTGATTTTTTTAAAATATCTATTCCTTTATTCCAAATATTATCAATTTCTTTTGGCATATTATCAATCCTGTATTCTTTGGGGATCCCAATTTTTAAACCTTTCACATTTTCGTTTAAATTTTTTGAATATTGTTCTTTTTTTTTATTAATAGATGTTGAATCCTTTGGGTCATATCCAGACATAGCTTCAAGTAAAAGAGCACAATCCTCAACATTTTTAGTCATGGGGCCTGCCTGATCTAAAGATGAAGCAAAAGCCACTATTCCCCATCGTGAACATAATCCGTATGTAGGTTTTAAACCTACAGTACCTGTAAAAGATGCTGGTTGTCTTATTGAGCCACCCGTATCAGTACCAATTGTAGCTGGTGTTAAATTTGCTGCCAATGCACTTGCAGAACCACCGGACGATCCACCAGGAACTAAATTTTTTCCTATTGGATTTATTGCATTACCAAAATAGCTAGTTTCATTCGAAGATCCCATGGCAAATTCATCACAATTTAGTTTTCCTAAAATTATAGCACCTTCCGACCATAAATTATTTGTTACACTAGACTCATATGATGGTGTAAAATTTTCGAGAATTTTACTTCCAGCAGTTGTTTTGATATTTTTTGTACAGAATAAATCTTTAACAGCGAGTGGAATGCCAGGAAGTAACCCATTATAATTTTTCTTGCTATCAAAGTTTTTTGCATTTTTAAGACTTTTTTCGAAACAAGTTGTAATAAAAGAGTTTAATTTTTTTGCCTTTTCTATATTTTTAATAAAAAATTTTGTTACCTCTAATGAAGATATTTTTTTTGTTTTAATTAAATTTGCAATTTGACTAAGAGTATTTTGGTTAAGATCTGACATATTTATTCAACAACTTTTGGTACAACGAAAAAATCTTCATTTTTATCAGGTGAATTTTTTAGTATTTCTTCTTTTATCTTACCATCATTGACTTTGTCTTTTCGTGGCTCAAGTGATTTATCAACTATTGAGTTTAGTGGTTTTACATTATTAGTGTCTAATTTATTGAGCTGCTCAACAAATTTCAATATTGATGCCAAATCATTTGATAAAGACTCTAAATTTTTATCATCTAGTGAAATTCTCGATAGTTTAGCAACTTTTTTAACTTGGTTTTTATCAATAGACATCTATAAACTATGTTTTAGTTTGTTTAGAAAGTGGTGTAAAATATAACATATTCATGGAAGATATAGAAGATTTTAAGAAATCTATAGGAAAGAAATCTCGATTATTGGGTATTGACCCGGGTAAAAAAAGGGTTGGAATAGCTATATCAGATGAAAATAAACTGGTGTCAACACCATTAAAAACAATCTTAAAAAAAAATAACACAAATGTGATAAATGATATTTTAGAAATAATAAAAGAAAACAACATCAAAGGAATCGTCGTAGGTAACCCAATAAATATGGACGGTTCAAAAGGTCCATCCTCTCAATCGGCGAAAGATTTTGCTAAAAATCTATCAAATAATATTTCAATACCCATCGTCATGTGGGATGAAAGATTATCAAGCCAAGGGGCATTCAATTTATCAAGTAATTTAGACATTAATACATCCAAAAAAGTTAAAAAATTAGACCAAAACGCTGCCTCATTTATATTACAAGGCGCGATTGATTATATTATCAGATAAATAACTTGCTAAGATAGCACAAAAGGCCTATAGAGTTAATTTTAATGGCTATTATTAAAAAGTTTTCGGCTGTTAAAAAAATCCAAGAACATCTCTTAGGAATCCAAAATCTTTCTATCAAAGAAGCCAATCTTATACTAGATGAAGCAAAAAATTTCATAAAATTAAATAGAAGTGCTTCTAAAAAAACGGATTTGCTAAGAGGAAAAACGCAAATAAATTTATTTTTTGAACCATCAACTAGAACACAAAGTTCGTTTGAATTAGCTGGTAAAAGATTAGGTGCTGATGTGATGACTATGAATGTAGGAAACTCATCTTTAAAAAAAGGAGAAACTATATTGGATACCGCAATGACTCTGAACGCAATGCATCCAGATATTATCGTAGTAAGACATCAGGAATCTGGTGCACCAAATCTATTATCTCAAAAAGTTAATTGTGCCGTAATAAATGCTGGCGATGGATTAAGAGAGCACCCTACTCAAGCACTTTTAGATGCATTAACTATAAAAAATAGAAAAGGAAAAATTGAGGGACTTAAAATTGCAATCTGCGGCGACATACTCCATTCAAGAGTAGCAAGATCAAATATCTACTTATTAAATATGTTGGGTGCAGAAGTAAATATTATATCTCCAAAAACTTTAATACCTGACTCGATTACTAAACTTGGAGTAAAAAGTTTCACAAACATGAAAGAAGGATTGAAATCTTGTGACATCGTAATGATGCTGAGATTACAGAATGAGAGAATGAAGGGATCTTTTTTGCCATCAAAAAGAGAGTATTATGAATATTTTGGACTAACACCAGATAAATTAAGGCTTGCAAAAAAAGATGCTTTAATAATGCATCCAGGACCAATGAATAGAGGTGTCGAAATAGACACAAAATTAGCTGATGATATTAATGTAAGTTTGGTTAAAGAACAGGTGGAATTAGGAGTTGCGGTAAGAATGGCATGCTTGAAACTATATTGTAAATAATAATGAAAGAAAAATATTTTATAAATGCAAGAATAATTGATCCCTCTCAAAATATAGATGAGACTGGTGGATTAATTGTTGGATCAGATGGTAAAATTAAATCAGTAGGTAAAAATGTTAAAAAAGATAATATTTCTTCAAAAGCTGATAAAATTGATTTGAAAGGAAAAGTTTTGATACCTGGAATTGTAGACATGAAAGTTTTTATTGGTGAACCTGGTTATGAATATAAGGAAAATTTTAGAAGTTTAAGTAGTGCTGCTTTATCAGGTGGTGTAACTTCGGTAGTATCAATGCCGAATACAAGTCCAGTAATAGACAATGTCTCTATGGTTGATTTTATTCTAAGAAGAGGTAGGGATAAAGCTGGTATTAATATTTATCCATCAGCAACACTTACAAGAAATATGGATGGAAAATTAATGACAGAATTTGGTTTGTTATCAAAAAAAGGAATAGTTGGATTTACAGATGCAACTAAGACTATTCAAAATCCTGAAATAATGTCTAGAATAATGAACTATGCTTCAGATCTTGATGTTTTAATAATGCAGCACCCTGAAGATCAAGAACTCTCAAAGGGAAGATGTATTAGTGAAGGCGAGGTTTCTACAAGACTGGGCTTGCAGGGAATACATCATATTGCAGAGAAAATTATTATAGAGAGAGATTTGTCTTTATTAGAAGAGTATCCGTGTAGATATCATATATCACAGTTATCATCGGCGAAATCAGTCGAGGTTATAAAAAAATATAAAAAAAATGGTCTTAAGTTCACTGCTGGAGTTTCAATAAATAATCTCTCTTTAAATGAAAATGATATTGGGGATTTTAAAACTTTTTTAAAAATTTCCCCTCCTTTAAGGAAAGAAAATGACAGAAAAGCACTAATTCAAGGTGTAAAGGATGGCATGATAGATGTAATAGTCTCTGATCATAAGCCTGAGGACGAGGAGAGTAAAAGGCTTCCATTTGCACAAGCTGCTGAAGGATCTATTGGGATTGAAACCCTTTTGTCTTTAGCTCTTGAACTATATCATAATGGATCTCTACCTTTAAAAAAGATAATAGAAACTATTACTTATAACCCGGCAAAAATATTAAAAATCGATAAAGGGACACTAAAAAAAGGTTCTGATGCCGATTTATGTATTTTTGACCTTGATCAACCATGGAAAGTGGACGTTTCAAAGTTAAAATCAAAATCTAAAAATGCTGCTATAGAAAATAGAAAACTTCAAGGAAAAGTTTTAATGACTTACCTTAAGGGGGAAAGTGTTTTTAATTAATTGTGTCTACTGAAGTTTTAATTGTATTCATATCGTCCTACGCACTAGGTTCAATTCCTTTTGGACTGATTTTAACTAAAATTTTCATAAATAAAGATTTAAGAAAAATTGGATCTAAAAATATAGGAGCTACAAATGTTTTGAGAACGGGCAGTAAATCTATTGCTATCTTAACTTTATTACTAGATATTTTAAAAGGTTGTGCAGCAGTATTAATTACTGAGGTTTATTTTCCAAATTTAATTTTTTTATCAGGTCTCGCAGCATTTCTTGGACATATTTTTCCAGTTTGGTTAAAATTTAATGGAGGCAAAGGTGTTGCAACATATCTTGGTATACTACTTATTTTGTCACTTAAGCTTGGATTGATTTTTTGTTTGTCTTGGGTGCTTATAGCTTTTATAACTAAATATTCCTCTTTATCGTCTATCATTTCGACATTAATTATTTTTATAATTTCATTTTTGGAGATTAATTTTGAACTAAATACATATTTGTTTATTACCTTTGTCATTGTTTTATACACCCATAGACAGAATATAATTAGATTAAAAAATAAAGCTGAAGACAAAATTAAACTTTAAAATCAACACTTATTATACTTTAGTTTGACAAAAGACTTTATTTTTGACACTAAGATTAATTATAATGAATCTTGTCATAGTAGAAAGTCCTGCAAAAGCTAAAACCATAAATAAATATTTGGGTAAAGATTATAAAGTTTTGGCAAGCTATGGTCATGTCAGAGATCTGCCTTCTAAAAATGGTTCTGTTGATCCTGAAAATAATTTTAAAATGGAGTGGGAACTCGATACATTCTCAAAAAAATACGTAAAAGAAATCACTGATGCAGCAGCTGAGTCTGAAAAAATAATATTAGCAACTGACCCTGATAGAGAGGGAGAGGCTATTGCCTGGCATGTTCGAGAAATACTCGAAAGTAAAAAACTTTTGAAAGGTAAAAAAGTTGAACGAGTTGTTTTTAATGAAATTACAAAAAAAGCAGTTACGAATGGAATTAATAATCCACGGGAAATAGAGTCTCTGTTAGTTGATGCTTATATGGCAAGAAGAGCATTAGATTATCTTGTTGGTTTTAATATATCGCCAATTTTATGGACAAAACTTCCAGGATCGAAATCTGCAGGACGAGTACAATCAGTTGCTCTTAGATTGATAACTGAAAGGGAGCATGAAATTGAACTTTTTAAACCAGAGGAGTTTTGGACCATTGCTAGCAACTTTCAGTATGATGATAAACTTATTCAATCCAAACTGTCTTTATTTAACGAAAAAAAAATAGAAAAATTTTCTTTTAAGAAAAAAATAGATTCAGAAAAAGCTTTAAATGAAATAAAAGATCAATCATATAAAATAACTGATGTTTCCTCTAAAGTTTTTCGAAGAAATCCACTTGCACCATTTACAACATCAACACTACAACAAACGGCATCTGGTAAATATGGTTTTGGAGCTTCTAGAACTATGCAAATTGCGCAAAGACTTTATCAAGGGATAGATTTAGAAGGAGATACTATTGGTTTAATCACGTATATGAGAACAGATGGAACTAATATTTCAAAAGAGGCCATAACTGATTTTAGAAATTTTATAAACAAGGAACATGGCAAAGAATATCTTCCAGAAGTTCCGAATAATTACTCTGGAAAAAAAGCAAAGAATGCTCAGGAAGCACATGAAGCGATAAGACCCACGGATGTTAATAGGAAACCTTCTGATTTGAAAAAATATTTAAGTACAGATCAATCTAAACTTTATGAGTTAATCTGGAATAGAGCAGTATCTTCTCAAATGAATCCAGCAGAATTTGATAGAAAAAGTATAACTATTGAGTCTGAGGATAAAAAAATTCATTTTAAAGCAAACGGTTCAACGATAAAATTCGAAGGATATTTAAAGGTATACAAATTTGAGGAAAAAGACGAAGATCTTAAAAATATTTTACCTGAAGTAAAAGTTGGTGATAAAGTCTCAATAAAAGAATTAATAGATGATCAACATTTTACTGATCCTCCACCAAGATATTCTGAAGCAAGTTTAGTAAAAAAAATGGAAGAATTAGGAATTGGACGTCCCTCAACATATGCAAGCATAATATCAGTTTTATCAACAAGAAATTATGTTGAACTGTTAAATAAGAGATTCCACCCAACTGACCGTGGTAAATTATTATCTGCATTTCTCGAAAAATTATTCAGTAAATATGTAGATTATAATTTTACTGCAGATTTAGAAAATCAATTAGATGAAATTACTAGTGGCAAAATTGATTGGGTCAAAGTTTTAGATGATTTTTGGAAAGATTTTTATTCAAACGTTGGGCAAGTTAAAGAAAAAAGAACTAGGGAAGTTCTAGATTTACTGAATGAAAGTTTGGGTGACCTAGTTTTTGAAAGAGATGATAATGATACCATAGATAGGAAGTGTAAGCTTTGTAATACTGGCGAACTAAGTCTTAAAAATAGTTTTAGAGGTGGTGCATTTATAGGTTGTTCCAATTATCCAGAATGCAAGTTTACAAGGCCACTATCTAAATCAAAAGCATCGCAACAAGTCCATTTGGCAGAACCAAAATTAATTGGAAAAAATGACTTTGGTAAAGATATATTTCTCAAAAATGGAAGATTTGGACCTTATTTACAATTTGAGATTGAGCCTACTGAGTCAATTGAAAATAAAACAAAAAAATCTAAAAAGAAAAAAGAAAACGAAAACTTAAAAAATGTTTCAATACCAAAAGGTTTGCCAATTGAAAATGTAGATTTAGGAAAAGCCAAGTATTTATGTTCTTTGCCGAAAATAATTGGTAGGCATCCTGAGTTGAATGAAGATATAACTGTTAATGTTGGAAGGTTTGGTCCTTATTTAAAATGTTCAAATAAATCTGCAAGAATTGAAAGTGTTGATGAATTATTTACAATTGGTTTGAATAGGGCAATAACTTTAATTTCAGAGGCTAAACCAGGAAGAATGTCGTCCTCAGAAATTAAAAACCTTGGTGAACATCCTGAAGATAAAAAACCTGTAAGAATAATGAAAGGTCAATACGGTCCATATATAAAGTACAAGTCTCTTAACGCTACAATTCCAGAAGATAAAGACCCCACTGAACTTACTATGGAGGAAGCTTTAATTTTAATTGAAAAGAGAAAAGAATACGATAAAAATAAAAAAAAGAAAAAAAAATGAGTGCTGAAAAAAATCTATCTCAACTTAATATTAATTTGCCAAAAGCCCCAGATCCTGTTGGTTCTTATGTAGCTTCAAAAATTGTCGGAAACTTAATTTTTATATCAGGTCAGGTGTCTTTCAATTCAAAAGGTGAGTTAACTAAAGGAAAAATTGGAAAAGAACTTAGTTTAGAACAGGGTCAAGATGCTGCAAAACTATGTGCATTAAATATATTAGCGCAACTTAAAAAAAAGTGTGGTAATTTAGATAAAGTTAAAGGATGTATTAAACTTACTGGATACGTTAATTCTACAGAATCTTTTATAGACCAACCAAAAGTTTTAAATGGTGCATCAGATTTAATTTCAAAAATATTTGGGGATGGTGGTAAACATACGAGAGCTGCTATTAGTGTAAGTTCTTTACCTTTAGGTGCTGCAGTTGAGGTTGATGGAATATTTGAGTTATAATTTTGATCTTCCAACAGAATAATATTTAATATTCCTTTTTTTCAATTCAATAGGATTATATAAATTTCTCATATCGTAAATTTTAAAATTACTTTTTTTGACAATTTTTTTAAAATCAATAGATTTAAATTCGTCCCACTCAGTGTTTATAATAATTAAATCTGCTCCTTGGCAGGCCTTATTTATTGAGCTAGCAAAATTTAGATTTTTCTTTTTACCAAATTCATTTTTTGGACCGGATGGATCATGGTAACTTACTTTTGCACCTTTTTTTAGTAAATAAGGTATTAAAACGAGGCTTGATGACTCCCGCATATCATCAGTGTTTGCTTTAAAAGTTACTCCTAAAACAGCAATTTTTTTATTTTTAATTTTATTATTCATAATTTTTAATACTCTTTTTGTTAATAAAATCTTTCTATTTTGATTTGATTTTATTACAGATTTCACAATTGAAAGATTGGACTTAAATTTATCAGCAATTGAAACTAAACCCTTTGTGTCCTTTGGAAAACAAGAGCCACCATAAGCTGGGCCTGCTCTCAAAAATCTGCCTCCAATTCTTGCATCTGATCCCATTCCAACTGAAATATCTTCAATATTTATACCTGCCGTTTCACATAAATTTGCAATTTCATTTATAAATGTAATCTTAGTTGCTAAAAAAGCATTTGAAGCATATTTAATTAATTCTGCTCCTTTTCTTGATGTGCAAAAAAACTTTGCTCCTTTTTTAATAAGAGGTTCATATAAAAATTCCATTTTTTTAAAGATTTTTTTATTGTTTGAGCCAATAACAATTCTATCAGGATATTTAAAGTCTCTAATAGCTTCACCTTCCCTTAAAAATTCAGGATTAGATACAACATCAAATAAAGACTTCTTTGCCTTTCGATTTATTATTTTTTCTATCTGATCACCAGTTGTGACTGGTACAGTTGATTTGGTAATAATAACTTTGTAACTTTTTATATATTTTGATATTGATTTTGCAACATTAAATACTTGTGAAAGATCGACTAAATTTGATCCTTTTTTTGTTGGCGTGCCAACGCAAATAAAAATTAATTGGGAGTCTTTAACTGCTTTTTCTAGATCACTTGTGAAGTCCAATCTTTTTGCTTTCAAATTATTTCTTATTAAATCATCCAATCCAGGTTCATAAATCGGTGAAATAGCATTTTTTAATTTGTTTATTTTGTTTTGGTCTTTATCTACACAGTAAACTTTGTTTCCAAGATCAGCGAAACAAGTTCCACTAACCAAGCCAACATAACCAGTTCCTATCATGCATATTTTCATATTAATCTTTTATAGATATTTTGAAATTGTAAGTCCTGATTTAATAAATCCATCCAAAGTCCCACAATCTATATATTTTCCTTTAAATATATTTCCATAAAACTTTTCATCTTTTTTAACCAGAGTCTTAATCGCGTCTGTAATATGGATCTCTCCACCTTTGCCTTTACCCTGCATTTTTAAAACAGAAAGTATTTTTCTAGGAAGGATATATCTTCCAATTATGGCATAATTTGATGGGGCTTCACTTAATTTAGGCTTTTCAATAACCTCGTTAATTAAAAAAGAATTTTTTGTTTTATTTTTAAATCCAAGAATGCCCCATCTTGAAACTGTTCTTCTTTCTACCTTTCTAGTAGCTATAACAGAACCTTTGGTTCTTCTGTGCAAGGAAATCATCTCTTTAGAGCAA
This sequence comes from uncultured Pelagibacteraceae bacterium, assembly GCA_902579285.1. Lineage (GTDB taxonomy): Bacteria > Pseudomonadota > Alphaproteobacteria > Pelagibacterales > Pelagibacteraceae > Anoxypelagibacter. Next base: position 42,637 of record CACHGA010000002.1, read on the forward strand.
TTTTTTTTAACAATCAAATCATCTGCTAAAAGCATTAGGAAATGAGTCCCTTTTAAATATTTTTTACATTGTAAAACTGCATGACCTGTTCCCTCAGGTTTATTTTGATATACAAATTTTATCATTTTTTGGAGCTTTTTTAATCTTTTAAAAACATTTTTTAAACGCTTATCATTTTTTTTCTTTTTTAATATTTTTTTATAAAAATTATCATTAAAGAAATATTTTTTGATACTTGGTCTATTTTTTGGTACTACGAAAATAAATTGTTTTATACCTGCCTCTATACATTCATCCATGATATATTCTAAGTTTGGTTTGCCATTAATTGGTAGCAATTCTTTTGGAATTACGCTTGACAGTGGCAGTAATCTTGTACCTAATCCTGCTAAGGGAATGATTGCTTGTGTAACCATAAAAACCTTTTACAAGTTAAACGAATATTTTACAAATGAAATTATTTACAAATAAAAAAAAATTGCGAGAAGAAATAGGAAAAATCAACAATATCAGTTTTGTTCCTACAATGGGTTTTTTGCATAAAGGTCATGAGAGTATAATAAAAAAATCTGTTAAAGGTTCGGGAAAAACCCTTGTAAGTATTTTTGTAAATCCGAAACAGTTTAATAGTAGAAAAGATTTAAAAAGTTACCCTAGAAATACAAAAAATGATATTAAAATATTGAAAAAACTTAAAATCAATTATTTATATAAACCGTCTTATGCTGACATATATAAATTCAAAACAAAAAATAAAATATACTTAGACAAATTTGCAAAACAGCTATGTGGTCAATTTAGAAATGGTCATTTTAAAGGTGTAATTGACGTCGTTAACAGACTTTTAGAGATAACAAATCCTAAAAGGATTTTGCTTGGTAACAAAGATTTTCAGCAACTCTATTTGATTAAAAAACATATAATGAAAAATAAAATTAAAACCCAAGTTTTTCCATGTAAAACTATTAGAGATAAAAATTTTATAGCATATTCCTCAAGATTAAAAAAGTTAAATCATAATGAAAAAACTAAACTTATTAAGATTATTAAAGTTTTAAAAAAATATAAGAAAGATTTAATTTTAAAAAAACAAATATATAATTTTTCTAAAATTAAAAAAAAAATTATCTCTATCGGTGCAAAAAAAGTTGACTACATAAAACTTATCGATTTAAAAACTTTAAAAAAACCAAAAAAAAATAAATTTAATTTATTTTATGCATTTTATATTGGAAATGTAAGATTAATTGATAATTTTTAATTTAAAAAAAAGATAGATCCAATACCAAGAAAAGATAAAAAACCTATTACATCAGTAATTGTTGTAACAAATACACTGGAAGCTAATGCAGGATCTATATTGAATTTTTTTAATGAAACTGGAACTAAAATGCCAAATAATCCTGCAACAATCATATTCAATATCATTGCTACCGCTATCAGAATTGAAAGATCAAGTTCTTTGAACCAAAATTGTACAACAGCAGCAGATATAATAGCAAAAATTATTCCATTTAATATTCCAATAACAAATTCTTTAGTAACTATTTTATAAAAATTTCCAGATGAAATTTCTTGTTTTGCGATTGCTCTTATTGTTACAGCTAATGTTTGCATTCCGGCATTTCCTCCCATTGACGCTACAATCGGCATCAATACTGCTAAAGCAACAACTTTTTCTATATCCTCTTGGAAAAATCCTATTACTATTGATGCAATAATAGCTGTAAGCAAATTAAGCAGCAACCAGCTAAATCTTCTTTTGGTTTTTTTTAAAACACCATCGGTAATTTCTTCATCTCCAACACCGGCTAATCTTAACACATCTTCCTCGGCTTCTTCTTGTACAACAGTAACTACGTCATCTGCTGTGATCATTCCGATTAATTTATTATCTTTGTTAACTACACCGGCTGAAACTAGATTGTAATTTTCGAAAGTTAGACCGACTTCTTCTTTATCCATATTAACAGATATTAAAACTGGTATCTCTCTCATAATTGAATTCATCTTAGAATTTCTTGGTGTTCTCAAAACTCTAGAAGATGGAACTGTGCCAATAGGTTTAAAATCTTTATCAACTATAAATATTTCTAAAAATTCTTCAGGTAATTCCTTATTTTCTCTTAAATAATCTATTGTTTGACCAACCGTCCAATCACTAGGAACAGCAGTAAATTCTCTCTGCATTATTCTTGCTGCTGAATCTTCAGGATAGCTCAAACCCTCTTCCAATAGAAATCTGTCTTGAGGTGATAAATTTTCCAGTACCTTTTTCTTTTTTGTTTCTTCAATCTTTTCTAAAATTTGTAATGCATTATCAGATTCTAATTTGCGTAAAATTTTTGCTATTGATTCTGGTGTTAAAAGTAAAAGAACTTCTGATTGTAATGACTCATTAAGCTCAATAAAAATTTCTGGTTCAATCGCAAATGCTTCAATTTCAATTAATTTATTTCTAGTACTAGTATCAAGATTCTCAATTAAATCTGCAACATCTGCTGCATGTAAATCTTCTAAAGTTTGATTAATAAAGGCAACATCATTACTTTTAATCTTTTGACTAAATAAATTGATAAAATCTTTATTGAAATCGACATTTACTTTTTGTTTTCCTATTGATTTAACTAAACTCATATAACACCTAATTATTTTAATTTTTGAGACTTTTAGTTTATCTGGTGATAAAATTCAATTTAAAATGGACATAGAATTTAAAATTAGTAAAAACCCAGTAAATTACAAAAAAGCTCTTATGTTTCTAGAAAAAAGAGTCGAATTAGTTAAGCAAGGTGGTAGAGAATTAGTGTGGCTTTTAGAACATCCGTTAACTTACAGTGCGGGCATAAGATCAAAAAAAGAGGAAATATTAGATAAATCAATTACTGTGATAAAAACAAATCGCGGGGGGAAAATCACCCTACATAACCCGGGACAACAAATTGTTTATTTTGTTCTAAATCTAAATAAAAGAAAAAAGGATATTAGAAACTTAGTAAGACAAATAGAAAATATAATAATTAAATTTCTAAGTATTTATAAAGTCAAATCTAATTCCGATGAAAAAAATGTAGGTATTTGGATTAAAGATAAAAAAGTTGCTGCTATAGGCATCCGGGTTTCACGATGGGTTGCTTATCATGGGTTTTCTATAAATATTAAAAATAACTTAAATGATTACAAAAAGATTTTACCTTGTGGGTTAAAAAACGAAAAAATAACTTCTTTAAAAAATGAAAAAAAAGATATTTCAAACGTTAAAAAAAATCTAAAAACAATAATACAAGAGAATTTATATAAGATTTAAAACCTTTTTTTTAGCAATCTAGAAAAATCTTCGCTATACTTTGCTTCAAAACTATATTTTATATTATTAATCATAAATCTAATTTTGTAAGCATGAAGCATTATATTTTTAAATTTTTGTTTTTTTTCAAGATTATTAAATGAATATTTATTGTCACCAATTATAGGGTGACCAATATTATAAAGTTGTTTTCTTAATTGGTGCTTTCTTCCAGTTATTGGTTTTAATTCTAAAAAGGAGTTTTTATCATTACTTCTTATTATTTTGATATATGAAATAGCTTTTTGAACAATTTTTTTATTATTTTCATAAAAAGTTAGTTCATCTCGAAGTATTTTAATATCTCTATTAACTCTGCCTTGTGTTATTGCCAAATAAGTTTTGTGTATTTTTCTAATTCTGAAAAGTGATGTAAAGAGTTGAGCGTACTCTCTATTTTTAGCAACAATCATAACACCTGAGGTTTCTTTATCAAGTCTGTGAACTATATAGGGTTTAGAATCTAAAAAATATTTGGTCTCTCTAAGAATATCAATGATATTCTTAAAAGACTTAGTGCCTGATTGTACAGGTATACCGCTAGGTTTATTTATAACTATAAAATTTTCATTATCTTCAATTATAAAATCCTCGTAATTTTTTTTTTCTTTATTTGAAGGTTTATACTTTTCTATTTTGTTACTTTTTGAGGGTTTTAAATTATCTATTTCATAAATGTCTATTTTGTCATTAAGTTTTACTCTATAAGATGTTTTTATCCTCTTTTTATTAACTTTTATCTTTTTTTTTCTTATTAATCTCTCAATTAATGATTGGGGATATTTGCCAATATTTAACTTAAACCATCTATCAAAACGACAATTATTATAGTCTTTGTTGACTGTGAAAGTTTTTGGCATTGAAGTTTGTATTAATATTATTTTGCAGCTACTTTAGGAGTAGTTTCTTTTTTATCTTTAGTTGCTTTTTCAGCTTTTTTGGGTTTATCAACTTTTTTTGCATTTACATCTCTATCAACTAACTCTATCACTGCCATTGGGGCGTCGTCACCTGTTCTAAATCCAGCTTTTAGGACTCTTGAATATCCCCCTTTTCTATTAACATATCTTTTAGATAAAATATCAAAAACCTTTTTAACTGACTTTTGATCTTGCAATTTTGAAAAAAGATCTTTTTTTTTACTAAGTTTTGGATCTTTTCCAATTGTTATAACTTTATCAATTTTTGGTTTTAACTCTTTAGCTTTTGGTAATGTGGTAACTATTTGCTCATATTTTATTAAAGAGTTAAGCATATTTTTAAAAAGCGCTTTCCTATGCTCCGAGTTCTTATTAAGCTTTCTATAACCGAATTTATGTCTCATTTAATTAATAAGTGTTTTCTTCAAGTTTTTTAGAGAGTTCTGCTATATTATCAGGTGGCCAATTAGGAATTTCCATTCCTAAGTAGAGCGACATAGAGCTTAAAACTTCTTTAATTTCATTTAAAGATTTTCTACCAAAATTTGGTGTTCTTAACATTTCAGGTTCTGTTTTTTGTACAAGATCGCCAATATAAATAATATTATCATTTTTTAAGCAGTTCATAGATCTAACCGAAAGTTCCAACTCTTCAACTCTTTTTAATAAATTTTTATTAAATTCAGGTTCTGTTGAAGTTACAGGTTTTGGTGCTTCTTTAGGATCTTCAAAATTTACAAACATTGATAATTGATCTTGAAAGATTCTCGCAGCGAATGCAATTGCGTCTTCTGCGGCTACAGTACCATTAGTTTCAACTTCCATTACCAATTTATCATAATCAAGAGCTGATCCAGCTCTTGTACTTTCTATTTTAAAAGATACTTTTTTAACAGGACTAAACAATGAATCTATTGCTATCATGCCTAAAGGTGTATCCTCGGACTTATTTTTTTGTGCAAGCACGTAACCTCTTCCATTATTTACTACTAATTCCATATGAAATTTTGTTTTTTCGTCTAAATTACAAATAGTTTGTTCTGGATTTAATATTTCTATGTCAGCTATTTCAGCTATGTCTTTGGCTTTTACTTCCTTCGGTCCTTCGGCATCTAAGATCAACTTTTTTGGACCATCAGAATTTAATTTTAGTGCTAGATTTTTTACATTTAAAACTATATCTGTTACATCTTCTCTTACACCTTTAATTGAGGAAAACTCATGTAACACACCGTCTATTTGAATAGCTGTGACTGCAGCGCCTTGTATTGATGACAACAGTATTCTCCTTAAAGAATTACCAATAGTTTGACCAAAACCTTTTTCTAGTGGTTCAGCAATTACTGTTGCAAAAGCTTTATCCTCACTGCTTTGTATATCTAATTTTTTTGGTTTAGTTAATGCTTTCCAATTTTTATCAATTATATTTACGTTTTCCATTAAACTCTCCTTTTTTTTGGTGGCCTTGTGCCGTTGTGTGGCATTGGCGTTGTGTCTTTGATTGAGAGAATTTTAAATCCTCTAGATTGTAATGCTCTTAAAGCTGTTTCTCTTCCTGAACCTGGACCTTTAACCTGCACTGATAAAGTTCTTAATCCCATATCATATGCTTTACTGCCAGCATCATCTGCTGCTACCTGTGCCGCATATGGAGTTGATTTTCGAGATCCTTTAAAACCTTTTGAACCTGCTGATGACCAAGAGATAACATTGCCGTTCTCATCAGCTATTGAAATAATTGTGTTATTGAAAGTAGAATTCACAAAAGCTATTCCTGATGATATATTTTTTTTTTCTTTCTTTTTTTTCTTAAATTTCGGTTTTTGAACTTTCGTTTCTAAATTATTATCTGTTTTTTTTTCAGTCTGTTTTTCGGTTTTTTTAATCATTTATTTTTTCATAGGAGTAAGTTTTTTGCCTGCAATGGCAATAGCTTTACCTTTTCTAGTTCTTGCATTACAATGAGTTCTTTGGCCTCTAACTGGTAATTTTTTTTTATGTCTTGATCCTCTGTATGAAGCTAAATCTACAAGTCTTTTTATATTCATAGAAACTTCTCTTCTAAGATCGCCTTCAACTTTATAATTTTGATCTATATACTCTCTTATTTTTAATACTTCATCTTCGCTAAGATTATTAACCCTTTTATTAAGGGGAATATTTAATTTTTCACATATAAGTTTAGAATTGTGGTCACCTATACCGTGTATGTAAGTTAGTGCGATATGAACGATTTTGTTCTGCGGAATATTAACGCCTGCAATTCTAGCCATAGAAAGATTTTTTAAATTGTATTTATATGTTCAAATTCCTTAAAGTCAACCCTTGATAGCTTCAATTAACACGCTAATTTCGCTATTAATTTTGGATATTTCTGCCTCACCATTTACAACTTTAAGTAAATTTGATTGCTTATAATAATCTAAGACCGGTTCAGAGGCTTTTTCATAAGTCTTAAATCTTTTAATTGCTATTTCCTCACTATCATCAGCCCTATTTTCTTGAGCTTGTCTTTCTAAAATTCTCTTCTTAATCGTTTCTAAACTTACAGACAATTTTAATACAATATTTATTTTTTGTTTATATTTAACTAATAGATCATCTAAGTTTTTTGCTTGAGTTAAAGATCTCGGATAACCATCAAAAATAATTTTGTTTTTGTAATTATCATTAGAAATAAATTTCTCAATCAAATCATTCACTATTTTATCTGAAACTAATTCTCCAGAATTTATGGTAGATGATATTTTAGATCCTAAAGGTGTTTTATTTTTAATTTCATTTCGTAAAAGATCGCCAGTGGACAATTGGTATAAATTAAATTTATTTACAATAAATTTAGATTGAGTACCCTTGCCCGCACCTGGCGGTCCAAATATTACTATATTCATTATTATTTACCAAATTTTGCTTTTTTTATTAATGACTCATATTGTGAGCTCATTAATCTTGTTTGAACTTGTGTGACAGTATCCATTGCTACAACTACAACAATTAAAACAGAAGTACCTCCCAAATAAAATGGTATAGGATATTTTGCTATTAAAAATTCAGGCATTAAACATACTAGTGTTAGGTAACAAGCTCCGATGGTTGTTAACTTTGTCAAGATATCTTCAATATAATCAGCTGTTCTTTCACCAGGTCTTATACCTGGAACATATCCGCCATATTTTCTTAAATTTTCTGCTGTCTCTTTTGGATTAAAAACAATTGAGGTGTAAAAAAAGCAAAAGAAAATTATACCTGATGCGTAAAGTAGCATGTATAAAGGTTTTCCTTGTGAAAATAAAGAAGATATATTTAAAAACAAATCAGACTCAGCTAAACCAAAATTGGAAAAGGTTATTGGTAATAAGAGTAATGCTGATGCAAAAATTGCAGGTATTACACCTGCTGTATTTATTTTTAGTGGCAAATGGGATGATTGACCACCATAAACTTTATTTCCCATTTGTCTTTTTGGATAATTAATCAAGATTTTCCTCATAGCTCTCTCCATAAAAACTATAAACATAACTGTAACAATTATTAATATAAAAATTCCAATTATCATTGTTGCAGATAAGGCGCCAGTTCTTCCAAGTTCGAATGTTGAAGCTAAAGCACGAGGTATCTCAGCAACAATTCCTGAAAAAATTATAAGTGATATACCATTTCCTATACCTCTTGATGTTATTTGTTCACCTAACCACATTAAAAATGTTGTCCCGGCAACCAAAGATATCATTGTCATTATTTTAAAATTCAGTCCGGGATTTAAAACTAAGTTACCTGCATTTTCTAAACCAGCAGCAACTCCATACCCTTGTAAACAAGCAATAAATACTGTCCCATATCTTGTGATTTGTGTTATTTTTTTTCTACCAATCTCACCTTGATCTTTTAAATTTTTAAAGTAATCAGATACTCCAGTAAGTAATTGAACAATAATGGATGCAGAAATGTAGGGCATTATTCCTAAAGCAAAAATTGCCATCCTTTGAACAGCACCACCTGAAAAAACATTAAACATCCCTAACAAGCCTTTTTGACTCGTGGACATCATTTCTGAAAGAGCTACGGGATCAATCCCTGCAAGAGGGACATATGTGCCTAATCTATAAACTGACAAGATGAAGATTGTAAAGAAAATTCTGTTTCTTAGGTCTGATGATTGATTGATATCGCCGTTAGCCATTTTATTAAGCTTTTTCTTTTAGTATACTTATAACTCCACCAGCTTTTTCTATCTTTAACTTAGCAGATTTAGAAATGAAATCAGCCTTAATATTTAATTTTTCTTTGATCTCGCCATTTCCAAGGATCTTTAATTTATTATATTTTTTTCCAATAAGTTTTTTTGAAGCTAGGTTTTTAATGCTTATCTCGTCTTGTGCTTTAATTTTTTTATTTTTTATAAAATTTTCAATATCAGAAATGTTTATTATAGCTATGCTCTTTTTAAATAATGGCTTAAATCCTCTTTTTGGAAGTCTTCTATAAAGTGGCATTTGTCCGCCTTCGAAACTTTTAATTGCAACACCAGACCTTGATTTTTGTCCTTTTACACCTCGACCAGATGTTTTTCCTTTGCCAGAACCAATTCCTCTTCCAACTCTCATCTTATTATAATTTGTTTTTACTAGTGTATTTAGTTTCATTTTAATTTTCTCTTTGTTTAATAATTTCTGATATTTTTTTTCCTCTTAAAGTTGATAAAAACTTTGGAGAACTTTGATTTTTTAATCCTTGCATTAGGGCTTTTAAAACATTGTGAGGATTTGCTGAACCTAGTGACTTAGCGACCACGTCTTGAATACCAAGCACCTCACAAACAGATCTCATGGCACCTCCTGCGATGATACCTGTACCCGTAGGTGCTGATCTCATAAGTATTTTTCCTGATCCGCTTTTAGATAAAATATCGTGGTGTAATGTTCTGCCGTCTTTTAGAGGTATTTTAAACATGTTACGCTTAGCTAATTCAGTGGCTTTTTTAATTGCATCTGGAACTTGTTTTGATTTACCTTTTCCTATTCCTATTGAACCTTTCTGATTTCCAACAACAACTAAAGCTGCAAAACCAAATCTTCTACCTCCTTTTACTACTTTGGTAATTCTATTTATTGCTACCAATTTTTCTACAAATTCACTATCTCTCATCAGAAATTCAATCCATTTTTTCTCAAAGAATCAGCCAGGGCTTTAATTCTTCCGTGGTATTTGTATCCACCTCTATCAAAAAATACTTTACTAATTTTTTTTTCAGTAGCTCGTTTAGCTAGAATTTCACCTATAGCTATAGACATTTTTGTTTTATTTAATTTGTTACTTTTCATCTCTTTCTCATGTGATGATGCCGACACGATAGTTTTTCTTATCCTATCATCTATAATTTGTGCTGAAATATTTTTTAAAGACTTTGAAACTGTGATTCTAAATCTGTTTGTATTTATTTTTCTTAATTTAGATCTGTTTCTTAAAACTCTTTTATTTCTAGAATTTTGACGATTCATAATTACTTTTTTTTACCTTCTTTTCTTATAACAAATTGATTTTTTTCTTTTATTCCTTTTGCTTTGTAAGGTTCTACTGGTTTAATTGCCTTTATTTCTGATGCTGTTTTAGATACTAACTCCTTATCAAATCCTGATATTTTAATTTTAGTTTGTTTCTCGATCTTTAATACAATGCCTTTAGGAACTTTGTATTTAATTTCATGACTAAAACCTAAACTTAAAAATAATTCTTCACCTTTTAAATTTGCTCTAAAACCAACACCATTTAATTCTAAATCTTTTTCGTGTCCTTTGGTCACTCCTAGTACAGCATTATTTATAAGGCTTCTGTAAGTTCCCCACAAAATGGAAGTATTTTTGGTTTTTTTATTTGGCATAATCTGAAACTCATTTTTATCATTAGTTTTGGATGAAAATAACTTATTATTAAAATTAATTTTTTGTGAACCTTTTGGACCTGACACTAATAAGCCTCCATCTTCCACTTTAATATTAGAGTCTTTTGGCAATACTATAATTTTTTTTCCTAATTTAGACATTAAAATACCCTACAAATTACCTCTCCGCCCAGATTATTTTTAATAGCCTCGCTATCAGACATTACACCTTTGCTTGTTGATAAAATTGCCAATCCTAAACCTCCATGAACTCTTGGAATACTATCTGCTCTTGAATAAACACGTCTTCCAGGTTTAGATATTCTTTTTATTTCCCTAATCACAGGCTGGCCTTCGTAATATTTAAGATCTACTTTGATTGATTTTTTACTTTTGTTCTCTTTTTCATTAACAGTATTAAAATTAATAATATAACCTTCTTTTTTAAGAACCTCCAAAATTTTAAGTCTAAAATTTGAAAAAGGTATATCGATTATATTAAGCGATCTCATTTGACCATTTCTTATTCTTGTTAACATATCTCCAATTGGATCTACTAATGTCATATATCTCCCTTCTTACCAGCTAGATTTTGTCATCCCAGGTATTTTACCTGATGATGCCATCCGCCTTAGTGCTATTCTTGATATTCTTAATTTTCTGTAAACTCCATGTGGTCTACCTGTAATCTCACATCTATTTCTTATTCTAATTTTTGATGAATTTTTTGGAAGCTTGGATAGTTTTAATTGTGCAGCAAATCTCTCATTTAAAGGTAGTTTTTTATTTTGAACTATAGCCTTAAGTTTTTTTCTTTTATTTGCATATCGATTTGACATTTTAATTCTTTTCAAATTTCTTTCAATTGCACTTGTTTTTGCCATTTTAATTATTCTCCTTTTTTTTCTTCTTTACTAACTATTTTCTTAAATTTTTTCTTTTTTTTACTTGTGTCTTTTATAATTGGAAAATTAAATTCTTTTAAAAGGTGAATCGTATTCTCCTTATTTTGACTAGTTGTTGCAATCGTAACATCTAAACCTCGTATTGTTTCAACTTTATCAAAATTAATTTCTGGAAATATTATGTGTTCTTTAATACCAAAACTAAAGTTTCCAAAACTATCACAACTTGAATCTTTTAGACCCTTGAAGTCTTTGATCCTTGGAAGAGCTATATTTACTAACCTATCAATAAATTCGTACATTCTATCATTCCTTAACGTGACCTTTAACCCAGCATTGGAACCTTTTCTTGATTTAAAATTGGAAATTGATTTTCTAAACTTAGTTATAACAGGTTGTTGTCCAGCTATTGCGGCAACATCTTTTATACATGACTCTAACTTTTTCTTTTCTAGAGCTTCAGCACCTAAACCCATATTTAATACAATTTTATTAATTTTAGGAACTGCATGAGTATTTTTAAGGCTTAGTTTGCCCATTAAATTTTTAATTATCTCATTTTTATACTTTTCTCTTAGTCTAGGTATCATTTTTTAGCCTTTGTTTTAGTGTCAATATTTTTTTTAAGATTTGACATGTGAATAAAGCCTTCTTTGGTTATAATTCCACCTTTGTTTTCTTTAGTTGCTTTTTTATGTTTTTTTTGCATATTCACCTCTTTAACTTTTGCCAAATTTCTAACTCTATTTATTTCGATAATCTCCCCACTTTTACCTTTATCTTTACCAACAATTACTTTTACTTTTTCACCTTTTTTGAGAAACATAATTAAATTACCTCCGGCGCTAGTGATATTATTTTTGTTTGTCCTTTGAGCCTCAACTCTCTTGTAACCGGACCAAAAATCCTAGTACCAATTGGTTCACCCTTTTCATCCGTTAAAACTACAGAATTGCTATCAAATTGAACCTTTGATCCATCTTTTCTAAAAATTTCTTTTTTAGTCCTTACAACAACCGCTTTGTGAACAGATCCTTTTTTAACTTTACCCCTTGGGAGAGCATCTTTAACACTAACAACTATAAGATCCCCAATGCCAGCGTATCTTCTCTTTGAACCACCTAGGACCTTAATACACTCTACTCTTTTTGCGCCTGTATTATCTGCAACTAATAACTCTGTTTGTACCTGTATCATTTTTCAACAACCTGCCATGTTTTCAATTTAGAAATAGGTTTACTTTCGATAATCGTAACAAAATCACCCTCTTTAAATTTATTATTCTCATCATGTGCATGATATTTTTTTTTTCTTGAAATTACTTTCCCGTAAAAAGGGTGTTGAAACTTCCTGTTAACCTCAACAACCACGGTTTTGTTTCCTTTGCTACTTACTACTTTTCCTTTCAAAATCCTTTTTGTCATTTTTTACTTCCTAATAGATTATTGTAAAGTCTGGCTATATTCTTTTTGATAGAAGAATATTCAGAAACATTTTGTAATTGACCGTTAATTTTTTTGAATCGCATATTGAATAGGTCCTTTTTAAGCTTTTCAATCTCTCTGATTGATTGATCTTTTGTTAATTTTTTTGCCTCTTTTTTTTTCATATTTATCTTTTTATAAATTTAGTTTTAATTGGTAGTTTCGCTGAAGCTTTATATAAAGCCTCTTTTGCTACTTCTTCTGAAACTCCATCAACCTCAAATAATATTCTTCCAGGTTTAACTCTGCATGCCCAGTATTCTGGCGACCCTTTTCCTTTACCCATTCTTACTTCTGTTGGTTTTTTAGAAACTGGTATGTTTGGAAAAACTCTTGACCAAACCTTTCCGGTTCTTTGCATATGTCTTGTTAACGCTACTCGCGCTGCTTCTATTTGTTTTCCAATAATTCTTTCTGGTTGAATAGCTTTAAGGCCATAAGTCCCATAATTTAGCTTGGCAACTCTTGTTGCTTTGCCATGTATTCTTCCTTTATGAGCTTTTCTATATTTACTTCTTGTTGGTTGTAGCATTTTTTACTCTTTCAATTTTTTCTTTTTCAATATCTTTTAAGAAAATTTCTCCTTTATAAATCCAAACTTTTACTCCTATCATACCGTATGTTGTTAAAGCTTCTGACTCAGCGTAATCTAAATTAGCTCTTAGTGTGTGCAAAGGTATACTGCCCTCCCTTAACCACTCACTTCTTGCAATGTCATTTCCTGCAAGTCTACCGCTAACACATACTTTTATTCCTTTTGCACCCAACCTCATTGTTGCTTGCATAGCTCTTTTCATAGCCCTTCTGTAAGCAACTCTTTTTTCCAACTGCTGTGCTATGTTCTCAGAAACCAAATAAGCATTCAGCTCGGGTTTTTTGATCTCTTTAATATTTACTGAAACCTCATCTTTTGTGATTTTGGATATTTTGTTTTTTATTTTCTCTATATCTGAACCTTTTTTTCCTATAACAAAACCAGGTCTAGATGTATGTATAGAAACAGTACATTTTTTTGATGATCTTTCTATTACAACCTCTGAAACACCAGCGTTTTTAATATTCTTTTTAATAAATTGCCTAATCTTGTAATCTTCAATTAAGTATTTTCCATAGTCCCCTTTTTTTGCAAACCAAAGAGAATCCCATGATCTATTAATTCCAAGTCTAAAACCAATTGGATGTACTTTTTGACCCATTATTTTTTTACCTCATCTTTTTTTGTTTTATTTTGCTTTTCCTCTAAAATTATAGTTATTCTACTAAAAGGTTTTTTTATAGGTGCCGCTCTTCCTTTGGCCCTTGGTCTAAATCTCTTCATTACTATAGATTTTCCTACGTAAGCTTCTTTTACATAAAGATTATCAATATCATATTGATAGTTATTCTCTGCATTCGCGATTGCAGACTTTACAGTTTTTTTAATATCTAAAGCCACTTTTTTTCTCGTAAATTCTAGATCCCTTATTGCTACATCAGCTTTCTTGCCTTTTATAAAATTTAAAACCAAATTAGCTTTTCTTGCACCTGTTCTTACATTTTTGTTTATAGCTTTAACTAAATTATTTTTTTGCATCATCTTTTCCTTTTGAAGCCGGTGTAGTTGCTGGAGCTTTAGTACTTGCAGGAGATGAAGCGCCAGGTGCAGATTTGGCTGCGCTACTTGGAGCTCCTCCTTCAGCTGCTGCTTTCTTGTCAGCTGGAGTGTGTCCTGAAAACTTCCTTGTTGGAGAAAATTCTCCTAGTTTGTGTCCTACCATTTCTTCAGAAATCGTTATTGGTATAAATGATCTACCATTATGAATTAAAAAACTATGACCAACAAACTCAGGAATAATTGTTGAATTTCTAGACCAAGTTTTAATTGGCTGGCTTTTACCTTTATCTTTTAATTTATCAACTTTTTTTAATAAACTAGGATGTACGAACGGGCCTTTCCAAATACCTCTTGTCATCTTTTATTCCTTTTCTTTCTTCTTGAAATTATAAACTTATCACTTCTTTTTGGTTTTCTGGTTTTTAATCCCTTAGCTGATTGACCCCATGGTGACACAGGGTGTCTTCCACCAGCTGACTTTCCCTCTCCACCTCCATGTGGATGGTCTACTGGATTTTTCACGACTCCACGTACCATTGGTCTTTTTCCTTTCCATCTATTTCGTCCAGCTTTACCAATTTGAATATTTTTTTGATCTGGATTTGAAACTGTTCCAATTGTTGCTTTGCAGGATGCTCTTACTTTTCTTGTTTCACCCGAGGATAATTTGATAATTGCATAATCATTGTCAAATCCTGAAATAGTTACAGATGAACCAGCTGATCTTGCAAGTTTACCGCCATTACCTTCTATTAATTCAACATTATGAACCAGTGTTCCTGGTGGTATATCGTTTAAGGACATTGCATTTCCGATTTTAATTTCTTTTTTAACTCCTGAAGTTATAGTATCTCCGGCTTTTAGTCCTTCTGGGCAGATAATATAATTTTGAGAATTATCCTCATATTTAATTAAAGCAATATAGGACGTCCTATTTGGGTCATACTCTATTCTTATTACTTTGCCCAAACTATCAATTTTATTCCTATAAAAATCAATTATTCTATATCTTTTTTTATGACCAGCTCCTTTTGATCTAGATGTTATTCTGCCTAAATTATTTCTTCCACCCGTTGATACCTTTCCTTTCGTTAAAGATTTGATAGGTGAGCCTTTCCAAATATTTTTTCTATCAATAAGTACTGTTGATCTCGTTGATTTTGTATAGGGTTTGTAAGTTTTTAAAGTCATTTTTTAAACTCCCGTCGCTAGATCAATTGTTTGGCCTTTTTTTAATGTAACTACAGCTTTTTTAAATCCACTTTTTTTTCCGAGTCTGCCTCTAACAATTTTTGTTTTTGGTTTATTTTTAATTGTATTTATTTTAATTACGTTGACTTTAAAGATTTTTTCAATATTTTTTTTAATAGAGTGTTTTGATGCACCTTCGTGCACTTTAAATACAACTTTGTTTAATTCAGATAATCCAGTAGCCTTCTCAGTAATTACCGGTGATTTTATTGTGTCTAAATAATTAATTTTTTTCATTTGTTAACCTTTGTTCAATGTTTTTAATTGAACTTTTTGTGAATAGTACATTTTTAAACCTAATTAGATCGTAAACATTTGTTCCTTTATAATTTATTAGTTTTACATCAGGTATATTTCTTACAGATTTATAAATATTTTTCTCTGTTTCTTGATCAGAAATAATTAAAACATTTTCTAATTTATTTTTGATTAAAAAATTATTAAAAATTTTTGTCTTTGCTATTTTTTTCTTAACATCATCTAGAATATAAAGTTCTTTGTTATTATTTTTTTTTGATATTGTTTGAGCTAATGCTAATTTTCTAATTTTTTTATTTATACTTTTGGTTTTATAATTGTCGCCTTTTGGACCATGTGCAACACCTCCACCAACAAAAAGAGGTGCTTTTCTGCTTGAGTGACGAGCGCCTCCAGTTCCTTTTTGAGCATAAATTTTTCTAGTGGATCCAGTTACTTCGTTACGTTGTTTTGTTTTTGCAACTCTTTTTTTTGATCTATTTAATTGCCAGTCGACGACATACTTCAAAAGTTTATTATTAACTTTTAAACCAATTAATTTTTCCGATAAGTTAAGGTTTTCAGATTTTCCAGTACTATCAATATTTAGAACTTTTATACTCATAATTTATTTCTTTTTTGGTTGCTCCTGTTTAACTGGTTTTTTTTCAGCGGTTTTTTTATCAGCGGGTTTGTTTTCATTTTTTTCATTTGGACTTGTATTTTTTGCATACTTTTCAGCAGAGGTTTTTCGATTGAATGTTTTTACTGATTTTCTTAATAAAACAACTGAATTTTTTGACCCCGGGATTGAACCTTTTAAATACAGTAAACTATTTTCTAAATCTGATTTAATTATTTCTAAGTTTAACATAGTTCTGTTTTTTGCTCCCATGTGCCCGGCCATTTTTTTACCTTTAAAAACTTTTCCTGGATCCTGGTTTTGTCCTGTTGAACCATGAGATCTATGAGATACTGAAACACCATGAGAAGCCCTTAATCCAGCAAAATTATATCTCTTCATTACTCCGGCAAAACCTTTACCTATTGTCTGAGATCTTACGTCTACAAATTTAACATCTTTTAAAGTTTCTAATCCTATTTCGTTACCTGTTTTATAGTCATCAGTTTTTTCTAACCTAAATTCTTTAATTATTTTCTTTGGTTCTGTATTTTTTTTTGCAAAAAAACCCTTCATTTGATTTGTGAGTTTTGAACTTTTTAAATTAATAAAGCCCAATTTGACTGCTGAATAACCATTCTTTTCTTTTGTATAAATATCGATAACTCTTCCCTTCTCGATTTTCAAAACGGTTACAGGAATAGAGACACCAGAGTCAAAGAATTCCCTGGTCATTCCAATTTTTTTTCCTATTAATCCTAAGCTCATAATTATATTTTAATTTCTATGTTTACCCCTGAAGCTAAATCTAATTTCATTAATGCTTCTACTGTTTGAGGTGTTGGTTCGACAATATCTATTAATCTTTTGTGGGTTCTTGTCTCAAATTGTTCTCTACTTTTTTTATCAATATGTGGTGATCTAAGCACTGTGAATTTTTCAATTTTTGTAGGCAATGGTATTGGTCCTTTTACCTGTGCACCAGTACGTTTTGCTGTATTTACAATTTCTTGAGTTGATATATCCAAGATTTTATTGTCGTAAGCTTTTAGATGTATTCTGATATTTTGTTTATCCATTTTTATGCCATTTTTTTTGTTACTTCGTCTTGAACGTTTTGAGGAACTTTTGAGTAATGATCGAAAAACATTGAATACTGTGCTCTCCCTTGAGACATTGATCTTAAATTATTTATGTAACCAAACATATTTGCTAAGGGCACCATCGCGCTTATAACAGTCGCATTACCTCTTTTGTCTGTAGTTGAAACCTGCCCTCTCCTACTATTTAAATCTCCAATAACATCTCCCATATAGTCTTCTGGTGTTATTACTTCAACTCTCATTACTGGCTCTAAAAGTTTTAGACCAGCTTTAGTACATGCTTCTTTAAAACAATATCTTGATGCTATTTCGAATGCTAGAACACTTGAGTCTACATCGTGATGTAATCCGTCAACAATTGTAACTTTATAATCTATAAGAGGAAAACCTGCTAAAATACCGTTATCTGCAACACTCTCAACACCTTTTTCCACTCCTGGAATAAACTCTTTAGGTATTGAACCTCCTTTAATCTTATTTTCTACTTCTCTTCCCTTACCTGGTTCAAGTGGTTCGACATTTAATTCAACTTTTGCAAATTGTCCTGCGCCTCCACTTTGTTTTTTGTGAATATAAACATTCGACACTGGTTTTTGGATAGTTTCTCTATAAGCAACTTGTGGAGCACCTATATTCGCCTCAACTTTGAATTCTCTTTTCATTCTGTCGACAATGATATCTAAATGAAGCTCACCCATTCCTTTAATAATAGTTTGTCCGGACTCTTCATCTGATGTAACTCTAAAAGAAGGATCTTCTTTAGCCAGTCTACCTAAAGCTTCTCCCATTTTTTCTTGGTCGCCTTTAGTTTTAGGTTCAACAGCAATTTCTATTACTGGATCTGGGAATTCCATTGGCTCTAACACGACGGGTTTGTCCTCTTCTGATAATGTGTGTCCAGTAATCGTATATTTTAAACCAGCTAAAGCAACTATATCACCAGTATTTGCCTCTTTAACGTCTTCTCTACTATTAGCATGCATCAACAACATTCTTCCAACTCTTTCCTCTTTATCTCTTGATGTGTTGTAAACACCAGTTCCTGATTTTAAAGTTCCAGAATAAATTCTTATAAATGTTAAAGAGCCTACGAAAGGATCGTTTGCAACCTTGAAAGCCAGAGCTGAAAATGGCTCTTTATCGTCAAATTTTCTCTCAACTTCATCTTTTGAATTTGGTTTTGTTCCTTTAATTGAATTAATGTCTTTTGGGCTAGGTAAAAAATCTATAACTGCATCAAGTAACGGCTGGACACCTTTGTTTTTAAAAGCTGAACCTGTTAGGACTGGTACAAAATCAAATTTTAAACATCCCTTACGTATACAAGAAATTATATCTTTTTCAGATATTTCTTTTCCATTTAAATAGTCATCCATTAATTTTTCATCTTGCTCTACTGCAGTTTCTATAAGTTCTTTTCTGTATTTTTCAGCCTGGTCTTTCAAGTCTGGTGGAATATCTGTGTATTCGAATTCTGCTCCAAGTTTTTCATCTTTCCACAAAACTGCTTTCATTTTAACTAAATCTATAACTCCCTTTAAAGATGCTTCTATGCCTACAGGAATTTGCATTACTAATGGTTTAGCTCCCAGTCTATCCTTAATCATTTCAACACAATTAAAAAAATCAGCTCCAGTTCTATCTAGTTTATTTACAAAGCAAATCCTTGGAACTTTATATTTATCTGCTTGTCTCCAAACTGTTTCTGATTGTGGTTCGACACCAGCAACGCCATCAAAAACTGCCACTGCACCATCTAGTACTTTAAGAGATCGCTCTACTTCAATCGTAAAATCTACGTGTCCAGGTGTATCTATTATGTTTATTCTGTGTTCTCTCCAAAAGCATGTCGTTGCTGCTGAAGTAATTGTGATTCCTCTTTCTTGTTCTTGTTCCATCCAATCCATTGTGGCGGCACCATCATGTACCTCACCAATCTTATGACTCTTACCAGTGTAATATAAAATTCTTTCTGTCGTTGTAGTTTTTCCAGCATCAATGTGAGCCATGATACCGATGTTTCTATATTTGTCTAAGGTATGAGTTCTAGGCATTTTATTACCATCTAAAATGTGCAAAAGCCTTATTAGACTCTGCCATTTTATGTGTGTCCTCTCTTTTTTTTACTGCTGAACCTTTATTCTGAGACGCATCCATTATTTCATAAAATAATTTTTCAGCCATAGTTTTATTTTTTCGTTTTCTTGAAGCATCGAGAAGCCATCTGAGGGCTAATGCTTGTGATCTATTTGATTTAACCTCAACTGGAACCTGGTAAGTAGCACCTCCGACTCTTCGTGATCTAACTTCAAGATTTGGTCTTACATTCCCAATAGCTGAATTAAAAACTTTAAGTGGATCTTGGTTTTTAGCTTTCATTTTTTCTAGAGCTGAATATAATATTTTTTCAGCTGTTGATCTTTTACCATCATACATTATCGAATTAATAAATTTTGAAATAACTTCAGATTTATATTTAGGATCAGGATAATTTTTTCTTTTAGGAGCTTTTCTTTTTCTAGACATAATTTAAATTATTTTGGTTTTTTTGCACCATATAAGGAACGTCTTTTTCTTCTTGTACTTACGCCCTGTGCATCAAGGTTTCCACGTAATATATGGTATCTAACACCTGGTAAATCTTTTACTCTACCACCTCTTATTAAAACTACTGAGTGTTCTTGTAAATTGTGTCCCTCACCAGGAATGTAAGCTGTAACTTCGTATCCGTTTGATAATCTTACTCTTGCAACTTTTCTTAATGCTGAATTAGGTTTTTTTGGGGTTGTTGTGTAAACTTTAATACATACACCTCTTTTAATTGGTTGTTTTTCTAAAGCCGGAACCTTGTTTCTAGATAAAGGTTTGACTCTAGGTTTTCTCAATAATTGACTTATAGTTGGCATAAATTTTAATATTAGTTAATTAAGATAGAAAATAAGGCAGGACAATTTTTCCAAATTTTAGTTATGGTTTAAGGTCACAAAAACCTTACTTTATAACTATCAAAATTGCGCTAAACTAACATTGAAGTATGAAAAGTCAATGATTAAAGGTATCAAAAAGACCAATGGTAGCGGCGTTTTTTGCTTATGTTTTGGTTTCTTCTTGTTTAATTTCTAGTTCTTTTTTTTCGAGTTGCTCTAATCTAATTTTGTCTTGTTCTTGAGCAACTTTATTTAATTTATTCTTGGTAAATCCAGTACCTGCAGGAATTAGTCTACCCACTATTACATTTTCTTTAAGTCCCTCTAAACTATCTGTTTTTCCTTTGATTGCTGAATCCGTCAGCACTCTTGTTGTTTCTTGAAACGATGCAGCTGATATAAAAGAATTTGTTTGTAATGATGCTTTGGTAATTCCTAAAAGAACTCTTTCACCGTTAGCCGGCTTTTTGTTATCTTTTTTTAATTCTGAATTAATTTCCTCAAGCTTAATTTTATCGATCATTTCTCCATTTAATAATTTTGATTCACCAGGATCTTTAATTTCAACTTTTTTTAACATTTGTCTAACAATTGTTTCGATATGCTTATCGTTAATCACAACTCCTTGCATTCTATAAACTTCTTGGACTTCACTAACAAAATATTCTGTAAGAGCTTCAACTCCTAAAATTCTCAAAATATCATGTGGCGCTGGAGCTCCATCAAGTAAATATTCACCTTTTTTAATTTTCTCTCCCTGGTTAAAATTTGTGTGTTTGCCTTTTGGTATTAAATAATTGGATGAATTTCCATCAGAAGTTACTATTGAAATTTTTTGCTTACCCCTTACTTCTTTACCAAACTGAATTGTTCCGTCATTTTCAGCAATAATTGCACTATCTTTAGGTCTTCTTGCCTCGAATAGTTCAGCAACTCTTGGAAGACCTCCTGTGATATCTTTAGTTTTAGAAGTTTCTTTTGGCAATCTTGCTAATACATCTCCAGCAGATATTTTTTGACCATCCTTAACAGATAATATTGAGTCAGGCACCAGATAATATCTTGCTTCATTTCCATCAGCTTTTTTAATAACTTCGCCATCATTATTTCTGAGTGTAATCCTTGGTTTCAAATCTGAATTTTTTGATTGCGATCTCCAATCCAAAACTGATTTTGCTGATATACCTGTTGCATCGTCAAGGGTTTCAGCTAAAGAAACACCTTCAACTAAATCCATATAATTTGCTTCACCTCCAGTTTCAGCAATCACTGGTAAAGTATAAGGATCCCACTCACATATCTTTTTACCTTTACCTACTTTATCTCCGTGTTGAAAATATATTTTTGCTCCGTAAGGAATTTTGTATAAAGCAAGTTGCCTTCCATTATCATCTTCTAATGATAATTGTGTATTTCTACCCATAACAATTGTATTATTTTTTGAGTCTTTAATTAAATTTTTATTATTTATTTTAAGTATTCCCTGATTTACAGAAATTACAGATGACTCCTCTTTAATTTGAGCAGTACCTCCTACGTGGAATGTTCTCATGGTTAATTGAGTTCCTGGTTCACCAATAGACTGTGCAGCTATCATACCGACCGCCTCACCTATACTAACTAATTTACCTCTAGCTAGATCCCTTCCATAACTCATGGCACAAACTCCACTTTTTGAACCACATGTAATTACTGAATAAACTTTTACTGATTTAACCCCTGCTGCATCAATTTTTTCACAATCAAATTCATCAATTAGCTTTTCTTTTTTTATTAAAACTTCTCCGGTAATAGGGTTTTTAATATCTTCGCCAATTACTCTTCCTAGAACTCTTTCGGACAAACTAACTAGAACATTACCGCCCTCTATAATTTCTGACAGTGTAATTGTAGATTTGGATTTACAATCACATTCTTTTTTAGTGATTTGTAAATCTTGTGCAACGTCACATAATCTTCTTGTAAGATATCCTGAGTTAGCTGTCTTTAATGCTGTATCGGCTAGTCCTTTTCTGGCACCATGGGTCGAATTAAAATACTCCAAAACCGTTAATCCTTCTTTAAAATTTGAAACAATAGGTTGTTCTATAATTTCACCTGAAGGTTTTGCAATTAACCCTCGCATACCAGCTAATTGTTTCATTTGCGCAGGCGATCCCCTAGCACCTGAATCAGCCATCATATAAACTGAATTTGTTTCAATTCTTCCATCTGGGTATTTTTTTTCAGCCGAAGAAATCTCTTTCATCATTTCATTCGCTATAGAGTCTGTGCATTTTGACCATATATCAACAACTTTATTGTATTTTTCGCCTCTTGTTATTAAACCGTCCTGATATTGTTTTTCGTATTCCTCTATTTGCTTTTTGGTTTGGTTTACTAATTTTTCTTTAGTCTTAGGAATTATCAAGTCATTCTTTCCAAAAGAAATTCCTGCTTTAAAAGCGTGTTTAAAACCAAGTTCTTTTATACTATCACAAAAAATAACAGTTTGTTTTTGTCCGCAAAATCTATAGACAGTATCAATTATTTCGGAAACAGCTTTTTTATTAAGCAATTTATTTACTAGAGAAAAACTGATTTTATGATGTTTTGGCAATGTCTCTGCCAATAAAAATCTTCCTGCTGTACTTTGATGTTTCTCAACAATTTTTTTTCCATCTTTATCAATTGTAGAAAATTGTGATATAATTTTCGAGTGAATGCTAATAAGTTTTCTTTCTAAAGCATTATTAATTTCATCGACATTTAAAAAGATACCTTGGGGTTTATCCTTTTCATTATCCTTAGATTGAGATAAATAATATATTCCCAAAACGATATCCTGACTTGGTACAATGATTGGTTTTCCGTTTGATGGGCTTAATATATTATTAGTAGACATCATTAGTACTCTTGCTTCAAGTTGGGCCTCTAAACTTAATGGTATATGTACAGCCATTTGGTCACCATCAAAATCTGCATTGAATGCTGCACAAACCAAAGGGTGTAATTCAATTGCATTTCCCTCAATAAGTTTTGCTTCAAATGCTTGGACTCCTAATCTGTGTAAAGTTGGTGCTCTATTTAATAGTACAGGGTGTTCTCGTATAATATATTCTAACGAGTCCCATACCTCGCTTCTTTGCTTTTCAACCATTCTTTTTGCTTGCTTAATTGTTGTTGCTAAACCAAGTTTGGCAAGTCTAGCG
Source organism: uncultured Pelagibacteraceae bacterium (assembly GCA_902579285.1). GTDB lineage: Bacteria > Pseudomonadota > Alphaproteobacteria > Pelagibacterales > Pelagibacteraceae > Anoxypelagibacter. Next base: position 66,095 of record CACHGA010000002.1, read on the forward strand.
TATAAAAAAGGTTTAAAAAGTTCTAAAGCCATTTTTTTTGGCAATCCGCATTGGTGTAATTTTAATTCTGGACCAACAACAATAACCGATCTTCCTGAATAATCGACTCTTTTACCAAGTAAATTTTGCCTAAACCTTCCTTGTTTTCCTTTTAACATTTCGGCTAAGGATTTAAGTGGTCTTTTCCCAGTACCAGTAATTACTCTTCCTCGTCTTCCGTTGTCAAATAAAGCATCAACGGACTCTTGCAACATTCTTTTTTCATTTCTAACAATAATTTCTGGAGCTTTTAGATCTAATAATCGCTTCAATCTGTTATTTCTATTTATCACTCTTCTGTAAAGATCATTAAGATCTGAAGTCGCAAATCTTCCTCCATCTAAAGGAACCAAAGGTCTTAGTTCAGGTGGTATAACCGGTATTGTTGTTAAAATCATCCATTCAGGTTTGTTTCCGGACTCAATAAATGAATCTAGAAGTTTTAATCTTTTTAAAGTTCTTTCTTCAGTAACTTTTGATTTTGTTTCTTTAAGAGAAACTGTTAATTTTTCTCTTTCTTTTTTTAAATCTATATTTATTAATATCTCTCTTACTGCTTCAGCCCCTATACCAGCGGTAAATCCATCCTCCCCGTATTTTTCTTGCGCTTTGCTATATTCATCTTCTGTTAATAGCTGCCCTTTTTTTAGTTCAGTCAATCCTGGCTCAATTACAATAAAACTCTCAAAATATAATACTTTTTCTACTTCCTTTAGTTTCATATCTATTGCTAAAGAGATTCTGCTTGGCAAAGATTTTAAAAACCAAATATGTGCTACAGGACATGAAAGATTAATATGCCCCATTCTTTCTCTTCTAACATTAGACTTTGTTACTTCTACTCCACACTTTTCACAAATAATTCCTCTAAATTTCATTCTTTTATATTTTCCGCACAAGCATTCATAGTCCCTAACTGGACCAAAAATTCTTGCACAGAAAAGTCCGTCTTTTTCCGGTCTGAATGTTCTGTAATTAATTGTTTCAGGTTTTTTTATTTCACCAAAAGACCATGATTTAATCTTATCTGGACTTGCCAATGTAATTTTTATATGACTAAAATTCTTTTCTGGTAATTTTTGTTTATTGTCTTTAAATAATTGTTTTCTCATTTTTTTAATTTAATTCTATATTTAACCCTAAGGCTCTAATTTCTTTAACTAAAACATTAAATGACTCAGGTATACCAGACTCAAAATTTTCGTCTCCTTTAACAATTGTCTCATAAACCTTAGTTCTCCCTGCAACATCATCTGATTTCACTGTTAAAATTTCTTGAAGAGTATATGAAGCTCCATAAGCTTCTAGTGCCCACACTTCCATTTCTCCAAACCTTTGTCCTCCTAATTGCGCCTTTCCTCCTAAAGGTTGTTGAGTTACTAAACTATAAGGGCCTGTAGATCTTGCGTGAATTTTGTCTTCTACAAGATGGTGTAATTTTAACATATAAATTATTCCCACTGTAATTGGCCTGTCAAACTTTTCTCCCGTTCTTCCATCCCACAAGTTTGTTTGGCCTGTGTTTGGCAAGTTTGCTAATTCAAGCATTTTAGTAATATCTTCAGTTGAGGCACCATCAAAAACAGGTGTAGCTATTGGAATTCCATTGGAGAGATTACCACAAAGTTCTTTTAATTCTTTCTTCTCGAATTTTTTAATTACATCATTGTATATTTCTTTTCCATAAATACCTTCTAATGTACTTGTAAGATTAGTTTCAGGTTTTTTATTAAAATACTCATCAGATAATTTTCTTATTTTCTCTCCTAATTCAGAACATGACCATCCTAAGTGAGTCTCTAAAATTTGACCTACATTCATTCTACTTGGAACTCCAAGGGGGTTTAATACAATATCAACTGGTTTTCCACTTTCCATGTATGGCATATCCTCTACTGGGACGATTTTACTTATAACACCCTTGTTTCCGTGTCTTCCTGCCATTTTATCTCCTGGCATTAATCTCCTTTTTACAGCAACAAAAACTTTAACTACTTTCATTACTGTGGGTAATAAATCATCTCCTTGTTTAATTTTTAAGACTTTATCTTCAAACCTTAATTGAATATCTTTTTGTGCGCTGTTATATTGATCTTTTAATTGAAAGACTTTATCGTTTGTGTCTTTATTTTTTAATTCTAATTTCCAATATTCCTTAATATTTAAATTATCCAATAATTCTTTATCTAACATTTCTCCAGCTTTTAAACTCTTATATGGTTTTGTTAGCTCTTGTTTTTTTAAAATATCATTCAAACGTAATTTTATGTTTCTTTCTAAAATTTCTTCTTCGACTTGTTTGTCTTCTTGAACAGACTCTATTTCTGATCTTTCAATAGCAATAGTTCTCTCATCTTTTTCTACACCATGTCTATTAAACACCCTTACGTCTACAACTACACCGCCACTACCAGGGGGTAGTTTAAGTGAACTATCTCTGACATCGGTAGCTTTTTCACCAAATATTGATCTTAATAATTTTTCTTCTGGACTAGAAGCAGTTTCACCTTTTGGTGTTACTTTTCCAACCAAAATATCGCCAGGATTTACTTCTGCTCCAATGTAAACTACTCCAGATTCATCTAGGTTTCTCAAACTTTCTTCACTAACATTTGGTATATCTCTTGTTATCTCTTCTGTTCCTAACTTTGTATCTCTAGCCATTAATTCATGTTCTTCAATATGTATTGAGGTAAAAACGTCATCAGTTACACATCTTTCTGAAATAAGAATAGAGTCTTCAAAATTATATCCTTGCCAAGGCATGAAAGCGACTGTTACATTTTTTCCTAAAGCAAGTTCACCGAGTTTTGTAGCTGGACCGTCTGCAATAATATCTCCTTTTTTGATCACATCCCCAACTTTGACAAGCGGTTTTTGGTTTATACAAGTATTTTGGTTTGATCTTTGAAATTTTAATAAGTTATAAATGTCAACACCAGATTTTGAAAAATTTTTTTCTTCGGTAGCTTTAACTACTATTCTTTTTCCGTCAATTTTATCTACCACTCCATTTCTACTTGCAACTATCGTGACACCAGAGTCTAATGCAACATCTCCTTCTATACCTGTTCCTACAAGTGGAGATTCTGGTTTTAATAACGGAACAGCTTGGCGCATCATGTTTGAACCCATTAAAGCTCTATTGGCATCATCATTTTCTAAGAAAGGAATTAAAGATGCAGCAACGGAAACTAACTGTTTCGGCGAAACATCTATGTAATCTATATTTTCTCTTCTTGATAAAATAAAATTTAAACCCTTTCTGCATGAAACAAGTTCTTCAACAAAATTACCGTCGTTGTTAACGGGTGAATTAGCTTGTGCTATAGTGTATTTTTCTTCTTCGATAGCAGACAAATATTCTATTTTATCTATAATTTTACCATTTGTGACTTTTTTATATGGGCTTTCAATGAAACCATATCGATTTACTTTTGAATATGTGGCTAAGCTGTTTATCAATCCAATATTTGGGCCTTCTGGTGTTTCTATAGGACAAATTCTTCCATAATGCGTTGGATGAACATCTCTAACTTCAAAACCAGCTCTCTCTCTGGTTAAACCTCCAGGGCCAAGTGCAGAAACTCTTCTTTTGTGAGTTATTTCTGACAATGGATTTGTCTGATCCATAAATTGTGATAACTGAGATGTACCAAAAAAATCTTTAAATGACGTAGTTATTGGTTTTGCATTAATTAAATCTTGAGGCATCGATGACTCTATTTCGAGTAGAGTTGACATTTTTTCCTTAATGGTTCTTTCCATTCTTATTAGACCAATCCTGAACTGATTCTCAACTAATTCACCTACAGATCTTACTCGTCTATTTCCAAGATGATCTATGTCATCTACCTCACCCTTGCCATCTCTAAGATCAAGCATAAATTTTATAATTGAAATAATATCACTTGGAGTAAGTACTCTATTAGTTTCTGGGGTTTTTAAATTTAACTTTGCATTTAATTTAACTCTACCAACATCAGATAAGTCATATCTTTCTTTGCTAAAATATAAATTTTTAAAAACCTCTTCTGCTATTTCTGAGCTAGGAGGTTCTCCTGGTCTTAAAACTTTATAAATATCATTTAATGCTTCTTCTTTATTATTATTTTTATCAAGTTTTATTGTTTCAAAAATATATGGTCCTCTTATTATTGAATCCACATTTGCTAATTCAATTTTATATTTTTCTGATGATAGGATTTTATCTAATATTTCACTTGTTAAATTAAAACCTGATTTTAAAACTATCTCCCCACTTTTATCTTTAATATCCTCTTTGGTGTATTTACCAATCAATTCATCTTTTGAAACTAGAATTTCGTTCAAGCCTTTTTCTTTTAAATTCTTAGCTAAAACTATATTTAATTTTTCGCCTTTTTTTAAAATTTTCTTTTTATTTTTTTTGTCTATTAAATCAAATTGAAGTTTTATTGGTCTTTTATATTTTTCAGGTTCAAATGATGTAGACCAAGAATTTGTCGTTTTGTCGTAACTATAATTTTCATATGAGTAAAATGTTTTTAAAATTTCTTCTCTAGACTTCCCAAGAGCATACAAAAGTGTTGTTATAGGAATTTTCTTTTTTCTATCAATTCTAAAATACAGTATATCTTTGGGATCAAATTCAAAATCCAACCAAGAACCTCTGCCTGGTATTATTCTACAGTTAAATAGTAATTTTCCACTTGCGTGAGTTTTACCTTTGTCATGATCAAAAAATACACCTGGGCTTCTATGCATTTGATTTACTACGACTCTTTCAACTCCGTTAACCACAAATGTTCCACTAGGAGTCATAAGTGGTAGGTCACCAATAAAAACTTCTTGTTCTTTTGCTGATAGAATTTGTTTTGTATTTTCTACGTTATCAATATCATAAACTACAAGTCTTAAAGTAGCTTTAAGTGCCGCTGAATATGTTAGACTTCTTTGTCTGCATTCGGTCACATCAAATTTAGGTTTGCTTAATCTATATGATATGAATTCCAATGAAGCTTTCTCAGATGCATCATTAATAGGAAAAACACTTTCAAATACTTTGGTCAAACCCTTACTATAAATTGAATTATTTTTTTCAGCAGTTTTTGTTATGAATTCGTTAAATGAATTCTTTTGAACTTCAATTAGATTTGGTATTGATAAGGTTTCTTTTAATCTTCCGAAGTTTTTTCTAATACTTTTCTTTTGGGTAAAAGATAATTCCATTCAACAAATAATTTTTTTTGGTACTACGAGAACTGTACCGACTTTATTTTAATTCTACTTTTGCTCCGGCAGCTTCTAATTTTTTCTTAGCTTCTTCAGCATCTTTTTTAGGCACCGCTTTTTTAATTTCTTTTGGAGCAGCTTCAACTAAATCCTTCGCTTCTTTTAATCCTAATCCAGTGATAGCTCTAACTTCTTTGATTACATTAATTTTTTTATCACCCGCAGCACTTAAAAATATTGTGAATTCGCTTTTTTCTTCCGCTGGTGCAGCTCCGCCTGCCGCTGGTGCTGCTGCTACTGGTGCCGCAGCTGTTACTCCCCACTTTTCTTCTAGTTGTTTTGAAAGCTCCGCAGCTTCAACTACGGTTAATTTTGAAAGTTCATCTATTATTTTATTTAGGTCAGCCATTTGTAAAGATTTAATTAACTCTTTTTACTTTTCTCGTGCGCCAAAATAGCAATTTTTGAGCCTGGTGCAAGTAAAATACTTAAGAATTTTTGTGCAGGAGTAGATAAAATACCTATTATTTTTGCTCTTGCCTCATCTAGAGTGGGTAGTGTGGCGATTTTAGCCACATCTTCGGCTCCTAAAACCTTGCCGTCCATGTACCCAGCTACTAATTTAAGTTTTGATCCGCTCTTTGCATATTTAGCTAAAATTTTAGCTGACATTATTGGGTCTGAGGATATTGCTGCAGCCGTAGGTCCAGAAAAAAATTTTTCAAGCTCCTTGTATTTTGTATCTTTAAGGGCAATTTTTGTAATTTTATTTTTTGTAACTTTAAAAAAGATTCCACTTTTTCTCATTTCATCTCTAATTTTGTCAAGCTCATTCACATTAAGACCTTGATAATGAGCTATCATAACGGCTTCATTGGATGTAAAAACTTTTTTCATTTCTTCTACATAATCTTTTTTTTGCTGTTTGTTCATCATGCTTGCACCTCTTTAAAACTTATTTTTAAACCAGGACTCATTGATGATGATAAACTTAGTTTTCTAATATTTTCAGAGTTAAATACCGTTGGTTTATCTTTTTTCAGATTTTGAAACACTGAATTAAGATTTTCTAAAATTTTACTAGTTGCAAATGTTTTTCTACCAATCGAAACACCAACATTTCCGTCTTTATCATTTTTAATTTCTACAATTTTATTTTTAATTTTTGAAACTGTATTTATTAAATCGTCAGAAACCGTACCAAGTTTAGGATTTGGCATTAAACCTTTTGGACCAAGCACTTTACCGAGTTTGCCTAATTTTGCCATCATAGAAGGTGTGCATACTAATTTATCAAAATCTAACTGACCTGAGGATATTTTTTGAATAAGATCATCTGACCCAAAAACCTCAGCACCACTTTTTTTTGCATCATTTAGTTTGTTTTCATCACACAGAACAGCTACTTTAAACTTTTTTCCACTACCATTTGGTAATTCAATAATAGTACGAAGATTTGTATCTGCTCCCTTCACTTTTTTAAGATTAATTTTGAAAGAAAGATCAATTGACTCAACAAACTTAGTATTCGACATTTTTTTTATCAAATCGATCTTATTTTCTAAAGTTTTCACTTTTTCTTTTTTTTTAAGTTCAATTAACTTTATAAATCTTTTTGATTTTTTTTTCATTATTTTTTAACTTCTATTCCCATTGATCTTGCAGACCCGCATATAATCTTAGTTGCTTCTTCTAAGTTATGAGCATTTAAATCTTTCATTTTTTCTTTTGCTATTGCCTCTGCTTGTTTTAATGTAATTGAACCCACAATTACTCTTCCAGGTTCTTGAGAGCCGCTTTTTAATTTAGCTGCCTCTCTTATAAAATGAGAAGCTGGAGGAGACTTTATTATAAAATCAAATTTTTTATCTTTATAAACTGTGATAACCACTGGAACTGGTTTGCCCATAAATGATTTTGTTTTTTCATTAAATGACTTACAAAATTCCATTATATTAATCCCTCTTTGTCCTAATGCTGGACCAACAGGTGGAGCGGGATTAGCTTGGCCACCTTTTATCTGAAGTTTTACGTATCCTGCAATCTCTTTTGCCATTAACTTTTCTCCACTTGATTATATTCTAAATCTACTGGTGTTGGTCTACCAAATATAGATACTGAAACTTTTAATCTAGATTTATCTTCGTCAATTTCCTCAACTAAACCACTGAAAGAGGCAAATGGACCATCACAGACTCTAACTTTTTCACCAATCTCAAAACTTATACCAGCTGATGGGTTCGTTTCTGTTTCAGTAATTTGGTTCATAATTTTTTTAACTTCGTTTTCTGAAACAGGTACTGGTTTACCTTCTGGACCTAAAAATCCACTAACTTTTTGAATATTTTTTATTTTGTGATAAATTTGTTTATTTAAATCAAGTTTAACAAGAATATAACCTGGAAAATATTTCTTTTGTTTTTGAGTTCTTTTGCCTTTTTTAACCTCTGTCACTTTGTGTGTGGGTACTAAAACTTCTCCTAAGCTTGTTTCAAGTGAAGATTTTGACATTACATCCTTAATTGAATCAGCAACTTTTTTTTCAAATCCAGAATATGCTTGTACGATATACCAATTCATAAAATTAAAAATTTATAGTCAAAATTAAGTCTAAAAAAAACTTTAATATTTGATCAAGTAACAAAAAGAACACAGCGGCCAAGCTAGCAAGAACAAAAACCATTAAAGAACCTGTTACGGTATCTTTTTTAGTTGGCCATGTCACTCTAAAGGCCTCCTGTTTCACTTCTTGGAAAAATTTAAAAGGATTTTTCATAATTTTTTTTGGCAGGAGCGGAGGGAATCGAACCCCCAACCTCCGGTTTTGGAGACCGGCGCTCTACCAATTGAGCTACGCTCCTAGTAGCTTACTTAATAATCTTTGTAACCACTCCAGCTCCAACTGTTTTTCCGCCTTCTCTAATTGCAAAGTTAAGTTTTTCACTCATAGCAATTGGTGTAATGAGTTTTACATTAAATTTTGCATCATCGCCAGGCATAACCATTTCTGTTCCAGATGGTAGTGTGACTTCTCCAGTTACATCTGTAGTTCTAAAATAAAACTGAGGTCTATATTTTGTAAAAAAAGGAGTGTGTCTTCCACCTTCGTCTTTTTTTAATACATAAGCTTGGGCTTCAAATTCAGTATGAGGAGTCACTGAACCAGGTTTAGCTAATACTTGGCCTCTTTCAATGTCTGTTCTCTCAACACCTCTTAATAAAGCTCCTATGTTATCACCTGCTTCACCTGTGTCTAATATTTTTCTAAACATCTCAACTCCAGTGATAACTGTTTTTTTAGTCTCTTTAATTCCGACTATTTCTAATTCTTCACCAGTTTTGACAACGCCCTGTTCTACTCTACCGGTTGCTACAGTTCCTCTACCCGAAATAGAGAATACATCTTCGACTGGCATAAGGAACGGTTTATCTTTTGGTCTAGCAGGTTGAGGTATAGTTTCATCAACTGCCTTCATAAGTTCCATGATTGCATTTTTTCCAGTTGCCTCATCTTTTCCTTCAACTGCATTTAAAGCTGAACCTTTAATGATTGGAATTTTATCTCCAGGGAACTTATAAGATGTTAAAAGTTCTCTAATTTCTGTTTCAACTAATTCAACAAGTTCTTTATCTTTAACTTGATCAATTTTGTTTAGAAAAACAACAATGGCAGGAACGCCTACTTGCCTTGCAAGAAGAATATGTTCTCGTGTTTGAGGCATTGGTCCATCTGCTGCATTAACAACTAATATTGCTCCATCCATCTGTGCAGCACCAGTAATCATATTTTTTACATAATCAGCATGACCAGGACAATCAACATGTGCGTAATGCCTTTTGTCTGTTTCGTATTCAACGTGAGCAGTTGAAATAGTAATGCCCCGCTCTTTTTCTTCTGGGGCTTTATCAATCTGATCGTATGCTACAAATTCTGCGCCACCTTTTTCAGCTAAAACTTTTGTTATTGCTGCTGTTAAAGTTGTTTTTCCATGATCCACGTGCCCAATTGTACCTATGTTACAATGAGGTTTATTTCTTTCAAATTTTTTTTTGTCCGCCATTTTTTTTCCTTTTCTTTTTCTTTATAATATTTTTAAACTTAATTTGGAGCGGATGAGGAGAATCGAACTCCTAGCATCAGATTGGAAATCTGAGGTATTACCATTATACGACACCCGCATAATCCAAACTCTTTCGCCCTCTATTGTAAGACACTTCTTAAGTTTGGTGGAGGGGGAAAGATTCGAACTTTCGAAGACCGAAGTCAACGGGTTTACAGCCCGCCCCATTTGACCGCTTTGGTACCCCTCCTTAAGCATTGTTAAGGGATACCCAATAACTCAAAAAGTATTCAACAACAAGGGTTTTATAAGCATCTTGTATAATAAATGCAATAAATGATTTTGCTTTTAAATATGCTATTTATTTAGATAAAAGATAAAAAAACTCATGAAAAAATCAACTTTTTACATTGTTGGTAGGCACGCAGTCACTGCAGCATTGAAAAACCCTAAAAGGAGAGTTTTAAGAGTTTTTTTAACTGAGGAGTCGAAAAAAAATATTCATAGAAATAGCCAAAATGAAAATTTATTAAAAAGCATTAAAATTTATTACAAAACAAAAAAAGATTTAGATAAATACTGTGCTAGAGAAGGAATAATGCACCAAGGCTTTGTTGCCGAAGTTGAACATCTTGATAAATTAAATCTTAAAGAATTTGTAGATCACAATTTTGAAAAAAATAATATTAATCTTGTAGCTTTAGATGGAATTACAGATCCAAGGAATATAGGATCTATAATTAGAAGTGCAGCATCATTTGGAATAGATGGAATTATTGTAAAGGAAAGATCTTTTCCAGCAGAAAGTAAACTTATGTATAAAAGTGCTAGCGGGTGTACAGAGCTGATAAATATATTTGAAGTAACAAATTTAAATACATCTCTTAAATATTTAAAATCTAAAAATTTTTGGATAAGTGGTTTTGATTTAGATGCTTCAAAAAATTTTGAACATAATAACTGGGAGGGTAAAAACGTTCTTTTATTTGGATCTGAAGGAGAAGGCCTTAAACTTCAAATTAAAAAGAATGCAGATTTTTTGTTTTTTATAGATATTAACAAAAAAGTTGAAAGTTTAAATGTATCAAATTCAGCATCAATAGTTTTTCACCATATAAAACGAAAAATTAATAGTAAGTAATTTATTTTATTTTTTTTATAACAACTCTTCGGTTTAAAGCAAATATACTTGGCATTAACATAATTAATAATTTATCAATAAAATTCATTAAATTAAAAATTGGTTTAATTACAGGAATATGAAAAGTATTTTGAACAACGCCTCCAGAGTTAAGAAAAATTGAAAACTCAGATAATTCATTTTTTATTATAGAAAAATAAGGAAAGTAAAAATTAAATTTTTTTTCATCTTTGAATAAAAGTTGAGCAACAGCTGTGTTTGAATCCCAAGGAGAGTTAGATTTAAATATATTCTTTTTGGAATTAAATATATTTATTTTGTAAGACCATGCCTCATCATCCAACAAATATTGAAATAATTTTAAGAAAAAAGATGTTTCGGGTTCATTTAATAAAATAAGCCCATCTTTTTTTAAATAACTAGACATTTTTTTTAAAGATAGAGAAGGATTTTGACAATGATGTAATGCATGATTAATTATAAATACATCAACTTTCTTCAAATATCTCTTTCCCAAATTTAACTTAACCATGTCTACTTTTTTTGAAATCCAAGGATATTTTTGAATGTCTGTTAATAAAATATTTTTATTGTTCAAGATATCTTTGCTTGCACCATTACCGCATCCTAGCTCAATTATAATTTTTTTTCCTTTTAAATATTTTTTCATCCATAGAAATCTCTCTTCCAACAAAAAAATAGTATTTTTGTTTTTTTTGTTTTTAAATTTTTTTCTTGATTTTTGAATACTGCAATCTTTAATTCTTTTTGGATAAAATTCTTTTGGAAATATCATTTTAAGTAATTATTAATATTATTAGAAATTAACACAAATTTGGACATAGTTTGGTGCCCTCACACGGACTCGAACCGCGAACCTACTGATTACAAATCAGTTGCTCTACCAATTGAGCTATGAGGGCTTTTTTGTTTCATAACCTGAAAAAAAAAATAAATCAACAAATATTGATAAAAAAATAAATTTTTAAATACCTAAATGTTTTTTTTGAAGAAAATAAGTGTTCAAGGGATAAAAATTTTTAATTTTAAAAAATTTGTATTTTTTGTTTGAAAATAAATATTTTCTAAAGCCATAATTTTTCAGGTACTTTTCTATATTTTTTATATCATCACCTGTTTCAACAATTAGTACCGGTTTGTCTCTTTTGATTATACGCTCTAAACCTCTTACAACAGAATACTCATGGCCGTTTACGTCAATTTTAATTAGATCAATTTTCATTTTAATATTTTTGATTTTTTTAAGTTGTATTTTTTCTTTTACTATAGAAATGTTGTTTTTAAATTTAAAATCAAGGTTTATCTGATTTAACAAACTTTTTTTGTCGTAAAAAGTATAAGTAATTAGGTCTAAATTTTTAAAGAAAAACTTATATCTAGGAAAAAAAACATTATGATATTTATTAAATCTTCCAATTCCGTGCGGATTTACTTTTAAATTTCTAATATTGAGTTTTTTTAAAATTTTTACATATGGTTTATAAGGCTCATAACAAATTATTTTGTTTACATTAAGCTTTCTTCTGAAAAACTTTATTGCAATCCCATCGCTAGCACCAACATCCATAATATTTACTTTTTTTGGGAAATTTAATAAAGAAACACCATTTGCATCTTCTTCAAAAATCTTGGTATATCTTATTAGTCTTCTAATAAAGAAATATATTAAAGGATGGCCTCTGATAATTCTTTCAAAAAAATATAGTAAACCAGTATTAGTTTTAGATCTTTTCATCAGATTAAATTATTTAAAAATTATTTTTTTCATTATTTAGATCATTTTCCATCATAATAGAAATCAACTGATCTAAATTAGTTTTTGGTTTGTATTTAAAAATTTTTTTTGCTTTATTAATATTTCCAACTAAATGCGCTGTTTTACTAGGTCTAAAAAGTTTTTTATCTATTTTTAAATGTTTCTTATAGTTTAAACCAACATATTTGAAACTTTTTTTTACAAAATCTAACACGGAATGTTTCTTTCCTGATGCTATTACAAAAAAATCAGGTTTTTTTAATTGCATGATTTTATGTGAACTTTCAACGTAGTCTTTTGCATAGCCCCAGTCTATTTTTGTATTTACATCCCCTAGTTTTAGAATTTTTTGTTTTCCATAAAAGATCTTGGCTACAGATTTTGTAATTTTTCTTGTAACATATTCTTCTGGTCTTATTTCAGATTCATGGTTATAAAAAATTGCACCATATATTTTTAATCCGAAGGTATCTCTATACAATTTGCAGGCGTGATAAGCTGTTACTTTTCCAAGTGCATAAACACTTACAGGTGTTAATGGTTCATTTTCGTTCTGACTTGATTTTTTACTTCCTGCATACATATTTGAGGAAAGTGGCTGAAAATATTTAGATTTTTTTGAATATTTTTTTATAATTTCTAATAAATTTATTACTGCACTTCCGGTAACTGAGAATGAATAGGAAGGTAATTCAAAACTCCATTTAACATGATCTTGGTCGGCAAAATTATAAATTTCGTCAGGTTTAGTTTTGGAAATTATATTGATTAAAGATATTGTGTCTAGAAGGTCTCCATGCTCTATAAAAAATGATTTTGTTTTCAGAATATCTGAAATATTTTTCAAATTACCAGTTGCTGATTTCCTTATTAATCCATGTACAATATATTTTTTATTAAGCAATAATTTGGCCATGAAAGAACCATCTTGACCAGTGACTCCTAATATTAATGCCTTTTTTTTTCTCATATTTATTTGATTAATTTAAATTTAGGAAACGGAACAATAAACTTCCCTCCCTTTTTTAACCATGAATGCTCTCTTTTTATAAATTCCTTTATAAAACCCCAGGGAGTTACAAAAAAATAATCTGGTTTTAATTTTCTAGCTTCCTTTTCGCTAATTATTTTAATCCCTGTTCCTACTGTATATTTTTTCCATTTTTCAGGACTTCTTTCGGCAGCAAATGGTATAATCTTATTGTTTAGCTTATAGTACTGCAGAATTGTATTTCCTTTTGTTGAAGCACCATATAAGAAAATTTTTTTTTCTTTTTTAATCTGTTTTTTAATAAAATTCATTGTAATCCTTTTATTTCTATTAGCCCTTTTAACAAATTTTTTGACTGAAGTAAGAACATTTTCTTTCGGCAAGGGTATGCTGCCTTTGTTAAACTTTCTACAAAAAATTCTATAACTTCCTCCATTAATATCGTTTTCCTCTATTTTGAATATCTCTAATCCATTGCTCTCAAATAAATATTTTAATGATTTTAAAGTATAAAACTCTATATGCTCATGACAAATATTCCCTATATCATTTTTTTCAATCATGGATTTTAGACACATAAGCTGAGCTATAAAAATACCTTTGTCATCTAATGCCAAAACTGAGTCTCTAATAAACTTATTTGGATCCTCAAGGTCATAGAACATTCCAATTGCAGTGATTATTTTAGGTTTATTTAGTTTATTTTTATTTACTAAATTATTTAATTTTTTATATGACCAAAAATCATTTAAAACAAAATCACAATTTTTTTTAAGTTTGCCAATCAAATTATTTGCCGGCTCACAACCGATAGTTTTAATATTTTTACCAAAATATTTTAGTAAAGTACCATCATTTGCACCAATATCTAAAACAACATCATTCTTTTTTAATTTTATATATTTTAAACTTGAGTAATAAATATCTTTTAAAGCTCTTCTCATTATTTTTGTTACCCCAGATCGATACCAATAAAATCTTTTGTACATTATTTCTTGTGGGGCTATATGTGAAAGTTGTAACAGAGTACAATTTGAACAATACATTAGAGTTAATGGAGACTTAATACCTTTATTAATTTGATTTTTATTTACAAAATTACTTACAAATAGGTTGCCTAGAGAAAATACTTTTTTGATTTTTTTATTCTTACAAAGCAAACAATAATTAACTTTTTTAGTTTTGTGTTTCATTAAAATTATATTTTACATATTTACTATATCAAAAGGTATTTTTATACTTCAAAATTTATAATCGAGAAATAGTTTTACTTTAGTTTAATATACTGTAAATTGGTATTAAGTGTATGAATAAAGACAAAAATAAATCTGAAATTAAAAAATTTTTGATTAAATTAGCTGCAATAACCTTTGCGATAATAATAATTATTAACGTAACATATAATCTTATATTTGCTGAAAAACTTGAAAATATTAATAAATTATTAATGCTTAATAATAAAGAAAGCATAGATAACGTTAAAGACAAAATAAGATTAGAAATCAAAAAAGGTCTAAATAAAGATAATATTTTAAATGAAGAAGACAAAATACTTTTATATAAATTATATTTAAAAATTAAAAACGAATTTAAAGAAGTTGAAAGTAAATAATATTTCCATAATCAATGATTAAAACAAAAAAAAATTATTTATTTTTGTTTTTAATATTATTTTCTGCTTACTGCGCTATCTCAATTGGTCAAGCATGGGATGAGGGCCATTTATTATTACAGGGTAAAGTAGTTACAAATTATTTGCTATCATTAGGTTATATTAATGAGAAAATTTTTGCTCGAGAATACTATTCTCCAATATATTACTCATTAAAATATTTATTTATTCAAATATTTTCAACAAAATATCAAATTGAAGCAAATCATTTAACAAACCTTTTTTTTTCACTATGTACTATAATTGGTATAAAAAAATTATCTAAAGAGTTATTCAATGATAAAGTTGGTATTATAGTTTTCTTAATATTATTTTTTTTTCCTGCCTTTAATGGACATATGGGGTTTAATAGTAAGGATACAATTCTTGCTCTTTGTCATGTTTGGATTTTTTACTTGAGTATAAAGTATTTTAAAAATCAACATATTAAAAAAAAATCAAATAATTATATAAATTATATCGCAATCTTAGCCTCGGTTGGGAGTGGTATAAATTTATATTTTCTTGGTTCGTTGATACCATTGTTTGTTTTTTTAATTTTAGATTTTTTTATTTTTAAAAAAATTATATCAAAAAAGTTTAATTCAAAAAGGTTATTAGTAAATCTCTTGTACGGGGTTTTGATATTTTATTTATTACTGGTCATTTTTTGGATCGATACTCACGAAAATATTATAATTTTACCATTAAAATTATTTTTAGAATGGTTTTCACATGATTTCCCATGGGTTGGTTATCCATATATTTTAGTTAATGGAGATTATTATTTATACGATGATATACCTAAATCATATTTATTTATAAACATAATTTTTCGATCACCAGAATATTTTCTACTTTTGTATACTTTATTTCCAGTTATTATTCTTACTTCTATTTCCTTTTATAAAAAAAAATTTTCTTTTTTTAACTATAAACTAGGATTACTATTTTCAATGATAATTTTCCCTTTTTGTTTGTTGTATTTTACTCCATTTTCAATTTACGATGGCCTACGTCATGTATTGTGGATGTTGCCATACCTGTGCATTATTCCAGCTTTAGTAATTTATTATTTGCTAGAAAATATAAAAAATATAAAAGAAAAAATTACATTATCATTTACTTGCCTTTTAATAATTTATTTTCTTTTTAACTTTTTTTTAATAACGCCGTATCAATATACTTATTTGAATGCATTTAATGGGAAAATTGGAGACAGATATAAAAAGTTTGAAAACGATTATTGGGGTGCTTCATTAAAAGAACTAATAAAAAAAATGGATTTAGATAAAGCTTCAAAAATAAAGTTTGCCACATGCGGAATAAATCAAAAAAATGCAGAATATTATTTAAGAAAAAATGGTTATTCTAAATTAAGGTTTGGCAATGAAAAAAACTCTACTTATATGATAATGACTAATAGAGTTACACTCGATAAGGATACTGCATATAAATCTGAAAATCTCACTAATTGTTTTGACAAGTTTCTTGGAAAAGATGTTTTCAAAGTTAAACGAAATGGCGTGATTTTATCTGTCATTAGGCAAATTAATTAATTACAACAATTAAATTCTGATGTATTAAATATCGAGGTTATCGTTAAATACACAAAATGAGTTTAATTAAATCTACAAAAGAAATTCTTAAAATCTTTAATGACTATAAATTTTCAATTTTTATATTTCTTTTATATGAGATCATTTATTTTTTAAAAGGCTACAAAAGTTTTAGGTTTACTTTTTCTACTGATAAATCAATGACAAATTCAATACCATGTCCCTTTTATTTTCTCCATTTAATAAAAAAAAATATAGACTTAGCAAAGTATGATTTGTTTGTAGATTTTGGGTCTGGTTATGGTAGAGTAATTGATTATTTTTATAAAAATTTTTCTTTCAAAAAAATATTGGGTATTGAGTATTCAAAAAAACCTTTTAATTATTGTATTAAAGAATTTGAAAAATATTTAAGTGTTGAATTTAATAATATTGATTTTAATACTTTCGACTTACAAAAATATTATTTTGAAAATCAGTCAAATGGTGTTTGTATATTCTTTTCTGCACCATTTGCCAAAACAGAAGATTTAATTAATTTTGTCAATAAAATCGGATTATTTAATATAAAAAATTTAAAAATAATTATTGTAAATTATAAATACAGTGAAATTTTAAAAATTAATAATTTAAAGGTTATTGATAAACAATATATAAATGAAACAAGAGGTTTTTGTATTTGTACTTTTTGAATATTAAAAAATTAGATCAATGAATGAAAATATTTCTATAATACTATCCACATATAACGAAAAGCCGTCTATAGAATTTACGATAAATAATATAATCAAAAATCTAAATGGAGCAGAGATAATAGTTGTTGATGATAATTCACCTGACGGAACTCTCGAAATTATCAAATCAATCGATTATCAAAAATTAAAAGTTTATTCTAGAAAAAATACAAAAGGTCTTGCAACTGCTTTTCTTTTGGGTTTAATAAATTCAAATGGCAAATATATTGGTTGGCTAGATTCTAACATGGGTTCATTAGCTGAAAAATTTCCAGAAATGTTAAAAAAACTTGATAGCAATGATATTGCTATTTTATCAAGATATATTCCTGGGGGAAAAGACGAGAGAGGAAAGTTTAGAGTGGTAGTAAGTTATTTATTAAATAAGTTCACTAAATTTATTTTAAGATCTAAAGTTAATGACCTTAGCAGTGGAATTTTTTTAATGAAAAGAAATGTTTTGAATGATGTTGTTCCTGTTGCAAAAGGGCATGGAGAATTTATAATAGAATTTTTTTATATGGCAGAAAAAAAAGGTAACAAAATTGTTGAAATTCCATATATACATCCTGTTGATATAGAGGGACACAGCAAAAGTTTTCCTAATCTTCCAAAATTTTTACAATTTGGACTTTTCTATTTTTTAAGGATAATTAAAATTTTGTTAAAAAAAACTTAAACTAATTGATGATAGAAAAGATAATACATAAAAACAAACTTTTTGCTCTAATAGTCAGTGGAAATTATAGAAATAAAAAGGGCATTACTTTTTTTACTCCCAATAATGCTACTCAACAATTTGGTTATATGAAACATAAAAAAGGGCATATTATAAAACCACATAGGCATTTAAAAAGAACTACAAAAATATTCACAACAACCGAAGTTATATTACTTTTAAAAGGTATACTTAGAGTGGATTTTTATAATCAAAAAAAGAAATATTTATTCAGTAAAATTCTAAAAAAAAAAAGTATTATACTTTTAGTACACGGAGGTCATGGCTTTAAAGTTATAAAAGATGTTGAGATGATTGAAGTAAAACAAGGACCTTTTAATATTTCAAAAGATAAAGTTAAATTTAATGAAATTGATGAAAAAAAAATTAAGATTAAAAAAAATTAAGTTTATTCCCGTAAACGTACCTAAAGTTTTTAAAGAAGAAAAAATTTTTGTCAAAGATTGTCTTGATACAAATTGGATTTCATCGGAAGGATCTTATGTTAAAAAATTCGAGAGTGAATTTGCAAATTATAACAATAGAAAATTTGGGATTGCAGTTTCAAGTGGTACTGCTGCTCTTGAAATTGCATTAAAGGCATTTAATTTAAAAACTAAAGACGAAGTAATAATTCCAACTTTTTCAATAATTTCAACTGCACTTTGTGTAATTAAGTTAGGACTTAAACCAATTTTAGTAGACTCAGGTTTATCTGACTGGAACATGCTAGTTAATCAAGTTTTAAAAAAAATAAATAAAAGAACGAAGGCAATAATAATTACTCATATATATGGATTTCCAGTTGATATGAGTCGGATTTTAAGAATAGCTAAAAAAAAAAATATTAAGATAATTGAAGACTCAGCTGAAATGATAGGTCAAAAATATAAAAATAGAATGTGTGGTAGTTTTGGAGACGCAAGTACTTTTAGTTTTTATGCCAATAAACATATAACTACAGGTGAAGGTGGTATGATTTTAACTAATGATAAAAAATTTTATAAAAAGTGTATGTCTTTAAGAAACTTATGTTTCGGATTAAAAACAAACAGATTTGATCATGATGATATTGGCTGGAATTATAGACTAACGAATGTTCAGGCAGCTATTGGTTGTGGTCAATTAAAAAATATTTCTTGGATAATAAATAGGAAAAGAGAGATAGGAAAAAGATATACAAAATTACTTAAAAAAAATACTAAAATTTATATACAGCCATTAAATAATAATTTTTCTAAAAACATATACTGGGTATTTGGAATACTAATTAAACCAAATACTAAAATAAAAAGAAATTATGTTATGGAAAAACTATTACAGAATAAAATTCAAACACGGCCCTTTTTTTATCCTATGCATAAACAAGCTATTTTTAAAAAAATGAAAATATTTAATAAAAATGAAAAATATCCTAACTCAGAATATTTGTGCAAAAATGGTTTTTATTTACCATCTGGTGTGGGTATAAAAAATTTTGAGATAGACTATATTTGTAGGATTTTAAATAATATATTCAAGATAAGTTAGATTTATTCAAAAATAAATAATCTCCAGATCTGGCGTTACTAAAAAAGGAAACAGAATGATTGATATGTTTTTTTATTAATAAATAGTTATTTAAACTAAGTTTTTTAATTATTCTCTTCTCTTTTCGATCAAAAGACAATTTTTTATCACTTATTTCAATCAAAATTACAGTAATTTTTTTTTTTTTAAGTGTTTGTTTTGCTCCTTTTAAAAACTCATGTTCAGATCCATCTATATCGACTTTAAGTATATCTATCTTTTTAATTTTATTTCTATCAACAAACTTGTCAAGGGTAATGGTTTTTACTTTGTACTGAGTAAAACTCATTGTTTTTTGAAATAGCATTTTTAAAAAAATTGTTCTTGAAAATATCCATTTAGAATCGTTCTTAAACAAATTGGATAATGACGATCCTGATGACTCAAAAAATCTATTAAAATTATAATTTGCAGTCCCATTTTTATCGCTTAATGCAATTTCATTAAAATTTATATTTTTCATAGAAATCAGATCAGAAATATAATTTTTTGTATTTTTATTAATATCAAATAAATAAAAAGTAGATTTTTTCTGTTTAATTAAATTTAATACTTTTCTTGAAAAAACACCTTTGAAACAACCGACATCAAAAATAACTATTTTTTTTTTACTTTTTAAAATATCTACTATTTTAGTCTCCATATTGTGGGCAAATATATTAAGTAAATAATAAATAAATTTTTTCATTTCAGACTTTATTAATTTAAAATAAGAAAAATTAATTTTGTAAAAAAATACATAGCATATATAAAAATTAATACCGTCACAAAATATAATATTACAATTAACTTATTTTTTTTATTTTTTTCTTTAATAATATTTTCTGACTCCCTATCAAATATTGATTCTCTTTTTTTTTCTTTAAAGTCATAAGTAAACATCCAAAAGTTTTGATCATTCTCTATTTCTTTGTCTGTACTAATAGCTTTTATATGAAGAATTATATAATTTGCTAAAAAACACAAACAAATTAATATTAAAATTGCTTTAATCATATTTTAATTAATTTTTTTTTGCTCTTCTTTAATTTTTTTTATTAGACTGCTTCCACCGTCAAAAAGTAAATTAATTTTTATTTTTTTATTTACTTTCACCTCAATTTTTTTAATATTTCTTATTTCATTATTATCTGCTACAGCTGATATTGGTCTTTTCTTGCTTTGGAGATTAGTAATATTTATTTTCGATCTATCTGAAATTAATTTACCCTTCCATCTTCTGGGCCTAAACGGACTAATTGGAGTTAGGGCAATTTTTTTAGAATCCAATGATAATATTGGTCCATTAACTGAAAGGTTGTAAGCTGTGCTTCCTGCTGGAGTTGAAACTAAAACGCCATCACTAACTAATTCCTTGATTAAATTTTTTTGATTTACTTTAATTTGTAAATTGGCAGTTTGCTTACTTTGTCTAAACAATGAAATTTCATTAACTGCTATCATTTTAAAAATTTTTTTCTTGAGATTTGTTATTTTAACCTCAATAGGATTGATAACAAATTTGTTTGCTTTCATTATTTTTTTTTTAAGTAAGTGGTTTTTTTGGTTTTTGTTCATTAGAAATCCTATTGTTCCACAATTAATACCGTAAAAAGGTTTTTGATAATTATAGAATTTTTTAAGATTTCTTAACATAAAGCCATCTCCACCAGCTACGACAATTGTGTTGCACTTTTTTAGAGAATACTTTTTGAAACTTTTTAGTCTTTTCTTTAAAAGCTGAGATTTTGTATTTTTATCAAATATAAAATGACATTTATTCATAAATTTGTTTATTTAAAAATTATCCCACTCCTTAAGTCCTTATGTAAAGTATTCTTCTTTAGATACCTTTTTAAATTAAATCTTAACAAATGGTAAATTATATAACTTACTCTTCTAAAAAATTTATCAAAAAAAGTTAATGGCAGGAATTTATTTAGATTTTTATGAGATATTTGACTAATCTTTAATGTTCCAAATGAACCTTGTGGTATATTTGCATATTTATCTGAGAGATGTCTTATTAAAGAACCGCTATCTAACTTGTTCTTTTGAAATGGGACTATTGTTGCTAAATACCTATTCATACTTAATCCGTTCATATTTTCCCCGTGCCAACCAACTGCTGCCATTTCCCTAATTAATAAAATATTAGAAATTGAAATCCATCTCCAATTAAAATTATAGAACTTTGTTTTAATAAAATTATTAAATTCTTTTTTATCATATATCCAAAAGGCACAGTATGAATTTGCTAATACTAAATATTTCTTTTTTGATAAATTTAGATATTTTGAGGATTGTTCTATCTGGTCAGTCGAGTAAAAGTTTTTATCTTTTTTATTTATTTCAAATCTAAGAAAACCCAAATTATATTTATTCCTAATACATATATTTTTATATTTTAACCAGTATTTTAAATTTTTTTTATCAAATAGAATATCGTCCTCACAATAGATAAATATATCAAAATTATTTCTTTGAGATTTCATAAGTTTTCTACAATACCAAGTAAGTTTGAATGGGTGATCTTTTTCAAAATTGTAACAAAAATATGTAATTTTTTTATTTTTAATTTTAAATTTTTGATTTGTATGAACAAAAATTTGAGATTTATTCGATAAACTTAGTAAACTTTTACAAACTCTATTGAAATTTTTAAGTTTTTTTTTGCTATATGGTTTTTTTAAATAAAGCGGAATATGAGCTGATATCTTTAAGTTTTTCATCTATTATTTTCAAGATCTAACCAAACAGAATACCTGTCTAAATTTTTTTGTATAAAAGATGGCATCTCACTAACTGATAAAGTTTTTAATTTAAACTCTTTAGAGTATTTGTATTCTGTTGATTTAGCTTGATGATCAAAATTTATTACTTTCCTCTTTACCATATCTTTAATGTCTTTAAGTGTTTTCTTGCTATCCTTAAACTCTGCATGTTCTTCATGATTTGTTAATTTTATATAAATGTCCTCAGGTGATTTAACTTGTGAAAAATGCCAACCTCCATCTGTTATGATTTTAATATTTGTAAATTTTGTATCAGAAAATAGGGTATCAATTCTGTAAATAGGGTAGTTTTTAATTTTAAGGTCTCTTAGCCAACTAAAAGATTTGAGATGTTTTTTTTTACATCCTCTTGTTCCGTGCCATTCTATTCTATCGCAAAATAAATTAAATTTGTAATAAAAAAGTTTTTGTTTAAAAGCTAAAATTTTATTATTATTTTTTTCTAAATCTATATTTTCAAATCTAGGAATTTCATCATTATCACTATAAAATATGTAATCATTTTCATCTGCCTCTTCAATTCCTGAGATTAGGCTATCTCTTTGGTGAGCAATTCTTTTTATTGAATTTTCCCTAATTTGATTATTTCCTGATTTGTCTAAATGTAGCTTATTTTCATCAAAAAGATTGTCGGGCTCGTTCTCAACTACAATATAATTAATTTTTTTTTTAAAATCTTTAAATTTGTTTATATCAAAATTAAGTTTTTTCTTTTCTCCACTATGGGAATATTTGGATTCGGTAATAACAAATTTATCTACGTAAGGATCAAGAATATTAAATCTTAATTCCAACATCATATTTTCATTATAAAATGTTGTACAATCAAAAACTTTCATAAGGTGATACAAATTAAAACATTTACTATTAACAATATTAAGCTATAAATTATAGTCTAATATTCATAAATTTATGCGTGACTATATTAACTTAAAGAATTTGGGCAAAAGTATGAGGACTTTTTATAATAAAAGTCCGTTTCCTTATGCAGTTATAGATAATTTTTTTAAACCATCTATTGCAAATAAATTAGAAAAAGAATTTCCAAAATATAAAGATAAAAGATTACACGAATACAAAAATTATTGTGAAGTAAAAAAAACCTCAAATAATTGGAACTTTTTTCCACCCCTTACCTACAAAGTTTTTTCTCTTTTAAATTCAAATCAAACAACAAAGTACTTATCAAAAAAACTTAAAATACCAAAAGTGATACCAGATTACGGACTTCATGGTGGTGGTTGGCATTTAATGCATCATAAAGGTAAGTTAAATCCGCATTTAGATTATTTTATACATCCTAAAGCAAATTTGCAGAGAAAATATAACTTAATTGTTTTTTTGTCAAAAGGATGGAAAGAAAATTGGGGTGGTGAAATTTGTTTTTATAATAAAAACAAAAAAAATAATAAGATTCCTGGAGATTTATCTACAAAAATTTATCCAAAATTTAATAGAGCTGTCTTTTTTGATGTGTCGAATCATAGTTGGCATGGCGTTCTTCAACCAAAGAGAAAAGTAATTAGAAATAGTATGGCAGTATATTATTTGATTAATCCTTCCAAAAAGGATTTGTTAAACAGAAGTAGGGCGCTTTATGCTCCTACTAATAAACAAAAAGGTAACAAAAAAATTTTAAAGTTTATTAAATTAAGATCAAGCACAAAGCATTTCTCTAAAGTCTATAGAAAAAATAAATAGCTCTTGGTGCCCTCGGACAGACTCGAACTGTCACTCCCATACGGGCAAGGATTTTAAGTCCTTTGTGTCTACCATTTCACCACGAGGGCTTTCCTGCATATATATACATTAATTAGTAAATTTGGCAAAAATAAATTGTTTTATCTCTTTTCGCTCAAGTCTCGCTCAAGTTCTCCCATAATATCCCGCAATGTTTTATTCTAAATCTAGAAGAACGTGAGTATATTTTTTATCTCCCTTTAATTTATTGTATGCCGTTCTAGTATTTCTGCATAACAACTGTATTGTTGCATTATTTCCAAGTTCTGCGAGTTCGGTGCTAGAATACTTTCCTCCAAATATTCCTGATGATGAGTACTTAACTTTTTTATTCTTTAAAATATTTACAATAATTGGTGAAGCTACAGCGAAATTAACATTCTCTGGAATATATTTGGCTTCTTTAGCTATTAATAATTTATCTAATCCTGCTGAAGCTATTCCAATCATCTCACCTTTTTCATTTAAAACTGGCCCACCACTATTTCCAGGTTGAAGAGCTGCGTCTATTTGAATTTGACCTATGTTATTATTTATTCCGCTCAATGAACTTACAATCCCTCTTGTTATCTTAACACTATCGCTTAATCTTCCTGCTAAAGGATACCCTACCGCAACAATGTTTTCTCCAAGCTTTGCACCCTCTTCGTTAATTTTAATATAGTTTCTTGATCGTTTGTCAGTTTTTAATATTGCAACATCATTAGTTTTATCAGTTGCTACTACTCTAAATAAAATTTCTCTTCCGTCTACCCGTGCAACTGATTGTTTACAAATATTTACAACGTGGTTATTTGAAAGTGCGTAACCTTGGCCGTTAATATAAAACCCGCTTCCACTTCCAATAGTCAGAAGACTTTTATCAATTTCAGGTGTTTTAGCAATTTGTTTTTTTGGTGGTTCTTTTTTCTTTTCTTCTGCTTTAGCTACTGTTTGTTTTTCAGTATCTAAAATGCATTTTTTATATTCTGGTGTGCCTATTTCAAAGCCTTTAGGTTTCAGATATCCTTTTTTACATTTTCCTCTGTGCTTGGCTTCTAGTTTTTCATATTCTGCTTCTTTGGCTTTTTCCTCAGCTATTCTTTTTTCTTCTTTGGCTTTAGCTATTTTTTGTTTTTCTGCATGATAAGTTTCTAGTTTTTCTGCATGATAAATACAGTTTGCGAATTCTGATGAACCTTTAGTAAAACTTTCACATTTATTTTTATGTTTTGCTACCAATTTTTCAAATTTTTCTTTTTTTCTAGCCTCCTCTTCTTTTTTCTTTGCAGCTTCAGCTTCTATTTTACTTACTAAATGGGGAGAACTAAGTTTAGCTCTCGCAACTGCTTTTAATAGTTTAGGCTCAAGTTCAGCAGCGTACACTAATGCTTCGTAATGGGTGTCCTCAATTTTTATCAATTTAGATTTATGCCAACTAGACCAGAGCATAAAGTTTCTAATTGGTTTTTTTTTCACGGACTTAAATACATATCCTTTTCCATCCTGGCATACAGTTCCACGTCCAGAATCTGTATTACTGCGTGAATCCATACACAAAACCAAATAAAGTCCTGCAAAGCTATAACTCATTTTATCTACGCTATAGAATCCATGGAAAGATCTGAATTCCTTAAATGTCATTCCTATTCTGAAGTTATCAGCAAAAGCATTCCCGCTTAACAAGAAACCCAGAACCACGATCCCTAAAACTTTTTTCATAAATCCAGTCTATTATTATATCTCTTTTCGCTCAAGTTTGGCTCAAGTTTACACAAATTTTTTAAGCCTTATTTTCCAATGAAAATAATCTTAAATTAAAAAAAATAAATGATTTTAAGGAATGTAGACTGTCAGAGACTATCAGAGACTGTTAATATTGTGAATCCAAAACCTTTTAAGTCCTTTGTGTCTACCATTTCACCACGAGGGCTTTGCTGCATATTAATACACTAATAAAATATTAATTCAAATTTTTTGATATATTATCAGCGATAAAAAAATGTCCATATGGACTCAGATGGCCATCAATTTTAAAAAAATACTCTTCGCCCATATCCATATTTATAAAGTGAACATTGTCCATTTTATCGGACTTGCCGTTTGGAAAATTGAAAAATTTCATATCAAAACCATTTGTATACAAGATTATTATTTTTTTATTGTTTAATTTTGGATGGTTTTTTAAAACGTCAAGGAGCACTGTTTTATGCCCATCAAAATCTAAAAGCTGATTTTTTTTAGTAATTATATCAAATGGTATTGTTGCTGAATATCTAACTGCTTTTCTAAATTTTCTATAATTACTTACTGGCTTGCTCGTCACCATCATGTCAAATTTTTCTTTTGCAACTTCATAATTATTCTTTTTGAAATCTAAATTTTCCCCAACATCATTGTAACAATACTGTATAATTATAGTGTCAATCTTGTCTAATAAATTAGACTTTTCTAGCCTTATAATTTCTCTTACTGTTCCATAGCCTGATACTGCAAGATTGTAGACTGGTCTTTGAATTTTTTTTTCCAACAAATGTGAAAAAGTTTCGTCATCGTTTACTCCCCAGCCCATTGCGTGTGAATCTCCGATAACAGCAATTCCTTTCTTTTCTGACAAAGGATGTTTCGAATATCTTCCAAAATCATCAAATGTTACTTTAGTTTCAAATTCAAGATTCTTAAAATTACAACTAGCTATTTTTGGAATAAAAACAAGGTCTTCGTCAAATTCTACGCACTCCTCTCGACTCTGCCAAATATTTCTTAGACCTCCATGAATGTAAAAATTTCTTTGGTACTCTTTAATTAACTTAATTTCTGGGGTTATGCCTTTTATTAAAAGAAGCCCGCTTATTGTATAAACTAAAAAAAAAATTAAAAAATAGTAAATAATACCAATTGCTAAATACTTTAAAAATTTAATAGTTTTCATTATTTTTTTATTAAAATTAAAATTTTTTCAAATTTATAGTTGGCTGAATAATTGTTAATATGCTTAGTTTCAACAAATTTTTTTTCATTTAGAACCAACTTTATATAACCTAACCATGTTGGTCATACCTGCTTTACCAAAAGGTAAACCTGCCGTTATAATAACAAAGTCGTTCTTTTTAATAAATTTAAGTTTTTTTATAATTTCCTTAGAAATAGACATCATATCTTTCCATCCATTTGCATCTCTACTATTTATAGATTGCACGCCCCAAAGCAATGATACTTGTCTACTTACATTTATGTTGGGTGAAATCGTTACTATTTTCGCAGCTGGACGCATTGATGAAACAAGTTTTGCAGATTTACCAGAATTAGAAAACACTATTATAGCTTTAACATTTGGATTATAAGCAATATCTTTAACAGAGCGAAGAATTGATTTAACTGGATCTTTATTTGTAATAATAGAATTTTTAAAATCTTCTATATGCTCTCTTTTATATTTTTCAGTAGATTGAATAGTTTGAGTCATAGTGGAAATAGTTTGAGTAGTAAATTTGCCAATAGCTGTCTCTGCAGACAACATTAATGTATCTGCACCTTGAAATATCGCAGTTGCAATATCGTTTATTTCTGCCCGTGTTGCTGTAGAATTTTTAATCATGCTTTCTAACATTTGTGTAGCAACAATTACAGATTTTGAAAATTGAGAACTTTTTTTTATAAGACTTAATTGAACTTTTGGAACTTCGCTATGACCGATTTCAATTGCCAAATCCCCCCTGGCAATCATTATTGAATCTGTCGCTTGGATAATCTTTTTTATATTTTTAAGAGCATGTTTATTTTCAATTTTTGAAATAATACCCATATCTTTCTTTATTAATCTCCTTGTTTCAAGTATCAGCTTTTCATTTTGTAAGTAAGACAAAGCAATCCAATTGCAGCCAAGTTTGATCGCGGTCTTTATATCTTTTTTGTCTTTTCCTGTTAGTTTGTTAAAGGCAACATCTAAATTTGGAATATGAAAACTCTTATTACTTTTTAAAATACAATTTTGACTCCGACATTTCGTTATTATTGCATTTCCCTTTTTACTTATAACTGTAAATAAATACTTTCCATCATCAATTAAAATCTTATTACCTTTTTTTAATTTTTTAATTATTTTGGGATGAGGAAAATTTACTCTTTTTGAGTCACCAGGAATTTTTTTACTATCAAATATAAATCGTTGATTAAACTTGATTTGTTGGTTCTCATTTTTAACTTTACCTATTCTAAGTTTTACACCCTGAAGGTCAGCTATAAGAGATAATTTTTTTCCATTTATTTTTTCAACTTTACGGATTTTTGAAACTATCTTATTAATGCCATTAGTGTTATGACTAAAATTAATTCTAAATGCATCTACACCGAGATCTACAAGCTTTTTTAACTTATTTTCACTATAAATTGCTGGGCCTAGGGTGGCTATAATTTTTGCTTTTTTTTCCATTTTAAGATTTTTATGTTATAACACCACTTCCTATAAAAAAAAATATTTAACAATAATTAATTTTAATGAGCAGTAAAAAAATTGGAGTTTTGACAAGTGGTGGTGACTGCGGGGGTCTAAATGCAGCGATTAGATCAATATTTTATAGAGCAAAAAATAAATATAACATGGAAGTATATGGAATTAGAGATGGCACAGCTGGATTAATTAAACGACCAGTAGATGCAATACAATTAACATATAAAACTTTCTCAGGATATCTGTTAAGACAAGGAGGAACTTTTTTAGGATCAACAAATAAAGGAAACCCTTTTAAAATTCCAACTGAGGATGGCAAACTTGTCGATAAATCAAAAGAAATAATTGAAGGGTATCACTCAATGAAACTTGATGGTTTAGTAATTATAGGAGGAGATGGAAGTATGCAAATCCTGAAGAAACTAGCAAAAGATGGTGATATGAAAATAGTAGCTATACCAAAAACAATTGATAATGACGTTGGAGCAACAGAAAGTTCAATTGGTTTTCATACTGCTGTAGATGTTGCAACTCAAGCTCTAGATAATCTTCAATCTACCGCTGCTAGTCACAGAAGATCAATGATACTTGAAGTTATGGGTCGAGATACAGGACATATTGCACTTAATGCAGGAATTGCAGGCGGTGCAGATATTATCTTAATTCCAGAGATTAAATATTCGATAGATGGAATAATTAAAAAACTTAATTCAATGAAAAAACACGATATTCAACATTCTTTAATAGTAGTCGCCGAGGCTGTTAAAAAAGAAGATGGGTCTCAAGTAGTTCACAAATATATTGACGGTGAACAAAGACTTGGTGGTATAGGAGACTATATAGCAAAGGAACTTATGAAAAAAACAGATGTTGAATGTAGGGTTACATCACTTGGTCACGTTCAAAGAGGAGCGCCCCCTATTGCAAGCGACAGGATACTAGCAAGTGCATTTGGGGTTTATGCCGTGGATTTATTAAATCAAAAAAAATTTGATCGTATGGTTGCTTGGAAAGACAGAAGAGTGATAGACGTTCCGATTGATGAAGGAATAAAAACTTATAAAAACGTCGAAAGAGAAGACTCTTTAGTAGAAACAGCTCTTTCACTAGGAATTTACTTAGGAGATAACATATAATGAAAAGGTTTTTAACAGCCTTTGAAAGATGAAGACATATTCTTCAATAAATTTGAATACATATCCTTACCTTTATCCAAACTTGCACCTAGTGGATCTAGTACACCAGTTTTAATTTTAGTGTCTTTTGCTATAGTTTTAATAATTGCTGGATTGAACTGTGGTTCCGAAAAAATACAGTTAACTTTTTCATGCTCAATAACTTCTCTTATTTCAGATAATTGTTCTGCACCAGGTAACACATCTGTATTAACAGTAAGGGCGCCTAATACCGTTATACCAAATCTATTTTCAAAGTATTGATAAGCGTCATGAAAAACTACAAATCTTGATTTTTTATTAATATCTTTTTTTATGTCTTTAGTTAATTGATCAATCTCTGCGATCGCCCTTTTAGAATTAGCTTTATAAGTCGAACTATTCTTTGAGTCTATTTGAACCAATTTATTTGTAATTTCTTTAACAATTGCTTTAGCGTTAACGGGATCTAACCACACATGTGGGTCGTGTTCACCGTGATGATGACCTTCGTGATCATCGTGTTTATCTTTTTTATGTCCGTGATCATCATGTTTATCTTTTTTATGTCCGTGATCATCGTGTTTATCTTTTTTATGACCGTGATCATCGTGTTTATCTTTTTTATGTCCGTGATCATCGTGCTCTTCGAAAATATTTTTTTCTCTAAACTTAAGCTTTTGAATTCCTTTTGTATCCATTACTTCAACTATCTTTGCTTTTTTGGCTATTGTATCTAAAGGTTTTTCGAGAAAAGTTTCTAGGTCCTCACCCACCCAAATTATCAAATCAGCATTTTCAATCATTTTTGCATGAGATGGTTTCATGCTAAAACCATGTGGTGAATTATAACCATCGACAATTACATCTGGTTTCCCTACCCCATCCATCACATAACTCGCTAAAGAATGTATTGGCTTAATAGATGCTACTACTTTAACATCGGCATTTGCGGAAAAATTAAAAGTAAATATTGAAAAGAATAAGATAGTTATAATGTTTTTTTTCATATTGCTGTAAATTTTGTTATAAAGTAACGTTTGTTATAATATAACATTTTATAAATCAAGAGTTAATTTATGAATAATAATAAAAAACTTCTACTGAAACTAGAAAACGCTGGTTACACAGTTAATGATAAATCACTAGTTAAAGGGGTCTCTTTTGAGGTTAAACAAGGTGAGATTGTTACTTTGATTGGACCGAATGGATCTGGAAAATCGACAACTGCAAAAATTGCATTAGGTATTCATAAAAAAATAGATGGAAAGGTTAAAAAATTTACAAATAAAATAGGATATGTACCTCAAAAAATTTCTGTGGATTGGACGTTACCCTTAAGAGTAATTGATTTTATGATTTTAACTGAAAACTTAACTGACGATCAAATTAATATTGCTTTAAATTTGACTGGTGTTGAACATTTAAAAAACAAAAATTTAAGTAATTTATCTGGCGGTGAATTTCAAAGGGTTTTGATATCAAGAGCTATAGCAAAACAGCCTAATCTTTTAGTATTAGACGAACCAGTACAAGGAGTTGATTTTAAAGGAGAGGTTGCTTTATACGAATTAATTAAAAAAATTTCAGAAAAAATAAATTGTGGGATACTTTTAATTTCACATGATTTACACGTAGTAATGTCTGCTACAGATTTTGTTATATGTCTAAACGGTCATGTTTGCTGTTCGGGTAAACCTCATATAGTTGCTCAAAACGAAAAATATAAAGAGTTATTTGGTGATCGTGCATCAAATGTTTTATCTTTGTACGAACACCAGCACGATCACTCTCACTCCCAGGACGGAACAATTAATCATAAAGAATAAATATGTTTGATGATTTTTTTATTAGAGCATTAATAGCTGGCGTTGGAATTGCTTTAGTTACTGGTCCTTTAGGATGTTTTGTTATTTGGAAAAGATTATCTTTTTTTGCGGGTACATTAGCTCATTCAGCTTTATTAGGTGTTACCATGGCAGTATTTTTTGAAATTAGTATTGCTTTTTGTGTTTTTATTATATCGGCAATACTAGCAATTTTACTACTTCAGTTACAAAAAAAAACTAAATTATCAGATGATACATTGTTAGGTATTTTGGCTCATGCTTCATTAGCAATTGGCCTTGTGGTGGTTGGTTTTTTAACAACTATTCGGTTTGACATAATGGGGCTTTTATTTGGCGACATTCTTGCAGTTAATGAAATTGATTTATTATTTATTTGGATAGGTGGTTCATTAATATTATTTATTTTAAAATTAATTTGGAAACCTTTGTTTGCCTCTACAGTTAATAACGAATTAGCTGAAGCGGAAGGCATGACTCCTAATAAATTTAATGCAATTTTTACTATTTTAACTGCGGCTGTTATCGCAATTTCTATTAAAATTGTGGGACTTCTTTTAATTACTGGAATGCTTATTATTCCAGCTGCTTTTGCAAGGAATATTTCTAACAATCCTCAACAGATGGTTGTTCTTTCAACAATTGGTGGATTATTGTCTGTGTTAATTGGTTTGTTTTCTTCTTTGGCATTTAATACTCCATCAGGCCCTTCGATTATCACAGCAGCTTTATTGCTGTTTATGTTATCACTTTTTAAACTTAAAAAATTCTCTGAATTGAAAAAATAATATGAAACTGTTAAAATAAATCATGGTACATAAACTAGAAAACCTATCAAAAAACCAACAAATCGTTCTTAATATCATTGAGAAAGCAAAAGGACCTGTAAAAGCTTATTCAATACTAAACGATGTTCAAAAAAAGGGAATTAACGCTCCTCTTCAAGTTTATAGAGCATTGGATAAATTAATAAAGATTGGAAAAATTCATAAAGTAGAAAGTAGAAATGCTTTTATAGCGTGTAAAAACACAAATTGTGAAGTTTCAAATGCGACTGCTTTTTCAATATGTCAAGCTTGTGAAAAAGTTACTGAGATCGTTAATTCTAAACTTTCTAAATATCTAAAGAGTTTTCAAGATAGCACTGGTATGAAATATAAAAAGTATAATCTGGAATTTTTTGGCTTGTGTCAAAAATGTAAATCAAAATAAAATGAACATTTTTGGGTTAGGTTCAGATCTTGTAAATATTAAGAGAATTCAATCTATTTTAAGAAATAACCGGAATTTTAAAAAAAGAATTTTTTCAAAAAAAGAAATTATTTTAGGTTCAAAAAAAAATAATCAGTCTAATTATTACGCAAAGAGATTTGCTGCCAAAGAGGCTTTTTCTAAAGCCTTAGGCACTGGTATTTCTAAAGGGTTAAACTTTAAGGATATTGAAATAACAAATAATAAAAAAGGTAAACCAATTTTGAACATAAATGGAGAAAGCAAAAAAATTATAAAAAGGTTGATAAAAAAGAAATTCAAAACTTTCGTTTCATTATCTGATGAAAAATCACATGCAATTGCATCTGTTATCATCACTACGTCATAATAATTTAGTTAAATAATACTGAACCTTAAACTTTTTTTAATCTCTTTTCCATCAAGCGTAGAAATATTAATCTTAATGTCTTTGTTCAATCTCATATCTTTATTACCTTGCCAAATTCCAGCTGCTAAATGCATAATTCCAATTTTTTCATTAGGAAGATATGGCTCGACAAATGAATTAATTTTATCGTCATACTTTGGAAGTAAATGACTAGTTATCCAATTACACTTGAGAGGTAAAAATTCAACATCGACATTATCATGATAGACAGCAATATTTATTGCTAAACCCTCTGAGCCAAAAATTTTTCCTTTAGAAAGTGTTTTTTTTAAGTTTTCTTGCCAGATTCCCCAGCATTTAGAATTCTTTTCCAACGAAAAAAACACCTATGTTGATGTGTGGAGCAAAAGCCAACTTTCTAGCAATATCTTCATCGATACCTGAAGATTTAGCGTGTTTATAATTTTGAGATTTGATTATTGCCAATTTTCCAAAAAGCCAATTTACTTTAGTCATTATTTTATAACCTGGCCCAATACTTTGCGTAATTCCAAGTTTGCCATTATCACAGGCTTTAAAATATAATTCTACTGCTGACCAAGAATTAATCCATGCATCACAATCAATCCAAAGGTATTTTTTAAATTCAGGAAAATAATTTGGTAAAAAAGCTCTTGAAACTTGGCTCTTCAACCATTCTTTTTTCATAACCTTATAACCAGGAACTTCGATATCCCAGTTTGCTTTTTTAATAGAGTAAACTAGAGAGCTAAGAGTCTTTATTTGATTTTTGTTAAGACCGGCATCCAAAACGCAAATTGAAATATTTTTACTTTCTTCATTTGCTTGAATAGATTTAATGAGTTCTACTAAAAGATCAAAGTAATTTGAGTCTGCAAGTGTTACTATAGCTTTTTCTCTCATTTTTTTTTTATACTAACCATTGTTTATATTTATCTTTATTTTTTTGAATATAAATAGGTAACTCATTTAAACTTGATATCGATAGTTTTTGCCCACTATCAAATTTAGATTTTTTTGTATCCACCTTTAAATTATAAATACTCTCTTGATCATGTATTTTTTTTGCAATTTCATCAATACTTAAAGAATTTAATTCGTATTCTCGATGGTGTGCGTATGATCTTAATTTTTTTTCGATTCCTTCCGGTGTTTTTAAATAAGAAAAATGCCATCCGCCATCATTAATTGATTTAATATTTGAATATTTATTTTTTGAAAATAAGATATCTAGTCTCCAAATAGGGTATGATCTATCTTTTATATTCCTTAGCCATTGGGGAGAAATTAAATGTTTTTTTTTGCACCCTCGTGTTCCAGTCCATGTTACAGTTTTAGAGCATAAATTAAATTTGTAATAAAACATTTTTTGTTTAAAAAAAACTAATTTTTCTTTTATCGAAGATAAGTCGGTATTATCAAGTTTGGGGATTTCGTCTAAGTCTGAGATCAAGACAAAATCTCCATTATCTACATCTTTGATGCCGTTCTGTATAAAATTTCTTTGATAAAAATCTCTTTTCATAGAATTTAAAATATATTTCCCGTTTTTTATATCAAAACTATCATTTTCATTAATACCAACAATTCCTGGAGGTTCATGATCTAATACTAAATAAATTATTTTATCTTTAAACTTTTTAAAATTATTAATATCAAAGTTTAATTTTCTCTTTTTTCCATTGTGAGCATACATGCTTTCTACAATTATAAATTTTTCGATATATCTATTTAAATAATTTAAACGAAGATCAAGAACTACATCTTCGTCAAAATACATAAAACAATCAAAGATTTTCATCTTACTTTTATTTTTTTATTTTTTGAAATAACAATATAATTATCTCTATATCCACAATCTTTATATCCTTGAATTATTATATTTAGATATCGTTTGCTTGGTGCAAAATGTTTAGTTTTTTTTGGCATATAATAGTACATAACTTTTGTGCCTTTTAGAGTGAAATATTTTTTTATATAAGTTACAGGATAATTTTCGTATATATCTAATTTTTTTTCATCTCCTTTTGTTATTTTGTAGATCGCGCCTAAAACATAACTATTTTGTTTTTTTTCAATATCAGCAACACCGCCGCCTAAATAATAGTTTCTAAACGAAAGCTTAAAATTCTTTAATGTATAACAGCCTATATATTTTGAGTTTTTACACCTTCGTTTCATTTGTTTTTGATGTAAATTACTCCCGTAAGCAAAATATAACATTAAACACCTTTCAAAATTTGTAATTTCTTTTTAGTTAACATTTTAATAATTTCTTTGTGGCAAGATTGTAACTTTGTTTTTTTTTCGGATCTTAAAACAATCGATACGCCAATCTTTCCTAGTCTAAAAAAAGGATAACTTCCAATCTCAACCATTTTTTTATATTTATTTTGTATCTTTTCTAAAGTATTAGCTATTTGGCTTTCAACTGTCTGTGTACTTATTGAGATACTATAAGTTTTCGAGCCCTTTTTTAAATATTTTTTTATATTGTGAAGCATGGATTGGAGAATTAATGGAACTCCTGGAAGACAAAT
>CACHGA010000003.1 GCA_902579285.1 uncultured Pelagibacteraceae bacterium
AATATTTAAAAAGGAAACAAAAGAAAATGGTGAATTGTTCGCTTCAATAAAACCAAA
The DNA here is from genome assembly GCA_902579285.1 of uncultured Pelagibacteraceae bacterium. Lineage (GTDB taxonomy): Bacteria > Pseudomonadota > Alphaproteobacteria > Pelagibacterales > Pelagibacteraceae > Anoxypelagibacter. Next base: position 58 of record CACHGA010000003.1, read on the forward strand.
AGAAATTTCTAAATACTTTATAGAAAACTTTAAAGAAACAATTCATCCTTCTCAGCTTGATTTAAAACAAGAAATAAACAAAGTTGGAAATTTTTCTCTTACTATAAATTTGCATTCTAATCTTGTAACTGAATTACATGTCACGGTTGAAAAAAAAGAGTTAAAATAATATTCTATTTTTCTCCACAATGAGAAAAATAAGTTGATAACTTTTGCGTTTTAATTCTATCTCTTTGGTGTAAATTGCAGCGGATGGAAGGCCTTAAATCTAATAATAGTAACATAGATGGAAATAAGTTGCTTCCATCTAATTTAGAGGCTGAGCAAGCCTTGATAGGTTCTATATTAGTCAATAACGATATTATTGATGAAGTTTCTACTATAATAAATCGAAATGAATTTTACGATCCTGTCCACTCTAAAATTTATAGCCTTATAGAAAATCTGCATAACAAAGGAATGATTGCAAATCCGATCACACTTAAAAATTCTTTACAGAAAGATGTGGGACTTTCTGATGTTGGTGGTACAGAGTATTTGGTTAAATTAACAAGATTTTCGTCTTCAGTTAAACAGTCAATTGATTATGCAAAAGTTATTCACGAAAAATTTGTTAGAAGGGAATTGGTTAAAATTTCTCAAGTTTTAAATGATGACTCTTTAGATGATGCTACAGAAAAATCAGGAGAAATAATTATTCAAGATACTGAAAAATCTTTATTTGATTTAGCAGAAAGAGGAACGTTTAGTCAATCTTTCCTAGAATTTGGCAAAGCCTTGGATCAAACAATTGAAATGGCAACCAATGCAATGAAAAATGATCAAGGCATTGTTGGTATACCAACTGGACTCACTGATTTAGATGAAAGACTTGGTGGTTTACACAAGTCTGATTTAGTAATAATAGCTGGACGACCATCAATGGGTAAAACGGCTTTGGCAACTAATATAGCTTATTATGCTTCAAAAAAGTTATTAGATGAAAATAAAAAATCATCAGTTGCTTTTTTTTCTCTAGAAATGTCATCCGAGCAGCTTTCAACTAGAATTTTATCAGAACAATCTAAAATTAAATCAAATGATATAAGAAGAGGTAAAGTTTCAGAGGAAGAATTTAATAGATTAATCGAAACCTCAAGAAGTATTCATGAGCTACCTCTGTATATAGATGAAACACCCGCTATCACAATTGCAGCATTATCAAATAGAGCAAGGAGAATAAAAAGACTTAATGGTTTGGATTTGGTAGTTGTTGATTATATTCAATTAATGACTACTGGAAATAAAAGATTTGATGGAAGAGTTCAGGAGATATCTGAAATAACACAGGGGTTAAAAGCTCTTGCAAAAGAACTCGGGGTACCTGTGCTTGCTCTTTCCCAATTATCACGAGCAGTAGAACAGAGAGATGATAAAAAACCTCAACTTTCAGATTTAAGAGAGTCTGGATCAATAGAACAAGACGCGGATGTTGTAATGTTTGTATTCAGAGAGGAATATTATCTGATGAGTAAAGAGCCAAAAATGGGTACTATTGAACATGGAGAATGGCAATCTAAAATGAACGAAATTATAGGCCAAGCAGATATAATAATAGGCAAACAAAGACATGGTCCTACAGGTAACGTCAAGGTAGAGTTTGAGGGTATTTATACTAAATTTAAAGATGCCTCTAAAACTGGGTAAAAATAATTAATTTAAAATTAACTATATTTAAGTTATATCTAAATAAGTGATCTTTTCAAAATTTTACAAAGATACTATTATTGAAAAACCTCGATTTACTTTTGTAATCTTGTTAATTATTTTATTAACGTTTGGCTATTTTGTAAAGTTTTTTCAATTAGATGCTTCCTCTGATACCTTACTCCTAGAAAATGATCCAGATCTTAAATATTTAAGGGAAATAAACAAAAAATATGGTTCAAAAGATTTTTTAGTTTTAACCTATACACATTCCCCTGGTGAAGATTTAAATTTTAAGTCGGAAGGTACTATTAAAAATCTTAAACTTTTAAAAAATTCATTGGAAAATCTGGAATGGGTCGACAACGTTATTACAATTTTAGATGTTCCTCTGCTCAAAAATAATGACGATCCGTTAGCAGAAAGAATTAAAAATTTTAAAACTCTATCTAGTGAAGATGTTGATTTTGAGAGAGGCTTTGATGAAATTATTAATAGCCCAATATATAAAGAATTTGTAATAAGCAAAGATGGTAAAACAAGTGGAATTTTAGTTTATATAAAACCTGATGAGAAATTATCTGAATTAGTTGAAACAAAAAATGATTTTCTAGAAAGAAAATCTAAAAAAGAATTTTCATCTGAGGAAAAAAATTCATATAAAATTTTCCTTAAAGAATATGATGCCTATAAAAAGAAGTATAACAAAAAAAATCATAAGAATATAAATCAAATAAGAAAAATTATTTCAAATCACCCATCTCCAGGAAAAATTGAAAAAACTTCTGGAGACTTATACCCCATAATTCATCTTGGTGGAATTCCTATGATTGCTGACGATATGATGACATTTATAAAAAATGATATTGTAGTATTTGGGATAGGAGTATTTTTATTTATCATCTGTACACTTTGGTTTGTCTTTAGAAGTTTAACCTGGGTATTTGTTCCTTTGCTAAGTTGTTTTTTTTCAGTTTTTATTATGGTTGGTTTTTTAGGTTTTGTTGGTTGGAAAGTTACAGTAATTTCCTCTAATTTTATTGCTCTTATGTTGATTTTAACAATGGCGATGAACATTCATATGAGTGTTAGGTATCTACAATTTAGAAAAGAAAATCCTAATGCTTCCAACAGTGAAGCACTTTTGTGGACATCAAGAAAAATGTTTTATCCTATACTTTATACTGTTTTAACAACTATATGTGCTTTTCTATCTTTAATATTTAGTGAGATAAAACCTATTATTGATTTTGGATGGATGATGACAGTCGGATTGTTGGTTTCAATGTTGGTAACTTTTACTTTATTGCCATCTATTTTAAATATTTTAAGTAATAACAATAAAAATTTTAAAGATCAAAAAAGGTCCAAAATAACCTCTTTTTTAAGTAGAGTAGCTCAAAAAAATACCAAATTAATTTATGGGACATCTATTATAGTAATAATTACTAGCATCATTGGTATTTCAAAACTTGAAGTAGAAAACAGCTTTATTAATTATTTTGACAAAAAAACTGAAATTTATAAGGGAATGAAGTTGATAGATGAAGAGTTAGGAGGAACCACTCCGCTGAATATAATTATTAAATTTCCAAAAAAAAGTGAAGAAGATGATTTAGATGATGATTGGGGAGAAGAAGATAAAGATGACTCTAAATATTGGTTTACAAGGGACAAAATAGATAAAATTACATTAGTTCATGATTACCTAGAAAATATAGACTCTATTGGCAAAGTTATTTCTTTTGCTTCAATTGTTAGAGTTGCGGAAGATCTCACGGGTGGTAAAAAATTAGAAGGTTTAGAAATGGGTGTTCTTTATACAAAAATTCCCAACACAATAAAAAAAGAAATAATTGATCCTTATATTTCTATTAAAAATAATGAAGCTAGAATTGGTCTAAGAGTTTTAGATTCAAAAGAGGATCTGAGAAGAAATGATTTAATAAAGAAAATAAATAATGATTTAGAAAAAAAACTTGGTTTAAATCGGGATGAATATAAATTAGCTGGAGTCCTTATTTTATTTAACAACTTGTTGCAAAGCCTATTTAAATCGCAAATATTAACTTTGGGAGTGGTTATGGCAGGTATAACACTTATGTTTTTAATTCTTTTTAGAAATATAACTTTATCTCTTATAGGAGTCGTTCCAAATTTTATGGCTGCATTTTTAATCTTAGGAATAATTGGTCTTCTTGGAATACCCCTGGATATGATGACGATTACTATTGCTGCAATTACAATTGGTATAGCAGTTGATAACAGTATTCATTATATTTACAGGTTTAAGGAAGAATTTAAAGAAATTAAAGACTATAATAAAACACTAGAAAAATGTCACGATACTGTTGGAGTGGCTATATTGAATACATCAATTACAATAGTGTTTGGTTTTTCAATATTAATATTATCTAATTTTATTCCCACAATATATTTTGGAGTTTTTACTGGAATAGCTATGTTGCTTGCAATGATTTCAGTTTTAACTTTATTACCGAAACTAATACTCACGTTTAAGCCGTTCAAGAATGTTTGATAATATAATTACTTTTGTGACCGATAAAGTAGTTTTTTTTGATATTATTTTTTTAATTTTTATTATTTATTTTTCTATCCAGTGTTTTTCAAAAGGATTTTTTATGAGTCTAATTTCTTTTTTAAAATGGGTTTTGGCGTTAATTATAACAATAATATTAGTTCCCAGAATAGAGCCTTATATTTCAGATTATATTAAAAATAATTTTATATTAGAAATTGGATTAGGATTGGCTGTTTATGTCATAACATTATTCATATTGATTCTTTTAGGTAAAGCTGTTGGGCGTCTATTTTCTTATACCGGCATGGGATCAGTTGATAAAGTCTTTGGTTTTTTCTTTGGTATTTTTAAGGGATATATTTTTGTTGTGTGTATCTTTTCAATCTTAAATTGGTTTTATTCGTATGAAAAATGGGGTATTAGTTTAAACAATTCTTACTTTTTTCCAATTACAGAAAAAGGTAGCCAAATTTTAATTGAAGAATTTCCTAGTAAAGATGATTTGGATGATACAAAAGAAGAGATTGAAAAGATTTAATTAATGAAAAAACTTAAGGAAAAATGTGGTGTTTTTGGAATTCATGATATTGAAGATGCTTCTGCATTAACAGCATTAGGTCTTCATGCGTTACAACACAGAGGGCAAGAAGGTTGTGGAATAGTATCTTTTGATGGAAATAATTTTCACTCTGAAAAGAGACAAGGATTGGTTGGTGATAACTTTACAAATAAAGATGTTCTAAAAAAACTTCCTGGTAAATTCGCTTTAGGGCATAATCGATATTCTACATCAGGTGAAACTTCTTTAAGAAATATTCAACCTTTCTTTGCAGATCTTCATGGTGGAGGAATAGCGATTGCTCATAATGGAAATTTGACAAATGCTCTTCGTCTTAGAGAAGACTTGGTTAAAGATGGTGCAATTTTCAGAACAACTAGTGATACAGAAACTATTGTTCAACTAATCGCTAAATCAAAAAGGTTAAAAATTACAGATAAAATAATTGATGCACTTTTCCAAATTCAGGGTGGATATGCACTTACAATGATAACTAATAAAAAACTAATCGGTGTGCGCGACCCACTAGGTATAAGACCTCTTGTTTTAGGAAAAATAAAAAAAACATATGTTTTGGCGTCAGAAACATGTGCTTTAGATATTATTGGAGCTAGATTTATTAGGGAAATTGAAAATGGCGAAATTGTAATTGTGGAGGATAACAATATTCAGAGCCTTAAACCGTTTCCAAAAAAGAAAAGTCGACCTTGTGTATTTGAATATATTTATTTTGCAAGGCCAGACAGTCTATTAAATGGAAAAAGTGCATATGAATATAGAAAAAATTTAGGTTACGCATTGGCTAAGGAGTCTGAAAATGTTGGTGATATAGTTGTACCAGTTCCTGATTCTGGAGTTCCAGCCGCATTAGGATATGCTCAACACAAAAAAATGAATTTTGAAGTTGGGTTAATAAGAAATCATTACGTTGGAAGAACATTTATTGAGCCTACACAAAGTATTAGAAGTCTTGGGGTAAAACTCAAACTTAGTGCAAATATGTCTTCAATTAAAAATAAATCAATAGTATTAATTGATGATTCCTTGGTAAGAGGTACCACATGTTACAAAATTGTTAAGATGCTTTATGAGTCTGGTGCTAAAGAAGTTCATGTAAAAATTGCTTGTCCCGAAATAAAATATCCAGATTTTTATGGAATAGATATGCCATCAAAAAAAGAACTATTAGCGGCTAATAAAAATTTAAAAGAAATGAGAAAATTTATTGGAGCTGACACATTGAGTTTTTTAAGTATGGAGGGTCTCTATGAAGCTCTTTGTTCAGAAAAAAGAAATAATTTGTACCCTCAATTTTCTGATCACTACTTTACTGGTGAATATCCAATTAAAAGAGTTGATCAAAATGAAAATAAAATAGTGAGTCAATTATCTTTTTTAAGCGGTAAGTCATCTAATTAAAGATTAAAATTCTAAGTTTGTTGTCTATTGTATAAATCATTTGATCTACAATTACGGGACTTGAATAAAAACCTGATTTAGAAGCTTTTGTATAATTTAATAATTTACCAGTTTTATAATCTATGAATAAGAAGTAACCTTTCGTTGTGGTTGCTAAAATTTGATCAGATACCAATAATATAGAAATTATATCACCAACTTTATTTCTTTTTAGTTTACTTTTTCCTTTATACAAACTTTTTGACCAATTTACTTTTCCAGTTGAATTATTAATATTGATAATAAAACCCTCTTCAGATGCTATAAATACAAATTGATCAGTGACTATGGGTCTTAGATTAGTTGAGAAAGGCAATTCCCAGTTAATTATACCATTATAAGCGTTTATAGAGTAAGTAGATACTGAACTACTAAAATAAATTTTATCGTTTTTATTTACTAATGGTGAAGAATAAAATAATTCTGAACCTGAAAAATTTTTAGGAAAAATGTTCGAAAGCCAATTAATATTATTGGAAGAATAGTTAATAGAATACAGTTCTCCATTAGATGTAATAAAAAACATATTGTTACTTTTAATATCCAGACTAATGTTAGTTTTGTATTTAGTTTTAAGGAAAGAAGGAAAAGTTTCTAGGCCTAAAATTTGATCACCATTAATTTCACTGATTACGTAAAGCTTGTTGTCTTGGTTTAAAATAAATATTTTATTGTTATGGATTTTAATATTAGAATTAAACGCTACACCATAGTTTTTGGCCCAATTAATTTGAGATGTTTGAATGTTTACACTATAAATATAACCAAGATTATCTGAAACAATTAAATTATTTTTTAATAATTTAAATTTTATTTTGATTGGATAATTTTTGTATCTTTTTTTATAAAAATTAAATTTCCATAAAAGCTTTTTATCATTTGTAGAATAATTATATATATTTCCTGAGTAGTCTGAAAAAAAAATTTTATTATTAACTACCAAAGGCTCGAAAAAGACATTTGATAAATTAAATTTATTTTTACCAATCTTTTTGCTTTTAAAAATAACGTTTTTTTGATTGCTATAAGACAGATTTGGAATAAAATTATTCGAGTTAAGACCATTTTCACTCCAGTCTTCAGTTAATATAGTATTACCGAGTTTTGCTAAAACAGTTCCAGAAATTTCTTTGTCAAATTTTTTTTGTGGAGAAAAAACTAATGTTGAATTTTTTTTTTCAAGTTCTTTTTCAAATTCTTCAATTTTACTTTCAAAAAAACCTCCTTTATTTTGAAAAGAACAGTTGTTTAAAAAAAATAAAAAAAATAAGTAGAAACTTAGACTTAAAATTTTAATCATTTTTTATTATTTTTAATTTTCTATTAATTGCGGATAAATCAATGTTTTGATCATCTAAGTTTAAAATATCAGAATAATATTGTTTTGCCTTGATATATTCCTTTTTATTAAAATAATAATCTCCAAGTAATTTTAATGATTTATACTTCCAAACAGAATTGGAATTTAAAATAGGGTTTAGAATTTCAAGAAGGTCATTTTCATCAGCACTGTCTGAAATATAAATGGCTTTCTTGAGTTTTAAAAGATTTAAATCATCTTTTTCTAAACTATTTATTGATATAATTTGATCAAAGTATTTTAAAACGTTTTCTCTATTTTCATTTAAATTTCTGTCGATAATTAAAAATAGCGATAACGGAGAGTAAACTTCATCATTTGTTGATATTATATTTTTTAAAATCTCTAGAGATTTTTCGTTTTCGTTTTTGCTTAAAAATACTTTTGCGCTAATAAAATCTTCTGAATTTTTATCTCTATCTTTTTTTTTTGTATTATCTGCCCACCAAAAATATATAAGCGATAAAAATATCGCCCCAGCGAGTAATGATAATTTTTTTTTATTATTTAAAATATAATTTTTGAATGATTTATTTTCAATATTTTCCATTAAATTTTTCAAATAAAGCTATTTTTACGTGACGGAAACTTTTGACTTATTACATCAGTTTTAAATTTAGCAAAAGTTTTATTTAGTATTTGTTTTAGGTTTATATATTTTTTAACAAATTTGGGTTTAAAACCACTAATACCGATAAGATCATCAGTGACTAGGATTTGACCATTACAAAATTTAGAGGAGCCAATTCCAATAGTTGGTATTTTTGTAATATTTGTTATTTTTTTTGAAGTTTTTTCAGCTATACATTCCAAAACTAATGAAAATGCACCTGCTCTTTCAATCTCCAATGATTCTTTGATTAACCTCTTTTCTTCTATTTTTTTTAGTCCTTGTGGCTTAAATTTTTTTTTGTTTTGTGGAGTAAAACCTATGTGGCCCATTATAGGATAACCTAATTCTACAAGTTTTTTTATAATTTTAAAATTTTTTCCATTGCTCTCTAATTTTACAGCATCGCATTTTGTTCTCTTAAAAACTTCGCTGACATTTTTTTTTGCGACTTCTAAATTTTTATAAGTATTAATTGGCATATCTACAACAACTGTACTTTTTTTTGCTCCTTTTCTGACTGCTATGGAGTGATTAATAATTGTATTTAATGAAATAGATTTTGTATCTTTCATGCCATAAAATGCTGTAGCCATGGAGTCACCAACTAAAATCATATCACAGTGATTATCAAGTAATTTTGCGATGGGTTTTGAGTACGCTGTTAAACAAACTAATTTTTTATTTAATTTAAAATTTTTTATTCTGCTTAATTTTTTACGCATTTTAGCTATTTATTACTTAGGTTCTAGGTTCTCGAGTTTCTCTTTGAGTTCAGCTTCCTTTTGACAAAAATTACTACAAACTTCTTTGAGATTATTAATTAATTCTATAGATTTTTTGTAATCTGATTTTTTAATATTTAATTTAGCAAGCAAATAAAGTGCCTCCTCATTTTTAGGATTTAACATAATAACAGTTTTTAAATTTTGTTCCTCCATAAAATCATTCTTTTGAGCATTAAAAATTTTTGCTAGATATAAATAAGATAATTCACTTTTGGGGTTAAAAACTATATCTTTTTCAAATTTATATTTAGATTGAGAAAATTTTTTTTCATTAAATAATCTTTCGCCTTCCAAAAAGTAGCTATTCTTAGCAGAGATACTTGTGTATAGGAGTGTGCTAATAAAAAAAACAGTTATAAAGATTTTAGCAATGTTCATTTTGTAATAATATTATGTATTTAATCTATTACAATGAATATATGTCTCTCTTGAGTTATCACGGCTAGAATTAGGCTTAAAAAAACGGATATTTTTAAAGGTTTCTTTTGCATAAATTTTAATTGCTTCAAAATCCTCTCCCGTAAATAATTTACTTACTACAACACCATTTTTATCTAGTACCTTTTTAGAAAATTCAAGAATTGATAAGCATAATTCATTTGTTTTTATAGCATCTAAACTTTTATTGCCTGAGGTATTTGGTGCCATATCAGACAATATTACGTTTATTTTAGAATTAAAAAATTTTAATATATCATTTTTTGATCTCTCTTCTAAAAAATCACCCTCAATAATTCTTGTACCTTCAATTTGGATAAGTTTTTTTTTATCTATCCCTAAAATTTTACCATTTTTAATTGTTTTTTTTGCCACTTGTAACCACCCCCCGGGGAATGAACCGACATCTAATAATTTGATTTCTTTTTTTAAAAATTTAAATTTTTGATTTAATTCAATCAATTTAAAAGCAGATCTTGATCTATAACCCTGTTCTTTTGCTTTTTTAAAGTAATGATCTTGATAACTTTTGTTATCCATTAAATTTTATTATAAAATATCTCTTTGATCTTCATCTAATTCTTCATTCTGTGAATTTTTTAGTTTAGATCTATAGTTTAAAATACTAACTGGTATTAATGAAAGATAAATTAAACAACATAATGTTAAAGTTTCATAAGTAAATTGTGTGATAGATACAAAAAATAATGCAAATCCTAATAGTAAAAATAATGTTGTTTGCCTTTGAACGACTATCTTTTTAAATGAAAATGTTGGCACTTTGCTAATCAAAAGAACAGACGATAAAATAACTAGATACGGACTAAAATTTGAAATTTTATAAAAATCACTGAATATTGATAAATCATACATTATTGGAAATAAAATCAAGCATCCGCCTGCAGGGGACGGTATGCCTTGAAAAAAATTCATTTTCCATTCCTCATTATTATCAAATTTTGTTAAATTAAATCTGGCTAATCTCAATACACAACAAACTGAAAATAATAAAACTATAAGCCAACCAATTCTTCCGAGTTCATTAAGTTCCCAAAAATAAACAATGAATACCGGTGCGATTCCAAAACTTACAAAATCTGTTAGAGAGTCAAGTTCCTTTCCAAAATCAGAAGTTCCTTTGATCATTCTAGCAACTCTTCCATCTAAACCATCTAAAATTGCTGCAACTATTACAAAAAGAACTGCAAAACCAAAGTTACCATCCATTGCAAGTTTAATGGATGTGATACCTAAACAAACACCAATAAGTGTTAAGACACTAGGCAGAATATATCTAGACTTATTAACTGATACGACTTTAAATTTATTTTTTTTTTGCATTATGTTTGTGCAATTAAGCTTTCACCGGCGATAACATTTTGGCCAACTTTTACCATAATTTTTCTTTTATTAAAGTACAAATCAACTCTACTACCAAATCTTATCATTCCAATTCTTTCTCCTTGGTTTATTTTTTGATTTTTTTCAGTTTGAGTAACAATTCTTCTTGCGATAAGACCAGCAATTTGAACAATCACTATTTCTTCCTGACTTTTATTATTTTTTATTTTAAAATAATTTCTTTCGTTTTCTTCGCTTGCTTTGTCTAAAGATGCATTTAAGAATTTTCCTGGTTTATAAAAAATATCCTCTATCTTACCACTCAAGGGAGATCTGTTTACATGACAATTAAAAATATTCATAAAAATACTTACTCTTGTAAAAGTTTTGCTTTCCAAACCAAGTTCGATGGGACCATTCACCTCTTTAATTGCTGATATAATTCCATCTGCAGGACTAACAAGAAAATTATCATCTTGTATTATTGTTCTATCAGGATCTCTGAAAAAGTAATAAACCCAAATAGTGATTATAGCAAAAACAATTCCAAAGAAATTTGACATTACCCATAAAATTAGGGTTATAACACCGGATATTGATAAAAACCTATATCCCTCTGGGTGTATCTTTGGAAATATTTTTTCAAACATCATAATTATAATTTGATAATATCAGGGTAATATGTATAAAAATCTTAAATTATCAATTTAAATTTATATTATGCCTAAAATTAAAGTAAAAAATCCAGTTGTTGAGCTAGATGGCGATGAAATGACCCGAATTATCTGGTCATTTATAAAAGACAAATTAATAAAACCTTACTTGGATATCGATCTCAAATATTATGATCTTGGAATGAAAAATAGGGACAAAACTAATGATCAGGTTACAGTTGATTGTGCTAAAGCTATTCAGAAATATGGCGCAGGGGTAAAGTGTGCAACGATAACTCCGGATGAAGAGCGAGTAAAAGAATTCAATTTAAAAAAAATGTGGAGGTCGCCAAATGGTACAATAAGAAATATTGTAGGTGGAACAATCTTTAGAGAACCAATAATTTGCAAAAATGTTCCTAGATTAGTCCCACATTGGACTGAAAGCGTCATAGTTGGAAGACATGCTTTTGGAGATCAATATAGAGCTACAGATTTTAAAGTTCCTGGAAAAGGTAAAATGACAATTAAATGGGAGTCTGAGGATGGAAAAAATAAAATTGAACACGAGGTTTTTAAGTTTAATGACTCTGGAATAGCTCTTTCAATGTACAATTTAGATAGTTCAATTAAGGATTTTGCAAGAGCGTGTTTAAATTATGGTTTAATTAGAAAATGGCCAGTTTATTTTTCATCAAAAAATACTATTTTAAAAATTTATGATGGAAGGTTCAAAGATATATTTGAGGACATCTACGAAAAAGAATTTAAGCAAAAGTTTAATCAAGTAGGAATAACTTACGAACATAGATTAATTGATGATATGGTTGCTTGCGCAATGAAATGGAGTGGAAAATATATTTGGGCTTGTAAAAATTATGATGGTGACGTGCAGTCTGATACTGTAGCTCAGGGTTATGGTTCTCTTGGATTAATGACAAGTGTGCTTAGAACACCAGATGGAAAAATAGCAGAAGCTGAGGCAGCCCATGGTACTGTTACTAGACATTATAGACAACATCAACAAGGCAAAGAAACGTCTACAAATCCAATTGCATCTATTTTTGCATGGACAAGAGGTTTGGCTCATAGAGGTCAATTAGATGGTAATAATGAATTAGTAAAATTTTCAAATACCTTAGAAAAAGTTTGTATCGAGACAGTTGAAAGTGGATCAATGACAAAAGATCTGGCTATTTTAATTGGCAAAAGTCAGAAGTATCTTACTACAAATCAATTCTTAGAAGCAATAGACTCTAATCTTAAAAAAAAACTTAACTAATTTTATCATTTAAAATCTTAAAAGCTTCATCAATCTTATCTTTATCATAGCCTCCAGCCTGTGCAAAATCTTTCCTACCTCCCCCGCCCTTTCCTCCAAGAACTTCAGAAGCAAGTTTAACAAGTTTAACAGCATCAAATTTTTTTGTTAATTCTTCTGTTAAACCAACTGCTACTCCAACTTTACCTTCAAAAATAGATATACTGATTACTATACCATTTTTAATATCTTTTTTTCCTTGATCTATTACACTTCTTAATTCTTTTGGTGGGAAATCTATCAAAACTTGTTGTCTAAATACAAAATTTGTAACTTTTTTATCTTTAATTATATTTTTATTTTTATCTTCAATAATCTTTTTAATTTTAGTTTTGTCTAATTGCCTATTAAGATTTTTTAAGTTTTCTGATAAATCTATATTATCTCTATAATCTGGTTTTATTTTAAGTTTTGTTAACTCTTTTTTGACTGAATCAACTTGATCCTTAAGATATTTCTGTTTTAAAGACTTATCTTTTTTTAAAGAATTTTCGTACTCATAAAGTTCTTTGTTTCTTAATGCTTCCACTCTTCTTACGCCAGATGCTATGGATGATTGACTAACTACTTTAAATTCACCAACTTCTTTAGTGTTTTTAACGTGTGTTCCGCCACATAGTTCTGTTGAAAAGAAACCGTTATTTTCTTTTCCCATAAAAACAACTCTTACCTCATCACCATATTTCTCGCCAAATAAAGCTAATGCCCCGAGACTAACTGCTTCTTTTGGAGTCATAATTCTCGTTTGTACATCACTTGCACCTTCGACCATTTCATTAACAATTTTGTTTATTTTAGTCATTTCATCTTTTTCAATAGGCTTATTGTGACTAAAATCGAATCTTAGTCTATCTGGACTTACTAGTGATCCCTTTTGAGTTACGTGTTTACCAAGTGTCCTTCTTAAAGACTCGTGAAGTAAATGTGTTGCAGAATGGTTGGCTTTGGAATTATTTCTTTTTTGAACATTTATTTCAAGATTTACACTTTCACCAACTTTAATCGAACCTTTCTGAATTTTTCCGTAATGAACAAATAGGTCACCCATTTTTTTTTGGGTATCTTTTATATTAATTTTACATTTAGAGTTTGAAATAATCCCTTGATCTCCAACCTGTCCTCCTGACTCACCATAAAATGGTGTTTGATTTGTTATAACCTCAACTTCATCGCCCTCTTTTGCATTTTCAACAAATTTATTATCTTTTGATATTTTTAAAATTACTCCTTCAGCTTTATCTAATTCGTAACCCAAAAATTCTGTTGGATTCAAATGTTCTCTTACTTTAAACCATTTTTCCTCTACTGACTTATCACCAGAACCTTTCCAGCTTGCTCTTGCCACTTGTTTACTTTTCTGCATTGCTTTATCAAATTCTGAGGTATCAATTTTAATATTTTTATTTTTTAAAATATCGGCAGTAAGATCTAAAGGAAAACCGTAAGTATCATAAAGTTTGAAAGCTATCTCGCCAGGTAAAATATTATTTTTAACTTTTTCTAAATTTCGTTCTAAAATTTTCATTCCTCTTTCTAAGAGAGATGAGAATTTTTCTTCCTCATTTTTTAATGTTTCTACAATTAAATCTTTTCCTGTATTCAATTCGGGATAGCTCTTTGACATTTCATTTGAAAGAATATTAAATAATTTATAAAAAATCGGTTTTTTGCTTCCTAATGTATGAGCGTGTCTCATACCTCTTCTCATAATTCTTCTGAGAACATAACCTCTGCCTTCATTTGATGGTAAAACACCTTCAGCTATTAGAAAGCTGCTTGCTCTTAAATGATCAGCAATGACTCTATGACTTGCAATTGTATCATTATTTATCTTAGTATTTGTAATCTCAGATGAGGCTGAAATTAATTTTTTAAAGTGATCTATTGCATAATTATCATGGGTACCCTGTAGAACGGCTGTTATTCTCTCTAAACCCATACCTGTATCAACCGATGGTTTGGGTAAATCAATTCTTTTATCTTTGGAAACTTGTTCGAATTGCATAAAAACAAGATTCCAAATTTCAATAAATCTATCACCATCTTGATCAGGACTTCCGGGTAGGCCTCCTTTTAGCTTATCTCCGTGATCAAAGAATATTTCAGAGCAAGGACCACATGGCCCTGTTTCACCCATAGACCAAAAATTATCTGCGGTTGATATTTTAATAATTTTACTTTCTGGTAATCCTGCTACTTTTTTCCATAATTTAAATGCTTCCTCATCTTCTGAAAATACTGTTGCAGATAGTCTGTTTTTAGGGATACCAAGGTCTTTAGTTAACAACTCCCAAGCGTAATAAATTGCTTTTTCCTTAAAATAGTCTCCAAAAGAAAAATTTCCTAACATTTCAAAAAAAGTGTGATGTCTTGGTGTATAACCAACGTTCTCTAAATCGTTGTGCTTGCCTCCAGCTCTAATACATTTTTGCGAAGTAGTTGCGGTTTTAAATGATTTATTCTCAATTCCAGTAAACACATTTTTAAATTGAACCATGCCTGAGTTTGTGAACATTAAGGTAGGATCGTTATTCGGAACAATATTGCTCGACTCTACTATTTCATGATTATTTCCTTTGAAATAACTTAGAAATTCCTTTCTAATATCACTCATTAGAATATTGCCCATATATCTATTAAATACAGATATTTTATTTATTGTCTATAACTAGAAATACACGAAAGGCGTGGGGACGCCTTTCGTGAAGAGATAAGATGTTAGTAAATTCCTTATTTTTCTGTTTCTTTTTCTTTAGAAGAAGGGTTTCCCTCCTCTTTTGGAGCGGGATTTCCTTCAATCTTTTTAGATATCAAGCCCGCTTTAGTTCTTATAGCTGACTCAATTTCTTCAGCAATTTTTGGATTTTGCTCTAGGTAAATTTTAGCATTTTCCCTACCTTGGCCTATTTTTTCTCCCTTATAGGCATACCAAGCGCCAGATTTTTCAACAATATCAGCTTTAGCGCCAAGATCGATTAATTCACCAGATTTACTTATTCCTTTTCCATACATTAAATCGAACTCTACCATTTTAAATGGTGGTGCTACTTTATTTTTAACAACTTTTACTCTGGTGCTATTACCGATTATCTGATCTTTATCTTTTATGGCGCCAATTCTTCTTATGTCCATTCGAACGGATGAATAAAATTTAAGTGCATTTCCACCTGATGTGGTTTCTGGGTTTCCAAACATAACACCAATTTTCATTCTAATTTGATTAATGAAAATTACCATAGTATTAGATTTAGCAATTGATCCGGTTAGCTTTCTTAAAGCCTGACTCATCAATCTTGATTGTAAACCTACATGGTGATCTCCCATTTCACCTTCTAATTCTGCTTTTGGAGTTAGTGCTGCAACCGAGTCAACAACCATAACTGATAATGATCCTGACTTAATTAAAGTATCAGCAATTTCTAAGGCTTGTTCGCCAGTATCTGGTTGCGAAATTAACAATTCATCTGTTTTAACTCCTAATTTTTTTGCATAAACCGGATCTAAAGCATGCTCAGCATCTACAAAACCGCAAATTCCACCTTTTTTTTGTGCTTCTGCAACAACTTGTAAAGCTAAAGTTGTCTTACCAGACGATTCTGGGCCATAAATTTCTATTACTCTACCCTTGGGTAATCCGCCAATCCCAAGTGCTAAATCCAAGCTTAAAGAACCTGTCGAGATGGATTCTACATCCATTGCTTTTTGTTGCCCTAAACGCATTACAGAGCCTTTACCAAAATTATCATCTATTTGGCTTATAGCGGCGTTTAATGCTTTGTTTTTTTCCTTTATTTCTTGGTCCTTCTTAGTGTCTGATTTAACTACTTTTAAATTATTTTTTGTCATTTTTTTTCCTTTTTTTTAATTACGAATCAATGTTTTAAATGTACACATTTTGTTCTTTTAATCAATCTTAAAATGTTATAAGTATTTAATTGATATTATCTAAATAAAGATCGCCAATAGACGCGAGTAAATTGAACTGTGCTATTGCATAGTCTTTTTGTGCTTTGGCAAAACTTGTTCTGGCATCCAATAATAAAGTTCTTGATTGTATTACTTCTAAAGTAGTTCTTCTGTTACCTGTATCATATTCTAATGTGATGCCTTCATTTGCTATTTCTGCAGCTTTTAATTGAGCGCTGGTCGCATCTAAAATACCTTTTGCAGAATTATAGTTTGTCCAAGCATTTGCGGTATCTATTTGGACTTGATCAATAGTGTCTTGTAAAATTAGCTCTTTTTCCTTTAATTTGAAAGAAGCCTTTTTAACTGATGATATATTTTTTCCTCCCTTAAAAAGTGGCCATTTAACAGTAGCCTTAACTTCCTCTTGCTCTCTTTCATCGATGGTGCTGCTTAAATCATAATTTTTCTTTTTTTGATATGATATGGATGCAGATGGAGAAAGATCTCCTCTAGCAGAATAAAGTTCTCTTTTGGCAATTTCTAAGTCCAATTTAGCAAGATTTAATCTTGGGTTAATCTGATCTGATATTGCGGTTGCTGTCCTTAGGCTAGTTGGCATTCTTAGCTTTGGTGTATAAGAAAGTATTACCTGATCTGGAGCTTTTAAACCTATTATTTTCTGAAAATTTTTTTGACCAGATATAAGCTCATTTCTAGCTGTTATTAATTTTGCTGCGGCACCGGCCAATGAAGATTCTGATTGAGCAAAATCTGTTAAGCTAATTTCTCCTCTTTCAAGCCTCGATCTATCACTTTCAACTTGTCTTTCAAAAAGCTCAACATTTGATTTGTTAAACTCTAAATTTTTTGAATTGTAACCTAAGTTATAATAAGCCTTTGCAGCATTTAATATCACTTCTTGTTCTAATTTATTTAACTCAAATTTGGCAAATTCGTACTCGAGTTTTGATTTTTTTAAATTATTGTAATTGCTGAAACCACTAAAAATTTGTTGCTCAATTAAAACAGAGCGATTTTCAGGGGTAGCGTTTGTATCTTGTAAAGATGTACCTGATTGATTTATCCGGTTTGTATCTTTTTGGGAAGCTGCATCACCTGATAAAGTTACTGATGGCAAAAAATCTGAACGTGAAATGTTTACATCTTGTTTCTCCGCATCAAGACTTGCTCTTTTAGCATTTAATTTAGAGTTATTCTCAAATGCTTTTGAAAGAATCTGAAGTAAATCTTCGGCATATACGTTGTAAGAATATAAAATAAAAAATAGCGAAACTAATATTTTTTTCAACATTTAGAATTTTCTCATAGTTTTTGATCTGTGGTTTTTATCTAAAAAAACTGTTAGATCAGATATTTTTGAAAAGTTTTTCATCATATGTTTGGTTATTCTTTCATAAAACATTATAAATTCTTTTATCTGAGTTTTTGACATAGTCTTTTTACTTTTTGATGTCAATTTCAATTTTTGTTCCTGCAATAATCTCCATTTAAAAATATGATTAAAATCTGGCACTTTTAAATAAACTAGCTTGTCAATCTTGTTAAAAAGTTTTTTATACTCGTTTTTTAACAAATTATTTACTTTATTTCTCCAAATTAGTCTCTTATCAAATTTTTTTTCAATAGTATTTATGGGTTTTAGAAGTTCACTCTTTTTTTGCTGAATAGCCCCAACACACCAACCTTCTATAATAATTATGTGTGGTTTTTTTTTAATTTTCTGCCATTTTATTTTTTTGAATCTGTCATCTTTTGATTTATCAAATTTTGGTATTAAAACACTATTAAATTTTTTCTTTTTTAATTTACGTATTACTTTATCAAGTAATTTTATATCATGAGTACCTGGTACTCCCCTTGTTACAAAAAGTGGATGAATTTTTTTTGACATTCTAATTCTTTCAGATTTAGTTTTATAAAAATCATCTATTGAAAAAACACATAAATCTAAGCTATATTTTTTTTTAAAAATAAGTTTTAAAATACTTGTTATTGTACTCTTGCCAGCCCCCTGGCCCCCCGATAAACCAATGATTTTAATTTTTTTATCTTTTTGATAAACTGAATAAATCCATTTAGACAAAGGAAGATAAAATGTTTTTAGCTTTCCCATTTTGTCAACAATAGGTCTGCCTACAACTTCTTTCTTTTTTAAAAATTTTAAATAATCACTTTTTATCATGGGGATGGTTTTCACCATCGTTAACAGGAATATTTTTTAGTTCAAATGGTTTTATACCCTCTACACAAGCTATATTTATTCCATAAATCCTGGGGTCAATTCTTGGTCTATTGTGGGTGTGAATTCCACAATTTGTACAAAAATAATGTTTTGCAGTTTTTGAATGGTATTGATAGAGCTTTAAAAGATTTTCACCTTTAATAATTTTAAAATCATCTGGGCCAACGACTCCTATGATATAGCCTTTTCTTTTGCATAAAGTACAATTGCATCTCATTACCTTTTTAAAACCAATTTCTGGAACTTCTACTTGACCTTCTACACCACCACAATGGCATGTTAGTTTTTTTATCATATGTTTATCCTATCTGTTCTTTTATAGGAGATATCCACATTAAATACTCTTTTTTTTTGAATGTTCACGTTTTGATTCACTTTTGATTCTAAATCAGACTCATTTTACAACCTTGTAGTGTGTATATTTATTATATTCTGAATTCTTTGTTGGCAATTTTCTAAATCAATAGAATTCTCCCTTTTTGAAATAATAAAAATAATCAAACAAAAAAATGCGATTGAAAAGTTTAAAACTAGGAAAATGATATTTTCATCTAACTTGAAATAAAGAAAACTAAATAAAAATATGAATAATAATGATCTTAATAAAACCTGATATTTAAAAGATGCAATTATTGACATCGAATGAATAATTAATCCTGTTAAAGGCATTTTGGAAGGACCAAAATACCGAAGTCCTCTAATTGTGGGGACGCTATACAAATTAGTTATAAATTTTTTTGCTGCACCTGCAAAATTACTCCACAAAGTTTTTTTGGATGATAATAATATTACGTCATCTTTTGTTAAACAGCTGTAATGACCAAAATTCATATTTTTACCTGCAAAAATTAATGTAATTACTTTATGCAAGTTATATAACATAGTGAAAAGTAGCCCCTCTGATCTTTTTTTTCTTGTAGCAACTACAGAGATATTTTTCTTTTCTAAAACGTTTTTTATAATAATTGGTAAATCATCTGGATTATCTTCCCCATCTCCATCCATTAATATCATATAATCAAAATCTTTTTTTTTTGATAAATATTTTATTCCAGTCGCATTACATCTAGTGTGACCTTGGTTTTTCTTGATATTAATCAAATCAATAGACATAATTTTTTTAAAGCTGAATGATGGTTTAGGCATTTTTTCAGTGGAACAGTCATTAATTATTAAAACTGTGAATTCTGCATCAAACATGGTGATGTTATTATCAATATTATTTAATAATTTAAAAAGTGACTGCCAGTCATTATAGCAAGGTATTAAAATTTTAAATTTTTTCATTTCTTTCCTATTACTAAAGCTGGATATATATTCTCAAGACTAATTCTCTCTTTTATATTCATAAGTTCAGGTGCCTTTTTATCATTAATTGATACCCACTTTGGTCTGGATTTTAAATGGTAAGATAAATTTCCAGCATACCATTCATCCCCTATTACATAGTAAATTTCACTTTTATAGTTTTGATCCCATAAACTTTGAACCTCTTCAGCTTTTTGTTTACCAGGAAAATCCGTCCTTTTTTCTGTCTGAGTTATTGAGACATACGCATATGCAAGTGGGGAAAAAACAAATAAAATTATAAATACAGATACAAAATTTTGTAATTTATTCAAATTAATTTGGGATTTAAAGATATAAATAATGAAAGTACCAGAGAATAAATAAAAAGGTGTCATCCACATGGTTCTTATTTTCGCCCCCATAATCATTGATGTCAACAACATTAAAAATATAGGAGCAATGGTAGTTAAAAATAGAAATACCAATTTTTCATCTTTAAAATTTAATTTGGGTGTTATTTTTTTTACTAGAAAAAAAGATATAAAAAGAAAAGGAGCTAAAAGACCAATTTGCTTAGTTAAGAAAATTAAAGGATAAATTAAGTGGTCTATAAAACTGCCTACTCCTCCAGTCCTTTGCAAACCATAATTAATAGTCATGTAGTTATTTTCGGTTAACCAAATTATATGAGGTAATAGGATTAACAAGGTAATTGGACCCGCAATAAAATAATGTGAAAATTTGATTTTTTTTCCTTTTCTTAAAAAATAAATAAAAACAAGTTTAATACCTATGATTAAATAAATAAAAAGGTATTTTGATAGAATTCCTAGACCGGCAAATAAACCTAAAAATACATAGTCCGTTGATTTATCATATTTAATACATCTCCATGTATAATAAACAGTTAAAGCCCAAAAAGGTAATTGAGCAACATTTACATTAAATTCTGGGGTAGTAAAATTATAAAAATAGATACCTTCTAATAAAAGAACTGACAAAAGAGCAAGTTTTTGATTGTTTAAAATTTCATTTGAAAATTTGTAAACTGCAATAAATCCTACGATTACAAATAGTTGGCTAAGCAAATAATAAGCCCAATCGTTAGTTCCAAAAATTCGATAAAACATTTCAACTGCAAAAGCACTTAATGGAGGATGTTTGTTAAAGCCCCAATCTAAATTACTTCCCCAGGCTAATGCTTCAATTGTATCAAGTGGAAGATTTTTATTAGTCAAAGAGGGTGCTAGAACCCAAAGCAATAAATGAATAAATAAGAATACAAAAAATAGGTTATTAATGTTTTTTGTCATAAAATTCACAAATAACTAATTTAAATTATATTGACACGAATATAAACGTTTATATACTTCCCAACTTTAAAAGATGGTTAAAAAGTCACCTAAAAAATACACTCCCAACAGTAAAGAGAAGTATATGTGTGCAAAACACAAAAAATACTTTAATGAAAGGCTTGTAAGCTGGAGAAAAGAAATCATTAAATCAAATACTGAGAGTGTCATACTTAATAACATGGATGATAACTCTGCATCTGCCGATATCGTAGACCAAGCATCTTCTCAAACAGAAAAGTCTGTTGAATTAAGGGCATCAAATAGAAGAAGAAAATTAGTAAATAAAATTGATCAAGCGCTAAAAAAAATTAAAGATGGTACTTATGGATTTTGTGAAGAAACTGGAGAACCAATTGGTCTTAAAAGATTAATAGCTAGACCAATCGCAACACTTAGTATTGAAGCGCAGGAGAGACACGAAAAAGAAGAGAAAATTTTTATTGATAATTAAGGCTTTGGAATTTTTTCATCTCTTTTAAGAAGGTCATAACCCTTAACTACTGCTCCTCTTTTGGAAATAGCATTGTACCAACGTGTTAAATGTTTAAAATCCTTTAAACCTACATCGTGCCATTCATGTCTAGCAATCCATGGGAAAGTTGCTATGTCAGCAATGGAGTAATCTCCTGCCAAAAATTCACTTTTTCCTAATCTTTCATCAAGATCTTTATAAATAGTTTTTGCTATTTTAAAGTATCTTTCCTCACCCCAATTACTTTTCCCAGAATTATAATGATGAAATTGATGGTGCTGACCTAACATTGGTCCAACATATGCCATTTGTCCCATCAACCATTGATTAATTAGATTTTTGTTTTTTTCTGGATAAAGTTTACCGCTTCTTTCACCTAAATACATAAGTATTGCTCCAGATTCAAATAATGAAGTTTTATTATCATGGTCAATAATAACTGGAATTTTACTAAAAGGACTAATAGCTCTAAATTTAGGATCAAATTGTTCGTCTTTTTGAATATTTACTTTTGTAACTTTATATTCAAATCTTATTTCTTCTAACATTATGGAGATTTTTTTTCCGTTAGGTGTGTTTGCTGTAAGTAATTCTATCACTTATTTTTTACACCTAGCCGTGCTTGAATCTCTTTTGAAGAAGTAGTGAATTCAAACCGATATTTTTCATTAGGCCTTGCCCTTTTAAAACATTCCACAGATGCTAGGGCGCCCTCATGAAAGCCAGATAATATGAGTTTAAGTTTGCCTGGGTATGTACAAATATCACCTATAGCAAAGATTCCCTTTTTATTTGTCTCAAAATTTTCAGTATTAACTTTAATTGTCTTTTTATCCATATTTAGACCCCATTCAGCAATAGGGCCAAGCTTCATAATTAATCCAAAAAAACTTAAAATATAATCTGTTTTAACTTCTGTCTCTTTTCCATCATCATTTTTAATATTAATCGACTCAATGTTGTTTTGACCACTAATTGAAGATATTTGAAATTTAGTTTTTATGTCAACTTTACCTTCTTTTTTAATTTGATTTAATGTGTGAGGAGCTCCTCTAAATTCCTCTCGTCTATGAATCAGAGTAACTTCGGCTATTTTTGATAATTCTAGAGCCCAATCCAAAGCTGAGTCTCCACCACCAAAAATTGAAATTTTTTTATTTCTAAATATATTTTTGTCAGAGATGGAATAAAAAATATTTTTTCCCTCATATTTTTCTGCATCTTTAACAGACAATTTTCTTGGTTCAAAAGATCCTACTCCACCAGCAATTATAATATTAGGTGAACTAAAAACTTTATTTTGACTTGTTTTTATTATCCAATTATCACCCTCGCTATTTATTTCCTGAACCCTTTCATTAAAATGGAAATTTGTTTTAAATGGTTTGATTTGATCGAGTAAATTCTTTGTTAATTCTTCACCAGTACATTCTGGAATTCCTGCAATATCATAAATAGGCTTATCTGGATAAAGCTCAATACATTGGCCTCCTGCTTTATCTAAATTATCAATAACTTCTGATTTTAATCCTTTTATTCCAAGTTGATGAACTGCAAAAAGTCCTACCGGACCAGCTCCAACAATTACTACATCTGTTTTAATCATATTTAAGTTTGTTTTGACGGTGTTGTAACTACCATTCCATCTAGTTCGTCAGAAACAATTAATTGACAACTTAGTCTACTATTTTTTTTTGGTTCAAATGCCATGTCAATCATGTCTTGCTCACCATCTTGTGTTTTAGGTAATTTATTGAACCACTCTTCTTTGACATAAACATGGCAAGTAGCACAGGCCATGCCTCCACCGCAATCAGCATCTATGCCAGGGATTTTATTTTGAATAGCACCCTCCATTACAGATAATCCTTTTTGAACATCAATTGTTCTTTGTTCTCCAGATGAATCTATATAAGTGATTTTCGGCATTAGCTTAATATAAGTACAAAAAAAAATAGGGCAAGTGGTTAAACTCGCCCTATTTTATAATAATTAACTATTTATTACTATCTTTTAGCTAAAGATGTATTCTGCATAGCAGCAGCCCAAATTACTAGACCGAATGCTAATTTGTTTACGAAGTCAGCTAAGTTGTAGATGATGTTCAACGTGTTAGAGTCAATTCCACCAGCTAGGTAACCAAATACGTAACCTAGTGGGTAAATAGCCCAACCAATTGTAACTATCATTCTCATAGCGCCGAAACATGTAGCAACAGCTTTGTTACCACCCTTCGCAGCAGCTCTTCCAGCTTCACCTGAAAAGATTTCAAATAGAATGTATATCCAACCTGCCATTCCAATTATGAAACCGACAAATTCTTGGATATAACCGGCTTCACCTAAATATCCACCGATTAACATTACTAATGAAGCTATTAATAGTCTCCAGAACATTGAAGCTGGAACTTTTCTAATAGCAGCTAAGATTAAATAGAATTCAACAATCTGCATTGGAACAGTGATTAACCAATCAATATATCTGTATACTGTTGGAGTTTCGCCTGTAGTAACCCAGATGTCTCTCATGTAAACGTAGTGAACAAATGCTACGAACTGAATTAATCCAGCTACAGTTACAGATGTTCTCCACGATGCAGCAACTGTATTTCTTTCTAAAAAGAAAAATACAGCACCGGCTAACATACCCATAGACACTAACCAAAACGTAATTCCTACGAAATCGTCAGTAGCTAACATGGCAGTAGCAGCATTAGCTGAACTCGTAATACCTATAAAGGCAAGAGCCGCTAGTGCGATCATGCTTAGTTTTTTCATGAAAACCTCCCTTTCGTTTAGTTTTCTTTAGTTTAAATTTAAACATTCAAGAAGAAGTTATCTCCCTCACCTTGAATAACCGGAACGGTACCCAAAAAAAAAGTTAATTTGAAGCTTTTTCTTTAATAAAAAGTGTTGAATTTATTGACTTTTTAGTTTTTTTTTGGGGATAATAGTGGTTAAATTGGGTTAAAAGGGAGTATCAGATTTGTCCGGAAAATACGCAAAAATTTATGATTCGTCTATTAAAAATAAGGAAAACTTCTGGAAAGAGGTTGCGGAAGATATTTTTTGGTACAAGAAACCTTCTAAAATCCTTAATTCTTCTAACCCGCCTTTTTATAAATGGTATGAGGATGGAATAACTAATACTTGTTACAATGCGGTTGATGTTCATGTCGATAAAGGCCGAGGTGATAAGACAGCAATAATTTACGACAGTCCAATTACAGGGTCAAAATACAAATTATCTTACAAAGAACTTAAAGAAAAAATTTCAAACTTTGCAGGAGCATTGAAAAATCAAGGAATTGTTAAAGGAGATAGAGTTATAATCTACATGCCAATGATACCTGAGGCTGTTGTAGCGATGCTAGCTTGTGGAAGAATTGGAGCAATACATTCAGTCGTATTTGGTGGCTTTGCTGCGAATGAATTAGCAAGTAGAATTGATGACTCTAAAGCAAAAATTATTATTTCTGCATCTTGCGGATATGAACCTGGACGAACCGTTCACTATAAACCTTTATTAAATAAAGCTATTGAAATAGCAAATCACAAACCAGAAAAATGTATTATTTGGCAAAGAGAAAAAGATAAAGCCGAACTTGATCCTAAAAAAGATATTGATTGGTTAGAAGCTTTAAAAGGAGCTAAACCTGCTGAATGCGAAAAAATGAATGCGAATGATTATGCTTACATACTTTATACATCTGGAACAACAGGAACGCCAAAAGGAATAGTTAGAGATATTGGTGGACACATAGTTGCTTTAAAATGGACTATGAAAAATATTTATAACATAGATCAAGATGATGTTTGGTGGTCTGCGAGTGATATAGGCTGGATAGTTGGTCACTCTTATATTGTTTATGCTCCTCTGTTTTATGGTTGCACAACTGTTTTATTTGAAGGTAAGCCTGTTGGAACTCCTGATGCTGGTGTTTTTTGGAGAATAATTTCAGAATATAAAGTAAAATCACTTTTTACTGCCCCAACAGCAATAAGAGCAATTAAAAAAGAGGATCCTGACGGGAAATTCTTCAAAAAATATGATCTATCTAAATTTGATACTTTGTTTTTAGCTGGTGAACGTGCTGACCCAGATACAATAAAGTGGTTTGAAAAACTTTCAAATGCTCCTGTTATTGATCACTGGTGGCAAACAGAAACTAGTTGGGCCATAAGCGCGAATTGTGCTGGAATAGAAAAGTTTCCTATTAAATATGGATCGGCTTTTAAACCAGTACCTGGTTATGATTTAAAAGTTTTAAATAGTGAAGGAAAAGAAAATAAAGCGGGTCAAATGGGTGACATTGTAGTTAAATTACCTTTACCACCTGGAACTTTTCCCACTCTGTGGAATGCGGATGAAAGATACAAGAAAGTTTATATGTCAACTTACGACGGATATTACCAAACATATGATGCAGGTCATATTGATGAAGATGGTTACGTTTGGATTATGTCTAGAACAGACGATATCATTAACGTGGCAGGACATAGATTGTCTACTGGAGCGATTGAAGAAGTTTTAGCAGAACATAAAAATGTTGCAGAGTGTGCTGTAATAGGAATTGCTGATAAATTAAAAGGACAACTTCCAATTGGATTAATAGCTTTAAAAGCTGGAGTTGATAGAGACAATAAAGAAATTACAAAAGAATGTGTAGCACTGGTGAGAGAGAAAGTTGGTCCTGTTGCTGCTTTCAAATTAGCCATTGTTGTTAAAAGATTGCCTAAAACTAGATCAGGAAAAGTTTTAAGAGGTACTGTTAGAAAAATTGCAGATGGAGAAACTTACAAAGTGCCACCAACTATAGATGATCCAGCAATATTAGATGAGATAAAAAAAGATCTTAAAGATAATAATGTTTTAAAAGGCTAAGACGCTATAAATTTAATAAGATAGTAAAGAATCCCAGTAATTATTGTTGCATAAATAAAGCCTAAGACAAATAACTTTAGTCTAATTTTATCATTTTTAAATCTTGACTTAAGATATACGTAGATCATTGTATATATACCGACTATGGCTATACTCAATAAAATATCCGTTGGGTTCATTAATAAATAAATTAGATCTCCTTTATTTTAGCAATCATACCAACTTCATAATGTCCCGGCACGTTGCAAGCTGCTTCTATTTTAGCTTTATTGCTAAACTTCCATACTAATTCACCTTTTTCACCTGGTGAAAGCAAAACACTATTTGAATGTGAGTGTCCCATTGATGGATTTTTTTTAGCCATCTGTTTCATTTTATCTTTATCAACTTTATCTGATAATAAAATTTCATTTTCAACCAACATCATCATTTCAGGCTGATGTTTTATATGCATTTCTTTTGTTGCTATATTAAACTCGTGCACTAGTTCTCCAACATTTAAAACTATAAATTTAATTGTTTCGTCTTTCTTTACATTTATTTCTGCAGGTTCATAGTAATTGTCGTGCATCTTAATAGTGATAGTCCTTGTTACCTCGGAAGGTTTACCTTTTTCACCAATCATTTTCATTGGGCCAGCTAAAGCAAAACTGGGGAATAAAAGAATCAGGATTATTACAAATCTCATTAGATCAGATTAAATTAACTCTCTATAATTGATAACTAACGTATTGTCGCAGAGTTAAAAGAGTAATTTTTAGGTATTATTAAATATGGAATTAACTGTAGCATTAATTATTGTTTTTTACATAGTTTTTTATCTTTTGCGTCCTACTT
This sequence comes from uncultured Pelagibacteraceae bacterium, assembly GCA_902579285.1. GTDB lineage: Bacteria > Pseudomonadota > Alphaproteobacteria > Pelagibacterales > Pelagibacteraceae > Anoxypelagibacter. The sequence continues at coordinate 27,824 of CACHGA010000003.1, forward strand.
CAAAAGAGGAACTTAAAAGATTTAATAAAAAAGACAATTGGTCAAATATGGGGTTTTGAAAAAATTCTATAATTGTTGTTTGGTCGCAGTGTCAATCTTAAATATTAAATTGTTTAATAAAAATAATAAAATAAACATATGAAAAACATTTTTTATAAAATAATTTTTTTCTTAATTATTTGTAATCCAGCTTTTAGTGCAGATGAAAATATAGATATGCTTAATAGGCTAGGAAAAGAAATAAATGTTTATTCAAAAAAGATTGTAAATGTAAATGTTGGTGATACTGTTTTTTGGAAATCAGTAAATCCCGGTCATAATGTCGAATTCATAAAAGGCGGAATTCCTGCAGGGGTAGAAAAATTTAAATCTAAGTACAATAAAGATACCAGCTACACTTTTAATACACCGGGCATATATGCTTATTGGTGTACACCACACAAAAGTATGGGCATGATAGGTTTCGTAGTAGTGGGTAATGACAAGTCTAATTTAGAAGATATTAAAAAATTGAAATTTTACGGTAAGTCTACAAAAATTGCAGAGGCTTTAATAAATTCTCTATAGTTTAAATAAAGAAAATAATATTAATCTTAAAAATTTAAAGGTTTCCCTTTGGCGGGTGAGATAATTTTACTATTTTCCATAACTATTTCCCCGTTTACAATTGTAGCTATCGGGAATCCTTTCACCTTGTAATTATTAAAAGGTGTCCATCCACATTTACTCTCAATCCAGTTATCTTTAATAACAACTTCTTTATTCATATCCACAATAGTTAAATCTGCATCATAATTTTCTTTTATATAACCTTTGTTTTTAATTCCAAATAAATCACATGGGTTTTCACAAACTAATTTAATCAATTTTTCTATTTTTAATTTACCTTTATTTACATGATCAAGCATAACAGGAAGTAAAGTTTGCACACCTGGCATTCCAGATGGGGACAAAGGATATTTTCTATTTTTTTCCTCTTTTGTATGTGGGGCATGGTCAGAACCTATGGTGCTCACTAAAGTTTCGTCTACTGCATCCCATAATCTATCGTAGTGGTCTTTGGATCTTAAAGGCGGGTTCATTTGACTAAAAGTTTTTAAATTTTCATAACAATCAGGGGCATACAAAGTTAAGTGCTGCGGTGTAATTTCAAAAGTTACCCCATCCCTCTTTTCTGAAAAGAAATCAATTTCTTCTTTTGTTGAAACATGAAGAATATGAATTTTCTTTTTATGTTTTTGAGCTAATCTTACTACTCTTTTAGTGGATTCTAGTGCACATTCCTCATTCCGCCAAACTGGGTGCGAGGTAACATCACCTTCTTTAATAAATTTTTTTCTAGATAACAGAATATTTTCATCTTCTGAATGCACAGAAATAATCTTGCTGCTATTAGATATTACTTTCTCTATATCTTTTTCCTGGCTGACTAATAGGTTTCCTGTTGATGAACCAGCAAAAAGTTTTACCCCGCAACATCCTTCAAGAGTATTGACTGATGCTAACTCTTTCATATTGTCCGGAGTAGCTCCAAAATAAAAAGCATAATTACAAAACATTCTATTTCTCGCTGCACTAAGTTTGTTATTAAATTCTTTAAATGTTGATGTTGGTGGATTAGTATTCGGCATTTCAAATACAGAGGTTATGCCCCCTGCTACTGCAGCCCTACTCCCACTTTCTAAATTTTCAGCGTCATTAGCTCCTGGTTCTCTAAAGTGTACCTGAGTATCTATTGCTCCAGGCAAAACAATCTTACCTGTTGCGTCGAAAACTTTACCGCTATTAAGATCTATTTTTCCAACTTTTTTGATTTTATTCCCTGATAAAGCTAAATCTATCTTTTGAAATTTGCCATCGATATAACAAGATCCGTTCTTTATAATGAGACTATAGTTATCAGACATATTTTGTTAAAATTAATATACAATATAAACTTCAAATATGAAAAAAGATCAAATATTTATTTTAAAAGATAGAGGGGTTCTATTAATTTCAGGTCAAGACTCTAAAGACTTTCTTCAGAATTTAGTCACAAATGATATTAATAAGGTGACTGAAACTCAAAGTTGTTTTTCATCATTACTAACGCCTCAAGGAAAATATTTATTTGATTTTATGATTGTTAAGCACAAGGATGGTTATTTTCTTGATTGTGAGCTTAACCAAATTAATGGGCTTATTAACAGGCTCAATGTTTATAAATTGAACTCAAAAATTGAGATCGAAAATTTATCACATAAATTTCAAGTTGTGGTTATAAGCAATGAAAAATTTCTTTCGATAAATAATTCTAAAAATCAACAAGGTGATACTATAACTTATAGGGATGATCCTTTTTTTATTGATCCAAGAAATAAAGAACTTGGAGCAAGAGGCATTGTCAGTTTAGAAAAGTTATATTTATCCATAAAAAAATTAGAATTAAAATTGGAAGATCCAAAAAATTACTATGAGCTCAGTTACAATTTGGGTATTGCGCAAATAAATACAAAAAATCTTCAGGAAAAAGTTTTTGGTCTAGAATGTAATTTTGAAGAACTAAACGGTATAGATTTCAAAAAAGGTTGTTACGTAGGACAGGAAAATACTGCAAGAATGAAATTAAAGAATAAACTAAGAAAAAAATTATTTGCTGTGAAATCGAAAGAAAAATTAAAAGTTGGCAGTGACATAAATTACAATAGTGTTAAAATCGGTCAGATTGTAATTGATGAGCCCTACCCATTTGGGTTGATTAAAATTGTTGATCCAGATTTTTCTGAGTATAAAGACAAAGATTTATTAATTAATGATAGTAAATCTAAAATTATTAAATAATGGTGCGGTCGGAGAGACTCGAGCTTCTTGGGGTATTACTCGTTCCCCACTAAAAAAGATATACAAGATCTTTTTTAATTTAGAAATCTACAATTTTCTTTTTTAACTTTTACAAATTGATTTTTTGTAAAACCTGCCTCAGAGAATACTTTATCAAAATTAAAATCTTTTCCTTTGGTTCCCATTTCCAAGTCAGCTAATTTAACACCAAAAGATGGGTTAAAATCTACATAGCAATCAACGCTTGATGGCCTTGTTAGACTTAAATCTCTATATTTATATCTTGTCATAACTCTTAAACTATTGTTGTTTACTTTAATTTGCTCCTCTATAAACAAATAAAAATCATCCTTTATATTTTTATTTTTGTCTTTGAGTTCCTCTAATTGTTCTAGAATTTTATCTCTTTCTTTATTTTCTTCCTTAAGGCCTGCTAACTCATTTTCGAGTTCTTTTTGTTTAGTTAATAAAGCTAACTTTTGAGACTCAAATGTGCTTACTTTTCCAACAGATTTTTCTAATTCAAGTGCAGCACTTTTCATCTGATCTTTGATATTTTCTATTTGATTGACTAGATCTAGATTTTTTTCTTTTTCTCTAGCTAGCTCTTCTTTGGCTTTATCTAGCTCCTCAATTGCAATTTGGTTATCCCCCAGCATTCTTAATTTATTTGTATTGTTAGAAATTCCACTACTAGATACTGCTTCATTTATTTTTTCTTCAATTACTCTTTCTTGAACTCCAGCTACTCTCTTTAAAATATAATGTTTATTAATTAAAGAATATGCCCAGGCTAACAGTAAGGCTAAAATTCCTAATGCAATTAAGATTAAAGCAACCGATTTTGCATAACCCCAAACACTTCTAGTTCTTTTTATTCTTAAATTTTCATCAATAGCTTTGTTGAGGGGTTCGTAGTCATGTGTTGTATATTCTATTTTTTTCTCGGACATTATTTTTTATTTTTGTCCTTTGGAATTGTAAATGGTTCTTTTTTTAAAATGTCAGGGTCGTCTGTCCAGAGTGGGTGGTGAACAATTTCTTTTTTGATTATTTCTTTAGGAACTTCAACTGTCTGATAAACTATTTTTTCTTCAATAACTGGCTTCTCAACTATTTTTTCTACAGGAACTTCTATGCGCTCTTTTACAGTTCTGGTTTTGGGTTTCCACAACCATTTAATTCCATTCCAAACATATCTGTTTATTAAAATAGGTATTCTTGCAAGGCTTCTAATAAAATTTCTAAAAATCGGTTTTTCTTTTGAAATATGTAACCTTTCATCCTGTAAATGTAATCCGGCTAAAGCAACACCTGTTCCAATTACTGATATAACAAGTGCGAGACCTCCAAACCATACGGTGAATGCAAAATCTAAGTCATCCTGGTTTACATCAGTAATTTTATAATTTCCACCATCACCACCAAGCCATGTTGGCCAATTTTTAAATCTTAAAGATATTCTGTAAATCGGATTAGCCTGCATTTCTTTTTGAGAAATTTTTTCTTGTTCAACTAATAGTTCTCTTTGTTTTTCTATAGATGAATTAACCTCCTGAGTTTTTTTACTTACATTCTCAACTTGATTAGTTAAATTTTGAATACTTTTATTTAAATTGTTTATACGTTGATCTACAGGAATTAGAAGCGTATCGTATTTTCTATTAATTATTGAAGCTTTGGCTGCATCTTTACCAGATGTCTTTCCTAAAGAACTCTGAAATTCCCTCTCAAGCACATTAATTTCGTCTTGTAATTTTTCGATGCTAGATTGATAATTGCTGATATCATTTTCAGCTGATCTTCTTCGGGCCCCTGACCAATCAGACCCTATTTGAGATTTATTTTTTATGGCCTCAGCTTTTAATCTGTTTTGATCATCCCTTTCTTTTTTTTTTCCTTCGATTCTTTCACTTAGGGATTTTAATATAGTATTATCAACACTGTATTGATCTTTTAATTGGGTTAATTCTCTTTGTCTATCAGTTTCAATTTTTTCTTTAGAAGCTGATGCTTCTTTAAATTGGGAATCAAGTTTTTGTAATTCCTCATTTAATTTTCCAGTATCAAGTTTGGATTCCAAAAGAACTATTTCCTCTTTTATATTTTCTATTTTTTCTCTTTCGGCATCTACTTTTTGTAGACGAGTGTAATATGACAAGTCAAAGGCTTGTATCATTGTTTCAAAAGTTGAATAATTAGCTGCAAGTAATAATAATAAAAATAAAGATCTCCAGATCCATCTTTGAGAATAATACAAAGCTATTGCTACAGGAATTTTAGTAAGCTCCATCACCGCTACAACTACTAATGCTAAAACTATTACATATGTATCTGGTCCCCTTTCGGCTAACATATCTGTAAAATTAAATATGTATGCTATCGCTAAACTTACACATGCAACAATGATTTCAATTGCCCAAGCTAAATAAATTAATTTTTTACCCCATGATCCGACACGTGCTTTTTGAAAAAAGCTATTATGTATGTTTTCTAAATTAGGCATTTGAATTCTTTTGAAATAAATTTTTGAAACCAATAAATGATCTCTCTATGTAAGTTTTTTTAATATTAAAGATATCTGCTACTTTCCTTATATCTTCATCTTCTTGTTCGCTATAAATATGATCGCTGTGAGCTAAACGGTACAAAAATGCGATTATAAATTTTCTATATGAGTCAAGTCCAAGTAATTCTTTGTTGATTATTTTTGCGTGGTATTCAATAGAATTTGTATCTTCACCAGCCTCATCTAAAATTCTTAAAAGTATTTTTCTTTGATTTGGTTCGTGTGGCATTGTTTTTAATATTTCTTCTTCTTCAAGAATGTTAAAATGACCATCGGCTTTACAAAGTTTCGCAGCTAAAATTAGAACTCCAATTATACAGATAGTTTGTTTACTTTCTTTTCTGTATTTGATCCAAATATCGGTTGACATTTATATCTCCCAATTAATTATTCCATCATATTTAATGGTCTATTTCTAGGGTAGTAAATTCTGAAAAAAACACCAGATTCCTCAATATTTTAAAAATAATGTTTTGATATTTTTGGTGCGGTCGGAGAGACTCGAACTCTCATGGGAATCCCACACGGCCCTCAACCGTGCCTGTCTACCAATTTCAGCACGACCGCGATTTAATTATATGCGACAATAAATGAATGACTTTTTATCTTCAAGTTGATAAATTATTTTAATGACTTCACAAAATTTAGATGAAATTTACAAGAAAATTTCTTCAGTAGTGCCTGAAATAGAGTGGAAATTTCATGCTCCAATAATTGATAAGATTAATAAATTAAAAAAAGATAAAGATGCGGTTATACTCGCTCATAACTATCAAACACCAGAAATTTATCATGGAGTTGCAGATATAGCGGCGGACTCTTTAGCGCTTGCGTTGGAAGCTGCAAAAACAGATGCAAGAGTAATAGTTTTATGCGGAGTTCACTTTATGGCAGAGACTGCAAAATTAATGAACCCTAGTAAAAAAGTTTTAATACCGGATATGCAAGCTGGATGTTCTCTAGCCGAGTCAATTACTGGCGCAGATGTTCGTATGTTAAAAGAAAAATATCCAGGTGTTCCAGTTGTGTCTTATGTGAACACATCTGCGGATGTGAAAGCGGAAACAGATATTTGCTGCACATCTGCTAATGCAGTAAAGGTAGTAGAGTCTTTAGGGACCGACAAAGTTATTTTTCTGCCAGATCACTACTTAGCAAATTATGTTCAAAAAAATACAAAAGTGAAAATAATTTCCTGGCAAGGTACATGTATGGTACATGAAAAATTTACGGGTAAAGAGGTAGAAGATATTAAAAAAGAAAACCCTGGAATAGAAGTGATTGCCCACCCTGAATGTCCACCGGATGTTATTAGTGCATCTGACTTTGCAGGATCAACTTCTAGTATGGTAAAATATGTTAAGGAAAACCAACCTAAAAAAGTTTTATTAGTTACAGAGTGTACTATGAGCGACAATGTTCAAGTCGAAAATCCAAACGTTCAATTTATAAAACCATGTAATCTTTGCCCACACATGAAAAAAATTACTTTAAATAAAATCTATGATTGCTTAAAATATGAAACCAATGAAATTAAAATTGGCCACAATATTGCAGAAATGGCCAGAAAATCTGTTTTGAGAATGGCAGAAATTGGTAGATAATTTTGAGTGCAAAAAATAAATCAGAAATATATTAAATCAGTTGTTTATCAAGCTTTGAGAGAAGATTTAAAGCCGTCTGGAGATATAACAACTAAAAATATTATAAATAAAAATATAACTGCGAAAATAATTGCTGGCCAAAACTGTATTGTTGGAGGTTTAGGTTTTGCAAAAGAGGCTTTTAAAATTTCGAATAAAAAAATAATATTCAAAACTAAAATAAAAGATGGAAGAAAAGTTAATAGAGGTAAAGTAATCGCTCTTTTAAAAGGCAAAGCTTCAAGTATTCTTAAAAGTGAGAGAGTAGCCCTTAATTTTCTTGGACTAATTTCAGGTGTAGCAACGATTACAAATCAATTTGTTAAAAAAGTAAAAGGCAAATCCTGTAAAATATGTTGTACGAGAAAAACTTTACCTAATTTGAGATTACTACAAAAATATGGAGTAAGACTGGGTGGTGGAACTAACCATAGATTTAATCTGAGTGATGAAATTTTAATAAAAGATAATCATATTGCTGTTAGAAAAAATATTTATGATTTAGTTAAAAGAGTTATTAAGAATAAAAAAGGTAAGAAGATTACAGTAGAAATAGATAATTTAAATCAACTAAAAAAAATAAAGGGTCTTAAATTTAATAGAATATTATTTGATAACATGAGTCTAAAAAATCTTAGAAAAGCAGTTAAAATCTCCAAAAGATTTTATGAGACAGAAGCATCAGGTGGAATTACATTAAAAAATGTAAGACGGATTGCTGCAACTGGTGTCAATCGTGTTTCTATTGGCCAAATAACTCATAGTGCGCCAGTTGTAGATTTTAAAATTAATTTTTATTAGATTATCTTCTGAGCTCAGCTTGTGCTGCTGCAAGTCTTGCAATCGGAACTCTAAACGGTGAGCAAGAAACATAATTCAATCCATTTTTAGAACAAAATTCGATACTTCTAGGATCTCCTCCATGCTCACCGCAGATCCCTAATTTTAGCTTTTTGTTTTGTTTTTTTCCTCTTTGTGATGCAATTTTGACTAGTTCACCAACGCCGTCTTTATCAATACTTACAAACGGATCTTCATCGAAAATTTTATGATCAATATAATCATTTAAAAATTTTCCTGAGTCATCTCTGCTGATACCAAATGTAGTTTGTGTTAAATCGTTAGTTCCAAAACTAAAAAAATCAGCATACTTTGATATTGGTGCAGCTCTTAACGCTGCCCTTGGAAGCTCGATCATCGTGCCTACAAAATAATTTATTTTAACTTTATTTTCTTTTTGAAGTTGATCAGCAACCCTATTAACTAATTTTCTCATTATCCCAAGCTCGTCTTCTGTTGAAACTAAAGGTATCATTATCTCTGGTATAATTGATTTAATATTCTCTTTTTTACATTCAATTAATGCACTGAAAATAGCTCTGCATTGCATTTCGTAAATTTCTGGAAAAGAGATACCCAATCTACACCCTCTATGTCCAAGCATAGGGTTAAGTTCATGTAACTCCGCTACTCTATTTTTAATTTCTTTAACACCCAGATTCAATGATCTTGCTACTTCCTCCATATCTTTATCTGTCTTAGGCAAGAACTCGTGTAGAGGAGGGTCTAAAAGTCTTACGGTTACTGGCAAACCCTTCATAATTTTAAAAATTTCTTTAAAATCATTTTTTTGGTGAGGTAACAGTTTTTCTAAAGCAATTTTTCTGTCATCTAGACTTTTTGAAAGAATCATTTGTCTAACTGAGAGAATTCTCTCATCATCAAAAAACATATGCTCAGTCCTACATAAACCAATCCCTTCTGCGCCGAAATTTCTAGCCATTTTAGTGTCTTGTGGTGTTTCAGCATTCGTTCTTATTTTGAGTTTTCTAAATTCATCTGACCATTTCATTATAGTTGAGAAGTAACCTGAAATATCAGGTTTGACTGTTGGGACTAAACCTTTCATTACTCTGCCTGTTCCTCCATCAATAGTTATAACTTCTCCCTCTTTGATACTTAAATCTCCTACTTTAAATTCTTTTGTTTCATAATCGATATTAATTTCTCCAGAACCTGAAACACATGGTCTCCCCATACCTCTAGCTACTACAGCAGCGTGGCTTGTCATTCCGCCTCTTGCGGTTAATATTCCTTTAGCAGCATGCATACCATGAATATCTTCTGGTGACGTTTCTACTCTAACCAAAATTGTATCTTCTTTTTGATTATTCATTTTCTCAGCCTCGTCAGCACTAAAAACTACTTTGCCACTAGCTGCGCCAGGTGAGGCTGGTAGACCCTTCGCTATTACCTCTTTATTTACTTTTTCATCTAATGTTGGATGCAAAAGGGTATCTAGAGTGTTTGGGTCTATTCTTAAAATTGCTTCTTTTTTAGAAATTAATTTTTCTTTAACCATATCAACTGCAATTTTAATTGCAGCTTTTGCAGTTCTCTTTCCGTTTCTTGTCTGCAGCATCCATAGTTTGTTATTTTCTACTGTGAATTCAATATCTTGCATATCCCGATAATGTTTTTCTAATTTTACAAATACACTTTTAAGTTCTCTAAAAACTCTTGGCATAGTTTCTTCCATAGATTCATCTTTTGCTCCAGCGTCCTCTTTTGCTTTTTTTGTTATATATCTTGGAGTTCTACTACCAGCCACAACATCTTCTCCTTGCGCATTAATTAAATATTCTCCAAAAAATTTATTCTCTCCCGTTGATGGATTTCTTGTGAACGCCACTCCAGTAGCGCAATCGTCTCCCATATTTCCAAATACCATAGATTGAACATTAACTGCTGTTCCCCAGTCTCCTGGTATATGATTAAATTTTCTGTAATTTTTTGCCCTTTTACTCTCCCAAGATAAAAATACTGCTCTAATTGCTCCAAAGAGTTGTTCATAAACATCTTGAGGAAAATTTTTCTTTGTTTTTTCTAATATTAAACCCTTAAAATTTTTTATAAGACCGTCCCAATCTTCAGAGTTTAATTCCGTATCCATTAAAACTCCCTTGGTTAATTTATAGTTATCTATCATCTCCTCAAAAAGATGGCTTTCCATCCCTAAAACGACGTTTCCATACATTTGTATAAATCTTCTATAACTATCTTTTGCAAATCTTTCGTTAGAGGTTTTTTTTGATAATGCCTCGACTGTCTTATCGTTCAGACCTAAATTAAGAATAGTATCCATCATACCTGGCATAGAAACCCTTGAGCCGGATCTTACGGATACTAGCAATGGATTTGAATTGTCACCAAATTTTTTTTTAGTTATTGATTCAATTTTTTTTAATTCTTTCTTAATTTCGTTGAAAATTTTTGGGGTTAATTTTTTTTTATTTTTATAAAAAACTGCACACAATTCTGTAGAAATTGTAAAGCCTGGAGGTACAGGCAATCCAAGTCTAGCCATTTCAGCTAAGTTTGCTCCTTTTCCCCCCAAAATATTTTTGGAATTTAATATTTTTTTTGTTTTTTTGTCTCCAAAACTAAACAAGTATTTAGGCATCAAGATCCTTCTAATTTAGAGAAATCTACAAAAGTATTAAACGTTGAGCATAGTATTTGCAATAGTTCTAAACGGTTGTTTTTAATATCATTATTATCATCATTAACCTTTACTTTTTCAAAAAATTTATCTGTTGATAATTTTGTATCTGACAAAAGCTTTAAATGTTCTTCGTAATTTTTTCTGTCCTCTTTAACAGTAAAAGCTTTGCGAATTATATTTATTCTGTCAAAAAGTTCTTTTTCTTCTTCCTCTTTGAAAAGAACTGCGTCTGGACCATCTTTTGATATTAATCTTTCTTGTTCTAATATATTGGATGCTCTTTTGTAAGTTGATACTGCATTTTTACCTAGCTCTTTGGAAATAAATTTATTCATTATTAAAGTCTTTTTGTAAAGCTCTAAAAAATTATCGTTGTTATGTGAACTAATCGAAGCTTCAATTATATCTGTTCTTATTCTTTTTTCTTTTAAAATATTTTTCATTCTTTCTCTTAAAAAATTAATTAATTCTTTTTTTGACTGCGTATTTTTTTCTTTAACCCCTTGGTCCAGATAAATTCTAATAAAATAATCAATTAAATCAGATATCTTTATAACTAAATTATTTTCAATAATTGTTCTTAACAATCCAATAGCAGACCGTCTAAGTGCAAATGGATCTTTTGAACTTGTAGGTTTTTCATTGATCAAATAAAAACCAACTAAATTATCTAATTTGTCTAAAATCGATAGAGAATAACTGATTGGCTTTTTTGGAATAATAGATGAATTTCCAATTGGCAGATAATGCTCACTTATGGCATTCGAAACATCCTGTTCAAAACCTTGATTAAGGGCAAAATATTTTCCCATTTCTCCCTGAAGTTCAGGAAACTCTGAGACTAAATCTGATGCTAAATCAGATTTTGATACTGAAGAAGCTATTTCTAGTTTTTCTTTATTTATATTTAATTGATCTGAAATAAAATAAGCCATTTTTCTCAGCCTTTGAGTTTTGTCGTAAACCGTACCTAAATTTTCATAAAATACTATTTTCTTTAATTTATTTATTTGTTTAATTAAATTATAAGACTTATCTCTATTCCAAAAGAAATTAGCATCAGATAGTCTTGCCTCAACGACTCTTTCATTTCCAGTCTTTATCAGTTTTTTCTCATCTTTGTTATTAGCAACTATGATAAATTCATTAAGCATTCTATTTTTTAAATCTACCAGGGTGAAATATCTTTGATGAGTTTGTAAAGTTGATCTAATTATTTCCTTGGGTAATTCTAAATAAGATTTATCAAAAGTCGCAGTAATTATATTTGGTTTATCAACGAGATTGCTTACCTCAGTAAGTAAAGATTGGTTTACAGTTTCTTTGCAAGATTTCTTTTTACATATCGAGATAATTTTTTTTAATATGTATTCTGATCTTTCATTGTGGTCTAAAATAATCTCATTTTTTCTTAAAAGGTTCGTATAATCGTAGAAAGATTTTACTTTTATTTGCTTAATTTGGTCTTCCGTTTCAAGCATAGTGAAATTAACTGTTTCTAGGTGTGCAAATTTAAATTTAAGTAATTTTTCATTAAAAATAGCCAATATTGAAATTAATGGTCTACCCCAATTAAGTTCAAAATCAGACCATTTCATTGACTTTTTCCAGCTAATATCTTTAAGAGCTAATGGTATAAGTTTTGCAAGTTCATTCTCTGTATTTATTTCTCTGCCTTTTATCTTTGCAAAATAAAAATTGCCTTTTTCAGTTTTTTTTTCTAAGAGGTCGCTTATATTTAAATTTTTAGACTTTGCATAATTATTAATTACATCTTCGGAAACACCTACCTTAGGACCTTTAACTTCGGTTGATGGAATTTTAATTATTTTTGGTAATCCTGTTATAAAAATTGCAAGCCTAGTTGGTGTAGAGAATATTTCAAGGGTTTTTGGTTCTAAATTTGATGAGGAAAGATTTTGTTTTAATAGATTTTCTAATTGTTTTCTAGCGTTAATCTGTAAATTAGATGGAATTTCCTCACTAAACAATTCAATTAATAGCTCTGACATTTATTTTTCTATTTGATTATCTAACCAAATTGATCCCGATCCTTTTGCGAGTTCCCTTATTCTATTAATGTATCCTGTTCTTTCAGCTACTGATATTACTCCCCTGGAATCTAATAAATTAAATATATGACTAGCTTTTAAACATTGATCATATGCAGGAAGTGAAAGTTTTTTTTCTAACAATGATTTACATTCACTTTCTGCCATTTCAAAATTTTTAAGTAAAAAGTCAGTATTCGCATGATCAAAATTATATGCTGAAAATTCTTTTTCTGATTGAAAATATACATCTTTATATTTTACTCCTTCACTGTTCCAGTCAATATCAAAAATATTTTTCTTCTGTTGAACAAACATGCATATTCTTTCTAAGCCATAAGTTAATTCAACAGATATAGGTTTACATTCGATACCTGTCATCTTTTGAAAGTAAGTGAATTGTGTAATTTCCATACCATCACACCACACCTCCCAACCTAACCCAGCTGCACCGAGAGTTGGACTTTCCCAATCATCTTCTACAAATCTAATATCATGATCCTTGGCAATTATTCCTATGGATGACAAACTTTTTAAATAAACTTGTTTAATATTTTTTGGAGAAGGTTTGATTATAACTTGAAATTGATAATAATGTTGAAGTCTATTAGGATTTTTTCCATACCTTCCATCTGTAGGTCTTCTAGATGGTTGAACGTATGCTGCTTTCCAGGGTTTAGGTCCAAGAGAACGCAAAGTAGTTGCTGGATGAAAAGTGCCTGCACCAACTTCTAAATCGTAGGGTTGTAATATAACACAACCATATTTACCCCAATATTTTTGTAAATTAAAAACAACGTCTTGAAATGTAAAAAAGTTTTTTTTATTTTTTATTTTTTTTGGCATTTATAAACCGTATTTCTGCCACATCGCTCTTTCTTCTATAGCACTTGCAATACTATCAATTTGATTATCTAATGATGAAGATAATTTTCTTGCAATAAAACCTTTTGGTTTTTCAAGTTTTTTAATTTCAATATTTTCTCCGAATTTCTCTCTTAATATTTGTTCTGCGTTACCAATTCCATCAATGAGACCTAGCTTTAGAGAAGCAGAACCTGACCAAAACTCACCAGTAAAAATATTATTTTTTTCTGCGTCTTTTAATTTTGAGCCTCTACTTTTTTTGACTAAGTTTATAAAGTCTGAATGTAATTCCAGTTGTAATTTTTTAATTCTCTGAATATCTTCTTCCTTTTCTTCCTTAAAAGGATCAAGAGTGCTTTTGTTTTTTCCAGCTGTATATACTCTTCTTTGAATTCCAATTTTTTTTATTGCATCTTGAAAGCCGAATGAGGCTGAAATTACTCCGATAGAGCCTACTATAGAACTAGAGTTTGCATAAATTTCATCACCTGCACATGCAATTAAATAACCACCAGAGGCAGCTACATCTTCAGCAAAAACAATAACTTTTTTTTTATTTTTAACTGCTAACTGTCTAATGTAATCGTGTATTAAATGAGATTGAACTGGTGAACCTCCAGGCGAATTTATAGAAATTGCAATATTTTTTGCCTTTTTAAATGAGAAAGCTTTTTTAATAATTTCCTGTTGTCCTGAAAAATCAATACCTTGTCTAAATCTACCAGCGGATCCAATTACACCTGTCAGTCTTACATGTGGAACTATTATCTTTTTTTTAAATAATGAAAACATATGATTAAGATTAGTTTTATTTCTTATATCAGCACTTAAAATAAAAATATAAATATATTTTACGCTACCCTTGGTTGAAATTGAAGTGCGTCACAGATGTATGAAACTATAATTTTTTAGAGTATATAATTAAAAAATGGGTTCAGTAATACCTCTTAAAAAATCTGTAAATTCTGCCTACTTGGATTTGAAAAATCTTTTGAACGGTAAGCTCGAGACTGTTGAAAAACTTATAAATACTAAGCTTAATAGCGACGTAGACCTCATTAAAAAAATGAGTGATTATCATCTTAACTCAGGCGGAAAAAGAATCCGTGCCTTATTAACAATGGGCTCAGCAAAACTTGGCGGTTATCTAGATGGCAAAAGAGATATAAATTTAGCAGCTTGCGTTGAACTAATACATAGTGCCACATTACTACATGACGATGTAATAGACGAAAGCGAAGTTAGAAGAGGAAACAAAACTACAAATGCTATTTGGGGAAATCAATCTTCAATTTTAGTTGGGGATTACCTTCTCAGCAGATGTTTTGAGATGATGGTAGATGATGGAGATCAAGAGATTTTAAAACTTTTATCTTCAACGTCCTCTAAAATTGCCCAGGGTGAAGTCTTGCAGCTCCAGCACAAAGGAGAAGCAGATCTTTTGGAAGAAAATTATATAAAGATAATAAATTTAAAAACTGCTGCATTATTTGCTGCGGCAACTAAAGTAGGCTCTTGTATATCGAATATGGAAAAGAAGAAAAAAGATGCTCTTGAGTCGTATGGTAAAAATCTTGGTTTGGCATTTCAAATAGCTGATGATGCTTTAGATTATTTTTCAAAAGAAAAAATTTTTGGAAAACAAATAGGTAAAGATTTTTTTGAGGGAAAAGTTACTTTACCAATTATTATCGTATTCCAAAAATCAAACATGATTGAAAGAAATTTTTTAACAAAAATTTTTAAAAAAGATAAAAGAGAAAAAGAGGATTTTGATGAAACACTCAAATTAATTAATAAATACAAAGCTCTTGAAACAACTTTTAAAAGAGCAGAATATTTTGTTAACGTATCTTACGATGCATTGGGTATGTTTGAAAATTCAAATGAAAAAAATATTTTACAAAACCTTACTGGGTTCAGTTTAAATAGATCCTTTTAAGGATAAAGTATTTCTCTTAACCACTTACCGTTTTCTTTTCTGTAGTTTAATCTTTCGTGAATTCTGTTCTTAATTTCTAACCAAAATTCTATAGTATCTGGTTCTACTCGCCAGCCTGACCAGTGAGGTGGTCTTGGTACATTTTTTTGATCTGGATATTTCTTTTCAAATTCTTTAATTTTATTTATAAATTCAATTCTATTATTCATTGTTTGCGACTGCGAAGAGGCCCAAGCACCTATTCTACTTCCGTAGGCTCTTGAATTATAATATTGATCTGCTTCTTTGTTATCCACTACTACAGTTTTCCCAGATATTCTAATTTGTCTCCTTAAACTTTTCCAATGAAAGCACATTGATGCTTTGGGATTAGTTTTAAGGTCGCTCCCTTTTTTACTATTAAAATTTGTATAAAAAACAAATCCTTTTTCACTCAAACCTTTGAGCAAAACCATCCTCACGGTTGGCATACCATCTGAGCTTGACGTAGCTAGTGATAAAGCATTTGGATCATTAATTTCACTTTTTTCAGCAACTGCAAACCATTTTTTAAACAAAACTATAGGGTTTTGCTCATCTTCAAAACAAGCATCTAAACCTAACGAATTTTGGCCACTTTTTTGATTCATAAATTATATAAAATAATTTATACATTAAATATCTATGTCTTTTAATACTTTTGGAAAAATATTTAGGTTTACTACATGGGGTGAGTCACATGGTCCCGCTATAGGCTGTATTGTAGATGGTTGCCCCCCAAATATAGCCTTAACTGATAAAGATATTCAGAAAGATATGGATCGAAGGCGTCCTGGAAATTCGAAGTTTGTATCTCAGAGGAAAGAGTCTGATAAAGTTGAAATTTTATCAGGAGTATTTCAGGGTAAAACAACTGGTACCCCAATTTCATTAATAATCCAAAATGAAGATAAAAGATCAAGAGATTATGAGTCTATCAAAGATAAATTTAGGCCAGGACATGCTGATTTCACATATTTTAAAAAATATGGAATAAGAGATTTTAGAGGTGGCGGAAGACAGTCTGCGCGAGAGACAGCGTCTAGGGTTGCTGCTGGCTCTATAGCAAAAATAGTTCTTAAAAAATTAATAGGAAAAAAATTTAATATTATCGGTGGTGTCACCCAGCTTGGTTTGATGGGTTGTGATAGAAATAATTGGAATAATAAAGAAATAAATAAAAATCCATTTTTTTGTCCTGACAAAAAATCTGTTAAATTATGGGAAAAGTATTTAATGGCTGTTAGAAAATCTGGCTCATCTTGCGGGGCAATTATTGAATTAAGAGCAAATGGTATTCCTGCAGGTTTGGGCGCTCCGATATACTCAAAACTAGATACTGACATAGCAGCAGCGCTTATTAGTATAAATGCAGTCAAGGGAGTAAATATTGGTGCAGGCATGTCATCAGCTTACTTATCTGGCGAGGAAAACTCTGATGAAATAAGATCCTCATCAGGTAAAATTAAATTTAAAAGTAATAATGCTGGAGGAATTTTAGGCGGTATTTCTTCTGGTCAAGAAATTATTGTGTCATTTGCTGTTAAGCCTACCTCATCTATAATTAATATTCGTGAAACAATTAATAAAAAAGGAAAAAATACCAAAATATCAGTTAGAGGTCGCCATGATCCATGTGTTGGGATTAGAGCTGTTCCAATAGGTGAGGCGATGCTTTCTTGTGTGCTCTTAGATCACTACTTGATGAATAGAGCTCAGTGCGGTTAAGAAAGATTTTTATTCTTAGCAATAACAATATTGGAATTTAAAGTACTTTCAATTTTCTGAATAATACTCTCATAATCTAGACCAGCAGACTTGTACATTTTTTCGGGTGTATCTTGATCTAAAAATCTGTCTGGTAAAAACATTGATCTAAATTTTAAACCCTTGTCAAAAAATCCCCTTTCGGATAACAGTTTGGAAACATGAGATCCAAACCCTCCTATTGAACCTTCCTCTATAGTCAAAATAACTTCATGACTAGATGCTAGCTCTATAATGGCTTTATCATCAAGTGGTTTTGCAAATCTTGCATCAAAGATAGTTGTGGTGATGCCTTTTTTTTCTAAATTCTCTGAAGCTTTTTTACATTCATTTAATCTTGCACCAAAATTAAGAATTGCAATATGCTTGCCCTGAGTGATAATTTTTCCTTCTCCAATTTTTAAAGTTTCTTTAATGTCAGGTAATTCAACTCCTATTCCATTTCCCCTCGGATATCTAAAAGCAGAAGGTCTGTCGTTTATGTTTACAGATGTATTTATCATTCTAACTAATTCAGCTTCATCGCTAGCTGCCATAACTACAAAATTTGGTAATGTTGATAGGTAAGTAATATCAAATGATCCTGCATGAGTTGGTCCATCAGCACCAACTAACCCTGCCCTATCAATTGCAAATCGAACTGGTAAAGATTGTATCGCAACATCATGTACTACTTGATCATAAGCTCTTTGAAGAAAAGTAGAATATATTGCGGCAAAAGGCTTATATCCTTCGGTTGCCAATCCTGCAGCAAATGTAACGCCATGTTGCTCTGCAATACCTACATCAAACATTCTGTCAGGGAATTTTTTTTCGAATAAGTCTAGTCCAGTTCCAGATGGCATAGCCCCAGTAATTGCAACTATCTTAGTATCACTTTGAGCATGTTTGATTAATGTATTTGCAAATACTTTGGTATAAGAAGGAGTTTTTGATTTGCCCTTTGACTGTTCACCTGTCAGTACATTAAATTTTGAAACTCCATGATATTTATCTCCTGATTCTTCAGCTGGCTTATATCCTTTACCTTTTTTTGTTAAAGCATGAATAAGAATTGGGCCTTCGTATTTAGAATTTTTTACGTTTTCCAAAATAGTTACTAAATTGTTTACATCGTGACCATCAATTGGGCCTATATAATAAAAACCAAGCTCATTAAATAGTGTGCCACCAGTTACCATACTACGTAGCATATCTTCTGCCTTTCCAGCTTTTTTTGAAAATCTTTTTGAGAAAGCAGAAATAATTAATTTTACTGTCTCCCTAAAACTAAAATAAATTTTACCAGATAATAGTCTCGCCAAATATTTACTCATAGCACCCACGGGTGGAGCTATTGACATGTCATTATCATTTAATATTACAATAAGTTTGGATTTCATTGCACCTGCATTATTCATCGCTTCATAAGCCATGCCGGCACTCATTGCACCATCTCCGATCACAGCAACTACATTGTTATTATCATTTGATAATTTTTTTGCTGTAGCCATTCCAAGTGTTGATGAAATTGAGGTTGAGCTATGTGCTGCACCAAAGGGATCATATTCACTTTCAGATCTTTTGGTGAATCCAGAAAGCCCACCACCTTTTCTCAAAGTTCTAATTTTTTCTTTTCTTCCGGTGATAATTTTGTGAGGATAACATTGGTGCCCAACATCCCACACAAGTTTATCTTTTGGAGTATTAAAAACGTAATGTAGTGCAACTGTCATTTCAACAACACCTAGACCGGCACCTAAATGACCTCCCGTTTCTGAAACCACCTCTATTAACTCTGTTCTTAATTCTTCCGAAACCTGATTTAATTGATTTTTTTTTAATTTTCTCAAGTCAGATGGAAAATTTATCTGGTCTAATAATTTTTCATTCATTAATAACTTCTATCCAATATAAAATTAGTTATATTTATAAGCTCTTTTGATTTTACTCCATATTTTTTTAATTTTTCAATTATCATTTTTTTTCTCCTTAAAGCAAACTTTAATGTCTTATTATACCCTATTAATTTGATAAGAGTTGATTTACCTTTTTTTTTATCTTTATTAACAGGTTTTCCAACATAAGATTTGTTACCTTTTATATCCAGAAAATCGTCAGCAATTTGAAATAAAAAACCCAATTCCTCGCCAATAAAACTCATATCCTTTTTAATTTTTTTATTTTTATTTGAAATTAATGCGGGTGCTAAACAACAAAATTCAAATAATTTGCCCGTCTTCTTTTTTTGCATATTTATAATATTTGAACTTCCTATTTTTTTTTTTTCGTAACTCAAATCAAGGAATTGACCCCCAGCTATGCCGGTATGACCTGAGCATTCAGATAATTTTTTTATGAGCTCAACTTTTTGATCAGGTTTAATTTTATAATTTTTATCAGCAATTATTTCGAAAGCCAAAGTTAATAAGGAATTTCCCGCTAGTATTGCTGTAGACTCACCAAACTTCACATGGGTCGATGGTTTGCCTCTTCTTAACTTATCATCATCCATACAAGGTAAGTCATCATGAATTAATGAGTATGAATGTATACACTCAACCGCCGCACAAATATTTATTAGGTACTTTGGTTTTATGTTTAAAATTTTTCCTGTATTTAAAATTATAGTCGATCTAATTTTTTTACCACCAAACAGTGTCCCATATTTCATTGGTGTTATTAGATTAGAATACTGTTGGTTATTGAAATATTTTTTAAGAAATTTGTCTATTCTTTTTGAATTTTTTTTAATCTGATTTAACATTTTATCAAGAAGTTTTATTTTTTAATCCAATAGATTTAATATTATTAAGTTTTTCCTTAAACAGGTTGTCAATATGGTCATTTAAGATCAGAAGTCTTTCATAATCCTTTTTAGAGGTTTCAAGATCTACTTGATTATTTTCTAATCTTTCAAGAATATCTGATATTTCTGATTTTGTTTCGTTTAATGATTTACTTTTGATATCAGTTGGAATATTTTTCCTTTTCATTGAATTTATAATAATCTTTAAATGAAAAATATCTATAAAAATTCTTCATTAAATTTAGCCAGAGCAAAAAAAATTTTAGTGAAAAACAATATTATTGGCCTTCCAACAGAGACTGTATATGGGCTAGCTGGAAACGCCTATTCCAATAATGCGGTAAAAAAAATTTATAAATTAAAAAAAAGGCCGAGGATCAACCCTTTGATAATTCACTATTACAATCTTAGATTATTAAAAAAAGATGCTTTTTTGAGTGAAAAGTTTTTAAAACTATATAAAAAATTTTCTCCTGGTCCACTTACATATATTTTAAAAAAAAGAGAAAATTCAAAAATTTCGTCTTTGGCGAATGCAAATTTAAAAACTATTGCTGTCAGATTTCCCCAAAATAGGATTATAAGAAAATTATTATGTAATTTAAAATTTCCTTTAGCAATTCCGAGTGCAAATTTATCATCTGCAGTTAGTCCGGTATGTTCTAATGATGTTTTAGATGAGTTCGGTAAAAAACTTTCGTTTATTTTAGATGGGGGAAAATGTAAAATAGGATTAGAGTCTACTGTAGTAAATTTAAATAAAAAGATACAAATTCTCCGTCCAGGTGCCATAAGTGCTAAAGAAATTAATAAAATTTTAAGAGAGAAAGTTTATTTTTCAAATAAATCAAATAAAGTTATTTCACCAGGCATGACAAAAAAACACTATTCGCCTGGTATCCCAATAGAATTAAACAGTAAAAAAATGGATGATAAAGCCGCATGTATAGTTTTTGGCAAAAGGTATAATACCCAAAAAAATATATTTAACTTAAGTAAGAAAGGTAGTCTGGAAGAAGCAGCTAGAAACTTATACAAAACTTTGAGAAAAATTAAAAAAAAAGGTTTCAAAAAAATTAAAGTAGTTAAAATTCCAAAGAGTAGAATAGGAATAGCTATAAATGATAGACTTAAAAAAGCAGCAAACTAAATGTTTATACAAATTAAAAACTTAAAAAAAAAATTTAATGATAGTTTTGCCGTAAATGGTATAAATTTTGAAATTGATAAAGATAGAACACTTGGTTTATTAGGGCCGAATGGTTGTGGTAAAACTACATCTATAGGAATGATTTTAGGTCTAATTAAACCAACAAGCGGTGAAATAATTATTGACAACAAAAATCTAGATACTTTTAAACGAGATGAGATTTTAGCGCGAATTAACTTTGCTTCTCCCTACATTGAACTACCTAAAAAACTTACTGTCAGACAAAATCTAGAGGTTTACAGCAGGCTTTATGGAATAAAAAATAGAAAAGAAAGAATTGATGAGATATCTGAAGATTTGAATATTAGTGACTTCTTTGAACGAAAAACTGGAGAACTATCATCTGGACAAAAAAATAGAGTTTCATTAGCGAAGTCTTTGATTAATAAACCTGAAATTTTACTTTTAGATGAACCTACAGCTAGCCTAGATCCAGATATAGGTGATTTTGTTAGAAGCTATATTCAAAACTACAGAAGCAAAAATAAAGTTACAATACTTCTTGCATCACACAATATGGCTGAGGTCGAAAGGCTGTGTGACAGTATTATAATGATGAAGAACGGAAAAATTATAGATAGAGGTACATGTAAACAAATAATTAATAAACACGGAAGAAATAATCTTGAGGAAACATTTTTAAAATTAGCAAGGAGCAAAAGTGAATTTTAATAAAGTTTATGCTTTAGGATTAAGACACATGTATTTGATCAGTAATTCTCTCCCTAGGATTATTGACTTAATTTATTGGCCAACTGTTCAAATTTTTCTTTGGGGATTTATTTCAAAGTTTTTTACATTAAACTCAGACTATTACAGTAATACAGTTGGTATTATTTTAACTGCAGCAATTTTATATGATTTTTTATTTAGAGTAAGTATTAGTTTTAATATGATGTTTTTAGAAGAAATTTGGAGTAGAAATTTTACTAATTTATTCATTGCGCCAATAAAAATAAGTGAAATTGTAGCATCACTAACATTTACAGCAATTTTAAGAGCTTTAATTGGAATGGTGCCTGCAGCAATCATAGCTATACCTCTTTTTGGTGTATCAGTTTTTAAATTAGGAATACCGTTATTATTTTTATTACTAGCCTTATATTTATTCGGTATCACTTTAGGTCTATTGGTTACATCAGGTTTATTGAGATTTGGACCATCATTTGAAAATATTGCTTGGGCAAGTTTATTTTTCTTAGCTCCATTAGGCTGTATTTATTACCCGATAGAGATACTTCCAAATTCTATACAGATTATAGCGAAAGGATTGCCTTTGGTTCACATATTTGAGGAAATGAGAAGCATTTTGATAAATGGAAATGTGAATTATTTTGACATAATTAAATCAATATCTATATCTATAGTTTACTTTATTTTAGGTGTAATTGTTTTTTACGTTTCTTTTTTAGGGGCAAAAGTTAGAGGAACACTTATTAATATGGGCGAATAAAATATTATGGATGAAAAAATCGAAAAAATAAAAAAAACTGAGACACCTCCTAAAGTAATCAAAAATATTTATAGCAAAAAAGAAATTCAGGAATTTATGAGTTTGTACCAAAAGCTACCAATTACGACCCATAATAAAAAACAAAATGTTATTAAAAAAAGATGGCTTCAAGGTTATGATCGTGGATTAGAAAAAATATTTTGCGAGAGGCTTGGAAAAGAAATTGGAGATTTTAAAATGGATAATCTCAAAGATGAAAATGGCAAGGATATTTATGGCCTTATTCAGGAAAGTTATGCTCCAATAGGTCTGCATGTAGATGCAGGTTTTGAGACAAGAAACCAAATATATAAACAAAGTTTAATTCCTCTAACTCCAGTAGGAAGCACTGTAATTTTTAAAAACAGATATTATGGTGGATCAACCTCTTTTACTCAAGATCCAGAAGAATTAAAGAAAAAAAACTTAAGTTATGGTCAGAATAAAAGATCAGCAGAGCATTTAAAATTATATGGGGATAAACCATTTGACAAAAAAATCTATGAAAAGTACTTAAAGCATGAGGATATTAATAATTTAAAAGGTTTAGAAGTAGAGATTATTTATGAGTGGGAAGTTGGATCAATGTTAATTTTTGATAGATCTCATTTACATTGTTCATCTTCTGTTATTGAGGGAAAAAAAATCGGGATAGCAACTTTTACAAGGAAATGAAAAAAATTAATGCTTTTTAAAAGAGTAAGTAAAAGTATAACAAAAATAATACTACCATTAATCTATAAAATTCTTAAGTTTTTAAAAGGAAATACAAGAGCAATTAATTTCCTAAATGAAAAAAAAATTAATTCAAATAATAGTTATAACTTTGAAAAAAATATTCATAAACTTTTGGAGAACAAAAAATTAATTGGTCTTGATATTGGTGCTCAAGGAGGATTTAACTCAGATATTTTTTTTTTGGAAAAATATAATCAATTTTTTGAGAAAATTTTAGTAGATCCCTTAAGTAAATCATTAAAAAATGAAAAAGAGAAACATATTATAAAAAAAGGTTTTTGGAGTTCAGAAGGTTCTAGAAAACTTTATGTTTTGGGTAATAGACCTGGCAGCTCCTCAATGTTTGAACCTGATAAAGATTCTTTAAAGATATATGGATTTAAAGATAAGGATTTTCATCTTTTTGATGTTACAAAAACTGAAACAGTTGAATGCGATACTTTGTCTGCATGTCTAAATAATATAAAAATTAATAATTTAGATTATCTAAAAATTGATACCCAGGGTGCCGAATTAGAAATTCTAAAAGGAATAGGAAGCTATAGACCTTTACTAATAAAGTGCGAAGTCCAATTATTTCCAATGTATAAAAATATCCCAAGCTGGACAGAAATTGTAGATTTGTTAAGTAAGTTAGGTTACATGATCTCTGACTGGAGAGAGATAGGGTCTCATGTAACAAGAACGCCGGTAGAAATGGACATGATTTTTATCCCAAACTTTTCATCAGCCTTAGGTAAAAAAATAATCAAAGAAAGAGAAAAAGAATTTATTGCTTTAATGCTTATATCTGGACAAATTAAACTATTAAATAAAATATCTAAATCATTAAATTTACCTCACTCTGAATTTTATATGAAAATTAAAGACAAATATTTTGATTAAAAAAATATGGCAATTTTTGACTGTTTTCAATATTTTAATGAAGACCATATCGCTGATTTAAGATTTAATATTCTAGATGAGTATGTTGATTTTTTTGTAATAGTTGAGTCTACAGTTAACCACCAGGGTCAAACTAGAAAACTACATTTTGATAAAAATAAATATAAAAAGTTTCAAAACAAAATTGTTTATATAGAAGTTGACGATACTCCAGATAATATTAAAAAACCTCATACTGGAGGAGAGTCTCTAGTTGAGCAGCATCAAAGAAATTCTATTATGAAAGGCTTAAATAAATCTCAGGATAACGATCTTATCATCTTATCTGATGTTGATGAAATACCAGATTTAAACAAGTTAAAAGTTTTTGATAAAAATAAATACGCAGTTTTTTCACAAAAGATGTTTATGTATAAACTTAACCTCTTAAACTTAAACGAAAATAATTGGCATGGTTCTAAAATTTGTCTTAAAAAAAATTTAAAATCACCTCAGTGGCTTAGAAATTTGAAATTTAAAAAATATCCTTTTTGGAGAATCGATAAACAAAAGAATCTTCAAATTATTGATGACGGTGGTTGGCATTTTGCATATCTCCAAGATGTAAAAAATATTTCAAAAAAAATAAAATCTTTTGCGCATGGTGAGTTTAATAAAGTGGATATTGTTAGTGAGAAAAATATAGAATTAAAAATCAGCCAAGGTGAAGATGTATTGGGTCGGGGATATAAAATTAAAAAGATTGAAATAGACTCAAGTTATCCTGAGTATATTATCAATAATAAAGATAAATTAAAAAATTGGATTGCTTGATTTTGGTGCGCCCGGAAGGATTTGAACCCTCAACCTTCTGATCCGAAGTCAGACGCTCTATCCAGTTGAGCTACGAACGCATAAGGGTGTTTTAAACTATAAATGACTAAAATAAAAACATTTTCAGTTGAAGAAATAGGCAGTAATGCCAGGTTAGATAAATTCTTGGCACATAAGCTTAAAACTATAACTAGGACACAAATTAAAAAAATTATAGTTTCTAAAAATTTGTCAGTTAATGATAGAATTATTTCTTCACCATCTCAAAAAGTAAAAATCGGTGATAAAATACGCTTTTCAATCCCAGAAAGTAAAAATGAGTATATTAAACCTGAGAAAATTAAAATTGATATTATTTATGAGGATCGTGATTTAATAGTTTTAAATAAACCAGCTGGGTTAGTTGTACACCCAGGGGCAGGTAATAAAAGTGGAACTTTAGTTAATGGTTTAGTTTATCACTACAAAAAAAATCTTTCAGATTTAAATGGAATACTTAGACCCGGCATAGTTCACAGAATTGATAAAGGAACAAGTGGCTTACTGGTCGTAGCAAAAAATAATTTATCTCACGTTAAGCTTTCAAATCAATTCAGTCAGCATAATATAAAAAGGAAATATATCGCATTAATTTGGGGTGTTTTAAGACCATTGAATGGAAAAATTATAACTCTAATTTCTAGAAGTAAAAAAAATAGACAGCTTATGTCAGTAAGTGAAATTTCAGGGAAAAAAGCAATCACTAATTACAAAACCTTAAAAGTATTTGCAAATAATGAAATACCTAAAATTAGTTTGGTAGAGTGTAATTTAGAAACTGGACGAACTCACCAAATAAGAGTACATCTTTCCCATAAGGGAAATGCTTTAATTGGAGATAAAAAATACGGAAAACAAAAAATAAAATTTAAGAAAATTAATAAAAAATTTGAGAAAATTTTAATGGATTTTGATAGACAAGCTCTTCATGCTATAAGCTTAGGATTTACCCACCCTTCAAAAAATAAACAAATTGAATTTGTGTCAAAATTACCCAAAGATTTTAAAAAAATACTTGATATACTTGAAAAATTAACCAATTGAAAAATTTTTATTTAGAAATATATATACAGCTATAAATGAATACTAAAACTGAGATAACTAATTTACCCATATTATCTGGAGAGGGAGGGTTGTCACTTTACCTTGCTCAAATTAAAAAATTTCCTATGCTTGATGCAGAAGAGGAATATATGCTAGCCAAAAATTGGAAAGATCGTGGAAATTTAAAATCAGCTCACAAGCTAGTTACGAGCCACTTAAGATTGGTAGCAAAAATTGCTATGGGATATAGAGGTTATGGACTTCCAGTAAGCGAATTAATATCTGAAGGCAACATTGGATTGATGCAGGCAGTAAAAAAATTTGACCCAGACAAAGGCTTTAGACTTGCAACTTATGCTATGTGGTGGATCAAAGCTGGAATTCAAGAATATGTTTTAAGATCATGGAGTTTGGTCAAAATGGGGACAACAGCTGCACAGAAAAAATTATTTTTTAATTTAAAAAAAATAAAAAAACAAATTGCACCAAGTCAAGAGGGAGACCTAAAAAAAGAACAGGTTAATGAAATATCGAAAAGACTCGGCGTTAAATCTAATGAAGTAGTATCGATGAATAGGAGAATGATGGGTCAAGAAAAATCTTTAAATGATCCTATCAAATCTGATGAAAAAGGTGAATGGCAAGACTGGCTAGTTGATGATAATTTGGATCAAGAGCTCTTTATTTCACAAAAACAAGAGTTGGATGAAAAAAAGGTTCTGCTTCAAGATGCTATAAAAATTTTAAATGATAGAGAAAGAAAAATAATACAGGAAAGAAAGTTATCAGAAGAGCCAAAAACTTTAGATGAACTAAGCAAAAAATATAAAATAAGTAGAGAGCGAATTAGACAAATTGAAACAAAAGCTTTTGAAAAACTTCAAAAGGCAATGCTTAACTCAAGTAACTCAAAAAATCTTTTACCAGCAAAGTAAAAACTAAAAAGGACTCTCTATAAGAATTGTATCAGATCTTTCGGGACTCGTTGATATACTTGATATTTTTGTTTCAATGAATTTTTCTAGTTCCTTGATATATAGTTTTGCATTCTCAGGTAATTTTTCAAAATCTTTTATTCCTTTTGTTGAGGACTTCCATCCTTTAAAAGTTTTGTATATAGGTTTAACTTTAAGTTGATCATCAACAGCAGCCGGTAAATAATCAATTTTTTTTCCATTTAGTTCATATGCTATAGACATTTTAATTTCCTCAAGTTCATCGAGTACATCTAATTTTGTGAGTGCTATTCCATCAATGCCAGAAATTTTAATTGTTTGTCTAACAAGAACACCG
The DNA here is from genome assembly GCA_902579285.1 of uncultured Pelagibacteraceae bacterium. Classification (GTDB taxonomy): domain Bacteria; phylum Pseudomonadota; class Alphaproteobacteria; order Pelagibacterales; family Pelagibacteraceae; genus Anoxypelagibacter. Next base: position 55,308 of record CACHGA010000003.1, read on the forward strand.
TCAAACCATCCGCACCTACGTTTCCTACTTGTTACCGTTCCAAACTCTTTACCTCTATGACCAAGTAACTCTCCAATTTTGTCCTTAAGTTCTGTGGGGAAAGGACCTTCTCCTACCCTGGTTGTGTAAGCTTTTGTAATACCTAAAACATAATTAATAGTATTTGGACCACATCCAGAACCTGTTGCAGCTGATGCGGCTACTGTATTTGAAGAAGTTACAAATGGATATGTGCCGTGATCTACATCTAAAAGAATGCCTTGGGCGCCTTCAAATAATATTTTCTTTCCTTTAGCTTTGTATTCATCAATTTTTTTCCAAACTGGTTGGGAAAATTTAAGAATTTCTGGTGCAATTTTTAAAAGATCTTTCTTTAATTGCTCTTTTTTGTAAATCTGCTTACCTAACCCTTTTCTAATTGCATTGTGATGAATTAGTACGGTCTCTAATCTGTGATCTAAATTACTTTCAGATACTAAATCCATAACTCTGATTGATCTTCTTCCAATTTTATCTTCGTAAGCAGGTCCAATCCCCCTTCTTGTTGTTCCAATCTTAGCATTACCGGCCGCGTCCTCTCTAATTTCATCCATCTCTTTATGGAAAGGAAGTATTAAATTTGCTGACTCCGACAAAATTAAATTATTTTCATCTACAATTACACCTTTAGACTTAATTTCTTTTATTTCATCAAGTAAAGCCCATGGATCAACAACTACACCATTTCCAATTATTGAAATTTTATTTTTTCTAACTATGCCAGATGGTAACAATCTTAGTTTGTAAGTAACTCCGTCAATAACTAAAGTATGTCCAGCATTGTGGCCGCCTTGAAAACGAACTACAACATCTGCTTCGCTTGAAAGCCAGTCTACAATTTTTCCTTTTCCTTCGTCACCCCACTGAGAACCTACTACAACAACATTTTTCATTAATTAAACGTCCTATTAATTTTAATTGAGCTCAAGTGATTAATTGGTCCATGACCTTTTCCATAGTTAAGATTAGACCTTATAGATTGATTAACATATTTAATTCCAAGCTCACAGGATTTATTTAAACTTTTTCCACATGCAAAAAAAGTTGTGATGGCACTTGACAAAGTACATCCTGTGCCATGAGTATTCTTGGTTTTGATTTTTTTATTTTTAAAAATCTTTAATTCTTTCTTATTTAAAAATACATCTTGCATAGTTTTTGTGTTTCTATGTCCGCCTTTAACTAAAATATTTTTAACTCCAGATTCAAGCAAAATGTTGGCAGCATGTATCATATCTTCTAAACTTCTAATTTTTATTTTTGTTAAAACTTCAGCCTCAGGAATATTGGGTGTGATTAAATGAACTTTTTTAATAAGTTTATTTTTTAGTGTTTTTACGGCTTTATCATTTATTAGTTTGAATCCCCCTTTGGCTATCATAACCGGGTCTAGAATTATTTTTTTTGTTTTGATTTTTCTTAAAACTCTTATGACTGCGAGTATTACTTCTGATGAGTGAAGCATACCAATTTTAATTGCGTCTGGTTTAATGTCTTTGGATGTAAATAAAATTTGTTTTTCTATTTCTTTTGGGTGTAAAGGAACTACAGAACTCACTCCTGTTGTGTTTTGCGCAGTAATTGCAGTTATAGCTGTCATTGCGTAACCGCCCAATGCTGTTACTGTTTTGATGTCTGCTTGAATCCCCGCTCCTCCTGAGGAGTCCGATCCGGCAATTATTAAAATTTTTGATTTAGGTTTCAATTTATTTAATAGAACTTTTGATTATCTTTATGCATTTTAAAACCAAACTTTTATCATATGACTCGGCCATTATCCTAATTTTTGGTTCTGTCCCAGATTTTCTAACTAAAATTCTACCTTTTTGACCCATGAGTTTGTTTGCTTTTTTTATTGCATTTTTACATTTTGATTTATTAATTATATTTTTATCATTTACAAGCAAGTTCTCTAATGTTTGTGGTAGTGGTTTAAAAACTTTTAAGAGCTGGCTTGCTTTTTTACCCTTTCGGAGAGAAAACAAAACTTCTAAAGCTACTAATAATCCATCCCCTGTTGTTGCAAATTTTCCTAAAATAATATGTCCAGACTGTTCGCCACCTAAATTATAATTTAATTTTTTCATTTTTTCTTTAACATATCTATCCCCAACTTTTGATCTTGAAAATCTTATTTTTTCATCATTTAAAAATTTTTCTAAACCATAGTTAGACATTAATGTCCCAATTACACCACCTTTTAAAATTTTTTTAGATTTCCATCGACGAGCTAGCATAGCAATAATTTGGTCGCCATCTATTATTTTTCCTTTTTCATCGCACATAATCACTCTGTCAGCATCTCCATCAAATGCTATTCCAATTTTAGCTTTGTGCTTTTTGACTGCAGTCTTTATTTTTGATGGATATGTTGATCCACATTTCTCGTTTATATTTAATCCATTTGGTTTTACTCCAATGGAAATCACTTTTGCACCAAGATCTTTTAATAATTTGGGCGCGGCTTTGTAACAAGCACCATTTGCACAGTCTAAAACTATTTTTGTACCTTTAAGATGAAAGTTACTTGGAAAATTATTTTTTAGTATTTTTGTGTACTTATCATTTCCATCTTCGAGACGCTTTACTCTTCCCAACAATTTTGGGTTTGTTAATTGTTTTGTATTTTTTGCATCTATAAGTTTTTCAATCTTTTTTTCAATTGTATCGGATAGTTTCATCCCATCGGGACCAAATAATTTAAGTCCATTATCATGGTAAGGGTTATGTGATGCTGTAATCATTATTCCCATATTTGCCTTCATAGACTTAGTTAACATAGCTAAACCATTTGTTGGCAAGGGACCTAAAGTGTAAACATGCATTCCGCCAGATACCAAACCAGAGACTAACGCTGGTTCTAAAGTATATCCTGATAATCTAGTGTCCTTTGCAATAATTGCTATTTGTTTTGATTTTTTTTGATTTTTAAAATAAGTACCAGAAGCAAGACCAAATTTAAAAAATTTTTCCCCAGTTATATTTCCTTGATTTACTGTTCCTCTGATTCCGTCTGTACCAAAATATTTATTTTTCATTAATTTTTTCGTACACCATAATTCCTTGTTTGACTTCCCTCACATTGTGAACTCTAAAAATTTGTACACCTTGGGATAACAAGTAAAGAACCGATGCTAATGTACCGCCGGTTCTATCTTTGCTGTCATACTCTCCAGATATTTGATTAATAAATCTTTTTCTTGATGTTCCAACCAAAATAGGAAAGCCAAGGCTATGAAACAAAGATATCTTAGAAATTAAAGTCAAATTATGTTTCAAAGTTTTTCCAAAGCCAATTCCAGGATCTAATATAATTTTATCATTAGATATATTTGAAATTCCCCTCTCAAAAAAATCATAAATATCTAATAAAACATTTTTATATTTAGGTTTTTTTTGCATTGTATTTGGTGTTCCTTGCATATGGTGCAAAACTTTAGAAATATTATAATTCCTCAGTTTAAATAATGCATTAGAGTCATAATTGAAACCAGATACATCATTTATAAGATCTACTCCACATCTTACACTTTTTATCATCAAGTCAGACTTTCGTGTATCAATTGACAAACAAGTTTTTTTGTATTTTTTTTTAAATTTACTAATTACGTATTCAACTCTTTTCCATTCCATTTTTGGATCTATGGTTTTTGATCCAGGTCGAGTTGACTCTCCTCCCACGTCAACAATTTTTGCTCCAGCATTAATCATTTGAGAAATATGTTTAAAAGCTTTGGAGTTGCTATTAAATTTTCCACCGTCAGAGAAACTATCTGGTGTCAGATTAAGAATGCCCATGATTGTAGGATTTCTAAAATTAATATTTTTAAGAAAGTTTTTTCTTTTTGAAGTAATATTTTTTAAATCTTTCTTTATAACCTTTCTAATATTTTTACTAAGTTTATTGATTTTTTTTAAGTGGATTAAATTGACCTTGACACCTTTTTTTTCTCTAGAAAAAATTTCAATGTTATCAAAGGCAATATCTTTTTTACCATTTAAAGGAAGTGCCTTGTTTAATTTGATTAATTTTGTTGCGTCACTTCCATGATAAAAATTACACGCCCTCGTGTAATATTTTCTCATGATTGTTTTATTATAGTGCTGGTTTCGGCTTTAAACCAATAGAATCTATTGCTGAGGAAACATTATCTTCATTATTTTCCTCTTTTTTTGATAATTTTTCTGGTTTGATATTTTTAAGAATTAAATCTCTTATTTCATCACCCGTCAAAGTTTCATAAACCAGTAATGCCTTTGCAAGTTTGTGAAGGTCATCAATTTTTTCTGTTAAAACTTTCTTAGCTCTCTCGTAACTAGTGTCTATAATTTTTTTAACTTCTGCATCAACTTTTTTAGCAGTATCTTCTGACATGTTTTGCTGTCTAGTTATTGACCTTCCAAGAAAAACTTCGTCCTCGTTTTCACCATAAGCTATAGTTCCTAGGTCTTTGCTCATTCCATATCTAGTCACCATATTTTTTGCCATTTTAGTTGCCATGTCGATGTCGGACGACGCTCCTGAGGTTATTTTCTCATATCCAAATATAAGTTCCTCTGCAATTCTACCACCCATTGCAACTGCTATATCTGAATACATTTTCTCCCTAGTTACAGAAAGTTGATCTCTCTCAGGTAGTCTCATTACCATACCAAGCGCTCTACCTCTTGGTATAATTGTAGCTTTATGTATTGGATCAGAAACTTTTTCATTTAAAGCAACAATTGCGTGGCCACCTTCATGGTAAGCAGTTAATTTTTTTTCTTCTTCAGACATTACCATTGATCTTCTTTCTGCTCCCATCATAACTTTATCTTTTGCCTCTTCCACGTCACTCATTGTAACAACTCTTTTATTTTTTCTAGCAGCAAGCAAGGCTGACTCGTTTATTAAATTAGCAAGATCTGCTCCAGAAAAACCAGGAGTTCCTCTTGCAATTGTTCTTAGTTTTACATCTGGTCCAGTGTTAATTTTTTTAACGTGTACCTTAAGAATTGCTTCTCTTCCGATAATATCTGGATTTGGAACAACAACTTGTCTATCAAACCTTCCTGGTCTTAATAAAGCTGGATCTAATACATCTGGTCTATTTGTTGCAGCAATTAAAATAATTCCTTCGTTTGTGTCGAAACCATCCATTTCAACTAATAACTGATTTAAAGTTTGTTCTCTTTCATCGTTTCCACCGCCTAAACCAGCTCCTCTACTTCTACCAACAGCATCAATTTCGTCGATAAAAATTATACAAGGAGCATGTTTCTTACCTTGTTCAAACATGTCTCTAACTCTAGATGCACCAACACCTACGAACATTTCGACAAAATCGGATCCTGAGATCGTAAAAAAAGGAACGTTTGCTTCACCAGCAATTGCTTTTGCTAATAAAGTTTTTCCAGTTCCTGGAGGACCAATAAGTAATGCACCTTTTGGAATCTTTCCGCCAAGTCTTCTAAATTTTTTCGGATCTTTTAAAAAATCTACTATTTCCTCTACTTCTTCTTTTGCCTCTTCGATTCCTGCAACATCATTGAATGTTACTTTTCCCTGTGCTTCAGTAAGTAATTTTGCTTTTGATCTTCCAAAACCCATGGCACCACCCCTACCTCCTTGCATTTGGCGCATAAAAAATATCCATACACCTATTAATAAAAGCATTGGGAACCATGATAATAAAACTCCTAGCAATGATGGCATTTTATCTTCAACCGGTGATGCAACGATATTAACATTTTTTTCAGATAATTTTTCTACTAAGCCAGGGTAGTTAGGTGAATATGTATTAAACTTTGAACCATCAGATAATTCTCCTGATATATTATTGCCCTGAATTTGAACTTGAACAACTCTTCCATTGTCCACTTCTTTTAAAAATTTTGAGAAAGCTATGTTGTTTGCTTGTTCATTAACTTTATTTGGGTTTTGAAATAGATTGAAAAGTCCTACCGACAAAAGAACTATTAAACCCCACATTAATAAATTTCTTAAATTCATACTTAATAAATAGGTATTTTTGCCATTTAAACAAGTGTCATAAAGCTACAAATAATTGAAAAGTTCACAAAATTAAGTAATTTTTAATCAATTTTACTTAGAAAGCCTGTTTTTTTAAAATTCTTTTGTCACATGAACAAAGTTTTTCCTTTTTTCAAAAATACACCCTCCAAGAGTGCTTTTTTGGTTAGATTTAGATCTAAACCTACTAATTAAATTTAAAACCTTTTTAGCCCTTGGGGGATAATATGATGCAGCTCTATTTTTTACAATTGTATTAATAATTTTAAATTTTATATCGGCGGGTTCTTTTTGAAACATGTTAAAATCTAAAATTGTCTCCCTTTTCTTGAATTTTACAAATTTTTTTAATGATTGTTTTACATAAAAATTAATTGCCTTTTTTGTTGATGAGATGTTTTCTATAGATTTATAAATCTGATCGGGTTCGATGCCTTTATTCTTTAATATTTTAGTTAGTTCTCGGATATTTGTTCTTAAAAATTTTTTATTTTTATTACTTGGGTCTTTAATAATTTTTTTAAAGAATTTTTTTGAAATAATTTGAAGTTCTTCTTTTCTGAACTTTAAGAAAGGTCTTAATAATTTAATACCGTAATTTAATTTTGTACTTTCGCTCATTGACGATAATCCTTCTACTCCACTTCCTCTAGACAACCTAATTAAAAAAGTTTCAATCTGGTCATCTTTATGATGTGCTGTAACCAAAGATTTAACATTATTTTTCTTACAAAAATCACATAAAATTTGATATCTGGTATCTCTAGCATTTTTTTGGATATTTTTTTGGATGGTTTTTTTATTTTTGATTATTTTTAAATGAATTTGATACTTTTTTAGAATATTTTTTAATTGTAAAGCTTCTTTACTAGAATTTTTCCTAATTGCATGATCTACATGCACAAAATAAACTTTTTTGTTTTTTTCTTCTTTTAATAATTTCGATAATAAAGCAAGTGCCATACTATCAGATCCACCTGATATGGCGGCTAAAAATGACTTTGTATTTTTGGTAGTTAAATTTAATTTTAAATAAATTTTTGAGATTTTTTTATCTTTTAAAACTACATCTTTAAGCTTTGCTGCATTTAAATTTTTTCTTTTCATATTCTGCTTTTTGTAACACAGACTTGCTTGCTTTTGGATATTGTTTTTTAACTCCACTTATCATTAAACAACCTTGGTCTTTTTCGCCTAATTGAACTAAAGTAGTTCCAAGTTTGAGCAAATTAATTGGTGCTTTTTTACTTTTTGGATAATTTTGATATCCGTCTAGATAAGCTGCTGCTGCATCTTGATAGAGTTGTCTTATTCTAAAAGTTTCCCCGTACCAGTATTGTGCGCTACCAGCTAAATCATTGTCTTTGTTTTTATCAATAAATTCTTTAAGTGCAAACTCTGCTGTCTCATAATCCCCAACTTTTATAAAACTAACCGCAAAGTTATATTGTTCATTTGGAGGTTTGTTGGGAAGTAAAGATTTTGCTCTCTCAGCTTTTTCACTCACAACTAACCCAGCAGACTCTATTGATTGCGTTTTTTGCACACTTTCAGTTTTTTCTAAGTCGCTATCAGATAAACTGCCTAAGTCTTTTGGTAAATCTGTTCCTGGAAGTCTTTTTTTAGTTATTTTTTTTGATGTGTTATCAGATGGTGTCGTAGAATTTTCAAGATCACTAAATCTAACTTGATTATCAGATTGCATCTTAGTTATTCTATTCGAAAGTTTATCAATTTTAAAATTAATTTCCTCATACCGATTTGTTACTTCTCTAAATTGTTCTTCTATTTCATTAAGCTTGAGTAAATGCCGAGTTAAAACATCCTCGTTTAAACCATCGCTAGATATTTTTTTAGTCTGAATCTCTGAGGTTTTATAAAAAGCTTTTTCTAAAGTTTTAAGGTCTTTGCTTATATCTTCAATTTTGGTTTTAATATCTTTTAGTTCTGCCTTTTCATTGGCACTAGCAAAGTAAGAAAACATTAAAAATAATAATGAAAAAATAAAAACTTTTGTAAAAAGATTCCTATAAGCTGTTGACATATTTCAACTTTTATTCACACAAAATGGCAAAAAAAAGACCCTGCTATTTATGTTAAATAACAGGGTCTATTAATATTAAATTTTTAGTTTGCTTTAATCGTTACAGATCTTCGATTTTGAGACCACGCTAATGGACTAGATGCTGGATTTACAGGTTTTTCTTTACCGTAGCTTATTACGCTAATTCTTTTTCCAGAAACACCGTATGTCATTAAATAATCTTTTGCAGCATTCGCTCTTCTCTCACCAAGGGCCAAGTTATATTCTCTTGTTCCTCTTTCGTCTGCATGACCTTCAATAGTAACAGTTAGATCTTTATTTTTTCTTAAGTACGTAGCCTGTTTTCTTAAAGTGTCACGTGATCTTGTAGTTAAGCTTGATTTGTTAGTAGCGAAAAAAACTCTGTCTGGCACACCGTTAGCTAAATATTCAACAGTATCTGTACCTGTATAAACATCATCTACGGTATCAACAGAAGCCTTCTTTGCTGTGGAACACGCTGAAATTAACAACGTGCTAAATAGAACTAAAACAAAATTTTTTAGTGCACTATTAAACTTCATTTGTATCTCCTAAATATATTTAAGGTAGTGGTAATATTCCAAATTTAAAGGAATCTTGCAAGTATAAATTGTGTTAAAAAATCCCTATTTTGATAACAATGAGGACCACGATGGGTCGGATGCATCAGTTTCTGTTTTAACCAACCTTTCGTTATACCCGGTTATATCAATAGACCAGAGCTTAGCTGTAAAACCTTTGCCTTTGCTATCTGATTTGGTCTCTCTATAAAATATTAAAACTCTTCCATTAGGCGACCAAGAAGGTGCCTCTTGATAATAGTTTTCCGTCAAAAGTCTTTCGCCGGTGCCGTCTGACCTCATTACACCAATATAAAATTTTCCTTTTCGCATTTTAGTAAATGCTATTAGATCACCCCTTGGAGACCAAACTGGTGTTCCATAAATACCACTACCAAAAGTAATTCTTTTAACCTGGCTTCCATCACTTCTCATTGTATATATTTGTTGAAGGCCGCTTCTGTCAGAATTAAAACAAATATATTTTCCATCCGGAGAATAAGAAGGTGATGTATCTATTGCAGAGTGGTCGGTTATTCTTTCAACAACTCTTGTTTCCATATCCATTGAGTAAATATCGGAATTACCATCTTTTGCAAAACTCATAATGATTTTTTTTCCATCTGGAGAAAATCTTGGTGCAAAAGTCATTCCAGGAAAGTTTCCAACTACTTCCTGAATACCAGTTTCAATATCTAACAAATAAACTCTTGGCATATTTTTAAAATATGACATGTAAGTAACTAATTGATTTGTTGGGTTAAATCTTGGAGTTAAAACAAGTTCATTTCCTAAAGTTAAATATTTCGTGCCATGTCCATCCTGATCCATTATAGCTAGTTTTTTCACTCTTTGATCTTTTGGTCCTTTCTCAGACACATATATTATTCTTGTATCAAAATACCCAGTTTCACCAGTTAATCTTTCATAAATTTTATCGGATATAATATGTGCTACTCTTCTCCAATTAGTTGGTGTAGTTGTGAAAGAAAGTGCTAACATTTCCTTAGCGGCTGTTAGATCCCAAAGCCTAAATTCTACTTTTAACTTTTTATCTTTAACAACAATTTTTCCAGTAATTAATGCTTGAGCCTTTATTAGTCTCCAATCTTCAAACCTTGGTTTGAGGTGGGCTATATCTGGCTTTTGAACAAATGCATCCTTTTTTAAAGGATTAAATAGTCCAGTAGATTTAAAATTTTTTTCAATTATTTTGGAAATTTCTTCTCCTAATTTTTTCTCTTTTAATGACTTAAAATCTTCCGATTTATTATCAATATGTAAAGGTGAGACCGCTATCGGTAATGGATCTAGATTACCCCTTGTTATGTCTACTTTTATTAAACTAAATGCATTTTCAATAGTTAATACGAAAAATATAAAGATAATAATTGTTTTTTTCATAATCCTAACCTTTTAACATTTCTGTTGGATCAAAATTTAACTGTAAATCTTTCCATCTATCATAACCAGTAGGTGGAACTTTTAAAGGTTGGCAAATTCTTACTGCTCTAAGAGCGCTTTCAGCTAAAATTTTGTAGAAACTTTGACCTGGAGTATTCATTCTTGCATGATCTAAAATTTCTGCTTTAAGTATTCTGCCATCGGGTTTTAATTGTAGTTTGATTCTTACTAATAAATCTTTGTCATAGGGGAGCCCAAGCGGAACACTCCAGCATCCAAATATTTGAGCTCTCAGTGCATCTTCCTCAGACAATGATAGTGCCTTTGCAAAAGGCGTTTTGACATTACTTTGAGTTATTTGGCTATTTTTTTTTTGCGTTTCTGCTTGTTCTTCCTTGGCTTTATCTATTAATGCAGCAATCTCGTTAGTATCAAATAACTCTTCCTTCTCAAATTCAGATGATTGTCTAATTTGAGGTTTGATCTCTTCAGGATTCTGTTTTTTCTTTACTATTTGTTTAGTTTCTTTTTTATCCTCTGGCAATGGAATCCTGTCAGGTTTTTCTTTGGCTTTTGCAGATGGGGGGGCCTGTTCAGACACGACTCTTTTATTATCATCTTTTACTTTTTCAATGATTTTTCTTGCTTTGGGTGCGTAAGGTATAAAAGTTTTATCTTTTATTTGTATCAGTTCGACTGAAACGATTGGTGGTACATCAATAGGTTCACGCATCATAAAGGGTAAGGTCATTGCTGTTATAAAGATGACTAAAGTGTGAAATAAAAAAGAAAATATTAAACCTCTGCTCATAAAACATCAATTTTTATATGGCTCTGATATAAGTGCTACTTTTGAGAATCCTGCACCTGATAATCTTCCCATTACCTCTAAAACTCTTCCATAATTTATAGTTTTGTCACCCCTTACATAAATTCTTGTATCAGTTCTGTTTTTTGATATGGCTAATAATTTAGGAACCACTTTTTTAAAAGTGACTTGATGTTCTTGAATAAATATTTCACCTTTTGAATTAATTGTTATTGTAAGTGGTTCTTGATCATCAGGTAAAGAGTCTGCTGCTGACTCGGGTAGGTCAACTTGTACTCCAACGGTTAACAAAGGTGCGGTTACCATAAAAATAATTAAAAGAACTAACATTACATCTACGAAAGGTGTAACATTTATTTCGCTCATTGGTTCTTTCTTTTTTGAGCGATTAATTGTAAATGCCATTTGATTAAATTATTGATAAAAATCTTTTTGAAAAATTGTCAACTCTTGCAAAATATCTTTGCGAGTCACTATTGAATTTATTATAAGCTATCACAGCAGGTATAGCGGCAAGAAGACCAAGTGCTGTTGCAAACAATGCTTCTGCAATACCGGGTGCAACAATTGCTAAACTTGTATTTCTTGAAATCGCGATTGATTGGAAAGAATTCATAATTCCCCATACAGTTCCGAATAAACCAATAAAAGGTGCTGTGGAGCCGATTGTTGCTAAATAAGTAAAATTTTTTTCAACACTTTTGAGCTGGTTGTCTATAGAAACTTCTAGAACTCTTTCTACTCTTGCGCTTTGTACAGATGAAGATTTTGATTTTGTTTTTATTAATTCTGACATTGCATTTTTAAATATAATTGTCATAGGATCTTCTGATTTCATCGGAAGACCTTTATAAAATGCTTCAGCTGATTTCGATTTCCAAAATTTATCCTCGAATAATTTTGTAGATTGATCAATTCTTCTAAATAATCTTACTTTGTCATATATTAGAGCCCATGAAAAAATTGAGCTTGCAATCAGAAGTAATATAACTGCTTTTACAACAAAGTCTGCTCTTAAGAAAAGTTGCCAGAGTGAAAAATCATTTGCTCCACCTAAGCCAACGACTTGATTTGCGATTTCTGTCTCCATTAAGGTTAATTACGTGTAGAATGTGTCATCAATTTGGCACTTGATTAATATAAGATTTATTTGGTTTGCTGATTAAACTGTGCTCGACAATCTCTGAAATATCTAGCAATTAAAATTGCATCTGCTTTATTAACATCTTTTTTTTTGCTTAATCTTGGCGATATTGAGGGATACATTTCTATAACCTTGGTTCGGCTAGCATCTTTAGAAGAATTAATTAAATCAAAATGTTTTTTCCATTTTGCAGGTCTAACAAAGAAAATAGGAAGGTTTAATGCTGCACAAATTCCTTTTATCGAACCAAAGGTTTGACCAAAATTAAACATACTTGTAACTCCTTGGCCAGGCATTGCACTTACCTGTTCTACTATTAAAAAAGTGTCACCGCTTGGGATTATGTTTTTTTTTATAATGTTAACTAATTGAGCGCTATTTAATTGGTTTTTATTTTTCTTACCCTCTGACATTATAGGCATATCATAAATGTCAAATATTTTTAAATCATCAAGGATTGCAATTCCGCCGCTTAGACCAGGATCTATACCTATTATTCTCATTTAAATTTTTTAAATTAAGTTACAGTTATGAAAAATTTTTTGGATATCATCATCTTCCTCTAATAATTCTAAAAGATTTACCAATTCTTTTTCATCATCTTTTTTTAAACTTACTTTGTTTTTAGGCCTCCATTCTATACCTGAATAGCTAAATTGTTTTATTAGCTTTTCACTTTCATTTTTTACTCTGTAAAAATCCTCTTTAATAGTAATAATTTCATGAAAATCTTTGTGATTAATACAATCTTTTGCACCTACTGTTGCAGCATAATCTAAAGCTTTTTCATCAGATATTCCATCTCTTGGAAATTGAATAACTCCAAAATTATTAAAAAAATGAGCTGTGGATCCATCGCTGGCAAGGCTTCCCCCAAATTTTTGTAAATTTTTTCTAATATTTCCTGCAGTTCTGTTTTTATTATCTGTAAGTGTCTCAATAATTAATGCTATATTTTTTGGCCCAAAACCTTCGTATCTTAAGTTTTGAAAATTTACACCTTTCTGATTTTCAGATTTACTTATAGCTCTGTTAATATTTTCTTTGGGCATGTTTGCATCTTTAGCTATTTCAATTGCTGCTCTTAACCTGTGGTTTGTGTCTGGGTCTTTTGATCCAAGTTTGGCGGCAACTGTTATTTCTCTTGAGATTTTTGAAAATATTTTTGATCTTAATTTGTCTTGCCTTCCCTTTTTGTGTTTAATACCTGCCCAATGTGAATGACCTGCCATCTATCAAGATCTTTCTTGCAAAGACCCTCCTAATATTATCTGTTCAGCTTTTTTAGCTAAACCAGTTTCGTGGTCACCCTGAACTAGCAAACCTGAAATAGTTGCTTCACCATCAGCTGGAAAATGACGTTGAGCAGATGTGTCTTTAAGGAATTTTTTTAAAGAATTTTCTTCATTCATACCAATCACAGAATTATAAACACCACACATACCTAGATCAGTTTGGTAAGCAGTGCCTTTATTTAAAACTCTAGTATCTGATGTAGGCACATGTGTATGTGTTCCAACAACAGCAGTGGCTTTTCCATCAAAAAAATATCCTATGGCCATTTTTTCACTTGTAATTTCACCATGAAAATCTACTACAATAAAATCTGCATCTCTTTTAAGTTTTACTTCTGAAGCAAATTTTTTTGCTGCAAGGAAAACATCATCGCTTTTTTTCATAAAAACATTTCCCATGAGATTTATTACTGCAATTTTTTTTTTATTTTTTGAAATGAAAATATTGCTTCCTTTTCCTGGCACAGGTTTAAGTGAATTTTCAGGTCTTAGCAGTCTTTTTTCTTTTTCTATAAATTCTTGAGTTTCTTTTTGGTCCCAAATATGATTTCCTGAAGTTATAACATTTACGCCAGCATTGAAGAAATCCTCAGTATTTTTTTTTGTAATACCTAAACCGTTATCAGCTGCGTTTTCCCCATTTGCTATCACAAAGTCAATTTTTTTTTCTATAATAATTTTAGGTAAATTTTTTTTAATTGCTTCAACTCCTGGAATACCGAATATATCTCCCAATATTAAAATGTTCATTATAAGCTAGTATAATCCTTTCTCTGTGAATATATAATTTAATTTCACATCAAATTTTGAAGTTGGAATTTTTTTATATTTCTGAAAGGAAAATGCAAGGCCAATGGTTATTATTTTTGGATTTTTTAAGACATATTTTCTTAAAATTCTATCATAATAACCTTTTCCATATCCCAATCGGTTTTTAAATTTATCAAATGCAACAATTGGAACTAAGATTAAATCCGGAATAATTTTTTTTCTATTTATTTCAGGTTCAAGAAATCCAAATTTATTTACCATTAAAGGATCGGAAAATTTCCAACTAACAAATTTCATTGAATTATTCTTTAAAATAATAGGCAGTAAAGTTTTGGTTCTGTCTCGCTTTTTGAGAATTTGAAATAATTTCAAAGTATCAAATTCATAATTAGATGGATAATATAAAGAGATTTTTTTTATTTGTTTTCTTGTAATAAAATTTATTAAAGGTTTAAAACAATTTTCTTTTGTTTCAAAATATTGCTTTTTTCTATTATTGATATATTTTTTTCTTAATTTTTCTTTAGAGAGCATCTACTGGACCTTGGAACTAGATTCAGTATCTTTTATAATCTCCTCTAAAGATTTGGTTGTTTTATCAAGTAAACTTTCATAAACGTTTTGACTTTCTTCAACCATTTTTTTAAATTTCTCTAATTCGTCATTTAGTTTAGATATTTCTCCTTCTTTGCCTTCTTTATAATCCATAATTAGAGATCTCATTTCTTTAAATTTTTTTGATAAATTCTCAAAACTATCTTTTTGAGACGTAACTCTCTTTTTTAGATCAAAATACTCATCGATTACCTGAATTGATGTTATGAGTAAAAGTTTATTTTCGCCTATATTACCAAGCTTATCCTTTAAATCGGTATATTTCTTATCTAAAAACTTTGTTAAATTTATTAAATCCTCTTCCTGTCCATCATCACAAGAAAGTAGATAATCTTTGTTGTTAAATTTTACATTTATATTTGCCATTTTTCTATCTCCTCAACTAAAGAATTTGTTTCTTCGCCTAACTCATCTATATCCTGATTAAATTGCTCTTGTAACTTTTTGTTTTTTTTTTGATCATCTTCAATTTTTTTTAGATGGTTTTTTAAATCAGCATATTTTAGTAGTAAATCTTTATATTTTTTTTCAATTTCAATTTTTTCGCTCTGTAATTGATTTTTTTCAACAAGAATTTTATCTGTCTCATGAGTGTGCGCATTAGGTAAATTACTAAGATTTTTTAGTTTCTCTAACACGCTTTGAAGTCTTTTTTCTTTAATGTATAAACTTTCCATTGAATTTTTTTTATATCATATTATTGCTATCATGAATTGAAGTCTATATAGGTATTTAATAAGTGGATCCAAAATTAAAAGATTTATCAAACGCTATAAGGTTTTTATCTATTGATGCTGTGCAAAAAGCAAATTCTGGACATCCTGGTATGCCAATGGGCATGGCAGATGTTGCAACAGTATTATATAAATACTACCTGAAGTTTAATCCAAAAAATCCTGATTGGTTGAACAGAGACAGATTTATTTTGTCTGCAGGTCATGGGTCGATGCTTTTATATTCTTTGCTTTATCTTACAGGTTATAAAAAAGTACAGATTGAAGATATTAAAAATTTTAGGCAACTTAATTCAATATGTGCAGGTCATCCTGAGTATCAAAAATCATCAGGAATAGAGACAACAACAGGTCCGTTAGGTCAAGGTTTGGCAAATTCTGTTGGGATGGCAATAGGTCAAGAAATTTTAAGAAAAAAATTTGGATCAGATATTATAAATAATAAAACCTATGTAATTGCGAGTGACGGAGATATGATGGAAGGAATTAGCCATGAAGCTATGAGTCTAGCTGGACATTTAAATTTGAAAAACTTAATTGTATTTTTTGACAATAATAAAATTTCAATTGATGGTTCTACATCTTTAAGTGTTTCTGATAATTATAAAAAAAGATTTGAAAGTTATGGTTGGTCTTTTCAGGAGATTAATGGTCACAATTATAAGCAAATTTTTAATGCAATTAAAAAAGCAAATAAGTCAAAAAAACCAACAATAATTTCTTGTAAAACCATAATTGGATTTGGATCTCCAAATAAGTCGGGTAAAGCCTCTTCGCATGGTGCTCCGCTGGGTGATGATGAAATAAAATTAGTTAGAAAAAAACTTAATTGGAAACACGAACCTTTCCAAGTACCGAGCGAGCTATTGAATTCTTGGAGAGAAATTGGCAGCAAGGGTAAGAAAATAGAAGACGAATGGAATGTTATTTTGGAGAAAAAAAATACAAAGATTAAAGAAGAATATAACCGGCTGTTAAAGGGAGAGCTTCCCATATCCTTAGATAAAATATTTGGAGATGAAAAGCTAAAATATTTTCAATCAAAGCCTAAAATGGCAACAAGACAATGCTCATCTTCTGTTATAAATAGTATATCAAATGACATACCAGAGCTTATCGGGGGTTCTGCGGACCTGAGTGGTTCAAACAATACTAAAACTGAAAAAGCCAAAGTTATTACATCAAAAAATTTTAACGGAAATTATATTCATTACGGTGTCAGAGAACATGCGATGGCAGGAGTCATGAATGGTCTTGCTTTATACGGAGGCATTATACCTTTTGGTGGAACTTTTTTGATTTTCTCAGATTACCTTAAGCCCTCGATGAGATTGTCTGCAATTATGAATTTAAGAGTAATTTATATATTTTCACATGACTCTATTGGGCTTGGCGAAGATGGTCCAACTCATCAACCAATAGAACAGTTAGAACACTTGAGAGCAATACCAAATTTAAATGTTTTTAGACCTGCGGATATAAATGAAACTCTTGAGTGTTGGGAAATTGCCTTGAAAAGCAAAAATAATCCAAGTGCAATTGTTTTATCTAGACAAAAATTGCCTTACGTGAGTGAACACAAGTCAGGAGAAAATATGTGCTCCAAAGGTGGTTATATTTTAAAAGAAACTTCAGATAACCCTGAAGTATCTATACTTGCTTCTGGCTCAGAGGTTGAAATTGCTTTGGAAGCTCAAGAAAAACTTAAGGCTATGAATATAAATTCAAAAGTTATTTCTATTCCTTGCTATGACATATTTCAAAATCAAACAGAGTCATACAAAGATGAAATGTTTGGAAAAAATACATTTAAAATATCAATTGAAGCTTCAACGACGTCTGGTTGGAAAAGCACAGTTGGAAAAGATGGTGTATCTCTTGGTCTTACTACATTTGGAAGAAGTGCTCCTTTCAAAGATATTTATAAGTTATTTAACTTAACTAGTGATGAGATAGTAAAAATTACAAAATCTAAGGTTAGTAAATAATTAGACAAATGTCTGATTTAAAAATTTTCTCTGACAGTGTTCAAGTTAATAACAAGAGAGTAATTGTTAGATTAGATTTAAATGTTCCAATTAAAAATTTTGAAATTGAGGATGATACTAGAATTAAAGTTGTCATCCCTTTTTTAAATAAACTTCTTAAAAAAAAAGCAAAAGTTATTTTAATTACACACTTGGGGAGACCAAAGGGAAAAGTGGTGCCAGAATTTTCTCTTAATCCAATATTTAATTATTTACAAAAAAATTTTAAAGAGAAAATATATTTTTACCAAAATGGTTTTGATGAAAACGCTGTTGACGCTAGCAACAAACTTGCTTCAGGCGAGATGCTTTTGTTTGAAAATATTCGTTTTTTTAAAGAAGAAGAAAGTAATGAGGAAACCTTTGCAAAAAAGCTTGCGGATCTTGGAGATATTTTTATAAATGAAGCTTTTTCTTGCTCTCACAGAAAGCAAGCATCTATACATAAAATAACTAAATTTATTGACAGTTATGGGGGGCCAACTTTAGAAAAAGAAACAAATTCTATTGACCTAATACTAAAGAATAAAAAAAGACCAGTTACCTGCATCATCGGAGGTTCAAAAGTTTCAACCAAAATAAATATTTTATCAAGTTTGTCAAAAAATGCAGATAATATTGTGATTGTAGGTGCTATGGCGAATAATTTTTTAAAATTTAATGGCTTAAACGTTGGCGCCTCACTTATAGAAGAAGGCTCAGAAAATATAGTTAAAGATATAATTACAATGGGAGAGAAAAATAAATGTAACATTATTGTTCCTGTTGATTGCAATACTTCTAAAAATGTTGGGGGAAACTCGACATATAAATCATTGGATGATGTTGGTTCTGAAGATATAATTTTAGATGTTGGTAAAAAAACCATAGAATTAATTAGCAAAACTATAGATAACTCGAACACTGTATTTTGGAATGGACCTGCAGGATATTATGAAAATAAAAATTTTTCAGTTGGCTCAGAATTAATAGCCAAAAAAATTGCTGAGAATACAAAATCTAAGTCCTTAATATCTATTGTTGGTGGCGGAGATACTGTTGCGGCAATCAAAAATACCGGACTTGAAAAGGTTTTTACATATTTATCAACAGCCGGGGGTGCATTCTTAGAATCTCTTGAAGGGAAAGAGCTGCCTGGTATACAAGTATTAAAAAAAAACTAAAATTTATGAATATAGAAGAAATAGCAAAAATGATGGTGGCTAAAGGCAAAGGAATACTTGCGGCAGACGAGAGCACTGGGACGATGGAAAAGAGGTTGAAGAGTGTAAATGTTGAATGTACAGAAAAAAATAGGCTTAATTTTAGAGAAACTTTGTTCTCATCGAATTCAATGAAAACATCTATAAGTGGTGTAATATTATTTGATGAAACTTTAAGACAGACATCTAGTAGCGGTATTTCTA
>CACHGA010000004.1 GCA_902579285.1 uncultured Pelagibacteraceae bacterium
GTTTAATTTTCATTCCTTTTTTTAACTTTCCATCTAAAATCCTGACTAAAATTACTACCCCAAGATAACTATCATACCAACTATCTACTAATAAAGATTTGAGTTTCGATTTTGGATCTCCTTTAGGTTCGGGTAGATCTTTTACTATTGACTCTAATATTTCTTGGATACCTTCGCCAGTTTTTCCTGAACATGAAATAGCTTTTGATGTATCTATACCGATGACATCCTCTATCTGCTTTTTTACTTTTTCTGTATCAGCAGCAGGTAAATCAATTTTATTTAAAACTGGTACAATATGATGGTTCGTATCTAGTGCTTGGTATACATTAGCTAGAGTTTGAGCCTCAACACCTTGAGAACTATCGACAATTAATACTGACCCTTCGCAAGCAAGTAAAGAACGGCTTACTTCATAACTAAAATCAACATGACCAGGGGTATCAATAATATTTAAAATATAATTTTTTCCATCTTTTGATTTATAATTTAATTTTACAGTTTGGGCCTTAATAGTAATTCCCCTCTCTCTTTCAATATCCATGGAATCCAAAACTTGCTCTTTCATCTCTCTTTCTGAAAGACCGCCACAAATTTGGATTATTCTGTCAGCAATTGTAGACTTTCCATGGTCGATATGTGCGATAATCGCAAAATTTCTTACTTTATTTATATCTGACATTAGGATCTTATTGTTCCACCAGTCTTGGCTTTAACAATATTTATTATTTTTTGACTTACTTCGTTTAAGTCTTTTTCTGAAAGAGTTTTTTCCATTGATTGAATTGTGATGTTTACAGCTATAGATTTTTTTCCTTCAGGTATATTGCCACCTTCGAAGACATCAAATATCAAAACTTTTTTAATAAGACTTTTATCAACCTCCCTTATCATTTTTTCTACATCTCCTGCTTTGTAATTTTTATCAATAATAAATGCAAAGTCTCTCTCAGATTTTTGAAATTCGGAAACAGAGTAGTTTCTTTTAGCAATTCTATATTTTTTTGGGGGTTCTGGTATATTTTTAAGGAAAATCTCAAATCCACAAACATTTCCCTCTTTTAAATCTAAATTCGAAACTATGCCCGGGTGTATTTCCCCAAAAGAGGCCAGTTGATGGCTGCTTGGCGATTTAAAATTCACTGAACCAGATCTTCCAGGATTGAAATAGTTTTGCGCTTTATTACTAATGTATAAATCTTCCTCATTAATACCAAGCTCTATTAATGTTTTTATTACATCTGCTTTAACATCAAAAACGTCTATATTTCGTGTTTTAGAATCCCAGCTCTTCCTGTTTGTAACACCAGATTTCAAACCGCCTAAAACAACCTGCTGTTCTCCTGGTTTATTTCCAAAAAAAATTGGTCCAATTTCAAATAATGAAAGATCCAAGTAACCTCTGTCCTGATTTTTTTTTAAGTAAATGATTAGGTTCGAAAATATTGACCTTCTTAATACATTTTGATCGCTTGAAATTGGATTTGTAATTTCTATTTCTTTTTTTCCTTGCGAAAAATGTTTATCTATACGGGAGTCTGTAAAGGACCAAGTTACTGCCTCTAAATAGCCTTTGCTAGCTACCGCTCTTTGAGAAAAATGAAATAGTTTCTGTTTAAAATTTAAAGTTTCTTTTGATCTTTCTCTTTCAGGTCTAACATATGAAATTTTATCGAAACCCTTAATTCTTATTAGCTCTTCTATAAGATCTATATCTTCCTTTATATCAGGTCTCCAACTAGGTGGTAAAACTTTAATTTTTTTACCATTAATTTTAAGTGAACATCCAAGGGAAGTTAAAATCTTTTTAATTTCTGCGATAGTTATTGATAAGCCGATGACCTTAAAAAACTTATCTAGCTCCAAATCAATTATTGGTCTTTCATCTTTTAGTTTTCCTACAATTGAAAAGGTGCTTGCCTCACCACCACACATATCTAATATCATACACATCCCAAGTTCTAATCCTAAAGTTGCAGAATCTGGGTCAATTCCTCTCTCAAATCTATATTTTGCGTCTGTATCAATACCTAAATTTTTAGAAGTTTTTCTTATTGAAGATGGGAAAAAATAGGCAGACTCTAATAAAATATTTTTTGTAGAAAGTTCTGTTCCAGATCTAGTTCCTCCAATTATTCCACCCAGACCTAAAACTCCTGTTTTGTCAGTTATTGCACACATGTTGTTATTGAGTTTGTATGTCTTATTATCCAAAGCTTCAAAGGTTTCACCAGTTTTTGAATTTCTGACAATAATTTCCTTATCAATTTTATCAGCATCATATGCATGTAGTGGCCTATTCAGATCGTACATTACATAATTAGTAGTATCTACAATTGCTGAGATAGGTTTTAAACCTAAAGATATAATTCTTTTTTTTAACCAATCAGGACTCTCTATATTTTTAACATTTTTAATATATACACTTCCAAAAAGACCGCAGCCCTGGTCCTTTTCTTTTTTAATCGAGACTTTAATTGGGTTTTTAAATTTTTGATTTATTTTGATTGGAGGATGTTTTTTTAACTTTCCTAAACCAGAGGAAGATAAATCTCTTGCAATACCTCGAACACCCAAACAATCAGGTCTATTTGGAGTAACTGATATATCAATAGATTTTTCACCTTTGCTTTTAAAATAATTTTTTCCAACATCCTTTTCTTTATTCCTTAACTCAATTATTCCATCACTTTCATGCGAAATATTAAGCTCACTTTCAGAACAGAGCATACCGTGAGACTCTACACCTCTAATCTTTACTACTTTCAATTTTAATTTTGTTTTTGGAATTACCGACCCTGGAGGAGCATATATAGTGACCAGTCCTTCTCTTGCGTTAGCAGCTCCGCACACAACTTTAATTATTTTGTTATCTCCAAGACTAATCTCGCAAAGTTTAAGTTTATCTGCATTAGGATGTTTTTCTGCCTTTATAACTTTTGCAACTTTAAAATCAGATAATTCACCATGGTTTTCTTTTATTCCCTCTACTTCAAGACCTATGCTGGTAAGTTTATCAATAATTTTTGAAAGAGTTGCGCTGGTAGCTAAATGATTTTTTAACCAAGACAAAGTTATTATCATCTGCTTAGCCCTCTATAATTTGTTGGAACATCTAATGGGTCAAAACCAAAATAATTTAACCATCTATAGTCAGTTTCAAAAAAAGATCTAAGATCGTTAATCCCATACTTCAACATTGCAAGCCTATCTATTCCCATTCCAAATGCGAAACCTTGAAATTTTTTTATATCAATTTTGACATTTTTTAAAACATTTGGATGAACCATTCCGCAACCTAGTATCTCGAGCCACTTGTCGCCTTCGCCAACAATAATTTTTCCGTTTTCTAATCTATAACCAATATCAACTTCTGCTGAAGGCTCTGTAAATGGAAAATGGCTTGGTCTAAATCTCATTCGAATCTTTTTAACTTCAAAAAATTCTTTAACAAAATAGTCTAAGCATCCCTTTAAATGTCCCATATTAATATTTTTATCAATATGTAAACCCTCGAGTTGATGAAACATTGGTGAGTGTGTTTGATCACTATCACAACGGTAAGTTCTGCCCGGTACAATAATTTTAAATGGGGCCTTGCCACTTAGCATTGTTCTAATTTGGACTGGCGAGGTATGTGTTCTTAGTAGAATTTTTTTATTTTTATCTAAGTAAAAAGTATCATGCATATCTCTAGCGGGATGATCTTCGGGAGTATTTAAAGCTGTAAAATTATTATACTCACTTTCAACATCTGGACCCTCTGCAACAGAAAAACCAATTTCAGAAAATATTGATGAAATCTCATCAATAACTTGTGAGACAGGATGTATTTTTCCATTTGGCCTTTCCCGGGCAGGCAAGGTAACATCGACTTGATTTTTTTCTAGTTTTTGATTTATTTCTAAATTTTCTAGTTCTTTAAACTTGTTATTAATAGATTCAGTAATTTTTTGTTTTTCATTATTTAAGGATGATGCTCGAATTTTTCTCTCATTTTCATTGAGTAAACCAAGTTTTTTAAATTCCTGGTTAATTTGACTATTTTTTCCTAAAAACTGAGATTTAAGATTTTGCAATTCTAACTTATCTTTTGCCTGAGATACTCTCTGAATTAATTCTCTTAAATCTACCATTAGTTAGTTTTTACTCTAACTTTGTATAAGAAAAAACAATTTTATTTTATTGATAACTGAACTTTTTTAACAAGAGATTTGAAAGCTTCTGGATTATTATATGCTAAATCGGCTAGAACTTTTCGATCTAACTTAATCTTTGACTTGCTTAAACCATTAATGAATTTAGAATAAGTCATTCCTTCTTCCCTAACTCCTGCGTTTATTCTTTGTATCCAAAGTGATCTAAATTCTCTTTTTTTTGCTCTTCTATCTCTATAAGCGTACTGCATGGCTTTTTCCATTGCTTGCCTAGCGATACGAATTGTATTTTTTCTTCTTCCGAATTGACCTTTTACAAATTTAAAAACTTTTTTATGCCTTGCTCTACTTACAACTCCTCTTTTGGTTCTAGACATATTAACCCCGTAAACTATATGGCATATAAGATTTTACAATTTTAGAATCTTGTTTAGTCATTATAGTTGTTCCTCTTTGTTTTCTAATTTGAGAATTTGTTCTTTTAATCATGCCGTGTCTTTTCCCTGCTTGAGGCATTTTTACTTTTCCAGATTTTGTTACTTTAAATCTTTTTTTTGCTGAGCTTTTTGTTTTTAATTTCGGCATAGTCAAGCAGTTATATATAGAATGTTTTTCGTAATCAAGATTTTTTTATAATGACTTAATTAGGCTGGATTATCATTATCATTTGCCGACCTTCAAATTTAGGCCTCACTTCGACTTGTCCTATTTCCTTAGTATCAATAATTATTCTTTCCATGAGATCTTTTCCGAGTTGGATATGTTGCATTTCTCTTCCTTTAAATCTAACAGTAAATTTTACCTTGTCACCTTTAGTTAGAAATTTCTTAGCATTTTTAATTTTAAAATTATAATCATGTACTTCTGTTCCAGGTCTTAGCTTTAATTCTTTTAAATTTGATATTCTTTGGTTTTTTTTCGCTTTATTAGCTTTTTTTTGCAAATCATATTTATATTTTCCAATATCCATTATTTTACAAACTGGCGGATTTGCATTTGGTGAGATTTCGATTAGATCAAGACCCTCAGCTTTTGCAGTTTCAATTGCTTTTTTTATTGGCAAAACTCCAAGATTTTCTCCAGTACTATTTATAACTTGAACATCTAAACTTCTAATTCTCTCATTAGTTCTAGGACCTTGAAATTTTGTTCTTCTCTGAAAGTAATTTGATTTTGGTTTATGCACTTATTTAATTGGAAGATTGTTTAGCATTTTTAACTTTTCAATGGCTTTAGTAAATTTAATTGTTTCTTGTTTTTCGGAACCTAGTTTTCTTATTGTAACACTTTTATCAGTTATTTCTTTCTTACCACAAATTAAAATGAGAGGCGTTTTGGCTAAAGAGTGTTCTCTAATCTTATAATTTATTTTTTGATTTCTTAAATCCACTTCGCATTTTATACCTTCTTTAAAGAGGTCTTCAAATATTTTTTTTGCATAATCATTGTGCTCTTCGGCTATAGGTAACACAACTGCTTGTAATGGCGATAGCCAAAATGGAAGTTTTCCTGCGTAATTTTCGATTAAGATCCCAATAAATCTTTCTAGTGATCCAAATAATGCCCTGTGTAACATTACGGGTATTTTCTTTGTTCCATCTTTATCTACAAAAGTAGCACCAAGTCTTTTTGGTAGATTTAAATCAACCTGGAGCGTCCCACACTGCCAATCACGACCTATAGCATCCCGTAAAACAAATTCAATTTTAGGGCCATAAAATGCTCCCTCTCCTTTATTAATAGTATATTCCAATTTAGTTTTTTTAATTGCCTCAAGAAGAGCTTTTTCTGATTTATCCCAAACAGAATCGTTGCCTACTCTTTTTTCTGGTCTGTCTGAGTATTTTAGAAAAACCTTGTTAAAACCCAAATCTTTATAAATATCTAAAATTAATTTTGTTACTGTAATACACTCGTCTGTTATCTGATCTTCTGTGCAAAATATATGTGCATCATCTTGGGTAAAAGCTCTAACCCTTAACAAGCCATGTAAAGCGCCCGACGGTTCATACCTATGTACTTTACCAAACTCAGATAACTTCAAAGGAAGATCTCTATAACTTTTTAATCCTTGATTAAAAACTTGGACACACCCTGGACAATTCATTGGTTTTACAGCAAAAATTTTTTCGTCTGGAGTTTCTGATGTAAACATTAAATCACCAAATTTATCCCAATGCCCAGATTTTTCCCAAAGAGTTTTGTCTAATAATTCTGGAGTATTAATTTCCTTATATCCAGCATATCTTTGTTTTAATCTCATATACTCAATAAGTCTTTGAAATAAAGCCCATCCTTTTTCATGCCAAAAAACTGCACCAGGACTTTCCTCTCTGAAATGAAATAGATCCATTTCTTTACCTAACTTTCTATGATCTCTTTTTTCTGCTTCCTCTAGTTTATTTAAATAATCATCTAGCTCTTTTTTTGAGCTCCAGCAGGTTCCATAAATTCTTTGCAGCATCTCGTTATTTGAATCTCCTCTCCAATATGCACCAGAAACTTTGGTTAGTTTAAATGCCTTACCAATTTTTTTAGAAGAGATTAAATGAGGTCCTCTACATAAATCGTGCCAAGTATCGCCATGATGATAAACCGATAGCTCCTCATTTTCTGGGATACTCTCTATAATTTCTGCCTTATATTTTTCTCCCATCTTTTTAAAATGGGCAATTGCTTTGTCCCTTTCCCACACCTCTCGTTTTGTTTTAACGTCTTTATCTATTATCTCAGACATTTTTTTCTCTATTTTTTTTAAGTCAGAGTTTGTGAATGGTTCTTTTCTTGCAAAGTCATAGTAAAAACCATTTTCAATAACTGGGCCTATAGTTACTTGCGTACCTGGAAATAATTCTTGAACCGCCATAGCCATTATGTGTGCTGCATCATGTCTTATTACATCTAAACCTTCTTTATCTTTTTGGGTAATAATTTTGACAGATGAGTCATTTTGAATTGAATAGCTCAAGTCTTTCAGTTCACCGTTCACACTCATTATAAGTGCTTGCTTTATAAGGGATTTACTAATCTTTTCTGCAATCTCAAGTCCATTTGTCTTATTTTTAAAATTAAGTTTTTTTCCGTCAGGTAAAGTTATATTAGGCATTTATTTAATTAATTTTTTGTATTCTATAAATGTTGAATTACACATTTGTTCTACATCAAATTTCTTTAATATATTTTTCCTACCTTCATTTCCAATTGATTGCAACTTGTCTTTATCCATTTCCATTAATTTATTTAAATTTTCTGCGAGTGCCTCGGGTTTTTCACTCTCAAATAAGAAGCCAGATTTGCCATTAACTATTGTCTCTTTCGAGCCCCCGTGATCACTGGCTAATATTGGTCTTCTCATCGCTTGCGCCTCTACAGATATTCTTCCAAAAGCTTCTGGCTCAATTGAAGAAGATACTACTACATCTGAAATATAATAGGCAACAGGCATTTCTCTTGTATGCTGTAAAAAAAATATATTATTTTTTAAATTATATTTTTCAATCATGGATAATAGCTTCTTGAAATAAGCTGATCTACCTTGATGAGATCCAAGAATTATAGCTTGGAAATTTTCTTTTTTATGTTTTGTCTTTAATAGCTTTAATGACTCAATAAACATTTCTTGCCCTTTCCATCTTGTAAGTCTTCCAGGTAATAAAATTTTAAACTTTTCAGTATTAAAATTTACTAAAGACTTAAAACTTTTGACTTTTTCATTTGTTATATTTGAATTATCAAAATATTCTGTATTGATTCCCCTAAAAATAACTAACAATCTTTTTTGAGATGTAATTAATTTTCCATAATTTTTATGAATATGATTAAAAACAAAATTTGATCCAGCTATAATTAAATTCGATCTTACCATTACTGAGTTGTAAAATTTTTTAAATTTATTCGAAAAATTATATACCCCGTGAAATGTGGTTACAAACTTAGCTCTTGTTATTAAACAAGAAAGAAAGCAAGACCAAGCGGGTGCTCTACTTCTGGCATGCACTACATCAATTCTTAAAAAAATTATAATTAAAGAGATAAAAATTGTGTTAATTAGTATAAGTAAAGGATTCTTCGATTGAACTGGAAGTTTAAAAACTCTTACCTTCTCCTTTCTAATGAATTTTAATAATGGGCCACCGCTTGTTATAATATATGATTTACAATTTTTTTCTGCAAGATAATGAGCAATATCATAACAACCAGTTTCTGCGCCGCCATATCCTAATTTTGGAATAACTTGTAATACTTTAAAACTCATGAATTATTTTTTTCCCAGCTTAAAGCTGAACTTAAAATAATACTTAAATTATTAAAACTTGGTTTCCAATTAAATTCTTTTTTAAATTTATCACTATTGGCAACTGAAACTGCGATATCTTTTGGTCTTCTTGGTCCAATTTCTACTTTTAATTTATTTTTTAATATATTTTCCATCTCAGTAATTACTTCTTTCACAGAATATCCACTGCCATAACCGCAGTTATAAATATTTGAACTCCGATTTTTTAAAAGATTATTTGCTGCTAAAACATGCATATCAGCTATATCAGACACGTGTATAAAATCTCTTATAGCTGTGCCATCTTTTGTTTCATAATCATCGCCATTAATTATTATTTTTTTCCTCTTGTTTACAGCTACTTCACAAAGAACTTTAATTAGATTTGAGGATGACTTGGCTATAAGTCCGGATCTTTTGCCTTTGTCTGCTCCTGCTACGTTAAAATATCTTAAAATCGTATAATCAATTTTATCTTTTTTTGAAATTAAAAAATTTTCTATTTTATATTTTGACTCTGCGTAAGGATTAATTGGTTTTAATTCACTTTCTTCTATTAAATTATTAGAATTATTATTTCCATAAACTCCAGCACTTGAAGAAAATATAATTTTTTTAAGATTATTTTTTATACATAATGAAAAAAATATTTTTGATTTTTCAAAATTATGAAGTTCATATTTTTTAGGATATTTAACTGACTCGTCTACTCTTGTGAGGCCTGCAAAATGCATAACTAAATCAAATTTATTTTCTTTTAGAATTTTTTGTATTGAATTTTCATCAGCAATATCAAAATTAAAATGCTTAGCTTTTGTGGGAATTAGTGTCTTATTACCAGTTATCAAGTTATCAATTATTGTTACTGAGTGACCTTTGTCAATTAAGGATAATGCAGTGTGGCTTCCTATATAACCTGCACCACCAGTTAAGAGAATATTCATATAGATGAATTTAACATTTATTTAAATCAAATCACAAAATAATATATTATCAGATTAATTATATTTAATTTATATGAAAAAATTTAGATACCTAAAAATATCGAAAACAAAAAAACTTAGATATTTAGTCAATTATTACAAAAAAAAACTATATATAATTTTTTTACCCGGTTTTATGTCAGATATTGGTGGTAAAAAGCCTATAGCATTTAATAACTATGCAAAAAAAAATAAATTAGGTTTTTTAGCAATAGAATATTCTGGACATGGTAAGTCGTCTGGAGAGTTTATAAGAGGAAATATAAGTAAGTGGTCGAATGATGTTAAAAACTCAATTAAAAAAATTGTTAAAAAAAATAGCTTTATTCTAATTGGCTCGAGTATGGGTGCTTGGATTTCATTAAATCAATTTAAACATTTTAAAAATCAAATCAAAGGTTTTGTGGGTATCGGTTCCGCTCCAGAATTTTTAGAAAGACTTATGTGGAAGAAATTCCCAAAAAAAATAAGGCAGGAAATAATGTCAAAAGGTATTAGTATAATTAAGCATGGTGATCCAAGTAATAAACAAAAACAATATGAATATCCTGTAACCTATCAATTGATTAAAGATGGAAGAAAAAATAAAGTTTTATCAAAAAAAATAAGTCTGAGAATAAATGTAACTATGTTTCATGGTCAAAAGGATGAAGCAGTTCCAGTCTCTTTTTCGAGGAAGGTTTTAGCCTTATTCACAAATGCTAAAAAAAGAATAGTAGTCGTAAAAAATGGAGATCATAGTCTTTCAAACAAAAAAAGTATGAATAGAATTACCTCTGAATTAGATAGAATAGTTAAAAATATTTTTTAAGGATATATTTATGATGCAACATCCAAAAATAAAGGTCTGCAACAACTTTTTTTAAGTTTCTTTTAGGTTCCCATTTATAAATTTTTTTTACATAACTTAAATCTGAAATAAAATAAGGCACATCATAAGATGAGGTTTTTTTAATTTTTCCAATCTTAATTTTATTTTTAGTTATATTAGTTGCTAGTTTGGTTAATTGTAAAAGATTAATTGAGTTTTTCTTACCTCCACCAACATTTAAAAGTTTATTATTTATTTTTTTTATTTTTTGAATTTGTAACAAAATTAATTCACAAAGATCATCAATATGAAGAACATCGCGTACTTGTTTTCCAGTGCCACTAAAACCAATATAATTAAGTTTTAAATTATTAAGATGTCTCCATAACCATAAACTTACAAAACCTTGTTCTTCTTTACCAAATTGCCAGGGGCCAGATACTAAAGCAACTCTATTAATTAAGTATTTTATTTTATGTAAATAAGCATATTCCTTTATTAATAACTCTGAACTTAGTTTTGTAAATCCATAAATAGACTTTGGATTATTTATATTAAAGTTTTCTTTAACTGTTCCTTTTTTTTTAAGTTTGTATAAATTTTCAATCGAATAAACTCTTGAACTTGATAGATAGATTATATTTGAATTATCTTTAGCACATTTCTTTAAAATATTAAAAGTCCCTAATAAGTTGGAATTGAATACCTCCTCAATCTTTTTTCTAGATGCTTCTATAGCTGGTTCTGCAGCACAATGTATTACTAAATCAAACTTTTTTAATCTTTTTATGCTACTGAATTTGGAAATATCTATTTTAATGTTTGGAATTTTATTTTCTGTGATTCTATTTTTATTTAAAGTTGAACCTTTTCTAGATAAATTATCAATGCTAGTAATTTGTGCTGTTTTAATTTTTTCTTTCAAAAAAATAGCAAGGCTTGAGCCTATAAACCCACAACCACCCGTAATCAGTATTTTCATTTATTGTTATCCGGTCTCTAAAATATTTTTCTTTAGAGTAATTGGATTTTGCAGTTTATTCAACATTTCTATTGGACAAACTTGTTTAAAATTTGCAACTTCGTCAGAAAAGTTTTGTAAAATTTGTTTGGATATTTCAGATTGAGTTTCTGAATTATATTCTTCCAGAACAGTTTTCAACCTTTCTTTCCAATATTTAGTTTCTGGTTTCTGCCAAACAACACTTGCGGAATTTACATAGTTCTCAAAAATATTTTCTGGGTCATAGACAAATGCCATTCCTCCTGTCATTCCAGCAGCAAAGTTGTCTCCTACTCTGCCCAAGATGTAAACTTCACCTCCAGTCATATACTCACAACCATTTGCGTCGCAACCCTCAATTACTGAAATAGCACCTGAATTTCTTACTGCAAATCTTTCCCCAGCTTTGCCTGCTGCAAATAATTTTCCTGACGTCTCTCCATACAGAACTGTATTACCAATAATTGTATTTTCATTTGATTTAAAATTATTTTCTTTTGAGGGCACTACTACAATTTTTCCACCAGATAATCCTTTTGCTACATAATCATTTGCATCACCAAACAACTTAATTTTAATACTTTTACATAAAAAAGCTCCTAAGGATTGGCCTGCGGAACCTTCTAAAAAAATATTTAATGCTTCACTTGTAAAATTTTCTCCAAACTTTTTAAAAATGTAATGGGATAATTTTGTTCCAATTGCTCTATCTGTATTCTTTGCAACTGCATTTAATGTCATTTTTTTGTTTGGTTTTATTTCATCCTTAACCTGGCTCCATGCTTTTTCATCAATATTGTTATCAGGCACATGGTTTATTAAATCGTTCTCTGAATATCTTGCGTTGTCTCCCGGATCAGTTTTTACCAGCAAAGGATTTAAATCTAAATCATCGAGATTAGGTGAGCCTCTACTGACCTGATGAAGTAAATCTGTTCTTCCAATAACATCTTTTAAAGACCTAAATCCTAAAGAAGCTAAAATTTCTCTTACTTCCATAGCTACAAAAGTAAAAAAATTGACAACTTTTTCTGGTGTTCCTGTAAACTTCGCTCTAAGTTTTTCATCTTGCGAGCAGACTCCAACAGGACATGTATTTGAATGACATTGTCTAACCATTATACATCCCATGGCGATAAGTGATGATGTACCCATACCAAATTCTTCTGCACCCATCATAGCTGCCATCACAACATCTCTACCAGTTTTTATTCCACCATCAGTTCTTAAGGTTACCTTGTGTCTAAGTTGATTAAGAGTAAGAATTTGATTTGCCTCTGTTAATCCCATTTCCCATGGAACGCCAGCATATTTTACACTCGTTTGAGGGCTTGCACCTGTTCCGCCAGAATGCCCAGAGATTAAAATTATATCCGCCTTAGCTTTCGCAACTCCTGCTGCAATGGTTCCTATACCAGTTGAAGCAACTAATTTTACTCCAACCCTAGCTTTTGGATTCACTTGTTTTAAATCGTAAATTAATTGAGCTAAATCTTCTATAGAATAGATATCATGATGAGGCGGAGGAGAAATCAAAGTTACTCCGGGAGTAGAATGACGTAATCTTGCAATTTCTTTTGTGACTTTGAACCCAGGTAACTGTCCACCCTCTCCAGGTTTTGCACCTTGTGCAATTTTTATTTCGATCTCTTTACAATTGTTTAGGTATTTAACAGTAACTCCAAATCTTGCTGATGCCACTTGTTTTACCTTAGAATTTGCAGAGTCTCCATTTTCTAAAACTTTGAATCTTTTTTCATCCTCACCACCTTCTCCGCTGCATGACGCACCTTTTATTCTATTCATTCCTATTGCTAAAGTTTCATGTGCCTCTGATGAAAGAGCACCATGGGACATACTTCCGCTTCCAAACCTTGGGGTGATCTTTTCAATGGGCTCTACTTCCTCAATATTTATAGACTTGTTTGAAGTTCTAAATTCTAAAAGATCTCTTAAATTTGTTGGGTTAAGTTTATGGATTCCATCAGTATACTTTTTAAAGAGATCATATGAATTTTTGCCAACAGAATGCTGAAGTAAATGAATAAGATTTCCTTGAAATTGGTGATCCTCACCAGTTTTTCTGTATTTATAAAGTCCGCCAATTGGGAGCACTACGACATTTTTCTGATGAGCTTTTGAATGCAATTCTTTTATTTTTTTCTCAATTCCTGAAACTCCGATACCTGATATTCTAGATACCATGCCAGGAAAGTAGTCTGCGACTAATCCTCGACTTAAACCAACAGCTTCAAAATTGCATCCACCTCTATAAGAACTTAATACAGATATTCCCATTTTAGACATTATTTTTAATAGTCCAGCATTTATTGATCTTTTAAATCTAAGAACACAGGATTCAAAATCTAATTTACCAAATAATTTTTTATCAAATCTCTGGCGAATACTATCAATTGCTAAGTAAGGGTTTATTGTAGTTGCGCCAACTCCTATAAGAACTGCGAAAGAATGAGTATCCATTGCCTCAGAAGTTTCAACATTGATAGAAGCGTAACCTCTGATACATAATTTTACTAAATTTGAATGCACCGCACCAACTGCTAAAATCATTGGCACAACAGCTCTTTGATCTGAAATATTCTTATCAGAGAGAATTAAGTGATTTGCACCTTCTCTAACTGCCACTTCAGCTTCAACTCTAATTTTTTCAATTCTTTCTTTTAAACTTTCATTTACATTAAAAGTACAATCTATAACTTTCACTTTTTCAGAAAATATTGATTTAAATTTTTTTAATTGCGAATTGCTAAGTATTGGGCTGTCAAGAACATATATATTTTCTTTTGTTAAATTTTCAAAATCTAAGATGTTTCCCAGATTTCCAAATCTTGTTTTTAAACTCATCACATTATTTTCTCTCAAAGAGTCGATTGGCGGATTTGTAACTTGACTAAAATTTTGTCTAAAATAATGTGAAATCGGTCGGTAATGGTTTGATAACACAGCTACAGGTGTATCATCACCCATTGATCCTGTTGCTTCTTTGGCATCTTCGACCATTGGGTGCAGTATTAATTCTAAATCTTCAATACTGTATCCCGAAAGATATTGTCTTCTTCTCAAATCCTCCTCTGAAAAATTGGCAAACTCTTTTTCTGTTGTTATTTTTTTATCTAAATGAATTATTTGTTTATTAAATTGTTTATAATCTTTTGATAAATAGTCTTTAATTTCTTTATCTTTGTAAATCTTGCCTTTCTTTAAATTAACAGCAATTAATTGCCCTGGTCCAAGTCTTCCTTTCTCTATTATTTTTTTTTCAGGAATTTCGACCATTCCTGTTTCTGATCCTGCGCAGAATATCTTGTCAGTAGTAATTGAATATCTTAGTGGTCTTAATCCATTTCTGTCTGTTGCGGCTATAGCCCATTTACTATCTGAAGCACAGATTGCAGCGGGACCATCCCAGGGCTCAATTGTGCTGTTAAGAACATCAAAAAGTTGTTGATGAGATTTTGGTAAAATTTTATTTCTTTTTGACCATGCGTCTGGCATCATCATAAGTTTAATTAGTGGAACTGTTTTTCCAGAATGTATTAATAGTTCAAAAACATTATCTAATGCAGCTGAATCAGAGTTTCCAGGAGTAATAACTGGTTTAAGATCTTCTACATTCTTAAATAATTTACTCGACATGTCTTGTTCATGAATTTTCATCCAATTTATATTTCCTTTGAGGGTATTGATTTCTCCATTATGGGCTACACATCTGAATGGCTGAGCTAATTTCCAGCTAGGAAAAGTATTTGTTGAAAATCTTTGGTGAAAAATAGCATATCTTGAAATAAATCTTTTATCTTTAAGATCTGGGTAAAAATCAGATAGAGCTTCTGCTAAAAACATTCCTTTATAAATAATAGAACGAGAGCTTAGTGAACAAATATAGAGATCATTTATTTGTTGGCCTCTTGTAATTTTTAATATTTTTTTTCTAGACTCATAAAGTAATCTTTCAAGATCGTCTCTATCCATCAGTTTGTTACTTTTAAAAATTACCTGAGTAATTTCAGGTCTATTTGAGTCTGCTGTTTGGCCAAGAACAGCTGGATTTACTGGGACTTGTCTCCAGCCATAGATATAAAAATCATTTTCGATTAAAACTTGCTCAATAATTGTTTTAGATTTTTCTTGTTCTGAGTACTCAGTTCTTGGTAAAAAAATCATACCAACACATATTTGATTTTCACCTTCATGGGTATGACCTGTATCTTTTATTTTTTCCAAAAAAAATTCTTTTGGTATTTCAATACAAATACCCGCACCATCGCCAGATTTGCCATCGGCATCTACGGCACCTCTGTGCCAAACCGCTTTAAGGGACTGAATTCCATATTCAACCACTTCTCTCTTTTTTTTAGCATCAAGTGAGGTTATGAGACCGACTCCACAAGCATCATGCTCAAATGATGGGTCGTAAGAGTGGTTTTCTTCCAAGAGTTTTTTATTTTCTTTATATAATTTCAAGCTGCCACCCCTTTTCTCAGTTCAATCGATTTTAAATATTTTTCGATTTGAACTGCTGCATCTCTTCCGTCTCTTATGGCCCAAACAACTAATGATGCACCTCTTACAATATCTCCCGCAGCAAATACTCCAGGTATATTGGTCTGCATTGAAGTTAAATCAATTTTTATTGTGCCCCATTTAGATACAGCTAAATTTTCAGAATTAAATAATTTTGGTAAATTTTCAGGATCAAAACCCAAAGCTTTTATTACAATGTCAGCTTCTAACTCATAATTTGAGTTCTCAATAATGACTGGTTTTTTTCTTCCAGAGGAGTCTGGATCCCCTAATTTCATTTTCTGAACTTCAACAGCTTTAACGTTTTTTTGTCCAATGAATTTTTTTGGACTAGATAACCATAAAAATTCTACTCCTTCCTCTATAGCATTACCCACTTCTCTAGCAGATCCAGGCATATTTTCTCGATCTCTTCTATACAAACATTTAACTGATTTTGCATTCTGTCTTACTGCTGTTCTGACACAGTCCATTGCAGTATCGCCACCTCCAACTACTACAACTTTTTTATTTTCAGCATTAAGGGTGCCGTCATCAAATAATTTTACCTTATCACCTAGACCTTTTTTATTTGATGCTGTTAAAAATTCCATTGCAGGAAAAATATTTCCTAGATTGTTTCCCTCAATATCCACGTTCCTAGGTTTATAAACACCAGTAGCAATTAATACAGCATCATGTTTTTCTTTTAATTGTTCAAGGGTTGCATCTTTTCCAACTTCAAAATTCTGTTTAAATTTAATACCTGAGTCTTTTAAAAGTTTAGTTCTTCTTTCAACAACAAATTTTTCTAATTTAAAATTAGGTATACCATAGATTAATAAACCACCTGGACGATCGTACCGATCATAAACTGTTATTTGATAACCAAGTTTTCTTAGTTCTTCTGCACAAGCCAATCCAGCCGGACCTGCACCAATAATACCAACGGACTGTTTTTTTTGTTTTTCAACTTTTATGGGTTTAACCCATCCTTTTTCCCACGCAGTATCAGTAATATATTTTTCAACGGAACCAATTGTAACAGTTCCATGACCTGATTGCTCAATTACACAATTGCCTTCACATAATCTATCTTGTGGGCATATTCTTCCACAAACTTCTGGCATGTTATTTGTGCTTTGAGAGAGTTCATATGCATCTTGTAATCTTCCCTCAGCAGTTAATTTTAACCAATCTGGAATATTGTTATGTAATGGGCAGTGAACTTGGCAGAAAGGAACTCCACATTGTGAACATCTGCTAGATTGCTCTTTAGCTTTCTTATTAATATATTCGTCGTAAATTTCCTTAAAATCTGTTTTTCTTTGATCAACGGATCTTTTGGGAGGATTCTGTTGATCCAGATTTACGAATTTTAACATTTTTTCAGACATCGGCAGAACATAGTTAAATTAGAGATAATTTAAAGTAAAATTAGGTCACTATTATTTACTTATTTAATAAAAAACCCTTTATTTTATGTATATTTCGTCGCATAACAGATATGCAATTTTTAAGATGAACTCATTGGTTGAATTAAATATAAATCAACTGTCATTTCATGGAAAATATAATTCAAATTCTTTTAATCTCAATAATACAAGGTATAGCTGAATTTATCCCGGTGAGCTCATCGGCTCATATTAATTTATTATCTAATTTACTTGATTACGAAAAATTTGAGCTTGCAATTAACGTCAGTGCACATTTCGGGTCTTTGGTTGCTGTTTTGTTTTATTTTAATAAAGAAATTTATAATTTTTCAAAAAACAAGAATTTATTTTATAAAGTAATAATTGCATCAATACCAATTTTTATAATTGGTTTTATTTTAATAGAGCTTGAAATAATTTCAAATTTAAGAACCATAGAGATAATGGGATGGGCCACAATTATTTTTGGTATTTTGTTGTATATTTCGGATAAATTTAAAATCAAACTTAAAATGAAAAATAACTTCACATTTAGAAACGCAATAATAATTGGTTTTTATCAGACATTAGCTTTAATACCAGGGGTAAGCAGATCTGGTATAATAATAACTGGTGCCAGATTTTTAAAGTTTAATAGAGTTGATGCTGCAAAAATATCTTTTTTACTTTCTATTCCTGCTTTGGGAGCATGGAGTTTGTATGGTGTTTTTGACTTAATAAAGCAAAATGATCAAATATTAACTGTGAGCTCGATATTAACAGCTTTTCTGTCATTTGTATTTTCCTATATCACCATCAAATATTTTTTAATATATCTGAAGAAATTCAATCTTAATTTGTTTGTAATTTACAGATTAATACTAGGAATAATATTATTATCAGTAGTATACTTAAAGTAAAATTGTTAAGAGTATTAAAATGATTAAAACAGAAAAAAAAATAGTATTACAGATTTTTGTAGGGATAAATGTGTTAAAAATTTCATAC
Organism: uncultured Pelagibacteraceae bacterium; assembly: GCA_902579285.1. Classification (GTDB taxonomy): domain Bacteria; phylum Pseudomonadota; class Alphaproteobacteria; order Pelagibacterales; family Pelagibacteraceae; genus Anoxypelagibacter. The sequence goes on from CACHGA010000004.1 coordinate 18,178, forward strand.
TTAGATTTTATAGCGAAAAAGGATACCTAAATCAATGTCAATTGTATTAGTAACTGGTTCTTGTGGGTTAGTCGGCTCTGAAGCTTCAGCTTTTTTTTCAGAAAAAGGATTCGATATTATTGGAATAGATAATAACTCTAGAAAATTATTTTTTGGAAAAGATGGTGATGTCAGTTGGGTTAGAAGAAAATTAGAGAAAAATATAAAAAATTATAAACATTATAATATAGATATCTCTGAACTAAATGCTGTAAAAAAAATATTTAAAAAATATAAAAAAAATATAAAACTAGTAATCCATTCTGCTGCACAACCTTCGCATGATTGGGCGAAAAATAATGTATTTAAAGATTTTGACGTAAATGCAAGGGGGACGATTAACTTACTGGAAATGACTAAAAACTATTGCTTCGATGCACCCTTTATTTTCATGTCTACAAATAAAGTATATGGTGACAATCCAAATAAACTTCCATTAGAAGAAAAATCAACTAGATGGGAGATAAAAAATAATCATTCATTTAAAAATGGAATTACAGAAAACATGTCGATTGATAACTGTGTACATAGTTTTTTTGGAGCTTCAAAGAGTTATGCTGATCTTGCAGTGCAAGAATATGGAAAAAATATTGGTCTTAAAACAGTATGTTTTAGAGCAGGATGCATAACAGGACCTAATCACTCGGGTGCAAGACTTCATGGATTTTTATCATATTTAGTAAAAACTGCTTTAGACAAAAAAAAATATTACATTTTCGGTTACAAGGGTAAACAAGTAAGAGACAACATTCATAGTTATGATGTTGTAAATTGTTTTTGGCATTTTTTTAAAAAACCCAGAATTGGTCAGATATATAATATGGGTGGAGGTAGAAAATCTAATTGCTCTATAATAGAAGCAATAAATACTATTTATAAACTTACAGGTATCTCAATTAAAAAAAAACTTAAGAAACAAAATAGAGTTGGCGATCATATTTGGTATGTTTCGAATATGAAAAAGTTTAAAAATCATTACCCTAAATGGAAACAAATATATAATTCTGAAAAAATTATTGATGAACTTTTGTCATCAAGATAATTTTAAAAAATTTGATATAATTTCTAATCCTTTTTTTCCACTCTTCTCAGGATGAAACTGACATCCAATGAAATTATCTTTTGATACTATGGCTGGGATTTTATGCCCTCCAAAATTATAAGTTGCCGCAATATTCTTCTTTTCAATTGGATCTACAAAAAATGAGTGTACAAAGTAATACAGATCATTTTCATTTATTGATTTTACAAATTTAGAAAATTTATCATTAATAAATTGATTATTTAAATCAACTTTAAACCATCCCATACTAGGTATTTTAAGTCTTTTATTTTCTAAGGAAATTGTAGGAAGTTTTTTTACATTTCCATTAATTAATCCTAATCCTTTGCTTATTCCAAACTCTTCACTGCTATCAAAAAATAATTGTAAACCTAGACAGATACCAAGAAGAGGTATTTTTTTATCTCTGGTTTTCATTAATGTTTCAGTTAATTTATTTTTTTCTAAATTATCCATAACTTTTTTAAAAGCACCAACGCCTGGAAAAAAAATTTTATCTGCTGACAAAATTTTGTTAGAATTAGTTGTGACCTCGACATTATTGTCAAATATTTCTACAGCCTTTTTTAAACTAAGAATGTTGCTACTACCGGTATCAACTATAATAATTTTACTCAAGTAATTTCTCTCCTTGCTTTATCTGGAGGTCCCAGAAGGATTTGAACCCTCAACCTTCTCGTCCGTAGCGAGACGCTCTGATCCAATTGAGCTATGGGACCACAATTCATTCAAGTATCAAAGAAATTACCAACTTTAAAGGGTTTTTATATGGCATTGATATAAGTTAAAATAGAATGTAATTAGTCTATTCATGGCTGAAAAAAAATCAGTAGTAATTACATCGGCAGTCAGAACGGCCATTGGTTCTTTAGGGGGAACTCTGAAGAATATACCGGCATATAAATTGGGCTCTTCTGTAATCTCTAGTGCAATTAAAAAATCTAATTTAAAGCCCTCGGAAATTGACGAAGTTATAATGGGGCATGTATTAACTGGTGGAGCTGGACAGAATCCAGCTCGACAAGCTGCTATCGAGTCTAAATTACCAAAAGAAATTCCTTCATATGTTGTAAACCAAGTTTGTGGTTCAGGTTTAAGATCTATAGCTTCTGGTTATCATTCTATACTTTCTGGTAATTCAAATATTGTAATTGCGGGCGGTCAGGAAAGTATGTCACAAGCTCCTCACGTAGTTCATCTAAGAAATGGAAAAAAATTAGGAGATACAGAACTGGTTGACTCTATGATTAAGGATGGCCTTTGGGATGCATTTAATGGATATCATATGGGGATCACAGCAGAAAATGTTGCACAGCAATTTCAGGTAACAAGAAAAGATCAAGATAAATTTGCTTTTGACTCGCAGTCAAAAGCATTGAAAGCACAAAAGGAAAATAAATTTGATGATGAAATAGTGCCTTATGAAATTGAACTTAAAAAAGGTAATACTACTTTTAATAAAGATGAGCACCCAAGAGCTACTACATCGTTGGATACTTTAAGTAGGTTAAGAGGAGCATTTAAAAAAGATGGAACTGTAACTGCTGGGAATGCATCAGGTATTAATGATGGTGCAGCAGCTGTTATTTTAATGTCAAAGGAGGAGGCAGAAAAAAGAGGGTTAAAACCTCTAGCAGAAATTAAATCATGGGCATCATGTGGAGTAGACCCATCAATCATGGGAACAGGACCAATACCGTCTTCAAAAAAAGCATTGGAAATTGCCGGCTGGTCTTCTAAAGACTTGGACTTAATAGAAGCCAATGAAGCTTTTGCCGCTCAAAGTTGTGCTGTTGTAAAAGAACTCTCACTTCCAATGGAAAAGGTAAATGTAAACGGTGGTTCAATTGCCCTTGGCCATCCAATTGGTGCTTCAGGCACGAGAATTTTTGTCACACTAATTCATGAAATGTTAAAAAGAGATTCCAAAAAGGGTCTGGCTACGCTATGTATTGGGGGAGGTATGGGTGTTGCCATGTGTATTGAACGAAAATGAAATTATCTAAACCAAGAAAAAAACTAAAAAATAGAGCAATCAGTAAAGTACCATTTACTGTAAGAGGATATCAGTATTACTATGGAGCAATAATTTTAGTAGTTCTATTAATTGGTTTTAGCCAAGTATTTTCTTAATAAAATTTTCTGAATTAATACCTGAGAGTTTATATCGGGTCTTTTCTTTTTAAATATAAGTCTTAAAAGTTGCATAAAACATATTGCAAAATCCAAGTGTCAAAAAAGCGGATAAATTGTGTCAAAAATTGTGTATAATAAATGAATGGCTAAGAATATATCTGTTCCTGATATAGGTGATTTTAAGGATGTTGAAATAATCGAAGTACTTGTAAAACCTGGTGACCAAGTAAAAAAAAATGATCCAATTGTTACTTTAGAGAGCGACAAATCAAGTGTCGAGGTACCCTCCCCAATTGAAGGTAAGATTTCTGAATTAAAAGTAAAAATTGGAGATAAGGTTTCTGAAGGAAGTATTCTTGCTACTTTAGAAGGTAGAAATGAAGAGAAAGATGAAATTGCCTCTCCAAAAAAAGAAATTAAAGAACCCAAAAAAGAAATAGTTCAACATACAGAAAAAACAAATGGGCTTACGAATGGCAAAGAAACAACTTATGCTCAACCAATTTCTAAAGATGATATAGATCCTGCGGAAACACAAGAATGGTTAGACTCACTTAGGGCTGTAGTAAAGTCAGACGGATCCTCTAGAGCTGGTTATCTACTAAAAAAAGTAATTGATGAAGCATATACTCAAGGATTAACTTTGCCTGATACAAGAACTACACCTTATATTAATACTATACCAGCAACAGCTGACGTCAGATCTCCGGGAGATCAAAATTTAGAAAGAAAAATAAGAGCTTACATAAGATGGAATGCAGCTGCCATGGTTGTTAAAGCAAACAAAAAAAATCCAGAGTTAGGTGGTCACATTGGTACTTTTGCATCTGCAGCAACGTTGTATGACGTCGGTATGAACCATTTTTGGAGAGCAAAAAATAATAAGTTTGGAGGAGATTTAGTTTATTTTCAAGGTCACAGTGCACCAGGTATGTATGCAAGAGCTTTTTTAGAGGGAAGAATATCAGAAAAACAATTGGATAAATTTAGACAAGAAGTTGAAAAAGGTGGGTTGTCTTCTTACCCACATCCATGGTTGATGCCAAAATTTTGGCAGTTCCCAACTGTATCTATGGGACTTGGACCAATGATGGCAATTTATCAAGCAAGGTTTACTAAGTATTTAATTAACAGAGGTCTTTTAAAAGATCAGGACAGAAAAATTTGGTGTCATTTGGGTGATGGTGAAATGGATGAACCTGAAAGTTTTGGTGCAGTCGGACTAGCAGCAAGAGAGAAGCTTGATAATTTAATTTTTGTTATTAATTGTAACCTTCAAAGATTAGATGGCCCTGTAAGAGGTAATGGAAAAATTATTCAAGAACTTGAAGGAAGATTTAGAGGGTCAGGTTGGAATGTAATTAAAGTAATTTGGGGATCTTACTGGGATCAGCTTTTGTCCAAAGACAAAACTGGTTTACTAGTTAAAAGAATGACTGAAGCAGTTGACGGTGAATATCAGGCATTCAAAGCAAAAGGTGGTGCTTATGTAAGAGAGAAATTTTTTGGTAAATATCCCGAATTAAAAGACTTGGTGGCAAATATGACTGATGCGGACATTTGGAAACTAAATAGAGGCGGACATGATCCTCATAAAGTTTACTCGGCTTATCATGCTGCTGTTCAATGCAAAGGTAAGCCAACTGTCATTATAGCTAAAACAATTAAAGGTTATGGAATGGGTAAATCTGGTGAGAGTATAAATACAACACACCAACAAAAGAAGTTAGACGAGGAAGATTTGTTATTTTATAGAGATAGATTTAATGTGCCGCTTACTGATAAACAGGTTAAAAATATTGAATATTACAAACCAGCAGAAAATTCACCAGAAATAAAGTATTTAAAAAATTGTAGAGTTAAGCTTGGTGGACACATTCCTGAGAGAACTACTTTTGCTAAACCTGTTAAAACACCCCCTCAAGACATCTTTGAAAGTTTTATGAAGTCCACGGGTGATAAGGAAATGTCAACTACCATGGCCCTTGTAAGAATGCTTGCGAATTTACTTAGAGATAAAAATGTTGCTCCAAGACTAGTGCCAATCATTGCAGATGAAGCAAGAACTTTTGGTATGGAAGGTTTTTTTCAAAAAATTGGTATCTATGCGCATGAAGGTCAAAAGTATGAACCTGTGGACTCTGAGCAATTAAGTTCTTACAGAGAAGATAAAAGTGGCCAAGTTTTACAAGAAGGTATTACAGAGGCAGGAGCAATGTCATCATGGATTGCAGCTGGAACTTCTTACACAAATCATGATTTAGAAATGGTTCCCATTTATTTATTTTATTCAATGTTTGGTTTTCAAAGAATTGGAGATTTAGCATGGGCTGCTGCAGATTCTCAGACCAGAGGTTTTTTGATTGGAGCAACATCCGGAAAAACAACTTTAGCAGGAGAAGGTTTGCAGCACCAAGATGGACATAGTCTACTCATGGCATCTGCAATACCTAACTGCGTAAGTTATGACCCTACTTTTTCATATGAGATGGCGGTTATTTTTAGAGATGGACTTAAGAGGATGCATGAAAAAAAAGAAAATATTTATTACTACATAACTGCAATGAATGAAAATTATACTCATCCAGAAAAACCTGCTGGTTCAGATCAAGGAATTTTGAAGGGGATGTATTTGTTTAAAAGTTATAAGGGAAAAGGAAAAGCAAAAGTACAGATGTTAGGATCTGGATCAATTTTAAGAGAAATTATTAAAGCCGCTGAAACTTTATCAAAAGATTACGGAGTAGATTGTAATGTTTGGAGTGCTACTAGTTTCAATGAATTAAAGAAAGATGGTATGGAAGTTGAAAGAAGAAATTTATTAAATCCAAAAGAGAAGCCTAAAAAAAGTTATGTACAAAAATGTTTAGACTCTCAAGAGGGAATTATATTTGCAGCATCAGATTATATAAGATCACATACAGACCAAATAAGACCATATCTTAATAAACCATTCTATACATTGGGAACTGATGGTTTTGGAAGAAGTGATACAAGAAAGGAATTAAGAAAATTTTTTGAAGTTGATAAAAAGCATATTGTTACATACACTTTAAGCGCATTAGCAAAAGAACAATTGATGGCTTCAGAACATGCAGAAAAAGCAATTAAAAAATACAATATTGATCAAACAAAAGTTTTTCCAACAAAATTATAGTGTTTAATGCCTGAAAAAAAAATATTAGTTCCAAATATCGGAGATTTTAAAAATGTTGAAGTGATTGAGGTATTAGTTAAGTCAGGAGAACAGATCAAAAAAAATGATCCCTTAATTACTTTGGAAAGTGATAAATCAAGTGTAGAAGTTCCTGCAACTGATGAAGGAAAAATCAATAAGATTATTGTTAAAGTTGGTGACAAAGTTTCAGAAGGAAGTGAAATATTATCATTAGATTCTGTAAGTAAAAAGGAAGAAAGTAAAAAAGCAGTTGAGATAAAAGAAAATATTCCTGAAAAGAAAATAGTAACTGAAACTCCAAAAGAAATAGCTCCTGTAGTAAAAAAATTGAGTAAAGACGGTGTATCATCTGCTAGTCCAAAGGTAAGAAAATTTGCAAGAGAATTAGGTGCTGATATCGTTCAGATACCTGGATCACAAAGAGCTGGTAGGGTAACTGAAGATGATGTGAAAAAATTTGTAAGATCCCAAGTATCAGTTAATGAAGGAAAGGTTGAAAAGAAAGTTTACAAGGATGAGTATCCTCATGAAGCATTCGGAGAAGTAGAAAAAAAAGACCTTCCTAGAGTGAAAAAATTATCAGGACCTCAACTTGTTAGATCATGGACTGAGATCCCTCACGTTACTCAACATGATGAGATAGATATAACTGAAATGGAACAGTTTAGAACAACTTTAATTGATAACTATACTGGTGAAAGGATCAGAATAAGTCCTTTAGCATTTATAACTAGAGCTGTGGTAAACGCACTTAAAGAGTATCCAAATTTTAATTCCTCTATAGATCCTGAGAACAATAAATTAATTTTTAAAAAGTATTACCATGTTGGTTTTGCCGTTGACACACCACATGGTTTGATGGTTCCAAAAATGAGAAATGTTGATCAAATGGGTTTAAAAGAAATTTATGAAGAGCTTAAAAGAGTAAGTAAATTATGTAAGGAGCTAAAAATTAATAAAAAAGAATTCTTTGGTGGTTCAATGACAATATCAAGCCTTGGCGGTATCGGGGGAAATTTTTTCACACCAATTATAAATCCTCCTGAAGTAGCAATTTTAGGAGTGGGAAAAACATTCGAAAAAGTGAAGAAAGTAAATGGTCAGTTTATCGAAAGAAAAATATTGCCAATCTCTTTGTCATATGACCATAGAGTTATAGATGGTGCTGAAGGTGCAAGATTTTGTGTCCATTTATCTAAAAGCTTAGGTAAAGATTTTGCATTCAAGCTAGCTGTCTAAATGAATAAAAAAATATTTTCTCTAATTTGCGCAGTGTCTTGTTCATTAATTTGGGGAACAGCATTTGTTGCTCAGGATATGGGTATGGACTATATAGGACCTTATACATTTTCTGCTGTCAGATTATTGCTAGGATTTTTTACCCTATTACCTTTTTTTTTTATTTTTGAATTTAAAAAAGTCAAAGAGACAAAATTAAGTTTTGAAAAAATATTTATTTATCTTTTTTTTCTTGGTTTTTTCTTAGCAGGTGGAAATATTTTCCAACAAGTTTCTCTTTTGTATACTGATGTTGCAAATTCAGCAGTTTTTACAGTTTTGTATGTAGTGATTGTTCCTATAATAGCCTACTTTCTTTTCTCAAAAAAAATTCATAATTCTGTTTGGCCTTCAGTTTTGTTGTGTTTAGTCGGAGGTTTATTTTTAAGTGAACTTGGAAATCTACGTGTGAGATTTGGTGACTCTTTAGTTGTAGTAGGTGCTTTTTTTTGGGCCTTCCACATAGTATTTATATCTAAATTTTTAAAGATTTTTAATTATCCAATCACAATTGCAACTTTTCAATGTTTAAGTGCCTCTTTAATCTCCTTTATACCAGCTTTCTCCTTTGAATTTATTTCGCTAAAACTTATATCAATGGAGACTGCTGAATTAATATATGCGGGAGTATTATCAAGTGGAATAGCTTTTATGTTACAGGTTTTTGGGCAGCAAAATCTTTCCCCTGCACCTGTTGCTATTATTTTTTCTCTAGAGGGTGTTTTTGGATCCATTGCGGCTTGGATATTCTTAGATCAATATTTAAATGAATTTAAAATATTTGGAATAATAATAATTTTATCAGCAGTTATTTTCTCACAACTAGCTCCAATGTATGGTAAAAGAAAACATGGATGAAACTAATTCAGGTTACTCAAAACATATTGGTGGCCTTAAGGGGAAGAAAATAGATGACTCTAACTTTGAATATGAAACTAATGTTAAAGAAATTCATCTAAATACTGCAGGGATGGCGCATGGTGGCTTTCTAACATTCATTGCTGACACCGGTATGGGAAATGCGGCTCACAGAGTTGCTGGTGATAAAAGGTGTGTGACTATATCTTTAGAGATGAAATTTATTTCTGCAGGTAAATTGGGCGATAAACTTATTGCAAAAGTTAAAGTGCAAAAAAAAACTAACACTTTAGTATTTTTGACATGTGAAATAATAAATTCAAATGGTGTAGTTGCTGTTACCTCGGGAGTTTGGAAAATACTTAAATCTTAATCAAAATAGATCTATACAAGAAAATTGATGGGTAAGAAAAAATCAGTGTAGAGAGAAAGGTATTACCAAAAAATGGGATGGCTAATATATAACACTCTATAATTCCTGTTAAATTTTTTTCGTACATTTCCCCTAAAAGCCAAACACCAAAGTTTGAAATTATAAAAAAAACTAATGATCCAAAAAAACTATAAAAAATTAAATTTTTATAATTAATTTTTTCTCCTATTTTGAAAAATGTATAGGAAATTATGAGTAAAGAAATGTATACGAAGAAAATATTATTATGAAATCCAAGAAAAATATCTGCAATTAACATGGATATGATCAGGGTTAAAAATGAAATATAAATATTTTTGAAAAAATAACCGCTTAAGATTGCTACTGCTATAATTGGAGTAAAATTAGGTGGGTGTGGTATCAGCCTGGCTAGAGCTAAAATTAATATTAAAGAAATAGGTAAAATTTCTTTTTTCATTAAAGACTAGTATATTTTTTTAAAACCAATATTTAAAGATCTTTCTGGTGCAGAAAACTGAAGAGCTTGACTATATTTTTCATCAAATATATTAGATAAATTAACAAAAGCTCTATAATCTCCATAAAAAAAGTTCATTCCAACATCACTCACTATGTAAGAACTTAATCTCATATCTCTAAATGACCCCCCGGCCTCATTAGTATTACCGTAATCCCTTGCAGTATCTGACCACTTTGTTTTCCAGTTAAAATTTATTTTATTAGAAAAACTATAATCTGCACCAAAATTTAGCAAATGTCTTGGAACTCTCACCATTTGTGAGTTTAAAAAATCACCTGCACTACCAGGTCCCATGTCTGGGTCATCAAAATCTGCGCCATCATATGTTGAGTTATATGTATATCCTAAACTTAAATTTAAACTTTTTGCTGGTTTGTAGCTCGACAACAATTCAAGTCCTTTAGATCTTACCACACCTGGCATGTTTTTTGGGGTCCAACCTGCAGCCTTCCAACCTTCAATAGTATCTTCATATTTATGATTAAAAAATGTTAAATCAAAATTTAATCCTGCATTAGTAAAACTTTTTTCTACTCCGAAATCGTAGCTCCTACCTTTTTCAGCAACAAGATTATCTGGAGCTCCACTTTTGTAAAATTCATATAAAGAAGGAAACTTAATACCTGTGCCATAAGATGATTTAAATTTTGTACCGAGTACATCTGACAAGTAAACTAACGAAATTCTTTCACTGTCTTCATTTAAAGATTGGCTATGCTTATCAAATCTAACTCCAAATGTTGCAAATAAATTATTTGTAATCTTTGATTGAACATCAATATATTGGGATGTTATTTCCTCACCTTTTTTAAAATCAGTAGGGGACCCCCAGCTGCCTTTAAAATCATATGGATTATATCTCATTTCCTCAAATTCTTTTTCTATTCCAAAAACCATATTATGATTAGAATTAATTTTAAAATTATTTTGAAAATTTATAGTATCTCTATATGACCAATAATCTTGTTCTATAACTGCATTGGTAAATTGGTTTACTACATTGTCTGCTGTTCTACTCATATACCCTTGGTTTAAAATTAGATTGCTTTTTAAACTTTCATTTATCTCATATTCAATTTCGAAAGTTGCAGATGTATCTTTTTCATGTGAGCTATTATCAATTTGATTAAAAGATGAGTTGATAGCATCATAATTTAATTTAGAGTCTGTAAACTTATAGATGCCCCTTAAATTTAAATTATCATAAATTTTGTAACCATAATTCACTAAAAAAGTATGATTTTTATATGAATCATTTTCATCATTATGATTCATTGCTGAAATTCCATCTGTTTGAAATCTTTCAATACCGACGTAAAAATCTTTTCTCTCATCTGCTCCACCATACGATAAATTAAGGTTATGAGTTTCGTTAGAACCAAATTGGTATGAATAATTTGGTTTAAATTCACCAGTACCTTTTTTTGAAAAAATATTTATTGTTCCGCCCATTGCACCACTTCCATAAATAGAACTTTGATTGCCTTTTAAAATTTCAACTCTTGAAATTTGTCCAGTTAAAATATCATCAAAATAAAAGTCATTTTTGGGAGTTGAAGAGTCTGATTTTTTTACACCATCAACATAGACTGTAGAATAGGCTTTGGGAAGGCCTCGAAGTTGAATTCCCATTTGAGTTCCTGCCCCTCCTGTTTGAAAAAAATTCAAACCCGTGGTTGCACTATCAAGTGCTTCTCCCAAAAATACCTCATCTAAATTTTCTAAATCACTTTCAGAAAGAACTTTTACGGAAGTACCAACGGTTGAGATCGATTGTGGTGTTTTACTTGGAGCAATTACTATTACTGGAATATCGTCGCTATAAGCTAATTTTACAAAATGAATATTTAAAATTAGAAAACAAATTATTGTTAAGTTTAACTTTTTAAGCATATGGCTCCTTTTTTCACGCCACTGCTTTATTTTGCAGAACTAGGCTTTTCCTGGCCATCATTCAACAGGGGTCTATACTGGGTGGCGCTCCGACTATACGGTTGCAGGGACAGCCAATGAATTACACACTGATTTCCCACCATGCATTTCAGTATTAAGTTGAAAGTAACATAATAAACCTAATTTTAAAACAAATTTTTTAAATTGATGTGTGGATGGTTTTTTCCACTTGGTTTTCCAAAGTTTTTTTAACGCTTGAACTTGAGGTATTCATAAAAAAATCATGTTGACGCATCATCTCTAACATTTTCATAAATGTTTCAACCGGATTGTTAAATTTATGGTTTTTAATCTGGCTATTAATTTTTTCTGAACGCTCTTTAGATAAATAAAAAGATATTTCTGCGCCGCCATTAAATTCGCTTATAGGTCTTTCACCTTTATCGGTACTCATCCATTTTATAAAATCATAACTATAGGATTTTGAGAAGTCTTGGGGTTTCTTTCCTTCAATATACTCTTTCATATTTAATAATTTTCTAGAATTATAGTCTATAATTTCTTTAAGTTGGCTAATATAAGTTTCAGCTAATTTTTTTTCGAAACGTTCGTTAATCATTTCACTTATCACTTCAAATATTTTTTGATCCATCTGAGCTTTATGCTTAAATAAAATCTTTGCTGTAAAATAATGATTTAATTTAGAAAATTTATCAGCTAACATTTTACCATCTTTGTCTTTTTCACTATACTTCTCAAATAATTGTTCCTGGGTATCAAACAGTTCATCTTTTGTTTTTTGTCTAAGCTCAGTTAGTAATTTGCCAATATCATCACTGCTATCTACTAAATCTTTATCGATTTTTAAAATAAAGTCTATAGGATTAATTTGTAGTGATAACATAAATTTCATTGTCTCTAAATAGAAAGTCGAATTCCACAATAAAAAAACAAAAAAGTTTACTGGCCTCATATCTATGATCTCCTTTTCTGTCATTGAATTTGTTTCTGTTATAATTTTTTCAGTTTCAATTACAGTCTGACCAGAATAAATTCCAAAGCCTTTATCTAACATTCTGTATTTTGTTTTAATGCCATGCTCCTTCAAATATTCAGGTTTAGCCATTTCTGTACCCTCTAATACTTGACAGTTAAAGGTTACAATTTCGTCAAAACCTTGTTTAAAAACATTTCTTAAACCATTTAAATAACTTTCTTTCGTTTCACCAGGAAGTCCTAGAATTAAATCTGTATGTGTCCTTAGGCCTTTTAATTTAATGTGCTTTCTAACTTCATTAAATTTATCAAGAGAAATATTCGCTCTTTTAACATTTTTCAAAGTATTTTGGTCCATGGATTCATATGCAATTGTGATTCCCTTCCCTAAAACTGAACCCAAAGTTTCTGCGATTCCAATAACTCTTTCTGAAGAATTTTTTGCCCACTGAGTCCAGACAGTTTGTGGCCATCCGTAATTATCGTAACAATCTCTTATAATCTTTGCTATATCCTGGTCTCTTCTATGCATCCCAAAATTTGAGTCTGCTAGATAAAAGTAAGAACTGTGTTTGGAACGCTGAGCTATATATTCCAATTCTGATTTTATTCTTCCTAAACTATATTGATTTGCCTTACGCAACCATTCATCTCCCCATCCACAAAAAGTGCACTTAAAGGGACATCCTCTCATTGTTTCTGTTAATGGGATTAAATATTCCACATCAAAAAATTTATCTAATACTCCTTCAAGATATGGTGAAGGTATTTCATCTAAATTTGAATATCTTTCGTTAATATTACCCATTGTAACTTTCTTTTTTTGGTGATCGTAATAAGCCACATTGTTAATAATTGGACTTTCCTTCGACTGATGAGGTAACTCATTTTTAGTGTAATAATTTATAATATTTAGAAGACCTGTCTCGCCCTGATTTACAACAAAATAGTCAAGATATGGACGGTTTAAAAAATATTTTTCCATATCGAAAGTATTAAAACTAGGACCCCCCATTAAAGTTGTTACTTTAGGAAACTCTTTTTTAAATAACTTTAACAACTGTATATTTAAATTATAATTCCAAGTATAATTTGCTAACCCAATTATATCAGGCGGATTTTCTCTTGCTGCTTCAATCATTTCTCCTGGAAATTTAAACAGTTTAAAATTTAACTTCGCACCACCCTTATAAAATTTTTGTGCGTGAACACTTATCGTTCCTAGATTTAATGGGAATGTGAATGGACCATAAGACCTGTAATTATTACAAAGGTCTCCTAGATAAATGTTAATTGACGATTCTTTCATAATTAAAATATATTAGTTTAAAAGATCATGATTTCAAGCTTTTTAAAACTGCTTAATTGCTAAATCTTGATCTTGAATATATTTAAAACCATACTTCAAAGATAATTCAGCTTTATGAAGTTCGATACCCATATCACCTGCGTGCTGTAACGTTGAGATAAACCTTTCTCTTATCAATGTATTAGTTATTTCTATTGCTGTTTTACCTTGTATTGTTGCAACCATATCATGTAACGGATTGTTGCCTAGTTTTGAAAATTTACAGTATCCTACTCTAATTAATTTTTTCTTTCGATCAACTGCAATTAAAAAATAGCCTTTTGGATCCATTTTCCAATCTTTAATTCTATGATATTTTGCATTAATATTTTTTTTGATTTTTTTACCAATAGGATACCATCGCCCCTGAATAACTTTTTTATTATTTTTTTTCATAATTAAAATTGTCTTTTCTTATATAATTAAAGTAACCAAAAATAAATAATACTACTAGAGAAAAAGGATAAATAATTGCTTTGTTAGGTCTGTCTAAGTTTTCAATTTTAAATTCACTAATTACATCTCCTGTTTCTATTCCCATTTTTTTTGCTAAACTATTCCATTTTAAATTATCAACTGTAATTCTTCCATCTATATTTTTTAAAGTTATACCAGCCTCTTCTAAAGAGTACTGATTTTCAAAACTTTTTTTATCTATCACAAAAAGTCTATACCGATCCCCGTACTCTGTTCTCCTTGTTACTTTAATATGTACATCCCTATTCGGTTCAAACTCAATCAAATTAATTTGTTCAACATTAAGTTGTTTATTTTCAAATTTTGGATAAAATTTATCCAAAATATATCCTGGTCTAAATAATGACATTGCTACTACAATAAAAATAATAATTTCATACCATCTAAGTTTATTTATAAACCAACCCTGTGTTGCTGAGGTAAATACCAAAATTGCTATCAGAGAGGTTGTAACAACTAAAAATCCATGCCACAAACTTTCTATACCAATTAATAATAATTCATTATTAAAAATAAATACTATTGGAAGTATTCCGGTTCTTAAACTATACCAAAAAGCTTGTATTCCTGTTTTGATTGGATCTGCTCTTGAAATTGCTGCTGCTGCATAAGATGCCAAACCAACGGGAGGCGTGACATCGGCCATTAATCCATAATAAAAAACATATAAATGAATTGCAATTAGTGGAAAAATATAACCAGAAGCATTTCCTACTTCTACAACTACCTGGGCCATCAAAGCGGCAACAACCAAATAGTTTGCAGTTGTTGGCAAACCCATTCCCAAGATAATACAAAGTAAAGCGGTGAGTACTAATAAAGTTATTATATTCCCACCAGATATTGCTTCTACAATAACTATTAAGTTGTTGCTTAACCCGGTAGACGCTACTGCGCCTACTATTATTCCTGCAGTTGCTATCGCGATTGCTACGCTGATCATATTGATTGCTCCTTTTTCAAGACCGCCAACAACTTTGTTAAAACCTACTTTAAGGGCATTAGACAAACTAAGATCATTTTTCTTTGCATCTAATAATTCTTTTACAAAAATTATTATCATTAATGATAATATTGAATAAAATACTGATGAAGCGGCTGTCCATCTTTCAACTAATAGCAAATAAATAAGAATAAAAATTGGAATTAGAAAGTGAATTCCTCCTAAAAAAGTTTCTCCCAATTTAGGTATTTCACTTTCGGGTAATCCTTTAATATTTAATTTCACGGATTCTAAATGTGAAATATAAAATAAAGCAATGTAGGAAATAACCGCTGGTAAAAACGCATGAGTTATAACAGTAAAATATGATATGCCTAAAAGTTCTGCCATAACAAAAGCTGCAGCCCCCATAATTGGTGGCATAATCTGTCCGTTTACAGAAGCAGCTACTTCAACGGCTCCAGCCTTGACTGGCGGTAAGCCAGTTTTTTTCATAATTGGTATTGTGAATGTTCCAGTAGTTACAGTATTTGCAACAGACGAACCAGAAATCAAACCGGTTAATCCTGAGGCTAAAATTGCTGCTTTTGCCGGACCGCCTCTCATTTTTCCAACTAAAGCAAATGCTAAATTTAAAAAATATTTTCCACCTCCGGCAACATCTAAAATTGCGCCAAATAATACAAATAGAAATATAAAACTGACTGAGACACTTATTGGTATCCCAAATATTGCCTCTCCTCCAAACCAATGATAACCTACTAATCTTGTCAGAGATAATCCTTGATGCGAAATAAGATCTGGCATTGATTGTCCAAATACTGAGAAAAGTAAAAAAATTAATGCAATAACTACTAGTGGAATTCCAATAGCTCTTCGTGTGGCCTCTAACAAAAGAATAATTCCTAAAGATCCCAGTATAACTTCATAAGGTATAGCAAAACCAAATAAATTTGTTTTGGCCATTATTCCTTGTCGATAAACTAAGCCTTCATAATCAAAGAATATATATAATGTTGCCACTAAACCTATAATTACTAAGAAAATATCAAATATAGATATTGGTTTGTCTCTACTTTTCTTAAGACCTGGATACGCTAAAAAACATAACGCTAATCCAAATGCAAGATGGACTGACCTTGCTGGTACATCGATTATCTTTCCGAAATCTAATATAAATGGCAAAGGAGATGCATACCAAAGCTGAAATAATGACCACGAAATAGCAATCGTAGCAACAAGTTTTAAATTCCAATTTTTTAATTTTCTTCTCGAACCACCTTCTTCATCAAATCTTTCAAAAAAATTTGGTTTGTCTGGATCTGGTGCTGAACTCATTATGAGACAATAAAAAAAAAGGCCCAGTTAATCAACTGGGCCTTTTAAATAAATAGCTTACATTAAGCCTTTTTCTTTATAATATTTAACTGCTCCTGGGTGTAATGGTGCAGATAAACCATCTACGATCATTTTCTTTGGATCTAGATTAGCAAATGCAGGGTGTTGTTTTTTGAAATCATCAAGATTTTCAAAAACAGCTTTTACAACTGCATATACTAAGTCTTCTGGCACTGCTTCACTTGTTACAACTGAAGCCATAACACCGAAAGTAGTTACATCTTTTTTAGAAGTTTTGTAAGTACCTTTTGGAATTGTTGCAAATGCATAAAATGGGTTGTCAGCAACTAATTTTTTTACAGGGTCTGTATCTAAATTAATGATACTCGCGCCACATCCATCAGTTGATTGAGCAACACCTGCATTCGGAACACCAACAGTATATCCAAATGCATCGATTTTTTTATCACAAAGTGCGCCTGATTGTTCTGAAGAAGTAAGTTCAGATGTTGATCCAAAATAACCAGTATCAACTCCATGAGCTTCCATTAAAACTTCAAAAGTTCCTCTTTGACCAGATCCTGGGTTTCCAATATTAACTTTTTTTCCCTTTAAACTATTCCAGTCTTTTATTTTAGAACCTTTTCTAGTAATTATTTGAAATGGCTCAGGGTGAGCTGAAAAAACAGCTCTTAAGCCATTAAAAGGTTTTACTTTATCAGGTCGAGTTCCATTATACGCATGATACTGCCAGTCTGATTGTGCAACACCAAACTGAAGTTCACCCTGCATGATTTGACCTATATTGTAAGTCGAACCACCTGTTGAGGGAGCTGAACAACGTAATGCTTTATCTGTCCCCTTTTTTCTTCCGTGTTCTGCAGATTGAATTTTTGCTACCATTTTGCATATAGCATTGCCAACTTGAAAATAAACTCCAGTTGGTCCACCTGTTCCTATTGAAAAGAATTCAGCAGATTTTGCTATAGTTGTTAGAGGCAAACTGACCGCAAATAAAAACAACGCTCCAGAGATTGTTGAGATTGCTTTTTTCATAATCTTCCTCCTTGATTATTTAAATTAGGGAAATGTTATCAATTCGAAATACAATATGTAAGGGTAAAAGCTTATATTGGACAGATTATGCAATCCGTAAATTAAAGGTTTTTATGCCATTCAGCTAATTTTTTTGTTCCTTCAACAACATTTGGAGCGTACTTTTTAATTAGGTCATCATCTAGTTTTTTTCTACTAGTAATATTTTTTAAAAACATATCGCCATCAAAATCAGTAAAGCTTAATCTTGCAAGCATTTTCTCAGGTTTAAAACCAAAATCAGATCCAGGTAACAAAGCTACACCAGATTTTGAGAGAATATCATCGCACATTTCGCTTGATGTCTTAAACTTTGAATTTAAAAATTCAGGCATTAAATAAAATCCCCCTTGTGGAGGATTAATTAATATTTTATTTGATTTTAAATTTGTATAAACATAGTTGCCCACACTTTTTAAAATATTTGTAGTTTTAGACTTATAGTCTTCATAATTTCCTTCGTATGCTTCTACTGCAGCATATTGTACTGGGCTATTTACGGTAGAATAAGACTCGCTTGCAAGAGTTTTTAATGCACTAATAAATTCTTTATTGCCGCTCGGCGATGCAAAAAAACCTAGCCTCCAACCACCAGCGCCACACCATTTGCTTAGTCCACCACTTATAAATGTTCCTTCTGGATAAAACTTAGATATAGATAAGTAATTTTGATCAAAGGTCAAATCTGTGTAAATTTCATCAGATAAAATCTTAATTTTATATTTTTTTGCAATCAATGCAATTTCCTTTAAGTTTTTACAAACGGTTCCTGATGGATTATTTGGGGAATTAATTATCAATATTATATTTTTATTTCCAATTGACTTAATTTTTTTTTCTATATCTTCTGCTATTGGAAACCAATTATTGTCTCTCGATGTCTGAAGCCAATGAACTTTGTTCTCTGCTATTTTTGCTTGGGGTTCATATGAAACCCAACTTGGTGCTGGCAAAATTATTTCACCGTTAAACGCTATATGCATTAATAGCATTGCTTCTTTGGACCCTGGAGTAATAATTATATTATCCTTATCATAACGTAATCCGGTTTTTTTAAGTAACGATTCTGAAATTACTTTTCTAAGTTTATTTAAACCTTGCATCGGAAGGTAATCTTTTTTACTGGCATTTTCTTTCAATGCCAAGACTATTTTTTCTGGAATAGGAAATGGTGATTGACCAAAACCAAAATTATAAATCTTGTTGCCTTTAAGAGATAATTTTTTTGCTTTTTCATTTATAGCTAAAGTGGCTGAAGGTTTTAGATCTCTAATATTTTTTTTTACAAAATCGTTCACAATTGATTAACTTACTACAGTTTAAATTTATTAAAATAGAACGTTTGACAAAGTGATTCGGTCATGATTTAATCATCTTTTGTTCTCGGTGCTAACCTATATATAGTATTTAAAAGAAAAAATAACACTAAACAATGAAATCTCATTTAAATGAAATAATTGCAGTCCTGGGTCCGACAAATACAGGCAAGACACATATGGCAATAGAGAAAATGTTTGAATTTAACTCAGGTATTTTTGGTCTTCCCTTAAGATTATTAGCAAGAGAGGTTTATGACAAGTGTGTAAAAAAAATTGGCTCTAATAAAGTTGCTTTAATTACTGGTGAAGAAAAAATTATTCCTAACACTGCCCAATATTTTATTTGTACAGTCGAAGCAATGCCAAAAGGTAAAGTAGTTGACTTTATAGCTGTTGATGAAATTCAAATGTGTGGTGATCGAGAAAGAGGCCATATTTTTACTGATAGACTTTTAAATTTTAGAGGAGAGATACTAACAATGTTTTTAGGATCCCAAGTAATGAAAAATATTGTTTCACAAATAATACCAGAAACACGTTTTATTGAACAGCAACGTTTCTCAAAACTTTCTTATAATGGACATAAAAAGATTTCAAGGTTAGAGAGAAAAAGTGCGTTAATAGCCTTTTCGGTTGAAGAAGTTTATGCAATTGCTGAATTAGTAAGAAGACAGAAAGGTGGTGCAGCTGTTATAATGGGATCTTTAAGTCCTAAAACAAGAAATTCTCAAGTTGAAATTTACCAATCAGGCGATGTTGATTACTTAGTAGCAACAGACGCAATTGGGATGGGACTCAACATGGATATTGAGCAAGTAAGTTTTTCAAGTTTAAAAAAATTTGATGGAAAAAAAATTAGGCGTCTTAGAACAACAGAAATTTCACAGATAGCCGGAAGAGCTGGTAGATATAAAGTGGATGGATCATTTGGTG
This sequence comes from uncultured Pelagibacteraceae bacterium, assembly GCA_902579285.1. Classification (GTDB taxonomy): domain Bacteria; phylum Pseudomonadota; class Alphaproteobacteria; order Pelagibacterales; family Pelagibacteraceae; genus Anoxypelagibacter. The sequence continues at coordinate 37,986 of CACHGA010000004.1, forward strand.
TAACTGGCGGATGTGAAAATCTTCAATCAGACGAAATTGAAAGAATTGAGGGTCACAAACTTGATGAAATTAAATTTTTATTTTGGCGAAATTCGGATTTGAATTTTAATAGTGCAGAAGATTTAATTAGATCTCTTGAAAAAAAACCTTCAAGTAAAAACTTTTTAAAGATCTCAGACTCACTTGATGAAAATGTTCTGAAATATCTTGTAAGAGATAAAAAACTTAAATTTTCTAATAATAAATTGGAATTATTATGGGATTGTTGCCAAATTCCAGATTTTCAAAAAAAAGCTTTTACACATATAGATGTGGTTACTAAAGTCTTTAATTTTTTAAATACAGGAAAAAATACAATACCGAATGATTATATGAAGATACAATTAAAAGGTCTTGATAAATACCGGGGCAATATAGATATGATATCTAATAAAATTTCAAATGTAAGAACCTGGTCATATGTTGCAAACAAAAAAAATTGGGTAGAAAATTCTGATTACTGGATACAAATGAGTAAAAATATTGAAGATAGCTTATCTGATAAACTGCATAATGAAATTACAAAAAGTTTTATCGATAAAAGAATTAGTGTTTTATCTCGAGGTCTTAAACAAGATATGAAGCTGAAAACTGAAATTAATACAAAAGATGAATTAATAATTGACGGTCAGCTTATTGGAAAACTAAAGGGTTTAAAACTAAATTTGGAATTTACATCGGGTACATTAGATACCGATGTTAAATCCTTAAAGAAAGCTGCTAGACAGGGTATTTCGGAAGAATTAATCGGTAGAGTTAAAGAAATTATAAAGAATCAAGAGATAGAATTTAGTCAAAACTATAAAATAATCTGGAAAAATCACTCAATTGCAAAACTAAGAAAAGGTAATAATTACCTTCATCCTGAAATTGAAATTATTGCAGATGAAAATTTAGAAATTAATTCAAAAGCGGAGTTATTATTTTTTTTAAACACTTGGTTAAAAAACTACGTTGCTGAGGAATTAAAAGACTTAATAAATTTAATCGAAAAGGAAAATAAAAATAAGTATTTAAGAGCTCTTTCATTCCAGCTTTATGAAAATAATGGAGTACTAAAAAGATCAGACGTGGAAGATATTGTAAAAGCCATATCAAAAGAAGACAGAAAACAATTTAGAATGTTGGGTATAAAAATTGGTAGATACCACATTTTCCTACCAAAAATGCTTAAACCAAAGGCAGTTGCTTTAAGAATCATGCTTTGGAAGTTTTATAATAATATTAATGATAGTAGAGAAATTCCCAAATCTGGATTAAACTTTTTAAGCGATAATCAAAACAAATTTGACAAAAAGTTTTTGCTTTTATGCGGATTTGAAAATTTTGGGAATTACTATATAAGAGTTGATATTCTAGAGAAATTATTCTTAAAAATTCTTGATAGCACAAAAAATGGAAAATTTAAAATAAACTCTGAAATGATTAACCTTTTAGGATGCTCAAAAGAAATTTTTTATAAAGTTATGCAGTTGATGAATTATAGGCGTGAAAAAAAAGATGAAGATATATTTTTTTATAAAGGCTTTAAAAAAATAAATAAAGTTAAGTTTTTTAAAGGAAAAAACAATCCATTTCAAAAGCTATCCTCTCTTAACTTAAAATAATGACCAAATTTTCAAACAAAAAAGATCAAAATAATATTGAATTAATAAAAATAGTATCATTACTAATACACGCTGCAAAAATTGATGAAAATTATACAGAGAAAGAAAAAGATTTAATAAATAATTTTATAAATATTTTCTCAAAAAGACATCCGAATACTTTACAAAATAAAACTTCATTTGAAATTTTAGAAGACGCTGAAAAATATGAGAAAGACTCAAACCATATCTTAGAATTCACAAGAGAAATAAAAAAAATGGATTTAGATATAAAAACTTTTGTTCTTGAGACACTTTGGCAAATTGTTTTATCTGATAATAAGTCTGGAATATATGAAAGTAATTTAATTAGAAGAATTTGTGGTTTGCTATATATACCAGACAAAATTAGTGGCAAAATAAAATTGAGTATAATTGAAAAAAATAAAGTATGACTTATTTAGTAAAAGATGAATGTATAAAATGTAAATTAATGGACTGTGTAGAGGTTTGCCCTGTAGATTGTTTTTATGAGGGAGAAAATATGCTAGTAATTCATCCTGAAGAGTGTATAGATTGCGGAGTGTGTGAACCTGAATGTCCTGTCGATGCAATTGTTGCAGATACATCGTACAATGAAAGTGATAAAAGTAAATGGTTAGAAATAAATGATAAATTCTCAAAATTATGGCCAAACATAACTAAAAAAAAGGATCCACCTAAAGATGCAGATCAATACAAGAATGAAAAAAATAAATATGATAAATATTTTTCAGAGAAACCAGGGAAATAGAAATGGGTAGAAAAAAAAAGAAAAAAAAGGTTAAAGTTTTAAAAAAGAAAATTGAAAAAAAAAAGGTAAATTTACCAGTTAAAACTTCCACTGGGGATCAAAAAATTGAGATTAAAAAAATTAAAAAACAACCAACTGAAAAAAAGATTTATGGTGTGAATGATTTTGTAGTTTATCCTAAAGATGGCGTAGGTAAAATTGTGAGTATTGAAAAAGCTAAGATAGGTGGTATAGAAAGTCAAAATTATAAAATTGAAATTGCAAAAGATAAACTTACACTTCAGTTGCCTATTAATAAGCAATCACATTTGAGACCAATATGTTCAACTCATCAAGTGAATAAGTGTATTTCGATTCTTAAAAGTAAACCGAAAATAAAAAGAACAATGTGGAGTAGAAGAGCACAAGAGTATGAACAAAAAATAAATTCTGGAAAAATTTATGAATTAGCTGAAGTGGTAAGAGATTTAAATAAAAATACAAATACTATTGCAGATCAATCCTATAGTGAAAGACAATTATTTGAAAAAGCTTATGATAGATTAGAAAGCGAATTTGAGGTCGTTTTAAAGATTTCTCAAGAAGATGTTAAAAAAAGAATGGATAAAGCATTAGGTAGAGAAGAAAAACTAGAAGAAATGCAATAAAAAAACGCTCTTTCCGTGAGATTTGGAAAGAGCGTTTTCAGAGAAAACTATTTATCTTCTTCTTCTTCTTTTTTTAGCTTTCTTCTTAGCCTTTTTTTTCTTTTTTTTACGTCTTTTAGCCATCGTTATCTCCCTTTTTTTAAACAAATCGAAGTGATTCGTTAATTGATTCGACTTTAAGTTTTTTTGAATAGATGTCAAATATAAACTAACTGAGCTTTTTTTAAAAAAAATTAAAATAAAAACTTTTTTATGATTTTTTTTAATTAGTTAAGAAAAGCAAGTAAAATCAATGGTTATTTAAATATGTTTTAAATTAAAAAAATTTTAATTAAGAATAAAGATTTTCTAAATCTTGTTTATACTTTTCTATAATTTTTTTTCTTTTAAGTTTTAAAGTTGGTGTCATTAAACCATTTTCGATTGTAAACTCTTGCTCAATTAACTTAAATTTTTTTATTTTTTCAATAATTGATAATTTTTTATTAAAGTCATTAATAATACTTCTTATAGTTGAATCTTTTTTTTCTTTTGGATCTACTACTATTAATGCAACAAGATAATTTTTTTTATCTCCATAAACTAAACATTGTTTAATTTTTTCATTTGTACAAATTAAATTTTCAATTTTACTTGGAGAAATATTGTCGCCACCATGATTAACAATAATATCTTTTTTTCTATCAGTAATTTTTAAATACCCATTAGATTCTATTTCCCCAATATCTCCAGTATGTAACCATCCATTTTTAATTATCTCTTTTGTTTCTTTTTCTTTGTTCCAATATCCTAACATCACATTTTCTCCTTTAACTAAGATTTCACCATCTTCGGCTATTTTGATTTGATTAGTTCTAAAAGGTGGTCCTACTGTTTCAACCTTGATATTTCCAGGAAGATTGCAGCTTACCACCGGTGATGTTTCAGTTAACCCGTATCCCTGTAGAGTTGGCAAGCCTATCGCATTTAAAAATTCCCCAACATTTTTGTCTAATGCTCCACCCCCTGAGACAAAAGCTTGTAGATTTCCACCAAATTGACCTTGAATTTTTTTTCTTACAAGCAATTGGCATAAAAAATTTAATATTTTTTCATGAGGTTTAAGTTGTTGATTATTTAATACCTTTTTTCCTAAATCTAATGTCTTTAAAATGAGAGACCTTTTAAGTCCTGATTGCTTAGTAAAATTAGTATTAATTTTATTAAATAAATTTTGATAAAACCTCGGTACAGCGGTCATAATCGTTGGTTTTGCTAAAGACATATTTGATATGAGTTTTTCTAAACTTTCTGCATAAAAAACTTTTGCTCCAATAAGTATTTGAATAAATTGAACAGCATGTTCATATGAGTGAGAAAGAGGCAGCCATGTTAAAAAAACTGGATCTTTTTTTTTAATTAGAGGATCTAATAGTTCTAAGGCACCTTCACAGTTTGCCAAAATACCTCCGTGACTTAAAATAACACCTTTAGGATTACCAGAGGTGCCTGAGGTATAAATTATACATGCTGGCATATTTCTTCTCAGATTTAAATTAATTTTTCTTTGGAAACCTTTTTCATCAAAAATATCTTGTATTAATAAGCTCTTCATCTCAATACTTTCAAAAGATATGATCTTTTGAAATTTGGGATCAACAAGATTTTTTATTTTTTTAAATTGGTTATTATTTGAAACAATTATTAATGATGGTTTGCAATCGTTAAAAATGTACTCGTAGTCGCTTGATGAATAAGTTGTAAATATTGGTACTGATATACCTCCTGCATTCATGATAGCTATGTCGGATATCAACCAATATGGCCGGTTCTCAGAAAGAATTAAACATCTGTCACCATCATTAATTAAAGAATTAATTTTATATGAAAGTTTATAAATTCTTTCTGTAATATCTTCCCATGTATAATATGGTTTTCCAGGTTTGAGCCATTTTAAAAATTGTTTTTTTGGGTCTATTTCTTCTAACTTTTTAAAATATAATTCAACAAGACTATTTAGGTTCGAAACTTTCATATTAAGATTAATAAATGTAAACTTTATTTTTTAAATTTCTTAAATTAAATTTTATAAAATTTATTTTTATTCATTTCTATTTTATTTTAAATAGTCTAAAAGTTAGATTAAATAATGAATTTTTTAAAGAAAATATTTTCCCCAAGTTGTTTGATAATATCAATATTTATATTGATTTATACTTTTTATAAGTCTCAAATAGTTTTTGATGGAGAAAGGAGTGAATATTATAGAGTTTATTATATTATATCAGCAGTATTAATTATTTTTTCAATTTTAACTTTTTTTTTAAATCAAATTATTAAAGAATATTTAATAATAACAATAGCCAGTATTTTATTCTCTGTGTATTGTTTTGAAGCATACTTGCCTTTCAAAGATAATCAAAAAATAAAAAATAAGGAAATAACTTATAAAGAACAAACTGGTCGGATTTTTGACAAAAGATACAGATCTGAAATTTATAAAGATTTAAAAAAAACTGATAAGGACATAAAAGTAATAATATATCCTTACGATTATATAAAAAATTATAATGATATTTATCCACTGTCTGGAATTTCAAATTCAAAAACTATCAATTGTAATGAGAATGGTTACTACTCTATTTATAAAAGTGACCGATATGGATTTAATAATCCAGACTCAGAATGGGACGCTAATAAAAAAGAATTTTTAATTGTAGGTGACTCTTTTGCTTTGGGTGATTGTGTTAATAGACCAGATGATATCGGATCAGTACTTAGACACTTATCAAATAAGTCGGTTTTAAATTTAGGATATGCGGGTCATAATCCATTATTGGAATATGCAACATTAAGAGAATATTATGCGTCTGGTGTAAATAAAGTTTTATGGCTTTATTATGAAGGAAATGATTTACAAGGTTTAAGTCATAAATTTGAAAATAAATTTTTTTTGAACTACATAAAAGACTTAAATTTTAAACAAGACCTTAAAGTAAGACACGAAGAAATTAATATTTTGGGAAATAATATTTTGAGTCAAAGAATTAAAGAAAAGAGAAATGTTTTTAAACTTGGAGATTTTATTAAACTTTTTAATACTAGATATCTAATTACTAATAAAAATAAAAAAGTAGTTTTAACTTATTCTGACTTCGAAAAAATAATCAAATTAAGTAAAGAATTAGTATCGAGAAATAATTCAAAGTTTTACTTCGTCTATTTGCCTGAGTTTAAACGTTACAAAGGAAACTATGAAAATAATAGCTACTTATATGTAAAAAAAATTATAGATAAACTTGGAATACCTTTTATTGATATTCATGCTGAAGTATTTAAAAATGAGTCGAACCCACTTGACCTTTTTCCTTTTAATTCAGACGGCCATTATAATGAAAGTGGTTACAATAAAGTTGCAAGGGCCATCTATAGGTTAACCCAAGATTAATTGGTGGGCAAAGAGAGACTCGAACTCTCAAGGTATTGCTACCATTGGATTTTGAGTCCAACGTGTCTACCAGTTCCACCATTCGCCCACAGACCCTAATTTATATTTGTACAATCATTATGTTTTGAATTAATTTACTTATCAATATAAAAAATGATAAAAAAAATATATGATAAGTGTGTAGCTTGGGCTGGGCATAAGTATGCCAAACCCCTTTTAGCTTTCGAGTCTTTTATAGAAAGTTCGTTTTTTCCAATTCCACCTGACGTTATGATAATTCCGATGGTGGTTGCAAAAAAAGATCAATTTATTCGTATAGCATTAATAGCTACAATTTTTTCTGTATTAGGTGCACTTTTTGGATATTTAATTGGTTATGTTTTTTTTAATGAGATAGGTGTTAAAATATTTGAACTTTATGGATATGAAGATCCTAATTTCTTAAAAGATAAATTTTCTACAAAAGGTGGTTTTTTTTCTTGGTTAGGAATTCTTGTGACTGCTGGATTTACTCCATTGCCCTTTAAACTTTTGACTATTTCGAGTGGCTTTATTCATTTTAATTTAATTTTTTTTATAATAATTTGTGTTCTAACAAGAGGGTCGAGGTTTTTTTTAGTGGCATTTTTAACTTACAAATTTGGTCAAAAATTTGGGCCGTTCCTCGAAAAGGAGGGCACTAAATGGTCAGTTATTATAACTATTTTTGTTTTGGTTATAGCAGGTGGATTTTATTTTTTATTAAAGTAAAAAATGGAAAAAAATTTTAACAAAATTTTATTGGCTATTTTAGCATTCTCAATACTATCAATTTTTTCTGCTTATTTTATTGAATACGTTTTAGGTCATAAACCTTGCAAACTTTGTTTGTATCAAAGATATCCTTATTTTGTGTCAGTTTTTTTAATTCTTAATATTCTCGTTTTAAAAAAATATGTAAAATTAACTTTATTTACTCTTTCTTTGGTGTCTTTTTTTGGATCGGCAATTGCATTTTATCATTTTGGTATTGAACAAGGTTTTTTTAATGAGGCTCTGATTTGTGAAGCTAAAAATTTTGAAAATAATTTAAGTAAAGATGAATTATTAAAAAGTCTAAAAGAAAATACTATAAGTTGTAAAACAGTCACTTTCAGAGTTTTTGGCCTGTCACTTGCTTCAATAAATACTATTTTATCATTTATATTATTCGGTATATTTGCAAAATTGTGCAAAAATTATGAAAGAAACAAATAAAAAAACTTTAGAAGAAATTATAAGAGTAGATCATGCCGGTGAGAGAGGTGCAATTAAGATTTATGAAGGCCAACTTCTTGCTTTAAGCACTTTTAGAAAAGATGAAAAATTAAAGAAGTTGATTAAGGATATGAAAGAACATGAAAAAGAGCATTTTGAATATTTTGAAAAAGAAATTCAAAAAAGGAATATCAAGCCAACAATATTTTTGCCTCTTTGGGATTTACTGGGTGTAACACTTGGATTTGGCACAACATTACTTGGCCAAAAAGCTGCTATGCTTTGTACTGCATCAGTTGAAGAGGTAATATGTGATCATTACAAAGATCAATTAGATAAGCTTGGGGATGATGAAAAAGAATTAAAAAAATCAATAAAAAAATTTAGAGAAGACGAAGATGATCATAAAAATATTGCTTATGATGAAGGAGCAACTAAGTCAGGTCTTTACTCTGTGCTAGATAAAATAATTCAAAATACTTCTAAAATTGCTATTAAAGTATCTGAGAAAATTTAATTAAGGTTCTAATTCTATATCCCAATATAAATAATCCATCCAACTTTCATGTAAAAAATTTGGTGGAAAATTCCTTCCATTTTTATGAAGATCATCAACTGTTGGGACAAATGGTTTTCTTTTTAGTCTCAAATCGCATTTGCTATAAAGTTTTCCGCCCTTTTTAACGTTACATGTAGAACAAGCGGTAACAACGTTCTGCCAGTCCGTTTTACCACCTTTAGATTTTGGAAGTAAATGATCAAATGTAAGATCTTTTTTATCACCACAGTATTGGCACGTAAATTTATCTCTAAGAAAAACATTGAAACGTGTAAAATTTGGATTTTCAGATGGTTTTATAAAACTTTTTAATGCAATTACACTTGGTAACTCCATTTCAAATGATGGGCTCCTGACTTTCCTTTTATATCTTGAAACAATACTCACTCTATTTAAAAAAACAGATTTAACTGCATCCTGCCAGCACCATAAAGATAGCGGATAATAACTTAAAGGCCTAAAGTCGGCATTCAAAACAAGTGCCGGACATTTTTCCAGTGGAATTTTTTCACTTGAACTAATAATCATTATTTATGCTAACTTATGAAAACAAAATTATCAAGATATAAATTTGTTACACTTCATCAATAAATATTATAAATTTTTTTTTAAAAACTCTAGACCAATGCTTAGACCTTCTGTGGGAATACGATGCTCACAATTTTGAAAAATTTTTGTATTTATTTTAATTTTTTTACTTATAAAAAATTCTTTAGATGCTAAAAAATTATCCAAAGGTACAACCTGATCAATATCGCCGTGCATTAAATAAATTTCTGGTTTTGAAACTATATTTTTTTCTAAATGTTCTTGATTAATAATTTTGCCAGAGTAACCAATCACACAACTAATCTTATCTTTTCTTTTAAGTGCTGTCTGCAATGATATCATGCAACCTTGGCTAAATCCAACCAAAGCTAATTTGTTAATATTTATTTTATTGTGCTCTATTACTTCATCAATAAATTTGTTTAGTTTATTTTCTGCCATTAAAGATTTTGAGAGGGTTTCTTCAGGTGTTTGATACATTAAATCGAACCATTGGAAACCAGAGGGATTGACTTTACATATTTCAGGTGCATCTGGGCATAAAAATAAAGTTTTGGGTAAAAAATTTTTCCAGTAATTTGCGACAATAGAAATATCATTGCCATCTCCTCCGTAACCATGGCAAAGTATAACAGCACTTTCCGTTGTCTTGATTGAATTAATAATTTTTGTATTTAAAGAATATTTCATTAATCATAGACCTATATGAAATTGTTAATCCATTCTATAAATTTTTTGTCCTCGAAATTAATATCTCCAATAATTCTAGCAAATTCATTTCCCTCTTTATTTAATAAAATAGTAGTAGGAACACCTCTAAGCTTAAATTGTTTAGTTAGCTCAAATTCCGGATCAAAATAAATTTTAAGATTTTTTAAATTTAAATCTCGATAAAATTTTCTAGTTTTATCTGTATTGGGTTTTTCTAAATTAATAGGGTAAATAAGAATATGTTTATTTAAATTACTAAAATTATCTAATGAGGGCATTTCTTTTCTACAAGGTTCGCACCAAGTAGCCCAGAAATTTATTACCTTAATCTTGCCATCATTTTTATTAACTTCGATATCTTTGAGGTAAAAATCCTTAAATTTTACCTGGGAAACTTGTAATGGATTTTTATGAAGAACTATATTATTGAATGGTAATGGTTCAGCAGCAATTAAAAAATTGAATTTGAAAAAAACTAATAATATTAAAAACTTTAAAATATTCATACTTGAATAGGTTTAACATACAAAATGAAAAATAAAAATAAGACTGTTTGGTCAAATAGATTCGGAAAAACTAATTCTAAAAATTTTCAAAGAATTGGTTCTTCAATAAATATTGATAAAAGACTTTATAATGAGGATATTCAGGCATCGATTGTTCATGTGCAAATGCTAGCAAAGAAAAAAATAATTCCAAGAAAAGATGGAATTAAAATAATCAAAGGGTTAAAAAAAATTAAAACTGAAATCGATAAAAATAAATTTAAATTTCAGGAAAAGTTTGAAGATATTCATCAAAATATTGAAAAGAGACTTTTTCAAATTATTGGTGACTCTGCAGGCTATTTGCACACAGCGAGATCTAGAAATGATCAGGTAGTAACAGATTTTAAAATGTGGGTTAAAAAAGCTTCATTGGATATAAATGAAACAATCAATTTGTTGATTAAATCTCTTTTAAAAAAAGCATCTAGAAATATTGATACTGTCATGCCTGGCTTTACCCATTTAAAGAATGCACAACCAATTTCTTTTGCACATTATCTGCTCGCTTATGTTGAGATGCTTTATAGAGATAAAAAAAGATTTAAAAATAATATAAGTTTAATTGATGAATGTCCTTTGGGATCTGCAGCTTTAGCTGGAACCTCATTCAATATTGATAGAAATTATACTGCTAAAAAACTTGGTTTTAAAAAACCTACAAGTAATTCAATCGACTCGGTTTCTGACAGAGATTTTGCTATAGACTTTTTGTCTGCGTCTGCTACTTGCGCAATGCATTTATCTAGATTGGCTGAAGATTTTATAATCTTTAATTCAGAAGCTTTTAGTTTTATTGAATTCACTGATAAGGTTCTCACAGGTTCGTCAATAATGCCCCAGAAGAAGAATCCAGACCCTGCTGAATTAATAAGAGGAAGAACGGCAATAAATTATGGAAATTTAAATTCTATGCTTACAATCATGAAGGGTTTACCAATTTCTTATTATAAAGATTTGCAAGATGATAAAGAATTAGTTTTTGATAGTTTTGATACTTTAATAGACAGTTTGACGATGTCTATTGAACTTATTGATAACTTAAATACTAAAAAAAATAATATGAAAAATATGGCCCAGAAAGGTTATACAACTGCTACTGATTTTGCTGATTACTTAGCTCAGAAAAAAAATCTGCCTTTTAGAAAAGGTTATGCTATTTCCTCGAAATTAGTAAATTATGCTGAGAGAAAAAAAATAAGGTTAGATCAGCTTTCTTTAAAAGAGATTAATAAATTTATTAAAAATACTGAAATAAATATACCGAAAATATTTGATATTGTGAATTCAATGAATTCAAAAACCTCATATGGAGGCACATCAGCAAAAAATATAAAAAAAATGATTAAAAAGTATAAATCTTATTTGAATTAATGCGCAAAATAGTTTTGATATCATTAATATTTTTTTTCATACAAGGTTGTGGAAAAAAAGGTAATCCGGAATACCAAGCAATAAAAATAGAGCAAAATAACATAGTAAATTTTAAAATATGAGTTTGAATTATAAAAGCCAGAACCTATTAATAAATAATATATCTATAAAAAAAGTTGTTAAAGGAAATCCAACACCTTTTTATCTTTATTCATACGAAAAAATTAGAAATAATTTTAAAAATTTTTCTAATTACTTTAAAAAAGTAGATCCGCTAATATGCTTTTCAGTCAAATCAAACTCGAATGTATTTATAATTTCAGAACTTGGTAAATTAGGATCAGGTGCTGATGTGGTTTCAAAAGGCGAGCTAATGAAAGCATTAAAAGCTAAAATTAAACCAAATAGAATTGTTTTTTCTGGAGTGGGAAAAACTGAAAGTGAACTTTTACATGCAATTAAGAAAAGAGTTTTGTTAATAAATATTGAGTCAGAGAGCGAAGCAATATTGATTAACAAATTATCAAAAAAACTTAATCGTATTACTAATATTGGTATCAGAATAAATCCTGGCGTAGACGCAAAAACTATATCTAAAATTACGACTGGTAAATTAGATAGTAAATTTGGGCTTATTAAATCTGATTTTTTAAAATTTTGTAAAAACTCAAAAAAATATAAAAATATTAAAATTAAAGCGATTAGCGTTCACATTGGGAGTCAAATAACCTCAATTGGTCCATATAAAAAAACTTTGGATTTTTTATTGAAAACTATTAAATCAAGCAGAATAAATTTTGAATTTGTAGATCTGGGTGGTGGATTTGGAATTCCCTATAATAAAAGGGAGAAAATAATTGATATTAAAAATTATGCTAAATTAGTTGAAACCTTTAAAAATAAACTAAGCTGTAAAATTATTTTTGAACCTGGAAGATTTATAATAGGAAATACAGGAACACTAATATCGAAAGTTGTTTTTGTAAAAAAAAGTGGGAAAAAATATTTTATTATTATTGATGCAGGTATGAATGATTTTATGAGACCTGCATTGTATAATGCAAAACATGAAATTATTCCAGTGCTGAAATCAAAAAAAAGAATTAATGGAGATGTAGAATTTGTTGGACCAATTTGTGAAAGCTCAGATACTTTTCTCAAATATAAAAACTTTACATCAGTAAGTGAAGGAAGTTTGGTTGCAATTACAAACGTTGGTGCTTATGGATCTACGCTTTCCTCAAATTATAATACTCGACCTTTAGCAGCTGAAATTATTATTAAAAAAGGTCAAATAAAAGTAATTAGAAAAAGACAAAAGATTTCTGAGATCATTTAATAGATGATATTTTTAAGGTCATTTTTTTTTAATATTTTTCTTTACTTTGGAATTGTAAGTGCATGCATAATTGCAGTACCACTTTTAGCTATGAAGGATAAGTATATGATTTGTGCTGGAAAAATCCTCTCAGATTATATCGTATTTTTAGTCAAAGTTTTTCTCGGTGTTTCAATTGAATTCAGAGGTCTAGAAAATCTTAAAAAACATGAAAAATATTTTATTGCATCAGCACATCAATCCATGTTTGAAACTTTTGCTTTACAAACCGTTTTACCGGGCCCAATTTTTATATTAAAAAAAGAGTTAATGAGAATACCTTTGTTTGGCTGGTGTTTAAAAAAAATCGGAGCAATTGATATTGTTAGAGATACTGCAACAAAAGAAAATTTGAGTTTTTTTGATAAAATTTTAGATAGAACAAGCAAAAGTAAAAGACCATTATTAATTTTTCCACAAGGCACAAGAGTTCCTTACAAAGAACGTCGTCCATTTAAAAAAGGAGTGGGAAGAATATATAATTCGATAAAATTGCCATGTATTCCGGTAGCCTTGAATTCGGGTAAGGTTTGGCCAAAAAATAAATTTAATAAATATCCGGGTAAGATTACAATATCCTTTCTTAATCCTATAAATTCTGGTTTAGAGAAGGAAAAATTTATAAATATACTTGAGACAAATATCTATAATGAAATTGACTCTATAGACTAACTATTTTCTTCCAAAATCTGGTTTATCAGTTTCCTGGCCAGCTTTAATTATTGATTTTCTTAATTCTTTAGACTTGCTAAAAATTTCTAAAAGTTTTTTACTATTTTTATCAGAAATTACTTTTTTAAATTCGTCTAAATTCTTACTAAACTTATCTATAGCCTGTATTATTAAGTCACTATTATCGATAAATATATCTCTCCACATTGTTGGATCGGATGCTGCTATTCTTGTAAAATCTCTTAAACCTCCAGCGCTATATCTAATAATATCATTTTGTATTTTTTCATCGTAACCCATAACAGTTTTTACAATATTATATGCTACTACATGTGGTAAATGACTTGTAATAGACAAAATTTTATCGTGCTCCACAGCGGACATTATTTTTACTTTGCTGCCCAATTTTTCCCAAAAAAGTGAGACTTTTTTAATGTCTGACTCTTTTGCATTTTTGCCAGGAGTAATTATGGTCCATCTATTTTCAAATAAATTTTCTTGTCCTGCTAAAGGTCCACTTTTTTCTGTCCCAGCTACTGGGTGTGATGGTATCCAATTTATATCTTCTAATTTGGGCTTCTGTCCTTTTTTTACGGAGAGAGTATCAGTTAAAATTGATCCATTTTTAAGATTTCCCTTTATTTCCTTGATCACCGAACTAAAGCTGCTTGATGGAGTGCATATTAAAACTAAATCAGAATTTTTTACAGCCTCTGCCGGACTTGAAAACATTTCGTCAGATAAATTATACTTTTTCACGACTTCCATAACAGATTTATTATTATCGAATGTAATTATTTTTTTAATTGAACTTTTTTTCTTCAGGCCCTTAAATATTGATGAACCTATTAAACCACAGCCAATAATTGTTATTTGATCAAACATTGAAAATTTTTTTTAAAGTTAAAATTAATTTTTTATTTTCATGGCTATTTCCAATTGTAACCCTTAAAGAATTTTTAATATTATAAACTTCCATTTGCCTTACTAAAATTCCTGAATTTGCTAATTTGTTAAATACTTGGGTTGAGTTTAACTTTACATAATCAAAATTAAAAAGAAAAAAATTAACATTTGTTTTATTAGTTGTAATTCCTATTTGGTCAGCGACTTCAAATATTTTTTCCGCCCATAAAGTATTGTGGTCGACTGCCTTTTTTAACCATTTGCTATCTTGCACAGCTTGCGTGGCAGCAAAAAGAGCGGGTCTGCTAACATTAAATGGCGGTTTTATTTCATAAAGCTTCTTAATAATATTTTTTGAACCATAGCCCCAACCTATTCTTAATCCTGCTAAGCCATAGATTTTAGAGAAAGTTCTTGTCACTATTACATTTTCGGATTTGGAGAATAAATCTATTCCTGATGAGTAATTAGGATCATTAATATATTCATAGTAAGCATCGTCTATGACTAACAAAATATCGCTCCTTAGTTTTTTTCTTAATTTAATAATTTCAGATTTGTCTAGATATGTCCCTGTCGGATTATTAGGATTTGCTAAAAAAACAATTTTAGTTTTTTTGTTTACACAATTTAAAATCGACTCGACTGAGGCATTAAAATTTTCTTCTTTAGCATATCTTACTTTAGCTCCAAACATTCTGCTATAAATTCTGTAAATTATAAAACTGTATTCTGGAACAATAACTTCGTCCCCTTTGCTTAAAAAAAGTTTACATACTAATTCAAAAATTTGATCAGAACCAGATCCAAGTATGATTCTCTCTTTCTTAAGATTAAATTTTTTTGCAAGAACTTTCCTGAAAAAAGTTCCATCTGAATCCGGGTATCTAACAAATCCTCTACCTATTGAGCTATAAGATTTAACAGCCTTTGGACTTGGTCCTAGAGCTGACTCATTTGCCGAAAGTTTTATAGGGCTTCTTCTGCTTTTAAATAAACTAAGACCAGCAACATACTTCTCGGCTATGATTTTTCTTGGTTTGGGTAATTTCATAATATTTTAGATGTCTTACATTAAAAGCAACTTAATTTGTATAACGTAAATTAAAATATTTGAATAAATTGACATGTTTGTGGCGATTTAGTATACATTCGCCTAGCGCTGATTTAACCAAATTGCGAGCGCTGAGTAAATGCAGCTAAACAGGGATTTTTTTTACCCAGTTTAGCTGGGTTTTTTTTTTGGTAAAAACAAAATGGAAAATATTAAAAAATTAAATATATCTAAGTCTCTATTACTTGACTGTAAACAAATGGTTAAAGATTTTCCTTTAGCATATGAGACGTACGGAAAATTAAATGAAAATAAAGACAATGCTATATTAGTGTTTCATGCTCTTACAGGTGATCAATTTGTAACCGGATTAAACCCAATAACTAAAAAGGAAGGTTGGTGGGGAACTGCTGTTGGGCCAGGTAAGGCAATAGATACCGATAAATATTTTGTGATATGTGCAAATGTAATTGGTGGGTGTATGGGTTCGTGGGGTCCTAAAGAAGTAGACAAAAAAACAAATGAACCATATGGTTTAAGTTTTCCAGTGATTACAATAAGAGATATTGTTAGAGCGCAGGAAACACTTTTAGATTATTTGGGTGTAGAAAAACTTCTCTGTGCTACGGGTGGCTCAATGGGTGGAATGCAAACACTACAATTTTGTGCAACATTTCCAAATAGAACATATTCAGCAATGCCAATTGCCTGTAGCACAAGTCATAGTGCGCAAAATATTGCACTTAATGAATTAGCCAGACAGGCTGTGATGGCCGATCCAGTATGGGATAAAGGGAAATATATTAAAAAAAACGTTCAACCAAAAAATGGTTTAGCAGTTGCAAGAATGGTTGGTCATATAAGTTATTTATCTGAGAAAGGTATGCAAGAAAAATTTGGTAGAAAACTTCAAGAGAGAGGTGACTATGATTTTAGTTTTAATGCAGATTTTCAAGTTGAAAGTTATTTAAGACACCAGGGTTTTGCATTTGTAGAAAGGTTTGATGCCAATTCAATTTTATATATTACAAGAGCAATGGATTATTTTGATTTATCAAGACAATATAAAGGTGGATTGACCGAGGCGTTTAAAAATCAGCAAACAAAATTTCTTGTGATATCATTTTCTTCTGATTGGCTTTATACAACTAAAGAAAATAAAGATACGGTAATTGCTCTAAACGCAGCTGGTACGGATGTTTCTTTTGCAGAAATTAAGACTGACAAAGGTCATGACTCTTTTTTAGTAGATGAGCCAGAGTTTTTAAAAACTATAAAAGGTTTTATAGACTCAATGCATATTAAATTTAAAAATGAAAAAAGAATTTAAAGTTATAGCTGAATTACTTCCAAATAACATCCGAGTACTAGATGTTGGTTGTGGAGATGGATCTTTAATGGATCTTTTAATAAAAGAAAAAAATATAGAAGCTAGAGGATTGGAAATAAAGGAGGAGTATGTAAAAAAATGTATTTACAAAGGTCTATCTGTAATTGAAGGTAATGCAGAGACAGAACTAAATCAATTTCCTGATCAATCATTTGATTATGTTATTCTAAGTCAAACACTTCAAGCTTTTTATAGTCCAGAAAGAGTATTGAAAGATTTATTAAGAGTTGGAAAATGTGCGATTGTATCAATACCAAATTTTGGTTATTGGAAAGTAAGAACAAGTTTATTGCTTTTTGGAAAAATGCCTGTAACAAAAACATTACCTTATAGTTGGCATAACACACCTAATCTCCACATGTGTACAATAAAAGATATGTATAATTTTTGTGCAGAAAAAGATATTAATATTGATAAAATTTTGGGATTAAATGGTGATAGGACTTCTCAAATTAAAAAAAATAATCTAGAGATTAAAAACCTTTTTTCAAAAATTGGGATATTTGTATTAAGTTAAATGTTAGAGATCAAAATAATAAAATGTTTAGAAGATAACTATAGTTATTTACTTAAGGATAAAAAAACAAATTTAGTTGCAGCAGTTGATCCCTCCGAATTTAAAGCTGTAGATGAAGAAATAAATAAAAATTACAAGAAACTAGATTTTATATTAAACACACACCATCATTTTGACCATGTTGGTGGAAATTTACAATTGAAAACAAAATATAATGCAAAAGTTGTTTGTTCAGCTTATGATCAAAATAAGGTTCCAGGCGCAGATATTAAAAAGAGGGATAACGATTATTTTATTTTTGGAGAAACTAAGTTTAAGGTAATTCATGTTCCAGGTCATACCCTTGATCATATCGTTTTTTTTTCTGAAACTGATAAAGTATTATTTTCTGGAGACACTTTATTTTCACTTGGGTGTGGAAGAGTATTTGAAGGATCATATGAACAAATGTTCAATTCATTAGAAAAAATTAAAGAGCTACCAAAAAGTACAAAAATTTATTGCGGCCATGAATACACAAAAAATAATGCAAAATTTTGTACAAAAATCGATAAAGACAATTTAAAACTAAAAAAAAGAGTTAAAGATGTTACAAATAAAACTAATTTAGATAGGCCGACAATTCCAATTACATTGGAAGAGGAAATTGAGACTAATACATTTTTAAGATATGATGTAAAAAAAATAAAAAAAAACTTTAGAATTAGATAATGCTTCAAAAGTTGAAGTTTTTAAAAAATTAAGGATTTTAAAAGATCAATTTTAACATCATTCACCTTGACTTGATAGGTCACAGAGTTATATTGCCTTAAATTAAATAGGTTTATTTTATGTCTTTTGCAATAATAGAAACAGGTGGCAAGCAATACAAAGTATCTGCTAGTAATATTTTAAAAGTAGAAAAACTGAATATTGTTAAAGGAAAAAAAGTTGAGTTTAAAAAAGTCCTCCTAGTTAATGATGATAAAAATACTGAAGTTGGAAATCCAACTGTTGAAGGTGCATTAGTAGAAGGTTTAGTTTTAGACAATATTAAAGATAGAAAAATTTTAGTTTTTAAAAAAAGAAGAAGACAAAACTCAAGAAAAAAATATGGGCATAGACAGCATCTTTCAAAAATCCAGATTACTAAAATTTTGTCAAAAGGTGGAAAAGTAATTTCTGAGATAAAAGATAAAAAAATGAGTTTGTCAAAAGAACAAAAATCAGATAAAAAAACCGTAAAGAAAAAAGAAGTAGATAAAAAGAAGAAATAAAACAAATGGCAACAAAAAAAGCAGGTGGATCATCGAAGAACGGTCGAGATAGTGCCGGTCGTCGTCTAGGCGTTAAAAGATATGGCGAACAATTAGTTAAGCCTGGTAATATAATAGTCAGACAAAGAGGCACTAAAATTCATCCTGGAAATAATGTTGGCATGGGTAAAGATCATTCAATTTTTTCTCTTATTGCAGGAAAAGTTAAATTCAAAAAAACCAAGTCAAATAGAACTTTGGTTTCTGTAGTTCCCAAATAAATTCAGTAGAAAAATAACTACTTTTAAAAATGAAATTTTTAGATCAAGCTAAGATTTATATTAAAGCTGGTAATGGAGGCTCTGGTTCTGCAAGCTTCAGAAGGGAAAAATATGTTGAATTTGGAGGACCTGATGGAGGAGACGGCGGAGATGGAGGATCTGTTATTTTAAAGTCAGAAAGGAATCTTAATACTCTAATAGACTATAGATACAAACAACATTTCAAAGCTGAGGTTGGTAAATCAGGTAGTAAAAAAAACAAAACGGGTGCAGGTGGTACGGATTTGATTTTAAAAGTACCAGTTGGAACTCAAATATATGAGGAAGATAATAATACTTTGATTTTTGATTTTACTAAAAATAACGAAAAATTCATTGTTGCTACTGGTGGAAAAGGAGGATTAGGAAATACAAGATTTAAAAGTTCAACAAATCGTGCACCAAGAATTAAAACAAATGGAAAGAAAGGAGAAGAATTTTGGATTTGGTTACAATTAAAGGTTATTGCAGATGTTGGTATAGTAGGATTGCCTAATGCAGGAAAATCAAGTTTTTTATCTAAATGCACTAGAGCAAAACCAAAAATTGCCAGCTATCCCTTTACAACTATTAATCCTAATTTAGGGGTATTAAATATGAACCATAAAGAAATTATTTTAGCTGATATACCTGGCCTTATTGAAGGCTCTCATAAAGGTGTAGGATTAGGTGATAAATTTTTGAGACATATAGAAAGATGCAAGACTTTAATACATTTGATTGATATATCTGAAAAAGACATTTTTGATAACTATTTAAAAATTAGGAATGAGTTATCTAAATACGATAAAAAAATTTTGAAGAAAAAAGAAATAATTATTTTTAATAAGTCAGATTTGATTGATATGAATGATATAAAAAATAAATTGGATAATTTCAAAAAAAAAGTAAAGAAAGATTTCGAGATTATTTCTTTAATGTCCAACCATAATTTTGAAAAAGTGAAAAAAATTATTTATAAAAAATGTATATAGAAAATGCTAAAACAATTGTTATAAAAATTGGTTCTTCAAATATTGTTGATAACAGAGGAAAACTAAAAGAAAAATGGCTTAATAGCCTTGTTAAAGATCTTAAGGAACTAGCAAATAAGAAAAAGAATATTGTAATTGTTTCATCGGGAGCAATAGCTTTGGGTTTAAGTTATTTGAAAATAAATAAAAAAAAAATTAAACTTGAAATGAGTCAAGCGATTGCATCAATTGGTCAAATACATTTAACAAATGTTTACAGAAAGATTTTTGGAAAAAATAAAATCAAGATTGGTCAAATTTTGATTTCTTTGGATGACACAGAACAAAGGAGACGAGCTATAAATGCAAAAAGAACTTTTGAAAATTTATTTAAACTTAAGGCAGTTCCTGTAGTAAATGAAAATGATACTACCGCAACATCAGAAATTAAGTATGGAGATAATGATCGTCTGGCTGCTAGAGTTGCACAAATAATTAGTGCTGATGTGCTTATAAATTTATCAAATGTAGATGGGTTATATAGTAATTCATCTAACAAAAAAAACATAATTTCAGAAGTGAAGAATATAGATGATAAAATTTATGCATTTGTTGAAAATAGAAAAAATAATTATGGATCAGGTGGTATGTTGACGAAATTACAAGCTGCAAAAATTTGTATTAATTCTGGTTGCTATATGGCGATTGCTAATGGTTCGAAAAATAATCCAATAAAAACACTTTTAAAAAATAATAAATGCACATGGTTTATCCCTAAAGTTTCTAGATTGCATGCTAGAGAAAAATGGATTGTAAGCTCTATAAGTGGTGATGGAAAAATTTTTATTGATGATGGTGCTATAAAAGCACTTAAAAATGGTAAAAGTCTTTTACCAGCAGGCATAATAAAAATTCAAGGTAATTTTATCAAAGGCGATAATATTCTTATTGTTGATAAAAATGGAAACGATTGTGCCAGAGGGTTAACGTCGTTTTCATCAATTGAAATTAATAAAATCAAAGGATTGAAGACAGACCAGATTGAAAAAGTTCTTGGATATGCGAGTAAATCTGAAATTATTCATAGAGATGATATGGTAAGGTTATAATGAATTATATTAAAAATATTGGAGAAAAATCTTTAAAAGCATTTGAGAGTTTAAAGAATGTAGAACATTCAAAAATTAAAAGAGTATTGAAAGAATATGCGTTTCAAGTGAAGAAAAATAAGTTAAAAATTTTAAGGGAAAATTCAAAAGATATAAAAAAAGCTCAAAGAAAAAAACTAATAGACAGATTAATATTAAATAGCGCAAAGATTAACCAGATTATATCAAGTGTAAAAGCAATTGAAAAATTTAAAAACCCTATTGGTCAAGTTTTATCTAAATGGAAAAGATCAAATAAATTGAAAATTGAGAAAGTATCAATTCCAATAGGCGTTATATGCGTGATATATGAGAGTAGACCTAATGTCACAGCAGACGTGGCTGCGCTATGCTTAAAATCTGGTAACAGTGTAATCTTGCGAGGTGGTTCCGAGGCCTATTATACAAATAGATTTTTAGCGAACCTTTTTAGGAAAGCCTTAAGAAAAAATAAAATTGATGAAAATTGTGTCCAATTTATTGAAAAAAAAGACAGAAAAATAGTCGACTTTATTCTTTCTAAAATGAACAATTATATTGATTTGATTGTTCCACGTGGCGGAAAAAATTTAGTCAGAAAAGTTCAGAAATTATCTAAAGTAAATGTAATCGGGCATCTTGAAGGGTTGTGTCATATTTATGTAGATAAAGATTCAAATTTAGAAATGGCTAAAAAAATTATAATTAATGCCAAGATGAGAAGAACAAGCATATGTGGAGCATTAGAAACTCTTCTAATAAATGACAAGATTTTATCATCTCATGGCACCAAGATTATTCATGCTTTAATTAAAACGGGTTGTGAGGTTAGAGTAGATGATAAAATAAATAAATTATTCAATTTTAGATTAAAAAAGGCAATTGAAAAAGATTGGCAAACAGAATACTTGGACTCAATAATTTCAATTAAATCAGTAAAAGGTGTAGATGAAGCTGTGTCTCATATTTTGAAATATGGCACTATGCACACAGATAGTATTATTTCTAATAATTATAAAACTGCAAAAAGTTTTCTAAAAGGTGTTAATAGCTCAATCGCGATGCATAATGTTTCAACACAATTTGCTGACGGGGGAGAATTTGGATTTGGTGGTGAAATTGGAATTTCAACTAATAAAATGCCACCAAGAGGTCCGGTCGGCATTAATCAGTTAACTTCATACAAGTACATTGTAAAAGGTAATGGTTCAATAAGATCGTAGCTGATGGGTTTGCCAAAGAAAAATCTTAAAAGAATTGGAGTTTTAGGCGGTACGTTTGATCCACCGCATTTAGGTCATTTGGAGATTTCAAAATTTGCTATAAGAAAATTAAAGCTAAAGTTTTTGATTTGGGCAGTAACAAAGAAAAATCCTTTAAAGAAAAAATCTTACTTTTCTTTACAAAAAAGAATTAATTTTTCAAAAAACTTGATTTCGAAGGTTGGTAGAATTAAAATTGAAACTTATGATGATATAGTAAAGTCATCTAAAACTATTAATTTAGTAAAGTATCTTAAAAAAATATATAGAAAATCAGAAATATTTTTCTTAATAGGTTCTGATAACCTTTTAAATTTTCATAAATGGCACGATTGGAAAAAAATTTCAAATTTTTGTAAAATTGTCGTTTTTCCAAGAACAGGCTATTCAAAAAAGGCTTTTAAATCTAAAGCGTATAGTTACCTTGGAAAACAAAAAATTCAATTTATTAAGTCAAAAAGGATCAATATTTCTTCTTCAAAAATAAGAAAAAATTATTTAAAGTATAATTGATGGAAGTTTTAAAACAAAAAAAAATAATAGAAAAAGTCCTAAATGACAGTAAAGCTAAAAATATAATATCAATAAATCTTAAAGGTAAGTCTTCAATAGCTGATTATATGATAATAGCCTCTGGATCGTCTTCGAGACACATACAATCTTTGTCAGAAATAATTGTAAAAGAATTGGATAAAAGCGGTTTAGGAAAATACAATATTGAAGGAAAAACTAGTGCAGATTGGAAATTAATAGATGCAATCGATATAATCGTTCATATATTTCACCCTGAAAAAAGAAAATTTTATGATTTAGAAAAAATGTGGTGTGATCCATCTGAAATTGGCGGGGCAGTTACATGATTAGAATTTTTAAAATATTAATACTATTTTTTATATTTACAGGAAATCTTCATAGTAATACGAATGAAAAGCTTTATAAAAAAATTGATTTATTTGGAGAAGTTTTAGAGAAAATAAAAAAAGAATACGTAGAAGATGTAGATCAATCTGAAATGCTGGACTCTGCAATTAATGGTGCGCTTCAATCTCTAGATCCTTATTCTGCTTACATGAACCCTGAGCTTTTTAAAAGTATGGAAACAGACACAAGGGGAGAGTTTGGTGGACTTGGAATTGAGGTTGGTATGGAGGCTGGAGTAGTGAAAGTAATTTCCCCAATCGATGATACCCCGGCATCTAAAGCAGGTATAAAAGCTGGGGATTACATTGTAAAAATTAATGACAAGCAAGTTCAAGGGAAATCACTGATGGAAGCAGTTAAAATGATGAGGGGTCCAATCGATTCAAAAATAAAACTTACAATTAGAAGAAAAGGTGAAAAAAAGGCGCTCGAGAAGATTTTAAAAAGAGAAATAATTCAAATTAAATCTGTTGAAGCTAAAATTGTTCAAGAGAATATTGCTTATATAAAATTAAAAGCCTTTAATAGCAACAGTAGCCAACAACTAAATAAAAAAATAAATGATTTTGAAAAAAAGAATAGCCCAATTGGTTATATTCTTGATCTTAGAAATAATCCTGGCGGACTTTTAACTCAAGCAGTAAGTATTACAGATTTTTTCTTAGATGATGGAGAAATTGTTTCGACTAAAGGCAGAAAAAATATTGAGAATAGAAGATTCTTCGCAAGAAAAGGAGATAAGGTTAATGGAAAACCGTTAATAATTATTATTAATAACGGATCTGCATCAGCATCAGAAATAGTTGCTGGGGCACTTAAAGATCACAAAAGAGCAATTATACTTGGAGAAAAAACATATGGTAAAGGGTCGGTTCAATCAATTATTCCACTAAGTGACGGAGGAGGAATAAGATTAACTGTCTCAAAATATTATTTACCTTCAGGGAAATCGATTTCAGATGTTGGGGTTGCTCCTGACATTTTTATTGAAGAAAAAGGGGAAAACTTTAAAGCAAATAGCCCATCAGATAATCAATTAAATTACGCTTTAAAACTTTTAACTTTGTGATGACCTCAAAAAAATTACCTTTGAGATTAGGTGTTGGTGTAGTACTTCTAAATAAAAAAAATCAAGTTTTTGTTGGTAAAAGAAAAGACAATCCCATAGATAAATGGCAAATGCCGCAGGGTGGTGTTAATACTGGTGAAAATTTAATTGATGCAATGAAAAGAGAGCTTCATGAAGAAACTAGTATACAAAATATAAAAATTCTTAATGAGATTGATGGTTGGTTTGAGTACGAATTACCAAAAAACCTTTTGGGGAGAATTTGGAGAGGAAGATATAGAGGACAGAAACAAAAATGGTTTGTTGTAAAGTTTTTAGGCAATGATGGAGAAATTAATTTACAGACAGATAAACCAGAGTTTATAGAGTGGCGATGGTTAGATATTGAAAATTTACCAAATGTAATCGTTGATTTTAAAAGGAAAGTTTATGAGCAACTTTTGCCAAAAATAAGAAATTTTATAAACTAATTTGTGATAAGCAGTCTATTTTATGAGAAATAATATATCGTTTTTTATCATCTAAATTTTCCTGGTTTAACTCTTTTTTGCTGTCTTCAAGCATACTGAAAATAAGATCTTTTGAAAGACTTTCGAGGTCAATAATTGTTGAGGATAATATTGTTAGATTGTTTTTTGAAAACTCAACTGTTCCTTCCTCTACAAAATATTTCTTTTTATTTTCATTAATATTTATGATTCCCGGTCTTAAAAAAGTAATTATAGATATGTGATCATGTAAAATGGTCATTTCACCTTCAAATGAGGGTATGGTTATTGACTTTCCTTTTTCTGCAAAGAGTTTTTTTTCTGGAGAAACAATTTCTATATTAAAATTTTCATCCATTTAAGCTGCTGCTTCTTTTGCCATCTTTTCTGCTTTTGCAATAACCTCTTCGATAGTGCCTACCATATAAAAAGCTGCCTCGGGCAAGTGATCGTACTCTCCCTTGCAAATCGAATCGAAACCCTTAATAGTTGCATCCAAACTTACAAGTTTACCTGGCGTTCCGGTAAATACTTCTGCTACAAAAAAAGGTTGGGATAAAAATCTTTGTATTTTTCTTGCTCGTGCAACAGTCAATTTATCTTCTTCAGAAAGCTCATCCATACCTAAAATTGCGATTATATCTTGTAGAGATTTGTATGTTTGCAAGATTTTTTGGACTTGTCTAGCTACTCTATAATGTTCCTCCCCCAAAATTCTTGGATCTAGGATTCTAGAGGTAGAATCAAGTGGATCAACGGCCGGATAAATTCCTAGTTCAGCTATTTGTCTTGAAAGAACCGTTGTTGCATCCAAATGTGAGAATGACGTAGCTGGAGCAGGGTCTGTCAGGTCGTCTGCTGGCACATAGATGGCTTGTACTGAAGTGATTGATCCCTTTCCAGTGGTTGTGATTCTCTCTTGCAAATTTCCCATATCAGTAGCTAATGTTGGTTGATATCCAACAGCCGAGGGGATCCTCCCTAATAATGCAGAAACCTCTGATCCTGCTTGAGTAAATCTAAATATATTGTCCACAAAAAACAAAACGTCTTGACCCTCCTTATCTCTAAAATATTCAGCAACTGTTAATCCGGTTAATCCAACTCTTGCTCTAGCTCCAGGAGGTTCGTTCATTTGACCATAAACTAAAGCGGCTTTAGAACCTTTTCCCTCTGGTTTAATTACACCTGACTCTATCATTTCGTGATATAAATCATTTCCTTCTCTTGTTCGTTCTCCTACTCCAGCAAATACTGAAAATCCACCATGAGCCTTCGCAATGTTGTTAATTAGTTCCATGATAATAACTGTTTTTCCAACACCCGCTCCACCGAACAAGCCTATTTTTCCACCTTTGGAATATGGCGCTAAAAGATCGATCACTTTGATTCCTGTCTCTAAAATTTCAGTTTCGGTGGACTGATCTGTAAATTTTGGAGCCTCTCTGTGTATAGGCCATCTCTCTTTTGTTTTAACTTCGCCTTTTTGGTCTATTGGTTCTCCAATAACATTAATAATACGTCCGAGAGTTTCTGGTCCAACAGGCACACTTATCGGGGAACCTGTATTTTTTACTTGATCACCCCTCTTAAGACCTTCAGTGCTATCCATAGCTATAGTTCTAACACTATTTTCTCCCAAATGTTGAGCTACTTCTAAAATTAATTTATTGCCTGAGTTGTCAGCAACTAAAGCTGTTAAAATTTCTGGTAGATCTCCTTCGAATTGAACATCTACAACAGCTCCGATTACTTGAATAATTTTTCCATTTTGATTCATTTATAAACTTTCTGCTCCTGATATTATTTCAATTAATTCTTTTGTTATAGCGGCTTGTCTACTTCTATTATAATTTATTGTTAGTTTTTCCACTAAATCACCTGCATTTCTTGTCGCATTGTCCATAGCTGTCATTCTAGATCCTTGTTCACTTGCAGCATTTTCCAAAAATCCTTTATAAATTTGTGTAGAGATATTTTTTGGTAGAAGATCTTCTAATATTTCATCTTCTTCAGGTTCAAAATCGTAAGATGACTCTTGTTCTATTTTGGTATCCTCTACTTTTTTTGCAGGTATTAATTGTTGTGATTGAGGTATTTGTGTCATTACGTTTTTAAATTTATTATAAAAAATTATACATTTATCAAATTCATTATTTTTGAACAATTTTACAATTTCATCTCCAACTAACGAAGCATCTTTGAAGGAAATTTTTTTTTTATTTTTGAAGTCGATTTTTTTAACAATATACTTGCCATATTCTCTTTTTAATTGATCTAAACCCTTGGTTCCAACAGTAATTATTTTAAGATTTTTAGATTCTTTTAAAATTTTGTTAAAGTAATTCTTTGCCTGCTTGACAATATTAGTATTAAAACCTCCGCATAAACCTCTGTCAGCTGTCATTACAACACACAAATGTGTTTTGTCTTCTCCCGAACCGACCAAAAGTTTTGGTGCATTCGAAGGATCACTTATGGCTTTGCTTAAATTTTGAATAATAATATTCATTTTATCACTATAAGGTCTTCCATTCTCAGCCATTTCTTGTGCTTTACGAAGCTTGGCAGCAGCAACCATCTTCATAGCTTTTGTAATTTTTTGTGTAGATTTAACACTCGAAATTCTTTTTCTTAAGTCATCTAAGCTTGGCATTATTTTTTCTCAAAATTTGTTTTTTTATAATTTGTGATTACTTCTGTCAGGGCCTTATCTATATCTTCTTCAATTTTTCCAGTCTTTTGAATCGATTCTATTATTTCTGGATTTTCAGTTTTAACTAAGTCTAAAAGACCTTTTTCAAACGAACGAATTTCACTTGTATCAATACTATCTAAATATCCTTTAACCCCTGCATATATAATCACTACTTGTTCAGCAACTGTCATAGGGCTGTACTGATCTTGTTTTAATAATTCAGTAAGTTTAGATCCTCTATTCAAAAGTTTCTGCGTTGATGCGTCTAAATCTGAACCAAATTGAGCGAACGCTGCCATTTCACGGTATTGGGCCAATTCTAGTTTAATTGATCCTGCAACTTTTTTCATAGCTTTTGTTTGGGCAGCTGATCCGACCCTCGAAACAGAAAGTCCAACATTTACAGCTGGTCTGATACCTTGGTTAAACAGCTCGGTACCCAAAAAGATTTGGCCATCAGTAATCGAAATTACATTTGTAGGAATATATGCTGAAACATCTCCTGCTTGGGTTTCAATAATTGGTAATGCTGTAAGTGAACCACCTCCATTATCATCATTTAGCTTTGCCGCCCTTTCTAATAATCTACTATGTAGGTAGAATACATCACCAGGATATGCTTCTCGTCCTGGAGGTCTTCGCAATAATAGTGACATTTGTCTATATGCAACAGCTTGTTTTGATAAATCATCATATATGATTAAAGCATGCATCCCGTTATCTCTAAAAAATTCTCCAAAAGTACAACCGGTATATGGTGCTAAAAATTGTAAAGGTGCAGGATCTGATGCTGTTGCAGATACAATTATTGTATAATCCATTGCACCAGCGTCTTGAAGTGTTTTAAGAATTTGAGCTACAGTTGATCTTTTTTGACCAATCGCAACATAAATACAATATAACTTTTTTTTCTCATCAGATGACTCGTTTATTTTTTTTTGATTTATTATTGTATCTATTGCTACTGCTGTTTTTCCAGTTTGTCTGTCACCAATTATTAATTCTCTTTGACCTCTTCCAATTGGTATTAAACTATCAATTGCCTTCAAACCTGTTTGCATTGGTTCGTTAACAGATTTTCTTGGAATTATACCTGGTGCCTTTACCTCAACTCTTTTTCTTTTAATTCCTTTTTTGAGAGCTTCTTTGCCGTCAATAGGATTACCTAAAGCATCTACTACTCTACCTAATAATTCTTTCCCAACAGGAACATCAACTATAGTGCCAGTTCTTTTGACGGTGTCCCCCTCTTTGATTGATTTGTCATCACCAAAAATCACGATTCCAACATTGTCGCTCTCTAAATTTAATGCCATCCCTTTAGAGCCATCTTTAAATTCAACCATTTCTCCAGCCTGCACATTATCGAGGCCATATACCCTTGCGATACCATCTCCAACAGAAAGAACTTTGCCTATCTCAGAAACTTCTGTTTTCTCTCCAAGGTTTTTTATCTGCTCTTTCAAAATTTTAGTTATTTCAGAAGGATTAATATCCATTTTAGTTCTCCATCATTGACTTTTTATACTTATTAAGTTTATTTTTCAAAGAGGTATCTATCATCAAGCTTCCAATTTGCAAAACTAAACCACCAATTAATGAAGGGTCAGTTTTG
>CACHGA010000005.1 GCA_902579285.1 uncultured Pelagibacteraceae bacterium
GTATCATTATGAGCATGTATTCCTAAATTTTTTCCTGGAATACTTTTTGAAACTTTAAAAACTATTTCTCCAACTTCATGCGGAAGAGTTCCTCCATTTGTATCACAAAGAACAATCCATCTCGCTCCTTCGTCAAATGCGGTTTTAATACAATTTAATGCATATTCAGGATTGTTTTTATAACCGTCAAAAAAATGTTCAGCATCGAACATAAATTCTTTTTTATTTTTTATGAAAATTTTTGATGACTCTTTGATATTTTGTAGATTTTCATCATTTGTTATTCCTAAAGCTTTTTCAACATGAAAATCCCATGACTTACCAACCAAACAAACAGCTGGTGTGTTTGAATTTAAAATAGCAGATAATCCAGGATCATTTTGAGCACTCCTACCACTTTTCTTTGTCATACCAAAAGCTGTAAGGATAGTTTTTCCTAACTTTGGAGGTTTGTTAAAAAAAGTGGTATCAAGTGTATTGGCTCCGGGCCATCCACCCTCTAAATAATCTACCCCAAGTTCAGCAAGTGCTTTAGCTATTTTATTTTTATCATCAATAGAAAAATTAACGCCCTCGGTTTGAGCTCCATCTCTTAATGTGGTATCGAAAATATATATTTTTTCTTTGGTCATTTATATTTCCAAGTTGTTTTGTTATCTTTATCCTCAATAATAACCCCACCATTTTCAAGCTCTTTTCTAATACTATCTGCTAATTTATAATCACCTTTATTTCTAGCATGCTCCCTATCATTAATTTTACTTTGTATAGTTTTTTCGTCAATTTTTGATCTTGTTTTTTTAAATTTATTCCATATTTCTATGTCTTCTTCTAATAACCCAATAAGTTTGCATCCAGCAAGGAAAAGTTTTTTTTTGCAGACATGTCCCCTTTTGATGCTTTGTCATATAAAGAATGTAATTTTGCTATGTAACCTGGAGTATTGATATCTTCTAAAAGTGGTTTTAATAAATCTTGATTTAAAACATCTTCTTCGGTGTTTTCAAATTGTGTATACCACTTGTCTAGGGTATTCTGACTTTCCTTAATTAAATTTTCATTCCAATCTAAGGGTTGTTTGTAGTGAGAACTCAACAAAGCAAACCGGATAACCTGCCCATTAATTGTTTTTCTCATTTTTTCAATTGTAACAATATTACCTAAAGATTTTGACATTTTTTCTTTATTAAAGGTAACATAACCATTATGTAACCAATAGTTTGCAAATTTATCAACTTTATTTGCACAACATGATTGTGCAATCTCATTTTCATGATGAGGGAAAATAAGATCTAATCCTCCTCCATGTATATCAAAATTTTTACCAAGAAATTTTTCACTCATAACTGAACATTCAAGATGCCATCCAGGCCTTCCTCTGCCCCAAGGTGACTCCCAACCTGGATCTTCTTCAGATGAAGGTTTCCAAAGAACAAAATCAAGAGGATGTTTTTTTAATTTAGAAATTTCTACTCTTGCGCCCGCGACTAATTCCTCAGGATCTTTTTTAGATAACTTCCCATAATTTTTAAACGAGTTTATTGAAAAATATACATGATTATCTTTCTCATAAGCATGACTATTTTTTAAGAGATTTTCGGTCATAGTTATCATGCCTTTAATATGTTCTGTAGCTTTTGGTTCTGAGGTTGGCTTTAAACAATTTAAATATTTACAATCATCATGAAAACTTTTTGTAATTGTTTTAGTAAGTTCCTCTATTGATATTTTTTTATTTTTTGAACTTTCTATAATTTTGTCGTCTATATCAGTTATATTTCTGACATAAGTGACGTTAGTTTTTCCAAAGATTTTAGATAAAACTCTATACAAAACATCGAATACGACTAAAGGTCTTGCATTACCCACATGTGGAAAATCATAAACAGTGGGGCCACAAACATACATTCCAATTTTTTTTGGATTAATTGGTACAAACGTTTCTCTTTTGCCTGTTATAGTATTTGATAAGTTAAGCTGATTATTCTTCATTAAATGTACATACCGGTATTGGATTCATTTTGTGTAAATTTTTCTTTCTTATCTCTAAATATTTTTTGTAATTTTGGTCATTTTTATTGATCATTGCTTTTTCAAGTTGCTCATAAGTCATACCAAGCTGTTGTACATCATTTCTGCCATCATTCCATAGTCCATCTGTAGGTTCTGAGTTAATAATTTTTTCAGACACACCTAGGAATTTTCCAAGTTCCCAAACTTGAGTTTTTGTACAATCAGCAATTGGAGAAATATCTACTCCTCCATCACCATATTTAGTATAGAAACCAACACCAAAATCTTCGACTTTATTTCCGGTACCCACAACTAATCCTGAATTAGCTGTAGCCACTTGATATAAAGTAGCCATTCTCAGCCTTGCTCTTGAATTTGCATAACCATGCTCATTATCGAAATTATTCAAAACCTGTGAGAAAGAGTTGAAAATTTTATCCATTTCGATCAAATGGTGTTCTACATTTTTGTATTTGTCTTTCAACCATTTGGCATGTGTAAGGCTTAGGTCGTGCTGAGACTTTATTTGCTTAATTGGCATTGTTAACACAATCGTTTTGCGTCCAGTACTTGCACATAAAGCACTAACTACAGAAGAATCTATACCGCCTGAAATGCCAATAACAAGTGCTTTTGGTTTGTAAGACGACTCGTCACAATAGTTATTGATCCATTTCATTATTATATCTGCTCTTTTTTTTACATCCATAATTAGTACCTACCTCTCTTTTAAGGTCAGGTCTTAATAATTACAATAATTATTAAGACGCGGCTTGAATAATTTTATTTGAAATTTTTGAATTTTTCTTAATTTCCTCTGAAATCAAGAAAGCTAGTTCTAAAGCTTGGTCAGCATTCAATCTTGGATCACAATGAGTTCTATATCGGTTAGATAAATCTTTTTCAGATATTTTTTGCGCTCCACCAGTACATTCTGTCACATCTTGACCTGTCATTTCTACATGAAGGCCACCTGCGTAGCTACCCTCAGATTGACTAACGGCAAAGAAGTTTTTAACTTCTTTTACAACGCTGTCGAAAGTTCTTGTTTTAAAACCGGTTGCTGCCTTTATGGTATTGCCATGCATTGGATCACAAGACCAAACAACATTTAATCCCTCTTTTTTTACTGACTTAATTAGTTTGGGTAAATATTTTTCAACATTGTCAGCACCAAATCTTGATATTAATGTCATTCTACCAGGTTCATTATTAGGATTTAAAATATTACAAAGTTTAATCATTTCATCTGCTTTCAAAGTTGGTCCACACTTTAAACCGATCGGGTTTTTAATGCCTTTGCAAAATTCAACATGTGCACCATCTAGTTGTCTTGTTCTGTCTCCAATCCATACAAAGTGAGCTGAGGTATCATGATATTCTCCAGTAGTTGAATCAACTCTTGTCATTGCTTGTTCGAATGGCAAATGTAATGCTTCGTGTGAAGTATAAAAATTTACAGTTCTTAATCTTCTATTGTTATCCGAGTTAATACCACACGCTTCCATAAAAGCTAAAGCATCACTAATTTTCTCCTCTATTTCTTTGTATTTGCCTTTTGTTCTATCTTTAATAAATCCTAAATTCCATAAATGAACTTGTCTCAAATCAGCAAAACCTCCTTGGGAAAAAGCTCTCAATAAATTCAGTGTTGATGCTGATTGAGAATATGCTCTAAATAATCTTTTTGCATCAGGTTGTCTTGATTTTTCTGTAAATTCCATCCCATTTATATTGTCACCTAAATAGCTAGGTAATTCTTTTCCATCTCTTTTTTCTGTCGGTGCGCTTCGTGGTTTAGAAAACTGTCCTGCAATCCTTCCAATTTTAACAACCGGTACAGATGCGGATGCTGTTAAAACTAAAGACATTTGTAAAATTATCTTAAATGTATCTCTTATATTGTCGGGATTGAACTCTGCAAAACTTTCAGCGCAATCTCCTCCTTGTAGTAAAAATGCTTTTCCTTGAACAACGTCTCCTAGGGCTTTTTTAAGTGATCGAGATTCACCCGCAAAAACTAAAGGTGGATATTTTTTTACTTTGCTCAAAACCAAATCAAGTTCCTTTTGATTTTGGTATTCCGGTATATGTTTTGCTGGAAATTTTTTCCAACTATTTAAAGTCCATTTTTTCATATTCAACTCTTGGTGGATATTTATATTATTATTACAATTTATTCAACTGTAACGGATTTGGCTAAGTTTCTTGGCTTATCTATATCGCATTTTTTGAATAAAGCTACGTGATATGAAAGAAGTTGAAGAGGTATAGTAAACATAAAAGGTGTAAGAGTTAAATCAGAGTCTGGTAAATTAATTTGAAACCTTATATTTTCACTAATAACCTTTCCGTCAGAATTAGTTAATAATAACACTTTGCCACCTCTAGCTATAACCTCTTGCATATTAGATAAAGTCTTTTCAAAATATTTATCTTTTGGTGCAATAACTACAACTGGTAAACCATCTTCTATTAATGCTAAAGGACCATGTTTCATTTCTCCAGCAGGATAGCCTTCGGCATGTAAATATGAGAGTTCTTTTAATTTTAGTGCACCTTCTAATGCAATTGGAAATGAGGAACCTCTTCCTAAAAACATTGAGCCTTTAGACTCATAAATATCTTTTGCAATTAATTGAATTTTTTCTTCTTCTTTTAACGCTTCACTGATTAGTGTGGGCAATTTTTTTAATTCAGAAATTTTCTTTTTATATTCAACATTTTGCATGTCATTTCTGACCTCAGAAATTTTTAAAGAGAGTAAATATAAAACTAACATTTGACCAAGAAAAGCTTTTGTAGAAGCCACCCCTATTTCTGGTCCAGCATGAATTGGTAAAACACAGTCTGAGTTTCTGGCTATTGAACTTTCAACAACATTTATAACTGAACAAGTTTTAACATTTTGCCTTTTGCATAGATCTAAAGCAGCATATGTATCAGCAGTTTCGCCAGATTGTGATACAAAAATATAAAGGGCTTTTTTATCAAATCTAACTTTTCTGTATCTAAATTCTGAGGCTATGTCGACTTCAATATTTAAAGATGTAAATTCCTCAAACCAATATTTAGCTACTAAACAAGAATGGTAGGCAGTTCCACATCCAATCAATACTATCTTATTTATTTCTTTTGGATCTAGTGGAAGGTTGTAAAAATTTATTTCCTCTCTGATTTTATCAATATATTCTTTTAAACAAGTTTTGACAGTAATAGGTTGTTCAAAGATTTCCTTTATCATAAAATTTTTATAATTCCCCTTACTAACTGATGCTTTGTCCTCAGAAAGTGTAAAAATTTCTTTATTAATTTTATCTTTATTATGATTATAAAATTTAACTTCATCTTTAGATAAAACACATACATCTCCATCATCTAAATAAGAAATTTTGTTTGTCATTGATTTTAAAGCATATGAATCGGAACCTAAATAATTTTCATTATTTGAATAACCAACAGCTAAGGGACTACCTCTTCTGGCACCGATGACAAAGTTTTTGTGATTTTTAAATATTATACCCAAAGCAAAACTACCTTTGAGTATATCTATAGTTTCAAATACTGCTTTTAAGGGATCTAATTTTTTTAATTTTTCTGTAAGAAGAACTGTTATTACTTCAGTATCTGTTTGAGATTTAAAAATCTTACCAGATTTTTCAAATTCTTTTTTTAGTTGATCAGAATTTTCTATTATTCCGTTATGTACTACTGATACTATCTCACTTGAGTGAGGATGGGCATTGATTTCGTTCGGAACTCCATGTGTTGCCCACCTTACGTGTCCTATTCCTAAATTTCCTTCATTTGGACTTTGAAATAAAATTTTTTCGAGTTTTTCCACTCTTCCAGAACATTTTTTTTCATTTATTTCACCATTTGCAATTGTAGCAAGACCTGCGGAGTCGTAACCACGGTATTCTAATTTTTTCAGAGCATTTACTATGTTAGTAGAAACTTTTTTATTACTGGCTATACCTATTATCCCGCACATTATTTTTTACTCCTATAATTTTCTATTTCTTCTTGTTCAGACCTTTCCAAAGCCAAAGAGTTTTCTTTCACATCTCTTGTGATTACAGAGCCGGCACCAATAATTGATTTTTTTTTAATTTTTACTGGAGCGACCAAAGATGTATTTGATCCAACAAAAACATCGTCAGAAATAATGGTTTTATTTTTTTTAACTCCATCATAATTACAGGTAATCGTTCCAGCTCCAATATTTGTATTTTTTCCAATCTCACTATCGCCAATATAAGATAAATGATTGACCTTTGATTTTGAATTAATTTTAGATTTTTTTGTCTCTACGAAATTTCCAATTTTAACACCTGGCATTAAGTGTGTTCCTTCTCTAATTCTGGCGTAAGGTCCTATTGTTACTTTATTTTCAATTTTCGCACCCTCAATATGACTGAATGATAAAATTTCAACGTTGTTACCTATTTTTACTTTTTTACCGATAACTACATAAGGGTTAATGGTCACATTTTTTCCAAACTTAGTGTCTTTAGATAAAAAGATTGTTTCTGGAGCAATTAAATTTACACCAGACTTTAAAGCTTTTTTTCTCAATCTTTCTTGAATTGCTTTGTATGTAACAGCTTTTTTAAATTTTGAATTTGTGTTCATAAAAATTTCTCTTTACATTAGAATTATGATTGTAATAAGTCACAAAATATTTCTTATTATAACTTGAACGAAATGACTCAAAAATTAACAATTTTATTCGATCTAGATGGCACACTAGTTAATACAGCTCCTGATCTGATGGCTGCTCACAATCACGTTATGAAAAAATTTGGTTACCAACAAAAAAATCTTAGTGATATTAAACATATTGCTGGTAAAGGTGCGTGGATCATGATGCAAAGATCTTTCAAAGAGGAAATTAAAGATGAAAAATTAAAAAAAGAAATGGTAAGAGAATTTTTAGATTATTATGCTAAAAATATCGATAAGAATAGTACGCCTATAAATGGCATAACTAGTTTTTTGAAATGGGCACAGTCAAAGAAAATCCCTATGGGTGTATGCACAAATAAACAAGAGAGACTTGCGGTTGATTTATTAAAAAAAATAAAGTTAGATGAATATTTTCATTACATTGCTGGCTGTGATACGTTTGATTTTAATAAACCCGATCCTAGACATCTTACAAATGTGATTGAAATAATTGGCGGAGACATAAATAAAGCTTTAATGATAGGTGATAGTGAAGTGGACTCTCAATCAGCAATTAACGCTAAAATTCCTTTTATATTAGTTGAAGATGGATATACAGAAAAGAAAATTGATCAAATTCCACATGATATTGTCGTTAAAAATTTTTTAAATTTTGAAAAAATAATTGAAAAATTTTTATGATAGATTTTCAACTACTGTCTGCATTGGTCACTTATTATTTTATTATGTTTGCAACCCCTGGGCCTAATAATGCAATGTTAACAGCTTCTGGATTGAAATTTGGTTTTGTAAAAACTTTGCCACACTTGATAGGGATACCTTTGGGTCATATTTTTCAAATAGGTCTTGTGTGTTTTGGCTTTGGTAATCTTTTTATATTATTTCCAGAATTACAATTTTATATGAAGATATTATGTTTCGTTTATTTAATATACTTGGGCTGGAAAATTATTGGCTCTTTCAGTTTGGTTGAAAAAGATACAGGTGGTCGACCTTTAAAATTTTATGAGGCATCTTTATTTCAATTTATAAACCCAAAAGCCTGGGCAGTTGCTATTACTGTTGCCTCTGGTTTTTTCCCCACCGAGGAAAACTTTATTATTGCTACAATGTTTTTAGTGATTACTGCTGCGATAGTTTGTTTTCCATCTATATGTATTTGGGCAATTTTTGGTAATAGTCTAAGAATCTTTATAAAAAACACTAAAGCTAAAAAAATAACTGAATATATTTTGGCAATTTTGTTAGTTTTAACTGCTATAGTTGTATTATTAAAATAGTCTTTGATTTTATATTTTTGTTTTAATATAAAAACTTGATGCATTTTACAAAAAAAGATGCCAAAACAAAAAGAAAAGATTTTTTAAATAATCTTAAAGAAAAAAAATTACTTAGATTTCCGGGTGCTTACAATCCTTTGTGTGCAAAATTAATTGCAGAGATAGGCTTTGATGGTGTTTATATATCTGGTGGAGTTATGTCTAATGATCTTGGAATTCCAGATATAGGTTTGACCACTTTAAAACATGTCAGTTATAGAGCAAATCAAATTGCTAAAGTTACTGATTTACCGACAATAGTTGATGCAGATACTGGTTTTTCAGATTGTAGTAAGACAATAGAAACATTTGAAGAAATGGGTCTCTCTGGATGTCATATAGAAGATCAAATTGCAGAAAAAAGATGTGGTCATTTAGATAACAAAGAGCTTATTTCAAAAGATCAAATGGTAAAAAAAATTAAAGAAGCTGTTGCTTCAAGAAAAGATCGAAATTTTTTGGTTATAGTGAGAACTGATGCAAACCTAGTAGAAGGACTGGAAAAAACAATTGAGAGAGTAAAGGCTTATGAAGCTGCAGGTGCAGATATAATATTCCCTGAGTCAATGAAAGATGAAAAAGAATTTGAAAGCATAAGAAAAAACTCAAAAGTATTCTTATTAGCTAATATGACAGAATTTGGGAAATCAAAACTATTATCCACAAAAGAATTAAAAGATTTGGGTTATAATATTGTTATATATCCAGTAACAACGCAAAGATTAGCAATGAAAAGTGTGGAGGATGGTCTGAGGTCTATTTTTAAGGATGGACATCAAAATAACATTATAGATAAAATGCAAACTCGAAAAAGATTGTATGAATTGGTAGAGTATGAAAAGTATAATACTCCTGATAAAAAAATTACTGATTTTAAAACAGAGGGACATGAATAAATATGGCTGAAGAAATTAAAAAAGGTTTAATGGGAATAGTTGTTGATGAAACTACTATATCTCAAGTAATGCCCGAAATAAATTCTCTAACTTATAGGGGTTACAAGGTCCAAGATCTTTGTGAAAAATGTAGTTTTGAAGAGGTAGCTTATTTGGTTTTGAATGGCGAACTTCCAAAATCTAAAGAACTTAAAAAGTTTATTAAAGAAGAAAGGAATAATCGGAAATTATCAAAGCAAATCTTAAGTGATATTAAAAATATGCCGAGGAAGGCACATCCTATGGATGCCATTAGATCTGCGGTTAGTTTGATGGGTCTTGAAGATAAAGATACAAGGGATAACTCGCCAAAAGCAAATATGAGAAAAGCTATGAGAATTTTCGCTCAAACTCCTACCGCTGTAGCAGCATATTTTAGAGCAAGAAAAGGTAAGAAATTTATTCCCCCAAATAAAAAATTATCTTATTCAGAAAATTTTTTTAATATGATGTTTGGCAAGGTTCCTGACAAAGAAATTGTAAAGGCTTTTGATGTATCAATGATACTTTACGCTGAACATAGTTTTAATGTTTCTACTTTTACTGCGAGAACTATCACAAGCAGTCTTTCTGACATGCATGGAGCTATCACTGGTGCAATAGCAAGTTTAAAAGGCCCATTACATGGCGGTGCAAACGAAGCAGTGATGCATATGTTTAAAGAAATTAATAAACCGGAAAAAGCTGAAACATGGATAAATAACGCTCTAGACAAAAAGAAAGTTGTTATGGGTTTTGGACACAGGGTTTACAGAAGTGGAGATTCTAGAGTGCCAACAATGAAAAAATACTTTTTAAAGGTCGCAGAACTGAAAAAAAATACAAAATATCCCAAAATGTATGAGACTCTTGAAAAAATTATGCTTGAAAGAAAAAACATTCACCCAAATGTAGATTATCCTTGTGGTCCCACGTATCATTTAATGGGTATAGATACAGATTTTTTTACACCAGTTTTTGTTATGGCAAGAATAACTGGCTGGTCAGCTCATATAATTGAGCAACATGCGGCTAACAAGCTTATAAGACCTTTGTCTAAGTACAAAGGTAGTGAACACAGAGAAGTTTTATCCTTAAATATTAGATAATCTTAAGAGAATGCCTCTGCCCAAGAACCTTTTGTAGATGCTTTAGAATACTCTGTAGCTCTACCTTCAAAAAAGTTCATATGTTCAACAGCATTGAGCATAGTGTCTAACCAAGTAAGAGGGTTTTTGTCGATTTTGTAAATTGGCTGTAAACCAAGCTGGATTAACCTTCTGTCACCTATCCACCTAATATATTTCTTAACCTGATCAGCAGTCAAACCTTCTATTGGTCCCATTTGAAAAGCTAAATCAATAAATGAATCTTCGTGTGATATAATTGTTTTACAAGCATCATAAAGTTCGTTTTTTAATTTATCATTCCAGATTTCTGGGTTTTCCTTTATAAAAGCTTTAAACAGCCTAATCATAGAATTGCAATGAAGTGTTTCGTCTCTTACAGACCAAGTAACTATTTGGCCCATTCCTTTCATCTTGTTATGTCTTGGAAAATTCAGAAGAATTGCAAAACTTGCAAAAAGCTGAAGTCCCTCAGTAAAAGCACTAAATACGGCAACTGTTTTTGCAATGTCAGCTTTTGAATTAACATTAAAGCCTTGCATATAGTCGTATTTGTCTTTCATTTCTTTATATTTCATAAATGCAGAATATTCTGATTCTGGCATTCCTATTGTATCGAGTAAATGAGAGTAAGCTGCTATATGTACTGTCTCCATGGCAGCAAATGCTGTCATCATCATTAAAACTTCTGTTGGCTTAAAAACAGTTGTGTAATGTCTTAAGTAACAGTTGTTAACTTCAACATCTGCTTGCGTAAAAAATCTAAAAATTTGAGTTAAGAGGTTTTTTTCACCTTGTGATAAATTCTTTTGCCAATCTCTCACATCATCGCCGAGCGGTACTTCTTCTGGTAACCAATGTATTCGTTGTTGAGTTAGCCATGCGTCGTAGCACCATGGATATCTAAAGGGTTTGTATACTGGATTTTCTACTAACAACCCGCCTTTGAAAACTTCCTTTTCTTTTTTTAAGTTAATTACTGACATGATAAACACTCCTCATATTTGTTATCCTCATTACTTGATTCTTTTTTATTTGAATAAACATTCTTTGTCACATCTGTGGATGAACCTGCATTAATATTTTCTGCTCTTTGAATAGATTTAGATCTGCAGTAGTAAAGGCTTTTTAGACCTTTTTTCCAAGCCTGAAAATGTAATTGATGAAGGTCTTTTTTATGGACATCAGCAGGTACAAAAACGTTGATTGATTGTGCTTGGGAAATGTGGGGAGTTCTATCTGCACCTAATTCAACAATCCATCTTTGATCTATTTCGAAAGCTGTTTTAAATGTTTCTTTCTCTTCTTTGGTTAAAAATTCAAGGTGAGAAACCGAGCCCTGATTTGTTGTTATACTAGACCAAACTTCATCTGTATTCTTTCCATGTTTTTCTAAAATTTTTGTTAGATACTTATTTCTAACATTGTATGAACCGGAAAGAGTTTTGTGAGTATAACTATTGGCAGCGATAGGTTCAATCCCAGGTGAAGCTCCACCACAAATAATTGAAATTGAAGCTGTAGGGGCAATTGCAGTTTTATTTGAAAATCTTTCTTTTATTCCAAACTCTTCGGCATCTGGGCACGCCCCTCTTTCCTCGGCAAGATCTTTTGAGGCTTGGTCAACCTTTTTTTGTATTAATGCAAATATTTTTTTATTCCACACTTTGCTCATTACAGATCCAAAGGGAATCCCTTTTTGTTGAAAATAAGAATGTAATCCCATAACGCCTAAACCAACACTTCTTTCCCTTGCTGCAGCATATTTTGCATTTGCAAAACTATCAGGTGCTTTTTTTATAAAATCTGTAAGAACGTTATCTAAAAATTTCATTATATCTTCAATAAAGTTTTTATCATCTTTCCATTCGTCATATTTTTCTATATTTAAAGAAGATAAACAACACACTGCTGTTCTCTCATTACCTTCTCTGTCTTTTCCAGTAGGCAATGTAATCTCACTACAAAGATTTGATGTTTTAACTGTCAGCCCTGCTAATTTGTGATGCTGCGGTATTTGTCGGTTTACAGTATCGATATAAATTATATAAGGTTCGCCTGTTTCCACTCTTGCAGTTAAAAGTCTTATCCATAAATTTCTCGCAGATAAAGTTGTTTGAACTGATCCGTCTTTTGGACTTTTTAGAGCCCACTGACTATCTGTTTCAACTGCTCTCATAAAAGCATCGGAAACTAAAACACCATGATGCAAGTTCAAAGACCTCCTGTTGGTATCGCCACCCGTAGGTCTTCTCATTTCTATAAATTCTTCTATCTCAGGATGATCAATTGGGAGATAACACGCTGCAGATCCTCTTCTTAGAGAGCCTTGACTAATAGCCAAAGTTAGTGAGTCCATCACTTTGATGAAAGGTATTATCCCTGAAGTTTTGCCAACTTTACCAATCTTTTCTCCGATAGATCTTAGGTTGCCCCAATAACTTCCTATTCCTCCACCTCTTGCAGCTAGCCAAACATTTTCGCTCCATAAATCTAAAATGCCATTTAAACTATCTCCCGCTTCGTTTAAAAAACATGAAATAGGCAGACCTCTTTCTGTACCGCCGTTAGATAGAACTGGTGTGGCAGGCATAAACCATAAATTACTAATATAATTGTAAAGCCTTTGAGCGTGAAGATTGTTGTCAGCATAAGTGCTTGCAACCCGAGCGAACAAGTCTTGGAAAGATTCATTCTGACCTAAATATCTGTCAGACAAAGTTGCTTTACCAAAATCAGTGAGATTTTTATCTCTTGATCTATCGATTTTGATTATAATCCCTTTGTCATTTTGAAAAAGTTCTGTTTCTTGGTTTAAGGAGAATAAATCTGGTTTTTTGTTATCAAAATCTTTTAAAATATCGTTGTTTTCAATCTTATCTAAATTTGAGACAGCCTTTTCTATTGCCAAAGTTACATTTTTATTCATAATTTACCTATTTTACTGGTTTATTTGAGCAAAACAACTATATGTTGTGTTACATATTCATTAATACACTAAATAACATACATAGCAAGAGAACATTATATGAACATAAATGTTTTTTCAAGTTTAAAATAATTCTGTTAAATCTATTGTTAATAAATCAATAGAAATAATGAAAATCAAGGAAAGTGGATTTAGGGAATATGATGC
This sequence comes from uncultured Pelagibacteraceae bacterium, assembly GCA_902579285.1. Taxonomy (GTDB): domain Bacteria; phylum Pseudomonadota; class Alphaproteobacteria; order Pelagibacterales; family Pelagibacteraceae; genus Anoxypelagibacter. Next base: position 13,199 of record CACHGA010000005.1, read on the forward strand.
TAGATGGCTGTATCCAAAAGATATTGATTTAGAGGGTGTCGAGGAACTTGGAAAAGGATTAGGCACACAGGTTATAAATAGAACAAAAAAAAATAACCCAAAAATAATTGTTGGTCACGATTACAGATCATACAGTGACGAAGTTAAATCATATTTTAAAAAAGGTTTGATTTCTACAGGATGTAATATTGAGGATATTGGTCTCTCACTAACTCCAACCGTTTATTACGCTCAATTCAAATTAGGTTCTGATGCGATAGCTATGATTACAGCTAGCCACAATGAAAATGGTTGGACAGGTGTAAAAATGGGAATTGAAAAAGGGCTCACTCATACACCTGACGAAATGAACGAATTGAAAGAAATTACATTGAAAAAAAAATTTATAACTGGGAATGGAAGTGACAAAAAAATTAAAGATTTTCAAAAAATATATATTAAAGATTTGATAAATAAAAATAAAATTAAAAAAAAAATAAAAGTTGTAGTAGCATGTGGAAATGGGACAGCTGGAGTATTTGCACCTGAAATTCTAAAAGGAATTGGTTGCGATGTAATTGAATTAGATTGTAAATTAGATTTTACTTTTCCTAAATATAATCCTAATCCAGAAGATTTAAAAATGTTAGAAGCAATATCAAGATGTGTAAAGGAAAATAGTGCCGATATAGGTTTTGGATTTGATGGTGATGGTGATCGTGTAGGAGTAATAGATGAAAAAGGTGAAGAAATATATTCAGATAAAATTGGTTTGGTAATTGCAAGAAATTTATCCAATACTTACAAAAATTCGAAGTTTATTGTAGATGTAAAGTCTACAGGTTTATATATTGACGACAAAGTTCTTTTAAAGAATAACTGTAAAACAATTTATTGGAAAACTGGTCACTCTCATATTAAAAGAAAGGTTAATAGAGAGAAAGCTTTAGCTGGTTTTGAAAAAAGTGGGCATTTTTTCTTTAATAATCCAATTGGCTTTGGTTATGATGATGGAATAAGTTCTGCAATTCAAATCTGTAACTTATTAGACAATGAAAATAAAAAAATGAATTCTATAATTAATTCTCTTCCTAAAACATTTCAATCACCTACTATGGCTCCTTTCTGTAAAGATGAAGAAAAATATAAAGTTGTTGAAAATTTAGTGGAAAAGGTAAAAGAAATAAAGGATAAGAAAATTAAAATAGATAATAAATTTATAAAAGAAATTTTAACTGTAAATGGTGTGAGATTTGTTTTAGAAGATGGTTCTTGGGGATTAATTAGAGCCTCCTCCAATAAGCCTTCGTTAGTAGTGGTAGTCGAAAGCACCTCATCAGACAAAAGTACAAAAAGAATATTTAATTTTATAGACAATTTATTGAAAAAAACTGGCAAAGTTGGTGAATATGACCAAAAAATTTAATAGTTAATAAAATCGTATAGAAATCTACTTGCAATAAGAACAAGAAATAAACCGAACAATTTTGTAATAATCTCTCTTTTAATTTTGTGAACAGAGTTGGCACCAACCTTGGCCATTATTATTGTTATTGGTATAAAAATAAGAAAAGCAGGTATATTTATAAAACCATAGCTTAAAGGAATGTTTGTTTTGATTATAATTCCAGAAATTAAAAAACCCAGACAACCAAATATAGCTATTAAAAAACCAATAGATGCTGCACTACCTATAGATTTATTAATGGTATAACCAACAAATTTCAAAATTGGGACATTCATTATAGCGCCACCAATACCCATAAGTGAAGAGACAAATCCAACAATTAAGCCAAAAAAAGTTCTTTGAAATAAACTAAATTTTAATTTTATTTTCGTTTTTTCTTTTAAAAAAATTAAGTTAAGTGCAAGTAAATACATAACAATACTAAAAAAAAGAATTAAAGTTTTTGTGTGTAAGGATGCTGCGAAAAAACTACCTATAATAACGCCAAATACTACAAATATCCCATAAGATTTTAATACACCAAAATCTACTGCATTATGTTTGTAGTGTGTATAAACTGACATCATAGCTGTAGGAACAATGATCGCGAAAGACGTTCCTACTGCAAGATGCATTAAATAAGATTTGTCCACTCCTACAGCACCGAATATATAAAATAGACAAGGAACTGTAATTATTCCTCCTCCGATTCCAAAAAAACCTGCAAAAAAACCTGCTATAACTGCTGTTAATGTCATAACTAAAAGAAAAAATAAAATTTGATCTGTAGAAAAATTTTCAATCATGAAGTTACTTGGTTAGCTTTTTCATTGTTTTGAACTATCTCCATAATATGGTTTACTTTTTGAAAATCTGAATTTCTGGCCATCATGTTATCACTTAAATATCTTTTCCACTTATTTGCACCATTTTGACCATGGTACAAACCAACAGTGTGTCTCATAATTTGGTTTATCCTTGTTCCTTTCTTTACTTCATCTTTTACATATTCAACTAATTTTTCTGCAATCTCAGATCTTGTTGGAATATTTGTATTATTAAAAAAAGTTTTTTCAATTTCAGCTAAAAAATATGGATTTTGATAAATTGCCCTTCCTATCATAACTCCATCACAATTGTTTAAATGTTCTTTTATTTGTGAACAATTAACTATTCCACCGTTTATAATAATTTCCAAATTTTTGTTATGTTTTTTTATTTCATATACCATTGGGTAGTTTAATTTTGGAATTTTTAGATTTTCTTTGGGAGTAAGACCTTTTAAAATTGCTTTTCTTGCATGTAAAATAATTGTTTTGGCTCCAGCATTTGATATTTTACTTATAAATGAGTTTAAATAATCAAAATCTTCTGTTTGATCAAAACCTATCCTGGTTTTTGCAGTAACTGGAATTTTACAAGAGTTAACCATTTTGTTTATGCATTCAGCAACTAAGTCAGGCTCTTTAATAAGACATGCTCCAAACTTATTTTTTTGTACTTTCTTGCTCGGACATCCAAGATTTATATTGATTTCATCATAGCCCATTTCTTCAGCTATTTTACATACTTCTGAAAGCTCGTTTTTGTCTGAACCACCAACTTGAAGAGCAACTGGTTTTTCGGCTTCGCTAAACCCTAATATCTTTTTTCTATTTCCATGTATTGCGGATTTAGTCGCAACCATTTCAGTATATAACATTACGTTTTTACTTAATAATCTAAGAAAAAATCTTTCATGTCGATCCGTACAATCCATCATTGGAGCAACACAAACTTTTCTATTGATATTCAATTATTTTTTTTCTTCTACTTCTTCGGTTAGTTTAAGGGGTGAACTTTTATCTTCTGGTATTTTTTTTCCATCTTCTTCTAAATTTGAAGATGATGCAGAAGGAGATGGTATTTTTCTCATTCTTTTTGAAGGCAAAATTGCTACACCAGACTTAGATACCTCCCCTTTGTATTGTTTCTCAAAATCATCTGAGGAAATTTCTTCAGTGTCTTGCTCTTCTAAATTTTCATCAGGCTCTTTTCTTAATCTTAAAACAGTGCTTTTTTTTAACTCATCGACATCTACTTTTCCCTCGGCTATTTCTCTTAATGCAACCACTGTTCTTTTATCATTATCTTCCTCAACGAGCATTTCAGAACCTGAATTTAATTGAGAAGTTCTTTCCTTCGCCAACAAAACTAAATCATATTGATTTTCAACTTTTTCGAGACAATCTTCCACTGTTATTCGAGCCATAAGATTAGCAATAAATAGTTAAAAGCATGGGAAAAATCAAGTTTTTTTTGAATAAATAATTGGCTCAATTGAGCTTTTTATTATTAACAATGCCAATAGTGAAAGACTTATATAAATAACGCTCACCAAAGCTATATACTCAATTGTAAATCCTTGATCAATTAAAAGACCAAATATAGCAGTTCCAAATGCAGTTGAAAAAACCATTAGAGCTGTTGTAAGTGCCTTTATGCTACCCAAATATCTGACACCATAAATCTCTGCCCATGTTGATGATCCTAAAACATTTGCTAAACCATTTGAAATCCCAACTAAACCAAAGAAAAAATAAGCTGAGTAAGAAAAATCAAAAAAGTATAATATTAACATCCCAATTAATAATGGAACGTTCATAAAAGGTATTAATTTTCTACTTGAAAATTTATCAACTAGAAAACCAGAAGATATTAATGTCAAAATTGATGTTACTGAATAAACCATAAAAGATTTGGGAATAATATAAATATCCCAAAGTTTGGAGTCTGCTATAAAAGATTGATAAATAAAGACACCTGTAGCAATCCATGGCATAGCCAACATATTTAATGATATTATATAAAATTTAAAATCCCTTAAAACTTCTGATCTTTTCCAACTTTTAATATTCTTAAATCTTTTTTTGCTTTCATCCAAATTAGAAGTCTCTCTTGAGTCTATTGTAATAGTTTTTATTGTATAAAAAATTACTAAAGGCAAAGTTATCAATATAATAATTGATATGAACTGCCATATAGTCCTCCATGAAAAAATGGAAAGTAAAAATATAATTAAAATGGGTAGAATAAATTCTGCAGAAGATAGTCCGAACCATATACCGCTTAGAGCACGTCCTCTCCTTTTATTAAAATACCTTGATATAGTAGTTGATGAAGTATGAGACATTAATCCTTGTCCAGAAAATCTCATAAGAAATATAGCTATCATTAAAAAATATATGTTATTTATTAAAGAAAATAGAAATGAAGATGAAAATAGAATTATTATTACGATCAATGAATAGTTAAATAATTTGAATTCATCAATTTTTTTTCCAAACCAAATTAGAACTACACTCGAGCAAATAGTTGCTGCTGCATAAATTGTGCCAAATTGTCCATGTGTAATATTAAGTTCACTTCTAATATTGGGATTAAATAATCCAAGAAAAAAACTCTGTCCAAAGCTTGAAAAAAATGTAAATATGAAACCGAAAATTAAAACTTTTTTATTAGTACTGAGGTTTATCATATGTCTAAAGTATCTTTTATTGGTTTAGGTGTAATGGGATATCCCATGGCTGGACATATATCAAAAGCTGGACACGATGTAACTGTTTTTAATAGAACCACAACTAAAGCTGAGAAATGGACTAAAGAATATAAAGGTAAATTTGCCAAATCACCAATGGAGGCGGTAAAGGACTCTGACTTTATATTTTCTTGTGTTGGTAATGATAATGATCTTAGAGAGGTAACCATTGGAGACAATGGTTTATTTAAATCCGCAAAAAAAAATTCTGTTTATATTGATAATACTACTGCTTCAGCAGAAATAGCTAGAGAACTTTATAAAAAAGCAAAGGAGTCTGGTTTTCAATTTTTAGATGCGCCTGTTTCTGGAGGTCAAGCTGGAGCTGAAAATGGAGCTCTGACTGTGATGATTGGTGGAGACGAAGATGCTTTTAAAAAAGCTTCACCGGTAATTGACAGCTATAGTAAGAAAATGAAATTATTAGGACCCGCAGGGAATGGTCAATTAGCAAAGATGGTAAATCAAATTTGTATAGCTGGTGTTGTCCAGGGCTTATCTGAAGCTATTAATTTTGGACTTAACGCAAAATTAAAAATGGAAGATGTAATCGAGACAATTTCAAAAGGTGCTGCTCAATCATGGCAAATGGAAAATAGATTTAAAACAATGATTGATGACAAATTTGATTATGGTTTTGCAGTTGATTGGATGAGAAAAGATTTAAAAATTGCAATGGACGAAGCAAAAAGAAATAATTCGCCACTTCCTATAACAAAGTTAATCGATGAGTATTATGGTGAAGTTCAAAAAATGGGTGGAAATAGATGGGATACCTCAAGTTTAATTAAAAGATTTAGAAAATAAACTGTGTCAGAAGAAGTAAGATACTACGAAGATTTTACAGAAATACAAAAAAAAATTTGGAGTCTTTTAACAGACGCTGTGAAAAATCGTAATTCAGAATTTAGAACCCCAGTTTTTATTTGTGGAGATAATAAAGATTTGGACGGCAGAGTTGTAGTCTTAAGAAAAGCTGACCCTAATAATAATTTTATTCAATTTCATAGCGATATTAGATCTTCTAAAATAAGTAAAATTAAAAAAAATCCGTCTTGTTCTATATTATTTTATGGTAAAGAAGAAAAAATTCAGTTACGTCTTAAAATTGATTGTGAAATTAATTATAAAAATAATATCACAAAAGAATCCTGGGAAAAAACAGGTCATGTAAGTAGAAAATGTTATCTGGTCACAGATAGCCCCGGAACTATATCTCAAAAACCAACTTCCGGTTTAAATGGGAAATTTAATGATTTTGATTTTACTAAAGAAGAAAGTGAGGAAGGCTATAAAAATTTTTGTGTTATCAAATGTAAAATTCAAAGCATTGAGTGGCTTTATTTAGCTGCTAAAGGTCATCGTAGAGCATTACTTAAACTGGGCGACTCTGTTGAGTTTAAGTGGCTTATTCCCTAAAATTATTTTTTATACTTTTTATAGTTACTAACATAATGTTCTGCGTTTTCTTTAATATGTTTTATTTCCTCATCTGTAACTTTTCTGATAACTCTTCCTGGACTACCTACAACTAAGGATCTTTCTGGTATAACTTTGTTTTCGGTAATTAAGGAATTTGCTCCAATAATTGAGTACTTCCCAATCTTTGCTTTATTTAAAATAGTACTACCAATTCCAATTAAACAATCATCCTCGATTATACACCCATGCAACATAACTAAATGCCCAACCGTTACATTCTTGCCAATAGTTGCTGGACAACCAGGATCGGTATGAACCACGCTCCCATCTTGAATATTAGAACCTTCTCCAATAATTATAGGTTCTACATCTCCTCTTAGAGTTGCATTAAACCAAATATTTGCATCTTTTTTTAGAGTAACATTACCTATTAAAACTGAATTTGGTGCAAACCAACTATCTTTGTCTAACTTTGGACTAATATTGTTGAAATCATAAATCATTATTATAATTATAATATATTATGGTTTTAACAAAAACTCCAATTTGTAATTTTGGTGAAAAACCTCATTCCTTTGAATTAAAAGATGTTAGTGAAAAAACTTATAATTTTAAGGATTTGGTTGGAGAAAAAGGAACATTGATCATGTTTATCTGTAATCACTGTCCTTACGTAAAAGCAGTTATTAAAGATATCGTACATGATGCCGATAAACTAAAAAATTTAAATATAAATACCGTTGCTGTAATGTCTAATGATACTAAAAATTACCCAGATGATTCATTTGAAAACATGATTAAATTCTCAAAAATAAATAAATTTAATTTTCCTTACTTGTTTGATGGGACTCAAGAAATAGCAAAAAAATACGGGGCTGTATGTACGCCAGATTTTTTTGGATACAATGGCAATCTCGAACTACAGTACAGGGGTCGAATTAGGGAGCTTAAAGATTTAAAACCTGTTTCAACGGGCGAAAGTGACTTATTTAATGCGATGAAGATGATTGCTGAAACAGGCAGAGGTCCTCAAAAACAAATTCCAAGTATGGGCTGTAATATCAAGTGGTTTAAATAATGTTTGTAATATCAACAAGAAGCTTTCCACCTGAAACTGGAGGAATGCAAAACTTAATGGGTGGTCTAGCTAACGCTCTTTTAAATCACGGTCCAGTTAAAGTTTTTGCAGATAAATTTGAAGGATCTGATGTGTATGATCAATCTTTAAAATTAGAAATTGAAAGATTTGGAGGTATAAAGTTACTAAGGAAATATAGAAAAGCAAATAGGCTTAATGATTTTATAAAATCAAATCAAAATATAAGGTCTATTTTTTTTGATCATTGGAAAAGTATAGAAAAAATTAATGATAAAGTTATTGAGAAAGTACCAACATTTTGTTTGATACATTCAAAAGAAATTAATCACCCTTTAGGTTCCTCGTTAAATAAAAGAGTAATAAATTCTTTTAAAAAAACAAAATTTATAATTGCCAATTCAAATTTTACCAAAAAATTAGGAATTGAAATTGGGCTTCCAAAGGAAAAAATATATGTGATACATCCTGGATGCGAAGAACCTATTAAAATTGAAAAAGAATATGAATTGAAGGCTGACAAAATTTATCAAGACTCTTTTCCTAAAATTATTACTGTTGCAAGACTTGATAGAAGGAAAAATCACCAAAATATTCTTATGTGTCTAAGAAATTTAAAGGAAATATTTCCAAAAATTAAATATGTTAGTGTTGGAGATGGTGAAGAAAGAAATAATTTAATCAAGCTTGTGAAGGAGCTGAAAATAGATAATGAGGTTACGTTACTGTCTTCAATAGATGGTAAACTTAAAAATGCTTTATTAAAAAAATCAAATTTGTTTTTAATGCCTTCAATATTACATAAAAAATCGGTTGAGGGTTTTGGAATATCATTTATTGAAGCTGCTTGTTATGGAGTTGGTTCTATTGGAGGTAAAATAGGCGGTGCTAGCGATGCAATTAAAGAGGATACTACAGGACTAATATGTGATGGGGATAACATCGAGTCAATTTATGAAAATGTAATTAAATTTTTTAAAAATAATGACTATAAAAAATATGGAAATAATGCGGAAAAGTTTTCGGAGAACTTTTATTGGAAGATAATAATTAAAAAATATTTAAAATTAATTTAAATTTTCTTTTATTTTTTCATACACATCAGCCACATTAAGGTTTTTTAGGTTATCAGCTCTTAAAGATTTAAAATTTTGACTTTGCATGCTCACTTTTTCTGGTGTTGTATGACTTCCGAACAAAACGACCCCTCTTTTGTTTAAGTGGGCACATATGTGTGCTGGTCCTGTATCATTTGACACGATGTAACTAGAATTATTTATTAAACTAATTAATTCATTAATATTAAGAGGTAGTCCTTTATTTAAAATAACATTTACATCAAACTTTTTAGCTTCATCAATCTCGTTAGGACCTGGCGCTATGGCTATATTAAATTCTTTACTGAAGTCTCGTTTTAAAAGACTAATCAAATCTTTATAGTATGGCCATTTTTTTTTATGTAATTTTGGAGAACAAAAAGGAAAAATTAAAATATATTTTCCCTCAAAATTTTGATTAACAATACTTTTTATATTTGTTAAAGCCCAAGTAAGATCTGGTTTTTTTGTAAATTTTCTATCTGAAATTCCTGATCTCTCAAGCTGTTGTTCCATTCTAGTTAAAACAGGCAAATTTTTTTGAGAAATTGACTCTTCCTTTGATAAAAATGAATTACTACCTGACCAAAAAACATCATTTTTAAAAATAAATTTTCTATAAAAATTTGTTCTAGATGAATTTTGTAAGTCAAATACTTTTGAAAAAGAAAATCTATTAAGCATTTTTTTTAATCTGAGTAAGTAAAAAAGATTCCATCTAGGTAGTCTTTTGTCAATTAATACTCCATCAATATATGGGCACGAATACATAAACTTAGAGTAATGTGGAGTCGTGAGTAATAAAACTTTATCTTCAGGAAATTTATTTTTAATATCTTTAATAGCGCCGTTTGCTTGAATCAAATCTCCTAGCGATCCATGTTTTATTATAAGAATATTTGACATAGGTTATAACTAACAAATAGAATTAAAAAACATCTTTCAAGCTAAAGTGCAATTGTGACTATTTGTTGGAAGAGGAGATAAAATTCCATCTACAATCAAAACTTGGAATGAAAATTTCAGATAAATTTGTATTACCAAAGCTAGTTTCTAAAACTTTTGTCCAATTTTTAACTTGCTTTGGTTTTTTGTCCTGACATCCGACTTGAGCGGTTAAAGCACCGCCTTTTTTTAAAATTCTTTTTAAACCTTTCATATTACGCTTTGCTAAATCTATGCAATATTGATCATCATTAAGATCTACAAATATATGATCATATTTAGATTCCTCAATAGATTTGATACTTTTAAATGCATCACCCCAATATGATTTTACTTTATTACTTTTTTTAATTCTTGATGTGATTTTAGGCAAATGCTTATAACTAAGTTCAACAACTTGTGGATCGAGTTCAAACCAATCAACAAAATTAAAATTATTTTGCAAACATTCTCTAACTACCCCACCGTCACCACCACCTATTACTGCTGCAATACCTTTTTTTTTACAAATAGTAGTTCCAGATTTAACAAAAGTAGAACTATAAAGTTTTTCATCTTTTTCTGAAACTTGAAGCTCATCATCTATAAATAATGCATTCCCGAATTCTTCTATATTTAAAATTTCCAATTTTTGACCAACTTTTGAAACTAGTTTTTCCAAAATATCATTTACAACATAATATTTTTTTTGTCCTGGAGTGCTATAGATATCATCCTTTAAAGCAACACTACTTCTATCAAAATTATTAACAATTATTCTATTATGATCTATTTCTTTTTTTAAAATATTTAAAGCTACTCGTGGTGAAATTTTACCACATGTAAAAAAGTCGAAGCTTACAACTCCTCTCTCTGGAAAAGTATGAAAACTCATATGACTTTCTGCTAATAAAGCTACAGATGTGAAGCCTTGTGGTTCAAATTTGTGACTAGAAATTTTTAGCAATTCAACCTTTGCTTTTTTTGAAATTTTATAAAAAATCTTTTCGTAGAAATCGGGTGGATAATCTTTTTTTACCCCAATAAAGTCTAATGTAATATGCTCACCAACTTTTATCATTATAAAATTAATCCTTTTTATAATTTTTCATCTTATCCAAAACAATTTTCATTTCTCTTTTTGAAAGCAGTTTGGGTATTCCAATTCTTATTGCATTTATATATTGATGGCAAATATTTTCGACCTCTTGCGCAAGCTCGAAAGCATTATCTAAATTTTTTCCATAAGTTATTTGACCGTGATTAGACATTAGACATGCTGATCTATTTTTAAGTGCTGATAAAATATTCTTTGATAAATTTCTTGTTCCAAAAGTAGCGTATTTAGCGCATTTTATGTCTTCTCCTCCGGCTAAACCGACCATGTAATGAAAGGCAGGAATGTTTTTTTTATGTGTAGAAACAGCTGTAGCACACGTAGAATGTGCATGCACTATAGCTTTAGCGTCAACTTTATTAACATAAATATCTTGGTGAAATCGCCATTCTGAAGACGGTTTTTTCTTTTTTTTGTCGAATCGACCTTTTAAGGAAACAAAAACAATATCTCTAGGTTTTAATACAGAATATTTAACCCCAGAAGGAGTAATATAAAAACCATTAACATTTCCTTCATTTGCTCTTACGGAAATATTTCCTGATCTTAATGCAGACAAATTTGTTGTGTTCAATTTTTTTGCATATTTTATGACTTGTGCTCTAAGTTTTTTCATTTAAATAAACCTTTTAAACCTTCTGAGGATGCTTCGCAGATGCCTTTTTCCGTTATCAGTCCCGTGACATACTTAGCAGGAGTAATATCGAATGCTAAATTCATAGCTTTACTTTTTTTCGGGTAAATCAAAACTTTTGTTAATTTATTATTTTCATCTAAACCCTCTACATGGGATAATTCTTCTGAATTTCTCTCTTCTATAGGAATGTCCTTAAAATTTTTCAAATCCCAGTCAATTGTTGAACTTGGAAGAGCAACATAGAAAGGAACTTTGTTATCATTAGCAGCTAAAGCTTTCAGATAAGTTCCGACCTTATTAGCTACGTCTCCAGAAGCAAGAGTTCTATCTGTTCCTGTAATACATATATCTACCTCTCCCCTTTGCATTAAAATACCTCCAGTATTATCAGCAATTATAGTATTCGGTATACCTTCCTCATTTAATTCATATGATGTTAAATTTGCTCCTTGGTTCCTAGGTCTGGTTTCATCTACCCAAACATGTAATTTAATACCTTTTTTGTGAGCGTGATAGATAGGGGAAGTTGCTGTACCCCAATCAATGGTCGCAAGCCATCCTGCATTGCAGTGGGTTAAAATGTTTATTGTATCTTTTTTCTTTTTATATATTTCTTCAATTATTTTTAAACCATTTAACCCAATATTTTTACAAAAACCTATATCTTCTTCACAAATAGCATTTGCTTCTTTGATTGCAATTTTCAAAATTTCATTGCTATTCACTCCTGATAATTTTTTCATCATTCTATCTACTGCCCATTTCAAATTTATAGCAGTTGGTCTTGATTTAATTAATTCTTCAACTGCTTTATTCAGAAACGACTGATCGTTTTTTTCAATTATAGATAACACCAATCCATATGCAGCAGTAGCTCCTATTAATGGCGCGCCCCTGACTTCCATGGTCTTAATTGCATTAATTGAATCTTTTGTGGTTTTTAAATCCTTGATTACAAATTGATGAGGAAGTTTTGTTTGGTCTATTATTTTTACAACATTATTCTCAAACCAAATTGTTCTAAATTCTTTTCCATTGATATGCATTATTTTTTTAAAACTCTTCCAGCAACATGCTCTAATTTTTTTATTGTTTTTTTGGTTCTTAGCTTTGGATCAGTAATAATAGCTGTATCTAAACAATTGTTTGCTGGATCTTTTTCAGCTGAAAAATTTTTAAAAGTCTTAATGACTTCTTTAACCATATTTTGAGCGTTAGAAGCATTTTTTTGTAAAGTTTTAATTACCATGGCAACATCTACTTCTTCATGTTCGGGGTGCCAACAGTCATAATCAGTTACCATTGCAACTGTACAATATCTAATTTCAGCTTCTCTTGCTAACTTAGCCTCTGGCATATTTGTCATACCAATTACATCTGCTTTCCATGATCTATACAAATTTGACTCGGCTAAAGTAGAAAATTGTGGTCCTTCCATAACAATGTATGTCCCTCCTACTTGATAATTTATGTTCAATTTTTTTAAGGCAGACTCACAACATTCACCTAATTTTTTACTTGTGGGCTTTGCCATTGAAACATGCGCAACTATTTCCTCGTCGAAAAATGTTTTTTTTCTAGAAAAAGTTCTATCAATAAATTGATCAACTATTACAAAAGTACCTGGGCTCAGATTTTCTTTCAAGGAACCAACTGCTGAAACAGAAATAATATCCGTAACCCCTTGTTGCTTTAAACCGTCAATATTGGCTCTAAAGTTTATGTTTGTTGGGCTAATCTTGTGTCCTCTTGAATGTCTTGGTATAAAACATATTTTCTCATTGTTAAATTCAGCCTCCATTATCTCATCTGAGGGTTGTCCCCATGAGGTTGTAACTTTTTTCCACTTTGTTTTTTCAAAACCTTCCATTTTATAAAGTCCACTTCCTCCAATTATCCCAAGCTTTCTATTTTTCATGATTTAATTATTAATCTTTTTTTGTTAGATAATGAAGTAAAATATGGATTTAAAAAAATACATTAGATCAATACCTAATTATCCAAAAAAAGGCATTTTATTTAGGGATATAACAACATTAATAAAAAACCCTGAGGCTTTTAATTTTAGTGTTGATAAAATCATAGAAATATCAAAAAAAATAAAATTTGATAAAGTTGCAGCTATAGAATCTAGAGGTTTTATTTTTGCTGCCGTTGTCTCTTATAGGTTGAAAAAACCTCTTATAATGATGAGAAAAAAAAATAAACTACCTGCTGAGAGACACTCTGTCGATTTTGAATTGGAATATGGAAGAGCAACAATAGAGGTGCATAAAGATTCTATTAGTAAGGATGATAACGTTTTAATTATCGACGATTTAATTGCAACTGGTGGTACAGCTGAAGCTGGGGCAAAGTTAGTTGAGATTTCAAAGGGAAAAGTTGCTGGCTTTATTTTTATAATAAATTTATTTGATTTAGGTGGTAACCAAAAGTTGAAAGATAATTCTTATTTTACTGAAAGCTTAATAGATTTCCCTGGTCACTAATTAAATTTCTTTTTTTATCCAGGTTGATGGTGTTAGTTCGTTTTGAATTTCAACATTTATATAATAATCAAAAGGTTTTACGCCTCTTTGTTTAATATAATTAAATGTTTTTGTTATACCCGTTTTAAGATCAACGGTTGTCTTATAATTTAGGAGTTTTCTCGCTTTATCAGCGGAACATGTAGCATGTTTAACCTCTTGAGGTCTATCAGGTTTATAAATTGGTTTTAAATTACTTCCTGATATATTTGAACAAATTTCAGCAACTTTGTTTATTGTCACAAACTCCTCATCAGGTCCAATATTTATTATTTGTTTATTTAAATTTGCTTGATCTCTCATTGGTATAAGACAACTTAAACAATCGTCTATATAAGAAAAGCATCGTTTTTGTTCTCCATCTCCGTAAATAATTGGAGCTTTATTTTGTAACATTCTGTTTAGCATAATTGATACAACATTTCTAAAAGGGTCGTCATACTTCTGCTTTGGTCCTATTATATTGTGTGGAACAGCAATTACCCACTCTATCTTATTTAGCTCGCATAAATTTACTAAAGTTTGCTCTGCAGCAACTTTTGAAATTGCATACGGATCTGCTGGGCTTGCTTTCATATCTTCTTTGAAAGGATATTTTTGTGAACCATACCTAGCCATAGATGAACAAAAAATAATTCTTTTAACTTTATTTGATATAGCAGCAGAGAATACTGAAACAGAAGCTAAATAATTATTTTTACCTATTTCATACGGAGAAAAAACTGACAAACCCTCGTGTGCTGTCGCCGCACAATGATATACTATATCAGCACCTTTCATAAGTTCTTTTACTTTTACAAGATCACAACAATCAATTTTGTGAAATTTTATATTTTTTGGAACATTATCTGTATAACCTCCCAACATATTGTCGACACCAACTACTTCGTCACCCATTTCTGATAATTTTTCTGCTAAGTGAGATCCTAAAAAGCCTGCAGCACCGGTGATAAATACTTTATTTTTTTTCATTGGTATAAATTTTTATATTTAAAATTGTCTCAAATCAATAAATAATCAAACTTTAGGTCTGTACCATGATTTTTTTCCAGCTATTGAGTTGGCTAGACCTGAAAACCTTTGGTAATAAATTTCTTTTTTCTCTTTATTCAAAATCAAAAGAAAAAAGAAATATTTATAAATTGATGATATAAGTTTTGGAAATACTTTAATTAGCGAATTTATAAAACCTTTATATTTTTTATTAAAATAAAAAGTAGACCACATCCAGTGCCAATTTCTAGACAGTTCCATTTGATGATTGATTTTATTTTCATGAGACTTACCTCCTTCATGAAAAATTATTATTGGAGCACAATAATAAATTTTGTTTTCACTTTTTAAAATTCTCATTGCTAAATCTGTTTCCTCTAAAAAAAAGAAAATATTTTCGTCAAAAAAACCGATATTATCAAATTTTTTAAGATTGAGAAATAAAGCATGACCTCTTATAGTTTTAATTGCTCTTTGATCCAACTCAATACAATGGTCCCACACTTTATTTTTTGATGCCAAATCATAGTTTCTAAATTTCTTCTTATCCTCAAGAGTACTAGGCTGTATCATTGCAAAGTCAGAATTTTCTTCAGCCAATTTAAAAAAATTAGTTATTGAGTCAGGAAAAAGTTCTGCATCAGGATTAAGTATTAAAGCATATTTGGTTTTAACTTCTTTTAATCCTATATTGTTTCCTTTTCCATAACCGATATTTTCCCCAGAAAGAATACATTTAACATTTTCAAATTCCTTTTCTATTTGTGTTTTATAATCTTGATCACTTGAATTTTCGACATTAATGACCTTGAATTGCCTATCAATAGAGTTTAAGCATTTTCTGATTTTGTTTTCACTTTTAAAAGATGTAATTACTATAGTTATATCTTCAATTGACATTATTTAAACATAATTGATTTTATACTCTAATTATTTTAATACTTTAACTTAATTGATCATATCTTATTTGTAAAATTAATATGAAAAAAATTATCGTAACTGGTGGTTCAGGTTTTATAGGAAGTAATTTAATAAGCCTTTTATTAAAAAAAAAATACTTCGTTATTAATGTTGATAAGTTAAGTTATTCTGCAAATTCATATAATGTAAAAAACTTTAAAAAAAGTAGAAATTATTTATTTTATAAAACTGATATTAATAAAACATCAAAAATTCTTCAAATATTAAATAAACATAAACCAATTGGAATTTTCAATTTGGCTGCAGAAACACATGTGGATAGATCTATTGATAAAGCGCATCACTTTATCAGGTCAAATATTGTAGGTGTTTACAGCTTGTTAGAAGCAATAAGGAAGTTTGAAAACAATAAAGTAAAAAAAATTAAACTTTTACAGATATCCACTGATGAAGTGTATGGTGATATACCAAATAATAAAAAAGCAGATGAAAATCATAATTACAATCCCAGCTCCCCATATTCAGCTTCAAAAGCTGCAGCTGATCAATTTATAAAATCCTATAGTAGAACTTACGGATTAAAAATAATGATTGCACATCCTTGTAATAATTATGGACCAAATCAACATCCAGAAAAGTTTATACCAAAAATGATATTTAATATTCTTAATAATAAACCTTTACCAGTTTATGGTGATGGTAAAAATGTAAGAGAATGGATTTACGTAAAAGATAATTGTGAGGCACTTTTAAAAATATTTTTAAAGGGAAAGAATAATCAAAATTATAATATAGGAACAGGAATAAGATTAAAAAATACAGAAATAGCAAAAAAACTTTTAGATATCGCAAAAAAGAGAGTTGCTGACAAATCTAATAAAAGTAAAATAGTTTTTGTTAAAGACAGACCCGGTCATGATGAAAGATATGCATTAAATTCAAAACTTATAAAAAAAGAGATTAAATGGAAAAATAAAATATCATTATCTAATGGTTTATTAAAAACCTTGGCGTGGTATTCAAAAAATTATAATTATTTTAAGCGGATTTCTAAAAAGAATATAACTAAAAGATTAGGTTTAAAACTATGAAGAAAAAAATCGTAGTTACGGGTGGATCAGGAAGATTTGCAAGTGAGTTAAAAAAAATTAAAACAAATTATAAGGTTATTTATCCCTCAAAAAAACATTTAGATATAACAAGTTATAAAAAGATTAAAAATTACTTAAAAAAAAATAAAGCAGATTATGTTATTCACTTAGCTGGTATGTCTAGACCAATGAAATCTCACGAAAAGAATTTGGCTCAAAGTATTAATTTAAACATAGTTGGAACCTCTAATTTAGTAAGAGCATGCTCGGAATTAAATATAAAAATTATATATTTTTCAACAAGTTATGTTTACCCTGGAAAAAAAGGTAATTACAATGAATTAGATCCATTATTACCATGGAATAATTATGCTTGGTCAAAATTAGGTGGTGAATGTGCAGTTCAAATGTATAAAAATTCTTTGATTTTAAGAGCTTGTATGACTGAAAAACCTTTTGTTCACAAAAAAGCCTTTAGTAATGTTAAATTAAATTTTATTTTCCATGAAGAAATAGCAAAAATATTATTTAAAATTATTAATAAAAAAGGAATTTTGAATATAGGTGGTAAAGCTAGGACGGTTTATAATTTTGCAAAAAAATATAATCCAAAAGTAAAAAAAATTCGATCAAAAGGTGAATTTCCTCCAAATCCATCTATGAACTTATCAAAACTAAAAAAAATAATATGAAATTAATTAAAACTAAGTTTAAAGATTTAAAAATTTTTAAATTAAAGAAAAATTTAGACCATAGAGGTTATCTTTCTGAAACATACAGTAAGAAACTTATAAAGGGAAAGGATTTGATTTTCGATTATAAAGTAGTTTCAAAAAAAAATGTTTTTAGAGGTTTTCATTTTCAATATAAATTCCAGCAAATAAAATTTATCACTGTTTTGAAGGGAAAAATCCTTGATTGTGTGATTGATTTAAGAAAAAATTCTAAAACTTTTGGCAAAGTTTTTAAAATAATACTTTCTGAAAAAAATGATTTATCGCTATATGTACCAGCCGGTTTCGCACATTCCTATTTGACGCTAGAAAATCATAATATTGTTTATTACAAATTATCAAATTATTATCAACCTAAATATGAAAGCGGAATTATTTGGAATGATAAAGATTTAAAAATTAAATGGCCAACAAAAAAATTAAAAGTTTCTAGAAAAGACCAAAAACTTCCAACTTATAAAAATTTTATAGAAAATTTTAAATATCTTTAGTTTATTTTCTTTATAATATCGTAGTATGTAATATCCATTGTTTTGAACTTAGCATTTTTTTCAAACCAATAGGAAGTAAATCTTTCTGCTAAAAAAGCATAAATTCTAGCAAGATCGTAGCCTTGCAAATCTTTCGATGAAAAAATATTTTCACATCTTTTTAACCAAGGAAATAAAGTTTGGTAATATAGATTTAGGAGCTCTTTTGATTTGCAAATAAACATATTAAAAGGATGAAAATATTGTTTTGTATTAACATATTTTTTAAAATCTTCTTTATTTTCATCGTCAAGCAAATTTATAGCCTTGTTCAAGTTGTTTTCTCCATGCATAATATCAAAATGAAATTTAATAGTTCTTTTGCTTTGATTATATAAATAACTTGGATTTTTCATTATAATTTTAATACCTTTTTTAATAAATTTCATAGTTCTTCTCTGATTTACATAAAATGGTTTGCCTAAAATCACGTCGAAATCATCATACTCTTGAGGAACATTTTTAAGCACTATAGATGAAAAATCTTTGGTTTCAGATTGTAAATTATCAAATTTTTCAGTAGTCCAAAATTTTCTGTAATGACAAAAACCAATCCATTTAGTCTCAATATTTTTTAGATGATTTTTCCATAACCAATAATGAAAAGTACACTCTGCATAATTTTTGTTTTTTGTTGATATATTTTCACCTGAATTATCTCTAATCCAACCCTTCTGAAAATTTTTTGATCCTAAGCCTACAGGTATATATCCAAGTTTTTTTATAAAATTGTAATGATCTGGTTCTAAGGATGTGCAGAACATTTCTAAATTTTTCATAAACTTTTAAAGTCTTATTAAATTTTCTAATTTTTTTATAGGTATGTGGATATGTCCCTGTTGAATACCAGATTTTATATTTTTTACTTCAATAATTATAGATTTGTAATTTAAATTAATTTTTTTTGCAATGTTTTCAATTATTGGTCCTGAAGATGAATTTCGAAACTCTATAACTTTAGTTTGGGGGTTACAAAATGCAATATTAGCAAAACCTGAACCGTGTAATCCGACAATTATTTCCGCATTATTAAACAAAACAACCTGATCTGAAAAACTCAAATCGCTCAATTTAATGATATCGAAACCATTAACAGATAAAAATTTTCTGATCTCTTGTTCATTTTTTACTGTTCTTAAATGAGCCACATTAGATTTGGAATCACTACGATCAATATAAATTCTCTTTGAAAATTTTAAATCCTTTTTTATATTTTCTTTTAAAAACTTTTCTTTTAACCATATCATAATCCAATTTGGTATTTTTTGTGCATCATTATGTGGATCGTTAGTAAACATATAAGGGTGCGCAGTAGTAATTATCTCGTTCGCTTTTAAATGGCGGTATTTTTCACTAGTTAGAATTTTTTCTTTTGAGATGTTAAGTATTCCAAGTGTTTCTTTTTGAAAACTTAATTTGATATCTGGTACTAAGAAATAATCAATTGAATTTAAATTAAATATTTTTTCACAAATTTTCAATCTTGGTAGAACATCATATAACCAATGCCAATAATTACTATTTCCGCCTCCACCAGTTAATAAAGAAAGAACTCTACCTTTTAATTTTTTTAAAATTCTTGGTGTTCCTTTGGAAAATACTATATTTTCCATAACATTTGAATTTGAGTTATTTTTTCTTAATTGAAAAGATGCTCCATCAACTATTTTGTTATCTATTAAAATAGCTGTATCTTGAATTCTATCAGTATATAATCTGCTATGTTTTACTAAATAAACTGAGTAATAAAGATCGTTACTAAATTTTACTTTCTCTTTTACAATTCTATCATCTTTATCACTTTGGATAGATTTTGTTATTTTGCCATATACTATCTTAAAAATACTATAAGATATATTTTTGAACACTTTTTGTAAAAATTTTTTAATCACTATATTCTTCAAATGGTAACGGGGAGTGGATTCGAACCACCGTCCCCAGGCTTATGAGTCCTGTGCGAGAACATCAAACCTTAAAATAATTCCTTCTGTTTTCATTCTTCTTTCTACAAACAACAACAGTTATTCGTTCCCCCATTATCCCATACACAGGAATCTACGTCCATTAAATTGTTGTGACAAGTGAAACCAAATAGAGTACGAATACTTCAATGAATTTAACCAAATTAAAAAAATATTTATAATAGTGATTCCCAGATATTTAAAACCAAATAAAGAATATGATTTGATCAGATTAGGCCAAGATAATGATGGGGGATATTTAGTTGAAAGAAGTTCAATTTCTAAGTCAAAGGCACTTATAACCTTAGGTCTGGGATATGATTGGTCTTTTGAAAAAAACTTTAGCGAAAAATTTAAAAAACCAATTTATTGTTATGATCATACTGTAAATTATTCTGGTATTAAAAAATTATGCAGAAAATTTATCGCAAGTTATTTTTTCAGAATTTTTAAACCTAAACACGTTTTTAAAAAAAATTTTTTTACTAATTTATATAAGAGTATTTTTTTATACAGAGACTATAAGAATTTCTTTTCAAATAAAGCTCAACATATAGAAAAAAGAATAGGATCTGGTGATGGTGGAATAATGCTTAATGAAATTTTTAATACCAAAAAAGATATTTGCCCATTATTTTTAAAAATTGATATTGAAGGATCAGAATATAGAATATTTGATGAAATTATTGAAAACCAAGAAAATTTAACTGGAATAGCTATCGAGCTACATTACGTAGATCTTCATTTGGACAAAATTAAAAATTTTATTGAAAATTTAGATATGGATCTTGTTCACATTCATCCTCAAAATACTGCCTTCGTAACAAAAGATTTTATTCCTACTCAATTAGAGCTTACATTTGCAAAACATCCAAAAATTATAAGTGAGGATGTAAAAATTCCTCATCATTTAGATCAACCCGCAAATCCTTCGTTTCCTGAAATTCAATTAAAGTTTGAGAAATAATTGGTAGCGGGGAGTGGATTCGAACCACCGACCCCAGGCTTATGAGTCCTGTGCTCTAACCAACTGAGCTACCCCGCCTAATATAATTTTATATCTTATAACACGAATAAATCTAATTTAATACGAGACAGCAAAAGATTAGAAATATTTAATTCACAAAATATATATTTTACTTGTTGACTTTAAAATACAAAATTGTTTTTATCAACCCAAAATGAACAATAATTTTCCTAAATAATATGGATCGTTTTAAGAATATTGAGAACAAGTTAATTACAAAAAATTTTACAGAAAATTTTCTTAGGCTAATGCCTACTTTTTATGAAATGGAAAGTTCTTTTCTTTCTGGGGTTTATAAACGTTACGGGGATCTCGAGGGTGGAAATATTATAATTTTTTTTGCAAGAGATTGCCATCTAGAAATATTGAGAAAAAGAGAAAAAGATCTTAATTTCGATCTTTCACTTGATAACTTTTGGGAAAATCATAAGAATGTTTTTCAAGGTAAAAAGAAAATAATTTTAATATCTCAACAAACAGGTTTGCCCAAAGAAACAACAAGAAGAAAGATAATTTCTTTAATTAAAAAAAAACATTTACAAAAAGGGGAAAAAAATAAACTTTTTTGGGAACCAGATTCTAATCTAAAAGAAAGTTATGTAAAAATCATTGATGAAGAAATATCTTCTTTATCAAAATTTATTTTTGAACAAACAAAATTGTTGTCTTTAAGTTTGTCAATCTCAAGAATTGAGAAAGAAATTAAAAACAATTACTCATTTTACTGGTATCACTATTTAAATGTTCAACTTGAATATATAAAATTTTGGCAAGACAAACTTAAAGATCTTGAAATGCTTTTAATTGGAATGCAGGTTTTAATATTAACAATGAATTCTATTAAAAGAAACAATAGTGATTTTTCTTTTTCATCTAATAGCCAAAAAAAATTCGAAAATTTATCTGAGTTTAACCCGGATATTAGTGCTACTTCAGTGTCAGATATAACTGGAATACCTAGAGCAACCTGTATCAGAAAATTAGACAAATTTGTTAAAATGAAAGTTTTACAAAAAAATAATAAAACAAAAAGATATTCCTTAATACTTGATCAAACAACTTTTAATCCAATGTTACAACCAGAATGGATGAAACATAAAATTTCAATATTAAGTGATTTTTCCTTTATTATAATTAAGGGATTATTTAAATAAATTTTATAATGTTAAAATTATTCCAAAAACTGCAAATGCGGAAACTGCTGCTACAGATAAATAAACACTTGTTCTTTTGGATTTTTTTTCCTGATCTCTAACTTTTTTCATTAAATCATTTAAATCAACTTTGTAATTAGAGTTTAAATCTTTTTGATTTAATTCTTCTTCTCTTCCATATCTCATGGATTAATTACATCACTTTGAAACTGAAAAATAAAGTGAAACCGGTGTTCAAAATAAAACACTATGTTCAAATTGGGCTGGAAAACCTCTTGTTAGAAATTGATTGAATTATAATGATTTTGAGTAAGCTGTTATTCCTGATCTCAATTTTTCTATCATTTCATCAATATGTTTTTTCTCTGAAATAAAAGGCGGGGCTATAATTAGACAATCCCCGGTTGCTTTAAAATTTACACCAACTTCATAACATTTTTTATAAGTTAGGAAACCTGCTTTTCCTGGTCTGTCAGATTTTTTTATATCGATACCACCCATGAGTCCGTATCCTCTTATATTTTCAATGCACTTAATATCTTTTAAAGAAAATAATCCATCTAAAAAATAAGAAGAAAGACTTTTTGCTCTGTTAAAAATATCTTCTTTTTCAAAAATATCTTGGACTGCTAGTGCGGCTGCTACGGCAACTGGAATTCCAGAATAAGTATATCCGTGAAAAAGCTCAATTACTCCATCTGGGGATGCATTAACTATTGTATCGTAAATTTCCTCTTTGACAGCAACCACACCCATTGGAACAATTCCATTTGTTGTTGCTTTTGCCATAGTCATTAAATCTGGTGTTACACCATACTCTTTTGATGCAAACGATGAACCTGTTCTTCCCCAACCAGTTATTACTTCATCAAAAATTAAAAGTATGTCATGCTTGTTACAAATTTCTCGTAATCTTTTTAAATAACCTTTTGGAGGCACTAAGGTGCCTGTAGAACCAGAAATTGGTTCGACGATACACGCGGCTATATTTTCAGATCCAAAATTCAAAGCAATTCTTTCTAGGTCATCTGCAAGCTCTTTACCAGTCTCTGGCTGTCCTTTAACAAATTTGTGTTCTGGAAGGTGGGTATGTCTCATATGCACTACACCTGGCATTAAAATACTCGCAAAAGTTTTTACATTATTAATCATACCTCCTACAGAGGTAGCTCCAATATTCATTCCGTGATAAGCTCTTTCCCTTCCAACAAATCTAAATCTTTGTCCATGCCCTCTTGCTTTATGGTATGCGATACAAATCTTAAGTGCGGTTTCAACTGCGGTGGATCCACAAATTGTATAAAATATCTGATTTAAATTACCAGGAGTATGTTTGGCAATTTTTGTAGCTAGCTCAAATGAACCTCCGAAACCTTGTTGAAATGGCTGAACATAATCTAGCGTTTCAAGTTGCTTTGTAATTGCTTCTATAATTTCTTTTCTACCGTGCCCTAATGGATTACAAAATAATCCTGAGCTGGCATCAATTTGAGTTCTGCCTTTGTGATCTTTTAAATAAACACCTTTAGCTTCAGTTATAAGTCTTGGATCTTTTTTAAAATCTTTGTTTGAAGTAAATGGCATCCAATGTTCATGCAATGAATTTGGCATACCCGCTCTGTTTTCAATTTTCATAATAATAATTATTACAAATTTTTATTCTAATAACCAGACTTTATTATTGATTGAATATCTGATTCAACCATATCTTTAACAAGATTTTTGAATGAAATTTTAGGTTTCCATTTCAAAATTCTTCTTGCTTTAGAATAGTTTCCTAAAAGAGTATTTACTTCTGCTGGCCTAAAAAGATTTTTATCAATTGCTATGTGTTTTTTATAATCTAATCCTGCAACTGCAAAAGCTTGTTTTGCAAATTCCCTCACGGAGTGTTGTTTGCCGGTAGCAACTACGAAATCATCTGGTCTCTTTTTTTGTAACATCATCCACATTGCCTCAACATAATCCTTTGCATGTCCCCAATCTCTTTTTGCATCTAAGTTTCCTAACATTAATTTTTTTTCCATTCCGAGTTTTATCTTAGCTACTCCATGAGAAATTTTTCTAGTTACAAACTCAAAGCCTCTTCTCGGTGACTCGTGATTAAATAATATTCCTGTACAACAAAAAAGATTGTATGCTTCTCTGTAATTTCTAGTTAAATCATGTCCTGTTACTTTTGATATCCCGTAAGCAGATCTTGGATGGAATGGAGTTTTTTCACTTTGGGGTATCTGCTGAACTTTACCAAACATCTCTGATGAACCAGCAAAGTATAGTTTTGTTTTTGGTGAGAAATCTTTTACTGCAGAAAGTAAATAATGTGTTCCATTTATATTTGTATTTAGTGTAGAAAATTCATCTCTAAAAGAGTAGTCCACATAACTTTGTGCTGCTAAATGATATATTTCAGTTGGCTTAATTTTTTGAATTATCCTAACTAGACTCGCATAACTTTCTAGAGAGGCTGCATGAATATGAATTTTTTTTAATATATGTTTTATTCTCCATAACCTATGACTCCTGTCCTCCAAAGCTACCCTTCTAACAATTCCGTGTACTTGATAATTTTTTTTAATTAGAAATTCAGCAAGATATGATCCATCTTGCCCAGTAATACCAGTAATTAATGCTACTTTTTTCATTGATTTTTTTTGTTTTTTTTATTCTTCAGGACTATAGTACGAAGTTAATACTATTCAAATTAAATGTTTAGAACTAGCTTAAAAAATATTGTTTTTTTAACAACCATACTTCTATCTAGCAATGTTTTTGCTGTCGAATTCCAAGGCAAATTTATTCAAGGTCACTTTATATTGGGAAAAACTCATCCTGATTCTAAAATTTGGGTTGATAAAAGAAAAGTAAAAATTACTGAGGATGGATATTTTGTATTTGGTATAGGTAGAGATAGAAAATATAACATTACAATTACTAAAGAACATGAGGGTAATAAAGAACGAATAGTTAAAAAAGTTTTAAAAAGAAAATATAAAATTCAACGAATAGATGGTTTAGAAGAAAAAAAAGTAACTCCGCCAAAAGAAGTTTATGAAAGAATAAAAAGAGAAAATAAAATAATAGGAGTCGCTAGATCTGTTGAGAGTGATCTAACGTTTTTTAAAAAAAAATTTATTAATCCATTGGACAAGGCGATTGTAACCGGAGTTTATGGTAGTCAAAGAATACTTAATGGAAAACCAAAATGGCCACATTATGGAATAGATTTTGCAGCTAAGGAAGGAACGAAAATTAAAGCAATGTTAGATGGTACAGCGACCATGGTTGAACCTGATTTATTTTATACTGGTGGAACTCTAATTTTTGATCATGGTCATGGTGTTTCAACATTATACATGCATTTAAAAGATATTTATGTCAAAAGTGGTCAAGAAGTTAAACAAGGTGAAATAATTGGAACAGTGGGATCTACAGGAAGATCAACTGGGCCACATCTTGATGTAAGATTAAACTGGTTTGGAATTAGATTGGACCCGGCAACAGTTCTTAATTTGAATTAGTCTTTTTCAAATTGATTTTTGTAATTTTTTAAAAGTTTTTTATCTTGTTCTTCTTTAAATAAAATAAAATTTTCACAAACTAAAATATCAAGATTTGTTCCCATGAAACACCTAAAAGAATCTTCAATCGAACATACAATTGGCTCACCTCTAACATTGAATGATGTGTTTACTAATATTGGACATCCAGTGATGTCTTTGAATTTTTTTAAAAGTTTATAATATTTGGGATTTGTCTCTTTGTGTACTGTCTGTATTCGAGCGGAATAGTCTACGTGCGTTACAGCTGGAATTGAGGATCTTTTTATATTTAATTTTTTTATACCAAAAAGTTTCTTGTCTTCTTCATTCATTGGAATTTGAATATTTTTTTTTACGTCTGCAACTAAAAGCATGTATGGGGTGTCTGTATTAATATCAAACCAATCATTTAAATCCTCTCTTAAAATTGATGGTGCGAAAGGCCTAAAACTTTCTCTAAATTTAACTTTTAAATTTAGCTCTTTTTGCATTTTATTAGATCTGGGGTCAGCAATAATAGATCGTGCGCCTAATGCTCTAGGTCCGAATTCCATTCTTCCTTGAAACCACCCAATAGTTTTTTCATTCTTCAGTTCCTCAACAACAAAATTAATTAATTTTTCCTCATCATATTTTTGAAACTTTGCACCCAAAGATACTAATGTTTTTTCTATGTGTTCATCTTTGAAGGATGGACCAAGATAAGAACCTTTCATATCGTCGAGAGGAGATGGTATTGACCTCTTTTCTCCTAATTCGTGATACCAAAATGCAAGAGCAGCTCCTAAAGAACCGCCAGCATCTCCCGAAGCAGGTTGTAGCCATAGGTTTTCAAAAATATTATTTTTTAAAATTTTCCCATTAGCAACGCAGTTCAAAGCGACCCCTCCCGCCATGCACAGATTCTTTATTTTTGTTTCTTGAGCTATAGATTTGGTTAATTTTAAAACAATTTCCTCCGTAACAGATTGTATAGATGCTGCAATATCCATATGAAACTGTGTTAATAATTCTTTTTCTGGCTCCCTTGCTTTGTGATCAAACAAATTTGAAAAATTTTTATTTGTCATAGTTAAGCCAGTTGCATAATTAAAATATTTCATGTTGAGTCTAAATGAACCATCGTCTTTTAGGTCAATTAACTTTTTTAAAATAGTATCTTTGTATTTTGGTTCACCATAAGGAGCCAGTCCCATAACTTTATACTCGCCACTATTAACTTTAAAACCAAGGTAGTATGTAAATGCAGAATAGAGAAGGCCTATAGAATGAGGAAAATAAATTTCTTTTAGCATATCAATTTTATTGTCTTTTCCAATTGCTACTGTTGTTGTAGCCCACTCTCCTACTCCATCTAAAGTTATTATGACTGCATCTTTAAAAGGAGAGGGATAAAAAGCACTAGCTGCATGACTGTAATGATGTTCTGAAAAGTTTATTTTTTCAATATCATTAAAATTTTGATCATGTCTTTTTAATTGATCAAATAAGAATTTTTTTTGAAAAAGTTTCTCTCTTAACCAGATTGGCATTGACATTGAAAAAGACTTAAAGCCTTTTGGCGCAAATGCTAAATATGTTTCAAGTAATCTTTCAAACTTTAAAAAAGGTTTCTCAAAGAAAACAATATGGTCGATCTCACTAAGTTTTAAATTTGAGTTTTTCAAAACAAATTCAATTGCATTATGTGGATATTTTGAATCATGTTTTATTCTTGAGAATCTTTCTTCTTGTGCTGCAGAGATAATCTCACCATTAATAATTAACGCTGCTGCACTGTCATGATAAAATGCTGAAATGCCTAAAATTTTAGTCACTTAAAAAATTGTATAAATAAATGGAGCCACTGCTGATCCTTGACTTAGCACAATGAGTATACCAAAAACTGCAAGAACAATTATTATTGGAAATAACCAATATTTTTTTCTTTCTCTTAAAAACTCCCAAAATTCTTTTAAAAAATTAATCATTTAATTAAAAATTTCGTCTTCTATTAGTAAATCAGAAACATACTTATGTCCATATTTAGATAAATGTACTGGATCATACTTTAGAAAAAGATCTTTATTATTAGAGATTTTACAAAAATCATTAGTATAGTCGTTTAAAAATAAATTTTCCCTGTCAAATATTTCTTTAATGATTTCTTGTGGTTTTAAAAATTTTTTTTCACAATTATTAATAATTTGATGCGCGTAAGGAAGTAAAACGTATTTATATTTAATATTATTTTTTTTTGCGAAATTTGAAATTTCGCTTATAGTATTTTTGAATTTAACTAAATTTTTTTCACTTTCATATAATTCTCTCATGTAATTATAGTGTCTCTCTACTGGATCAGTTAACAAATTTTTAAATAAAACAAATAGACCAGATCTCTCTCTTAGGAAAATATTTATCTTTAATGCAAAGGTATTATTTAGAATATTTTTTTGGAAATTATTATTTTCGTTTTTCTTCTTTGATTTTTTTTCAAAAACTGCTCCTTGATAAGACACTATATCGTTTAAACATAAAAATATTACTATTTGATTTATCTCATTACTGAATTTTTTATTATTTTTTTTTATAATATATAAATAACTTTCAATGTTATGTCCAAAAATTGCAGTATTATATAAATTATTTTTTATTAATCTATTTCTTAAAATACCAACAAAAGTGTCTTTTTCTTTGACGCCTACTCCATAAGTTACGCTATCACCAAGTATTAAAATTGAATTTTTCCTATTATCATAAAGGTAATTTTGTAATGGAATTCTAAAACCATTTATATCTGTTTTAGATTTTATACCAAAAACTTTAAAAGTATTGTTTGGTTTGCTAAATGTTATTCCATGTTCAGAGTAAAAAGCTTGCTTGTCATATCCCTGAAGACCAACAATATTAAATATACGAATGAGGGCCTCTAATGTTAAAATAATTCCTACTACGACAAAAAAATTAATTATAATTATTTTTTTCACTAAAATTGCTTTTTCATAGAACTAACTTTTTTTTCTCTTTTAATCCAATAGGTATTTGCTTTTGAAAATTTTATATTTAATAAGTCTTTTCCAATTAAACGCATAAATAATCCTATTGGTGTAACGATTATAAAATATATTATAGCCATTACTATAGGAGCAATAATTCTTCCGAGTAACTCACCAAATTTTACCCAAATTATATTTAATGGATTTAAAAGTTTTGAGTTAAGCAAACCTAGAACTAAAAAAATAATTGAGATTGGTATAGACCATAATCTTAATGGGTTTCCATTAATAATTGGCCAAAAAGCTATTATTGCAAAGACAATGCTAAAAAGTATACCAAAGCTTCTATTGGAGCTAATCTTATCCATTAGAAGCTTGATATATTATTGTTTATTGATTTTCAAATTTATT
Organism: uncultured Pelagibacteraceae bacterium; assembly: GCA_902579285.1. GTDB lineage: Bacteria > Pseudomonadota > Alphaproteobacteria > Pelagibacterales > Pelagibacteraceae > Anoxypelagibacter. Next base: position 42,362 of record CACHGA010000005.1, read on the forward strand.
AAGCAGCCAGCTTAAGACTGTGTTTATCAACCATACCACTTAAAAAATTCCATAGATATTTTGCGGTTGATAAAGCTGCTTTTTCAGCTTTCTTTTGTTCTTTCTTAGAAAGACCGTCTAACAATTTTTCACATGCTTTTCTGTGATGAACATCTGCAGCTTTGTGAGCTACAAAAAACTCGAGACCTTTTTTAGAATTTACTCCGTAATATCTTTTAAGCCCTTTAATTTTTGTATCTGCGATTTCCGGAATTTGTCTTTCATAGGTATACAAAGAGGCGAGACCCTCTGCGTATGATTTTCTGCCTTGTTTAAAGAAATTATCTATCATTCTTTTAGTAAAAGACTCCTGTTTTGCTTTTTCTATTTTATTTTTGTCTGCGCCGACACTGAGTGCAAAATTTTTCCATAATTTTGGATGATCCCCATTTGGATTTTCCTCATCTTGCAAATTTTCTAATAAAATTTTTCTTTTCTCAATATCTTCGCAAATCGAGTGTGTTGCGCTTATATATCTTGGAAAAGCTTTCACATGTTGATAATACTGCTCAGCATAATCCTTAATAATTTCTCTTGTTAGTTTACCGTCATTCCATGATTTATAAAATGGATGATTTAATAGGTGATACTTATCTAGTTTTTTATTTAATTGTTTTGAAAACATAATTTTCCTCCTGAAACTCCATTTTAATTTAAATTTTAAATTTAACAATTAAAAAATAATCCACAACTTTAGATTGTTGCTTCTTTTCTTATTGGTTTCTCATCAATTGGGAGATGAAGCAGAGTTGCAACAAAAGATAAAATTATAGCCAAATACCATGCATAATCATAATTTCCAAACATATCATAGAACACCCCCCCTAAGTAGGCGCCTAAAAAAGATCCTATTTGATGATTTAAGAAAACTATACCAAATAACATTGATAAATTTTTTGCACCAAACACTTGAGCAACAATGCCGTTTGTTGCTGGCACTGTTGCTAACCATAACAATCCAAAAGTAATTCCAAAAGCTATAGCTGAAATATTTGATGGAGGTAAAAATATGAATAGCATTATAGATATTGCCCTAAAAAAATATAGTCCAGCCAATAGCATTTTTTTACTGTACTTGTCGCTTAAATAACCCATAATCAAAACACCTATTATGTTAAATAGACCTATTAATGATAAGATTGCAAAACCTGTCCAATCGTCAAGTCCTCTATCTTGAACATATCTCGGAACGTGAGTTGCAACTAATGTGATTTGAAATCCACAAACAAAAAAACCTAAAACTAATAATCTAAAACCTTTGTGTCCAAAAGACTCTTTTAAAACTTTTACAACACTATCGCTTTTTTCAGGCTCTATATTTAAACTTTTTTCTTCCTTTTGACTTTCAGGTTTTTTTAAGAATAAGCCCGGAATACACATGATAAATAAAATTATTGCAAACACTGTAAAAGTGCTCTGCCAACCTACTTCAACCATTAAATATTTTGTAAGTACAGGAAAAATGAACATTCCTAGTCCACCAAAAGCAGTTACATAACCAGCTGCTTTACCTCTGCTTTGATTTGGAAAATGTTTTGTTACTACTGGAGCTAAAATTGTTCCTGCAGCTCCCCCTAAACCAATACCAACTAAAAGACCTAGATTTATTTGAAACCATGTTCCAGTGTTAAAATTATTTCCTAACGCCAAAACACCAACGCCGTAAACTATTAGAGTAAATATTACCATTTTACTTCCCCCATGCTTATCAGCAAATCTTCCAAAAATAGGCGTAACAATTCCCCATATCAAAGCATGTAAAGCAATAGCAAGACCAAACTCTGTGTTAGAAATTCCACAATCAATCTCAAAGTCGCTAGAAAATAACCCAAAGGTTTGTCTTACACCCATTGTGACGTTAACCACAAAACAAGCTGCAATTAAAGTTATGAACGCTGTCTTATTAGGAAAAAATTTTGATGTCATTTTATCTTTTTAATAGCTTTTGCTAAATCTTCAATCAAATCTTTCGGATCTTCTAATCCAACATGGAATCTTACAATATGATGATTGGGCTTTAAGTATTTTCTGTAAACTCTTTGAATTACATGACTTTGATATAAGGCTAAGCTTTCAAAACCACCCCAACTTTGACCTATTCCAAATAATTTCAATGAATTGATAAAATTATAAATTGAATTTTTTTTCTTACTTTCAATCATAACAGAAAATAACCCTGTGGAACCAGAATAGTATTTTTTCCAATTTTCATAATTAGAAGAACCCCTTTTAAAGGGATAAAGAATTTCTTTAATCTTGTTCTGTTTGCTTAAAAAACTTATTACTTTTTTTGTATTTTCTTGATGTTTTTTAAGTCTTACATCTAAAGTTCTTAACCCTCTTAAAACTAAATAGGCATCATCTGGTGACGCTCTGTAACCTAAAAGTTTATTTGAAAATTTAACTTTGTCGTAAACTTTTTTATTTACACATAAACTCCCCAGCATAACATCAGAATGACCTGACAGATATTTTGTTCCAGATGATATTGACATGTCAAAACCCAATTTTAATGGTTTAAAAAGTAAAGGTGTTCCCCATGTATTATCAATTGCTGTAATAATTTTGCTTTTTTTAGCAAGTTTTATAATTTTATCAAGGTCTTGAAATTCAAAAGTATTGCTTCCTGGATTTTCAACAAAAATCATTTTTGTTTTTTTATTAATTCTTTTCTCAAGCGTTTTTAAATCTACTGGGTCATAAAAATGTGTTTTTACATTAAATTCTTTTAATAATTTTGCGGTTATTATTCTTGTTGGGGCATATACAGCGTCGGTTACAATTATTTCATCTCCAGGTCTGCAAATACTCATAATAGCTAAAGAGACTGCCCCAAATCCCGTGGATGTTAAAAAGGTTCTATAACCCATTTCTAATTCAGTTATAAAGTTTTGAAGCGCGATTGTAGTTTGGCTACCGGCCCTTCCGTATTCATAGAAATTGACTTTCGATCCTTTCTTTACCAAATTTTCATGATTTATTAATTCCTGTATACTTTTAAAAAAAAAACTGTTGAGTTTCTAACTACGGCTGGGTTAGCTGATCTTGAATTTTTATCCTGAGCTAAAAATTTTAGTTTTGTAATGTCAGAGTATTTCATTTAAATATTCTCACATCCTGTTAACCATAAATCATATACTGGGTGATCAAATGGTCTTAAAGTTGGACTTGAGGAGAAAGTCCATCCATTAAAAACGAATATTTTTTCATCTTTTTTGTCAGATAAATCTTTGACTTGTAAGTATGCGACTACCCCTGAATCACTTGTATCCACAGATCGTTTACAATTTTTTGGTATTATTTCTAAATATCCAAACCTTTTTTTTTCACCAAGCACAATGTTGATATCTAATGTTTTTGCTGTAATTTTATCTAACGCTCTTAAATTTACAATTTTTTGTGTTGTCTGATTTTTTGTTTTCTTTTTTAATTTAATATAATTTGTAACTCCAGTTTCAGAATCACCCAAATTTTCTGGCTCTTCTTCAAATGTAGGTTGAATATCTTCTAAATTTACCTGCACTTCTGCAAAAAGTGTTGAAAAATAAAAAAAAGTTAAAGTAAAAAATACTGCTCTACTTAGGTTTCCAGGTTTCATATTTTTGAAATTCCTTAGTGTTCTTGATTATTTTGTTCGGTTTGTAAGCTTTTTTACCTCCGGTTTGATTATCTTGGTGTGGTTTTTGCCATGAATATTTTTTTTTAATTTTGTTAGATGGAATCGTATCTGTTGTGTGATGCATCCAAGAAAACCAATCAGATGTGATTTTTGATGCATTTATTTCATCTTTATAAATAACCCATCTATTATTTTTTTTGTTTTGATAATATCTGTTTCCAAATTCATCCTTGCCGACAAATTTTCCAAAAAAAATAGTGTATAGAAAAGTTCCAAAAGTTTGAGAGTTCCACCAAGTAAAAATTTGCTTAATCATTTTTATAAATTATTAAATCCACACAATTTCAAATTGTATAACAATAACATAGACACAATTTAAATATCGTATATATCTTAAAAACGATTACTTTCAACAAACATTAAGGAAAAATTATGTCAAAATTTTTAGTAGAAACCCACTATACATGCACATTTAAAATCATTCATGAATTAGATGAACTTAACGAGAAAGAGCTATCAAATATTGATAATCGTAAGGATGGAAAAGTTGAGGTTATAGATGTTACAGTTAATAATAGAAAAACAAAAAAAGCAGGAACTGCTAAAAAATTAGAAAAATACGAAATCAAAAATAATTTAAATATTAATCATAAATCTAAAGATAAGAATAATGATGCAGTTAAGAATGCAGTAATTAATGAGACCTTAAAAGTAAAAACGGGTGTTGGAATAAAAAATTCTGGAAAAAGATTCCAAATGCCCGATAGACGAAAAGGTTATATTCAAAAAGCTACTGTCGGTGATCACAAAGTTTATTTACACACTGGAGAATATGACGATGGAAAGATTGGAGAGATTTTTATAGATACAAATAAAGAAGGAGAATTAGTTAAAGCATTAATGAATAATTTTGCAATTGCTATTTCATTAGGTTTGCAATACGGAGTACCATTAGAAGAATACGTTGACGCATTTTTAGATACAAAATTTGAACCCTCTGGAAATGTTCATGGAAATGATAGGATATTGAGTGCTACTTCAATTCTCGATTATATTTTTAGAGAATTGGCTATTTCTTATTTGGGAAAAGAGGAACTTGCACACACTCCAAGTATAAGAAACAATGCAACAGAAAAAGAATTTAATGGGAATGATCAGTTTCTTAAAATAGTTAAAAATATTACTAGTAAAGGTTTTATAAGAAGTAACTACGAGGATAAATTAGTTGATCTTAGCGACGTAAGAATAAATCTTAAAAGTAAAAGTTAATTATTTCTTTATATTTTTAATGCTCAATTCTTTTAATTGACTATCAGAAATTTCAGAAGGCGCATCCATTAAGAGATCTTGCGCATTTTGATTTAGAGGAAACAAAGTAACTTCTCTAATATTTTTTTGGTTTGCTAGTAGCATAACTATTCTATCTATTCCTGGTGCCATACCTCCATGCGGAGGAGCTCCATAGGAAAGAGCTTTTATCATACCAGAAAAATTTTTCTCAACCATTTGTTTTGAATATCCGACTTTCCTAAAAACTTTAAATAAATATTCTGTTATATGGTTTCTGATCGCACCTGATGACAATTCGTAACCATTACATACTAAATCATACTGGTAGGCCAAAATTTCTAATGGATCTGTTTTGTCAAAATCTGTAATTTCAGTTTGTGGCATTGAGAAAGGATTGTGGCTAAAATCAATTTTTTTTTCTTTCTCATCATAATGAAACATTGGAAAATCAATTATCCAACAAAAATTAAACGATGAATTATCAATGAGGTTTAGTTCTTCAGCAATTTTTTGCCTAGCAACACCAGCAAACTTATTTGCTTCAACCTCTTTATTACAAACGAAAAAAACAGAATCTTTTTCAGTAATTTTACATATTTTCAAAAGCTCTGAGATACTTTTGTCAGAAAAAAACTTAGCTATAGGTCCTTTCCCTGTTATTTTTTCACTATTTTTTTCAAATGTTATATAAGCTAAACCGCTTGCTCCCTCGGCAAGAGCCCAATTATTTAAGTTATCGAAGAAACTTCTAGGTTTTGATTGTGTATTTTTAACAGGAATAGCTTTAACAATTCCACCTTTTTTGATTATTTGTTTAAAAATTTTTAACTTAACTTCGTCTGATTCAAAAATCTTTGTAACGTTTATAAGCTCAATTGGATTTCTTAAATCCGGTTTATCAGTTCCGTATTTTTCCATTGATGTTTTGTATGAAATTCTTGGAAATGGAAATTTGTTAATTTTTTTTCCTATTCCAAATTTTGAAAAAAGATCATAAAATATAGGTTCAATTATTTTAAAAACATCTTCTTGTTCAACAAAAGACATTTCCATGTCTAATTGATAATGTTCTCCTGGACTTCTATCTGCCCTTCCATCCTCATCCCTAAAACATGGAGCTATCTGAAAATACCTGTCAAAACCTGCGATCATCACCATTTGTTTAAATTGCTGTGGGGCTTGTGGTAGTGCATAGAACTTGCCAGGATGAAGTCTACTTGGAACTAAAAAGTCCCTAGCTCCTTCAGGGCTAGAAGCTGTAAGTATTGGGGTTTGAAATTCTAAAAAATTATTTTCAATCATTTTAGATCTTATAAAAGAAATAACTTCAGATCTTAGTTTTATATTGTCATGCATTTCTTTTCGTCTAAGATCGATAAATCTATATTTTAATCTTATTTCTTCTGGGTAATCTTGTTCACCAAATACTGGTAGGGGGAGTTCTTTTGCTTCGGATAAGATTTGAAAACTTAAAATTTTTACTTCAATCAAACCTGTTTTTAATTCTATATTCTGGGTTTCCTTTGATCTTTTAATAACTAAGCCATTGATTAAAATTACAGACTCAGGTCTGAGTTTTTCCAAAGTTTTGAAATTTTTGTCTTGATTTTCTATAACACATTGAGTGATTCCAAAATGATCTCTTAAGTCTAAAAATAGTAAATTACCATGGTCCCTTTTTCTATGTATCCAACCAGATAATTTTACTTTTTGACCTACATTTTTTTCATTTAATTCTGAACAATTATGAGTTCGAAATTTATTCATAAAAATATTATTTTATTTTTTTTAAAACATCTTTAATAAATCGTAAATTTATCGGTTTAGCTTTTTCTAGTGATAAATTATCAATTAAATTTGAAAATAAATTTATTTTTTCAAAAGATCGATCGATATTATTTACTATGTAGTCAATATTCTTCTTGTTTATTGAAATTTGTTTATCTGAAAAATTTTTTGTCAATATTACCTTTATTAAATCGTCAGTTGGTAAATCAATACCAACTTCGATAAAGCTTGTAAATCTTGAATTTAAATCTTTTAATTTTATTTTAAACTTTTTAAGTGAAATAGGCGAACTTATAATTAAATATTTATTATCCTGCAAAGCTAAGTTTATTATTGAGTAAAGTAAATTTTCTTCAATATTATTATTAAATTCATCAATTATTAAACATTCTTTAGTTTTATATTCTCCAATAACACCATTATCAATTATATTTCCAGAAATTATCAAACTTCCAATCTTGCTTGACAAAATATTAGCTAAATGTGTTTTTCCGCATCCTTTCGGGCCAAAAATATTTATAAATCTGCTTGGCCACTGAGGCCAACTTTCAATAAGTTTGAATGCATTAAAATTATTTTTTGATACATAGAAATCCTGGCTTAAATAAGTTTTTTTAAAAGGAAAATTAAATATTAATTGTTGTGACATTTAACTAATTATTTTTAAATTCCATTGATCATCTACAAATTGTACTTCAAAACCATTTTCTATTAAATTGTTTTGCAAATTTTTTATTTTTCCGAAAAACTTAATCTTTATTTTAACAAGATTATTATCAAAATTTTCAATTGAGAAAGAGTCAATGGAACTAATTTTTTTTATTTTATCAATTATTTCCTTTAAAGATTTGGAATTTTTAGCGTTGATATTTAAAGTAATGAAAGACGGTGTTGAAATATCAATTAAGTTTTCCTCTTTCCATAACTCAACTATGTAAGATTTTAAACTTGATATAATATCATTTCTTATATCTTCATTATCAAGATTTTCAATTTTGAAATCAATTTTTTTTAACTTTTCAATACCTGATAGATTTGATTTTAAGAAAACATCTAACTTTTTTTGGTTATATCTTAAAATTATAATTGTACTATTTGTAATTTCATAATTTTTAACAAGTCTAGATAAATCAGTTTCCTCAAGTTTTGATAAATTTTCTTTAATAAAATTAATATCATCAAGATTTTGAAGAGGAAGAATAAAATTCGCATTATCATATATGCTTGTTTTATTCCAATCGACATAAAATTTATTTTTTGATATTATTTGCAACTCTGATCCTGTAATATAAATCGGATAAATTAACATATCAAATTTTTTCATTTCAGAATATGAAATATTTTTACTAATCAAAAACCGCTCAATTTGTACTCTATTAAAAAACAGATTTATTTTTAAGTTGTAATTATTAATATAATTTTTTTCTTCCAAGATTTTATAACTTGAAATAAAATTTTTGATATTATTAAGCTCCATACTCAAAAGTTCTTTTTGATCTTCTTTTTTAATTATTGCGGTAATTAGTTTGCTGAAACCCTTTTTAAAAGCTAAATTTAAATATTTTTCTCTGTTATTTGTTGTTTTGATTGGTCCACCAACCTCAATATTATCAACAGTAAATACACTGTTTGATGCAAAAACGTTTTGAGTTTTGTTAAAAAATAATATTATTAAAAATAAAATAATAAATTTTTTCATTAAGTATTTAATTAACATTTTATTCATGAAAAAAACAAAAAATAGTTATAAAAAAAGTGGCGTAAATATTGAAACTGCCTATAAATTGACAAGATATATTAAAAATATATCTCAAAGAGCCTTCAAAAAAAATTCAAATAAAAATAATATTGGAAGTTTTGCATCCACTTTTGATTTAAGTTCACAAAAAATAAAGGATCCATTAATAGTTAGTAGTACTGATGGTGTGGGTACAAAAATTGAAGTTGCAAATCAATTGAAAAAATTTGATACAATTGGAATTGATCTTGTAGCAATGTGTGTAAATGATTTAATTGTTCAAGGTGCGAAACCATTATTTTTTCTAGATTATATTGCGACAGGAAAACTAAAACTTAATCAGATGAAAACAATTATAAAAGGTATAGTTAAGGGCTGTAAAATATCTGGTTGTGCTCTTGTTGGTGGGGAAACAGCTGAGATGCCAGGCACTTATGGAAATAATAAATTTGATTTGGCAGGATTTTCTGTCGGCATAGTTTCAAAAAAAAAGTTATTAACTAAAAATAAAGTTAAAAATAATGATGTGATTTTAGCTATTCCTTCTAGTGGTTTGCATTCAAACGGTTTTTCACTAGTAAGAAGAGTTTTAAAAAACAGTATTATATATAATTTTCTAAGAAAAGAATTGCTTTTACCTACAAAGATTTATGTTAAAGAAATTATTAAGCTTAATAAAAATAATTTGATACATTCCTCTGCAAATATCACTGGTGGTGGCCTTACAGAAAATATACCAAGATCAATACCAGATGGTTTTACAGCAAATATAGATTTATCTAAGATTAAAGTTTTAAAAATATTTAAATGGCTTAAAAGTAAAAACATAAGTGACACTGAAATGCTTAGAACTTTTAATTGTGGAGTAGGTTTTTGTTTAATAACTGACAAAAAAAAGGCAAAAAAAATAAAGAGATTTTTTACAAAAAAATTTATGCCATACCCAATTGGTTTTATAAACAAGTCTTCAAAAAAAATAAATTTTATAAATAAAATAAAATGGTAAAAAAAAAGGCTTGTATCTTTATATCCGGTTCGGGTACGAATTTGAAATCGATTATTAAAAGTGCAAGAGATTATAATTTTCCAATAAATATTGAACTTGTTATATCAAATAAAAAAACTGCTAAAGGCATAAACTATGCAAAAAAATATTCTATTCCTTATCAAACAATAACAAATAAAAAAAAATTTGAACACTTCGCTTACAGAATTATTCATTTCAAAAAAATTGAAATTATTTGTTTGGCAGGTTTTATGAAAGTATTATCTAAAGATTTTATAAGAAAATTTAAGGGAAAAATTATTAATATTCACCCCTCCCTTTTACCTAAATTTAAAGGTTTAGATACTTTCAACAGAGTTTTGAGAGCAAAAGAAAAATTTACAGGTTGTACAGTTCATTTTGTAGATGAAAAGTTAGATAACGGTAAAATTATTATAAAAAAAAGAATTGCTGTTAAAAAAGACTTTGATGAAAAAGAACTCAAAAATAGTGTTCAAGTTTTAGAATACAAAGCATATTCAGAAGCTATAAGAAAAAATATATATCTTTAGTTGAAAAAGAAATCAATTTCCTTTTTGGCGTTATCTTGAGAGTCTGATCCGTGTACAGAATTTTTATCTATTGAGATACCAAACTCTTTTCTAATTGTACCTTTATCTGCTTTTTGTGGATCGGTTGCCCCCATGATTTTTCTATTGATTGAAATGGCGTTTTCACCTTCTAAAATCATCACAACAATGGGTCCCGAAGATAAATAATTGCACAATCTATCGTAAAAAGGCTTTGTTTGATGAACCTTATAAAATTCAGCCGCTTCCTCTTTTGAGATTTGAATTTTTTTTTGATTTTTAATAGTTAATTTTCTTTCTAAAAATTTTTCTTTTATTTTTTCTGCTAGATTTCTTTCTACGGCATCAGGTTTTATAATTGAAAGAGTTTGTTCTTTGCTATTCATAGTTTTCTTCGACAAGTTGATTGAGCAGCCTCACTCCAAATCCTGTTGCACCTCCTGAATTTAGAGCACCACCATATTTCGAAAACGCCATACCGGCGATATCTAAATGAGCCCAAGGTGTTTGATTTAAAATAAATCTCTGCAAAAATTGCGCTGCTGTTGTTGATCCTGCTCCACCAACATAATTTATATTTTGTACATCTGCATTTTTAGAATTCATAAGTTTATCATAGTTTTTATGCAGTGGCATTCTCCAAACTTTTTCTTCAACTTTTTCCCCTGCCCTAAAGATTTGATTAGACAACTTATCATTATTTGAAAATAATCCTGCATACTCTGAACCTAAGGAAACAATTATTGCGCCTGTAAGAGTAGCTAAATCAACAATAAATTTTGGCTTATATTTTCTTTCAGTAAATGTTAATGCATCAGCTAAAACTAACCTTCCTTCTGCATCTGTATTTAAAACTTCTATAGTTTTGCCACTATAAGATTTTACAATATCTCCAGGTCTTTGAGCGTTACCACTAACCATATTTTCTACTAGTCCTACAACGCCAACAACATTAATTTTAGCTTTTCGTAATGCGAAATTTTTCATTAAACCAACCACCGTGGCTGATCCTGCCATATCATACGTCATGTCTTCCATAAATTTTGCTGGTTTTAAAGAATAACCTCCAGTATCAAAGCAGACCCCTTTCCCAACAAATGCTAATGGCTTACTATTATTTTTTGCGCCATTCCATTCCATTGTTACAAGATATGATCCTCTAATACTTCCTTGTCCAACACCAAGCAACGCATGCATACCAAGTTTCTTTAATTTTTTTTCATCATATATGTTTATCTTTAATCCATCTTTTTTAAGAAGACTTATTCTTTTTGCATATTCATCGGGATGCAAAATATTTCCAGGCTCCGAAACCAAATCTCTTGCAAAAAAAGTCCCCTCTTCGAGAGCTTTGAACTTTAATTGATTTTGAGCTGAAGGTTTATTTTTATTACCTGCTACATTTATTGAAATTATTCTTGTTTCTTTTTTTGTTTTATATTTTTTAAATTCATAAGATTTTAATTTTAAACCATGCAAAAAATAACCTAAAAAATTATCATTTTTTTCTGTTATACTGTCAGAAAGTATGAGGTATTCATTATTCTTTCCATGATTAACTTTTTTACAAAATTCTGCTCCTAAGCTTTCTATTTCAGCAGATTTTAAATTTTTTTTTATTGATATTAGTATTATTTTTTTTTTAGAACTAACATCATAAATAAATAAATTCTTTTTAAGGTCAGTTATTTTCAACAAATCACTTATGTAAGAAAACTCATTATTAGACAAATATTTTTTTAGTCCATTAATGTTATATTTTTCGTCACAAAATAGTACTAAGTTCGATGATATTTTGCTGCTTGATTTGTTTAAATAATTTAATTTTATGGACATAGTTTTTTAAAGGGATTTAATAAAGGCACCATTAGTTAAAAAAAAACGTAAATTTTCCCCTTTATAGTTAAATTTTTTTGTTAAATTTATCATTTGGTCAACTCAAGATTGAAATTTATCAAAACTTGCTTTAATTATATACAAAAACATTAATAATGTTGAGTAATAAAATTTATAAACATTTTCTTATTGAACTAAGTAGATACTTTTTCTTAGTACTATTCACTTTTACCATAATAGTTTGGGCAGTACAAGCAGTCAACTTTTTAGATTTAATAGTTGAAGATGGACATGGTGTCTCATTATATCTTAGCTATTCACTTTTAAATATTCCAAAAATTTTAACAAAGTTTATTCCTTTATCATTTTTGATAGCTCTTTTTTTAACAATTCTTAAGTTTGATAGCGAAAGTGAGTTTTTAATACTTTGGACTTCAGGGATGAATAAGATGAAGGTCGTAAACTTTTTCTTTAAAGTTTCAATTTTAGTTACTATTTTGCAGCTTTTATTTGCATCATTAATTAATCCGCAATTTTTAAATCACTCAAGATCTTTAATTAAATCTTCAAATTTAGATTACGTTTCTACAATGGTTAAATCTAAACAATTTAATGATACGATTGAAGGACTTACAATATATGTTGAAGAAAAAAATCAAAATGGCATTCTTAAAAATATTTTTATTAGAGATGACGGTCACGTTTTAAAAAGTTTAGAAAATTCAAAAAATTCAAAAATTGTAACGATATTTGCTAAAGAAGGGAAAATTGAACAAGGACTAAATGGAAACTACCTAGTCTTAAGAAATGGGACTATCCAAAAAGAAAATAATGAAAATAAGATTGTTTCTATAAACTTTATTAAAACAAATATGCAAATGGAAGGTTTGCAAACCAAATCAATTATTATGCCTAAAATTCAAGAAACATCTTCTAAAATTTTAATTGATTGTATAACTTCAGATGAAATAAAGATTGAACTTCTAAATTGTCCTCAAACAGACTCAAAAATAGATACCTTAGCAGAATTAAATAGAAGATTTGGTATGCCTTTATATATACCTGGTATAAGTTTGATTTTATCATTTTTACTAATTTCAAGGAAAGAACAGAAAAGAAATAATTTGTATAAGTATTTTTATTTCGGATTATCTTTTGTAATTTTACTTACTGCTGAAATTTTAGTTAGGTATTCGGGTAAATCATATTTTTATTCGTACATATATTATTTGATACCTTTAATGTGTGTACCTTTTTTTTATTATTTATTATTTAGACAATTTTATAACGAAAATTTGAAACGGTAATTATGAACAATACAATAATAAATAGTTATTTGATTAGTGAATTTTTAAAGACGTTTATTAATATAGTTTTGATTTTTTGTTGTCTTGGTTTGATCATGAATTTATTTGAAGAAATTAACTTTTTCAAGAATTATGAAGTTGGTATATTAATGCCAATAAGTTTGTCATTAATGGTAATACCAAGTATTTTAATAAATTTACTTCCATTTATTCTTTTTCTTTCTTCGATGGTAGTTTTTATTAAACTGAAAGATAATAGAGACATTATTGCATTAAAAACTTTTGGTTTTTCAAATATAAATTTTTTAATTTTATTTTCTTTAGCTTCTATATTTATTTCTATTGTGATTTTGTTTGTTTTTAACCCATTAACATCTGCAACAGTTAAATACTATGAGGATATCAAAGGCAGGTATGACTTAGATAAATCTCATTTAGCGTCAATTAATTCTAACGGGATTTGGATAAGAGAAAAGGATGGTAATAATATAAATATAATAAAATCTGAAAGACTTGAGGGCGATCAATTAATAAATATTTCAATTTATAAATTTAACGAAAACTATACTCTGTCATTAAGAATAGACGCTTCAGAGGCGAGGATATCAGAAAATCCATGGATTTTACAGAATGGAAGAAAAATTGATTTTGAGAAAGAAAATAATATCGAAGAATTTTTGACTTTTAAGTTTGAGTCTACTTTTAATGTTGAAAAATTAAATTCAATCTACTCAAATTTAGATACTGTTTCATTTTTTAATTTAATTACTAATATGGAAAGTCTTGTAAACAAAGGTTATAACCCCACCCTATTAACTGAAAAAAAACATTTTTATTTATCCTTACCATTCTTCTTAGTTTTGATGGTATGTTTAGCTTCAATGTTTACTTTAAATACCAATGATAGAAAGCAAAATACATACTATATTCTTTTATCTATAATAGTTTGTGTCATAATCTTTTACTTTAAGAATTTTTCCACTGCCTTAGGAACTACTGAAAAAATACCAATAATACTTTCTGTGTGGTCTCCGGTTATTATTCTTTCTTTGTTTTGTAGTGTAGGAGTGATGCAAATAAATGATAAATAAATTTATTAAATATCTTTTTGCAATTATAATTGCACTAAATTTTCAAATTACTTATTCCGATGAATTATTCATAAACGCTTCAACAGTTGAGTTAGATAAAACTGGTAAAATTGTTTATGCCAAAGGCGATGTGGAAATTTATGATAAAAATAAAAATACAATCTTTTCTGATAGTGCTGAATATGACAAGGGTAAAGGTGTTGTAAAAACTTATGGTCCTACTAAAATTATTACTTCTGAAAAATATGTGGTTAATGGAAAAGATATTTTTTATGATGACAATAAAAAATTAATTTATTCACAAAATAATACAATTATTACAGATAATAATAAAAATAAAATAACTGTTGATATGTTTAATTATCTTACTTTAAAAAAAATGTTTTTCTCGAAAGGAGATATTGAGGTGCTTGATATTAGAGAAAATAAATATTTATTTAACGAAATTTATATTGATGAAGCTAAAAATAAAATAGTGGGTAGTGATATAAAATCTTATTTTAATGATATAGCATTGAAAGAAGATGAGAGGAATAATCCAAGATTTTTTGCTAATAGCGCTACAATAACAAAAGAAAATACAATCTTTGAAAAAGGTGTATTTACATCGTGTAAAATTAGAGAGAATAATAAATGTCCTCCATGGGCAATAAGGGCAAAAACTATTGAACATAATGCTGCAAAAAAAACAATTTATTATGAAAATGCTGTAATGAAAATATATGATTTTCCGGTCTTTTATTTTCCTAAATTTTTTCATCCTGATCCAACAGTTAAAAGACAATCAGGTTTTTTAGTTCCGAAATTTACTGATAACTCAATGGTGGGATTTGGTTCAACCATCCCATATTTTTGGGCAATGTCCAAAGATAAGGATATGACAATATCACCAAAAATTTATGCAAATGAAAACATGATTTTTTTTAATGAATATAGACAGTCATTTAGTAAATCTAACTTAATAGTGGATACAAGTTATACTAAGGGTTACAAACAAACATCTGATATAAAACAACCTGGGTCAAGATCACACTTTTTTGCAAATTACAATGCAGATTTTTCTGAAGATGATTACTTTAGTGACCTAGAAATTAACATTCAAAAGGTATCTAACCCAACTTACTTAGAAGTACATGAAGTAAATACTGAGCTTGTTGATTATTCTAATAATATTTTAAATTCAAATATAAATTATGAATTCCAAGATGAGACAAATTATTTGGGTCTTTCAGCAAGTATCTTTGAAGACTTGAAGAAAACAGATAGATCCAGATATGAGTATTTCTTGCCAAGTATTTCGTTTGAAAGAAGTATTTATAATGATAAGAAACTTGGTTTAGTTAGCCTACTAAGTAATGCATATATTAAAAATGTTGAGGTAAACCAAACTACTAAGATGTTGGTAAATGATTTTAACTGGAAATCAAAACCTCTTTCTAATATCAGAGGAATTAAAAGTGAATTTGAAGGATTATTAAAAATTGTTAATTATGAGGCGGATGCGGATACACATAAAACAGAGGGTTTTAATTCAGAAGTTTCTAGTGCACTAGCTTATAATGCTAGTCTTCCCCTAACTAAAAAAAATAAAACAAATACTGTAATGAATTTTTTAACACCAAAAATGTCTTTTAGATACGCCCCAGGACATATGAGAAATATAAAAGATGATGAAACAAAACTCTCATATTCAAATTTGTTTTCATTAAATAAAAATTCGCAAATAGATGTTATAGAGAAAGGAACTAGTATAGCATTAGGTATAGAATTCTCAGGTAATAGATTAAATGAAAACAATTTGCCAGGAGTAGAAAATTACTCATTTGCTATCGGCCAAACTTATAACATGAACAAAAATAATGATATTCCTATCAGAAGTTCGTTGAACGATCAGACATCGGATGTTGTTGGTAAAGGTTTTGTTAAATTAACTGATGAGTTAAAGATAACTAATGAATTTTCTTTAGATCAGAATTTTAATGAATTAAACTATAATGATATTGGCGCCAATTATGAAAGTGGAAATTTAAATTTTAATATTAAATATTTAGAAGAAAATAATCATATTGGAAGTACCAATTATATAAAATCAGATTTAAAAGTTGAATTAAACGAGAGTAGTGAAATGAACTTTGACTTTAGAAGAAATCTTGAGACAGAGTCTACAGAATTTTACAGTCTTGCCTATAATTATTTAAATGACTGTTTAAGAGCTGGAGTTGTGTTTAGAAGAAAGTTCTATGAAGATAGAGATGTTGAACATTCAGACTCCTTGATGTTTAAAATTTCGTTAATACCACTTGGTGATGCATTTGCTCCTGCAATCAAACAATAGAAAAGCTTTATATTTTTTCTTATTTATATTTTTTTTTAGTTTTACAAAAGTTAATTCAAATATAAGTAATTCTGTTGTTGTATCAGTTGGGAATTTACCAATTACATATTTAGATTTAATTAAGGAAATGGAATTAATTTCACTATTAAATAATATTACAGTTGATAATTCAAATAAAGAAACAATAAAATCTGTAGCTGTACAGGGACTAATTACTAGAAAGATAAAAGAAATGGAGATTGAGAAATTTAAAATTAAAAATTATAATAAAAAAGACTTAGAAAGATTAATTACTAGGACATCAAAAAATCTTGGAACAAATGAAAGCGGTTTAGAGCAACTTTTAATTCAAAAAAATTTAAAACTTGAAAACCTTAAAGAGAGATTTAAAATTGATCTAAAGTGGAACACCTTAATTTTTCAATTATATAATAATAA
>CACHGA010000006.1:0-37500 GCA_902579285.1 uncultured Pelagibacteraceae bacterium
TAATTTGTTTTTTCTTCAAATATTTATTTAGTTTTGAGGGCAGTTTATTTGAAATATAAATTTTTTCAATTTCTTCTAAGGTTTTTAAAGAACAAATATTATTATAAAAAGAAAGTTTTGTTGCCAATAGCATTCCAATAAGCACCGCTTCTCCATGGTTAATTTTTTTGGAAAAGTTATTTGAAGATTCTATTCCATGCGCAAATGTATGCCCAAAATTTAAAATCATTCTTTTGTTGGACTCTTTTTCATCTGCAATTACAAAATGAACCTTATTTTTTGAACTTCTTAAAACTAAGTATTTTAAAATATTTAAGTTGTTTCCTTTTAAAATTTGTTTTGAATTTTTTTTGATAAAATTAAAAAACTTTTGATCTTTTATAAGTGAGTACTTTAATATTTCTCCAAATCCACAAATAAATTCTCTTTTAGGAAGACTATTTAAAAAAGATATATCTGATATTACTAGTTTAGGTTGATAGAACGAACCAATTAAATTTTTTCCATTTTTTGAATTAACACCAGTCTTACCACCGATTGCTGAGTCAACTTGTGCCAACAATGTTGTAGGTACATTAATAAAGTTTATACCTCTCTTAAAAATACTTGCAACAAAACCAGAAAAATCTCCAATTATTCCACCTCCAACAGCAATTACTAAATCATTTCTATTAAATTTATTTTTAATAAGATATTCGATTAAAATATTTACATTCGAAAAATTCTTTAATCTTTCACTTGGAGAATAGTCTTTTATAAATATTTTGTATTTTTTTAATAGTTTTTTAATTTTTGTTTTAAAAATATTAGGGACATTTTTGTCAAATATGACTGCAATTTTTTTTGTATTTGGGCACAGCTTATTAACTTGTTTCTTTAATAAACTTATTGACCCATTTCCAACCAAAATAGGGTAAGTAGTTTCTTTAGTTTTAACTATGATTTTGTCTATCTTCATAAATTTGGAGTACTTCATTAATTATCTGTTCTTTATTTTTAGAACCACACTGAACTTTAAAATCAGCCAAAGAGTAAATTTTTTTCCTTAAATTGTAAATTTTAATTAATTCTTCTTCAGATGAATTTTTTAAAAGAGGTCTTTTTTTACTCTCTTTAACTCTTTTGTAAAGCATTTTAACATCTAAATCTAACCAGACCGAAAATGAACTTTTTTTAATTTCATTTCTGATATTTTCATTGATAAATGCACCACCACCTAATGCTATTACTAAATTTGTTTTTTTCAAAATTTTTTTACTTTCTTTTTCCTCCTCTTCTCTAAAAGCTTTTTCTCCTTTATTTTCAAAGATCTCTGATATTGATAAACCAACTTTTTTTTCAATAATAGAATCAATATCCGCAAACCCCATATCGAGTCTTTGAGATAAGGATTTGCCTATAGTAGTTTTTCCAGACCCCATCATTCCTGTTAATACCAGGTTTTTTTTCAATTTATTCACAAAATTTCAATTTGATTTATCACAAATTTGTCTTAATTTTTAAGTTTAAATATATTCTATAAATTATGCAACCGAGATTACAACGATCAAAAGGCGACCTATCTTTTACTAAAATAGTTATAAGAATGATAGTAATTCTTTTATTAATATTTTTTTCATTTTTCTTTATTGAAAAAATTAATTTCCCATCACCAAAAAATGAAATTAACGAGGATGTTACTGACAAAATTATCAAACTTCGTTAGTCGAATTGTTATTATCATCATTTATTTTTGTCTTCTATTAAACAATTTAAATGCAGAGGAAAGTATAGATATATGGAAAAAACAAAAAAGTACGATAACTAAAAAAAATGATATAATAGAAAAAAAAGAATCACCCAAAATCAATATATTAGAAAAAAATAATTCAAATCAAAAAATTACAATTATAGAAGAAAAACAAACCGAACCTGATCAAGTTCAGCTTTTAGGACTTCATGATCCTGGCAAAAACGATTTAACACTCAACATGTGGGTCAATAGTGACGGAGAGCTTATTAAGAGTACATTTAATAGAATTTCAAAAATTAATCTATCAGATTTTTCTGAGAAACTTTTTGAAGAAGTAATTTTTACATACTCTTATCCACCAAATAAAAATCTATCTCAAGACGAATTTTTGGAATTTAAAGTAAATTGGCTTATTAGTAATTCAAAAGTAGAATTAATTGAAAACTTTTTAAATAATAATTTAGAATTTAAAGGAAGATCGAAATTAATTAAATATTTAGTCGATCACTATATAGCTACCGCAGATATAACTAAGAGTTGTGAAAATGCAAATTTTATTAATAAAGAAATTAAAGATAACTATTTAGAAAAATTTAGAGTTTATTGTTTGATATTAAATAAAAAAATAGAGCAAGCACAAATAAATTTTGATTTGCTAAGAGAAGAAAAAAGATCAGATAAATTTTTTGATAATAAAATTTTATTTCTTTTAGGCATAAATACAAAACCAGATAATCAAATTTCCGATAAAAACCTATTACATTTCTATTTGTCATCAATAACTGTTGAAAATTTTAAATATGATCCAACAAAAAAAACCGATAAAAATATATGGAAATATTTAACAGCATCAAATCTTATTTCCACCAACCAACTTGAAGATCCAGAAATAATTAATAAATATGAATTCGCTGCAAATGAGGGAAATTTTGACAAAAATAAAATTTTTGATATTTATTTATCCACACCATTTAATATTAACCAATTAATTAATGCAAAAACTATTCATCTTGGTTTAAGCGGATATCAGGCTAGAGCATTGATTTATCAAAAAATTTTACTTACGGAAAATACTGAGAACAAGTTAGATTTACTTTTTGTATTAAAAGACTTATTTGAAAAAGATAAGTTGAATAATATTTATAGAGAATACTTAAGTGATGCTCTTAAATCTATAGAACCAGAAGATATCCCTGATGCACAAAAAAAACTTGTGTCACAAAATATTATTTTAGAAAAAAGTAATAATCTTGGCAAAATCAAATACGATGATAAAATTTTACATCGTTCGAAGGCAATTAAGTTATTTACAGAAGATAATCCAAGCAAAGATAAAATAAATAAAGAGTTTTTAAGTATATATAAAAAAATAAGTAAAAATAAAAAATATTTTTTTTCTACTAAAGATGTAATTCTTTTAGAAACCTTCAATTCAGATGGTTATAAAATGCCAAAAGAATTGGATATTTCATCACTTTCGAAAAATTTTACAATCCCATCAAATATAAATGAACTAATAGAAAAGAATGAAATTGGTATGCTCATGCTCAAACTTGTTGAGATAATTGGTAGTGATGATGTTGAAAACTTAGATCCTGAAACGTTATATTTTATAGTCAGTCTTTTAAATAAAGCAAAAATTAAAAAGGTTAGAAATAAAATTTTAAATCTCACACTACCTTTAAGAGTATAATTATAATATAAGTTTCCAATGGCTATTAAAAAAATTGTAACCGTTCCTGACTCAATTTTGAGAAAAAAATCATTGGTTGTCGAAAAGGTTGATAAAGAAATAAAAAATCTGATGGATGATATGTTAGAGACAATGTATAAAGCACCCGGAATTGGTTTAGCGGCTGTTCAAATAGGTATTCCAAAAAGGATTGTTGTAATTGACATCTCAAAAGATGAGAATAAGAAAGATCCCATTTATTTTGTAAATCCAGAGTTAACCTGGAAGTCAAAAGAAAAGGCAACATATGAAGAAGGATGTTTATCTATACCAGATCAATTTGCAAAGATAGATAGACCAGAAAAATGTACAGTAAAATTTTTGGACTATAATGGAAATCCGAAAGAGATGAAAGCCGAGGGACTTTTAGCTACTTGTATCCAGCATGAAATTGATCATTTAAACGGTATCTTATTTATTGATTATTTATCTAAACTTAAAAAAGATATTATTATAAAAAAATTATCAAAAAATAAAAAAGAATTAGAAAGAATAGTAGTTTAACTTCAAAAATTTAATGTCAAAAAAAATAGTTTTCATGGGGACCCCGGAGTTCGCAGTTCCTTCTTTGAAAGAATTAAAAAATTCTGGCTATGAAATTTTAACGGTTTACTCACAACCTGCTAGCAAAGCTAATAGAGGACAAAAGTTAACCAAATCAGAAGTTGAAATTACTTCAGAAAAATTATCCTTAAATTTGAGAACTCCTTTATTATTGGATAATGATCAAGAATATAATTTTCTTAAATCTATAAAACCAGAAATGGTTGTTGTTGTAGCTTATGGAAAAATTATTCCAAAAAGATTTTTAAATTTACCAAAATTTGGCTTTATAAATGTCCATGCATCTTTATTACCTAAATGGAGGGGGGCAGCTCCAATGCAAAGATCGATAATGAATTTGGATCATGAAACAGGAATAACAATTATGAAAATCGTAGAAGAGTTAGATGCTGGCCCAATTATTCATCAAGATAAAATTAAAATAAATGAAAATGTTGATACTCAAAGTCTATCAAAACTTTTATCTCAATTAGGTGCTAAATCATTAATAAAAGCAATGAATAAAATTTTTAACGGAGATATCTCTTTTCAGGAACAAAATCATAAAGAGGCAACTTATGCTAAAAAAATTTCAAAAGAAGAAGCAAAAATTAATTGGAATAATTCTGCCAAGACAATTTTAGCTAAAATTAATGGGCTTAATCCAAACCCAGGTGCATGGTTTAAATATAAAAACCAGAGATACAAGGTATGGAAAGCCAATATAACAAATACTTCCGGTAGTCCTGGAACAATTGTAGATAAAATGCTTACGATTGCTTGTAAAGAACAATCAATTCAAATTTTAGAGATCCAAAAAGAAGGAAAGAGCAGGCAACAAATCGATCAGTTCTTGTTAGGCAATAATATTAAAATAGGCGAAAGCATAGATTAATGTTCACCTATCAAATTGATTTAGAATACCTAGGTACAAGTTTCGTTGGATGGCAGTTTCAAAAGAATGGTGTTTCGGTGCAGGAAGTTTTGGAAAAAGCTTTATCAAAATTTTTAAAAGGCAAAATAAAAGTCATTGGATCAGGCAGAACCGATGCTGGAGTACATGCAAAAGGACAATCTGCACATTTTAAGACTAATAAAAAAATAGATTATAAAAATAATTTCATTAACTCTATGAACTTCTTTTTACGCAAGTATCCTGTTTCCATTCTTAGCATAAGAAAAAGAACAAAGATGTTTCACGCCAGACATAGTGCAAAAAAAAGAACTTATAAATATTTTATTATAAATAGGTTCTCATCTTTGGTTTTAGACAAAACAAAAGCTTGGCATGTTAAAAAAAAACTAAATATTAAGATTATGAAGAAAGGTGCAAAATTATTAATAGGCACCCATAATTTTTCTACATTTCGATCTTCATCTTGTCAGTCAAAATCTCCAATAAAAACTCTGAAAAAAGCACAAATTAAAAAAGAAAAAAATAAAATCATCTTCACATTTGAGTCAAAATCTTTTTTACAGCAGCAAGTAAGATCCATGGTAGGTGCAATCAAATATTTAGGTGAAGGAAAGTGGAGTTTAAAAGATTTCAAGAAAGCATTTCTATCGAAAAAAAGATCAATGTGTGCTCCTCCAGCACCTGCACATGGACTTTACCTATATGAAGTTAAGTATTGAAGTAGTTTTTTAAAATAAGAAAGTAAATTTTAGTTAATTTTTTTAAGTCTGATACAGATACACTTTCATCAATTTTATGCATTGTTTTTCCAACAAGCCCAAATTCCAAACAAGGCGCAATATTTTTCATAAATCTTGCATCTGATGTTCCACCCGAAGTAGATAGTTTAGGTTTAATACCTGTGATTTTTTTAATTGTATTTTGAATCATATAAGTGGTTTTATTAGGTTTTGTCAAAAAAGATTCACCTGAGGTTTCATATTTTATTTTAAATCTACATTTGTTACTTTTAGATAATAATCTAAACACATTGTTTAATTTTCTTTTTAGAGAACTAGAAGAATGTCTATCATTAAATCTAATATTAAATACTGCCTCTGCAGATCCAGGAATAACATTATCTGCATTATTATTTATATTAATTTTTGTAACTTCTAAATTTGAAGGTTGAAAATTCTTTGTACCTTTATCAAATTTAAGCTCTTTAATTTTTTTTAGAATTTTAATTAATGCGTTCGAAGGATTATTGGCTCTATGAGGGTAAGCCACATGTCCTTGCGAACCAATAATTGTAAGCCTTCCAGTCAAACTTCCTCTTCTTCCTATTTTTATCATTTCACCAAGTTTATTTGGATTTGTAGGTTCACCTACAATACAAAAGTTGATCCTTTCTCTCTTTTTTTTTAAATATTTAACAACTCTTTTGGTTCCGTTAATCGCAATTCCTTCTTCATCTCCGGTGATTAATAAGCTGATCGAACCTTTAAAATTTTTATTTTTATTTTTAAATTTGCTCACTGCTGCCACAAAGCATGCAATTGAGGCTTTCATATCATTAGCTCCTCTACCAATTAATCTGTTATTTTTTACAGTTGGTTTAAATGGATTAACTGTCCATTCCTTAATATTACCTGGCGGAACAACATCAGTGTGACCAGCGTAGCAAAAATTTGGAGAATTTTTACCAAGTTTTGCATACAAATTTTTTACATTTTTAAAATTAATCAATTTACATTTAAAACCAATAGATTTTAAATTTTTAGCTAATAAATTTATTGCTCCAGCATCTTTAGGCGTGACACTGGGTTTACGAATCAAATCTTTTGCTAATTTTAATTCACTTATTTGCATGATCTTTTAATCTCTTAACAAATCGTTTATAGAAGTTTTACTTCTAGTTTTTTCGTCTACTTTTTTTACAATTACCACACAATATAGTGATGGTCCCTTAGGATTATTTTTGCTTGGCATTGACCCTGGAACAACTACTGAGTAAGCAGGAACTTTGCCATAATGAATTTCACCTGATGCTCGATCAATAATTCTCGTTGAGGCTCCGATGTAAACCCCCATAGATAAAACTGAGCCTTTTTCAACAATAATACCTTCTGCTATTTCTGCTCTTGCTCCTAAGAAACAATTATCCTCAACTATAGTTGGATTGGCTTGCATTGGTTCTAAAACACCACCAATACCTGCACCACCAGAAATATGACAATTTTTTCCAACCTGAGCACATGATCCTACAGATGCCCAAGTGTCGATCATAGTTCCTTCATCAACGTAAGCGCCAACATTTATAAAAGAAGGCATTAGCACAACATTTTTAGCAATGTGAGCGCCTTTTCTTATAACACCGTTAGGGACATATCTAAAACCAGCTTTCTTAACTTGTTCTTCACTCCACCCTTGGGTTTTTCCATCTACTTTATCGTACCAAGTAGAGTAGGGCCCTTTAGACGCTTTCATTTTATTTACACGAAAACTTAAAAGTATAGCTTTTTTAATCCATTGATTGACTTGCCATTTATCACCTTTCTTTTCTGCAACTCTAATTCTACCGTTATCTAATAAATCTATAGTTTCCCGGATTAACTCAGTAACCTCTTTGTTAGAGGCATCTAATTTAGCTTTATTTTCAAAAGCTTCATTTATAGATTTTTCAATTTTTTCTAAGTTCATTTATATCTTTTAAAAAAGTCGTTAAGTTTTCAGTTCTATAATTTATAAAATTCTCATTTGAATATTTTGCTGCCCAAGGTTCGTTATTTTTAATCCAAACAGTTTTCATACCTAATTCATGAGCAGGTTTCAAATTTCTTGCAATATCCTCGATAAATATACAATATTGTGGCTCAATTTTGTATTTATCAATTAATCTTTTGTAAGTTTCCATAGCAGGTTTTGGGATAAAATCTGAGTCCACAATATCAAAAATTCCGTCAAAAAGCTTATTAATTCCAATTCTTTTAGTTACATTTTCGGCGTGAGCTCGAGAGCCGTTGGTAAATATTATTTTTTTATCTTTTATTTTACTAAGCTCAAGCTCTAAACCTTTATCATTTTTAAGGAATTCTAAATCAATATCGTGTACAAAATCTAGAAATTCTTGCGCATTTATCTCATGATTTTTGATCATACCATTTAAGGTCGTATTGTACTCGTGGAAATAATTTTTTTGTATTTTTTTAGCTTCATCAATGCTGACGTTTAGTTTATCCGAAATGTATTTGGACATTCTTTTGTCAACCTGATCAAAAACTTTAGTATCACCTGAGTAAAGAGTATTATCTAGGTCGAATAACCAATACTTTATATTTAATAGGTCTTTCATTTTCTAATAAGAGTGCCAGCACCCTGATCCGAAAAGATTTCTTTTAGTATTGATCTTGGCTTTCTACCATCGAGAATAACAACACCTCTCACACCATTTTCAACTGCATCAATACAATTTTTTATTTTCGGTATCATCCCCCCTTGAATAATTTTTAGTTTAACTAAATTTTCCATATCAAAGGGTTTTATTTCTGATATTAATGTTTTTCTATCATCATATACACCTTCAACATTTGTCATTAATAAAAGTCTTCTAGATTTTAATTTCTTTGCTATAGCACTAGCTGCTGTATCTCCATTAATATTATAAGTTTGTTTATCTTTATCTAAACCCAGCGGAGCAACAATTGGTATTTGATTTTGACTTATAATATTTTTAATAATTTCTATATTTATTTCTTGTGGAACTCCTACAAAACCAAGCTCAGGTTGATCAGGGGTTACATTAATAATATTATTTTTTTTTGTATTTACTGATACTGCTTTAGATCCTTTTTTATTTAGTGAGTCGACAATATCATTATTAAAATCGATAAGTACCTTTTCGACAATATTTATTACATCTTTGTTTGTGACCCTTAAGCCATTAATAAACTTACTTTGAATATTACTTTTTTTTAACTCTCTTTCTATTCTTGGGCCCCCACCGTGAACAATTACAATTGAAAGACCTAATTTATTTAAAACACTTATATCTTGAATAAAATTGTTAAAAATATTTCTGTCAATTAAAACATTTCCACCATACTTTATAACTATTAAGTTCTTTTTATATTTTTTAATATATTTTGGAACATTTGTTACATCCGGTGCATCTTCGGGCCAAAATTTTTTTATTTCTTCTAAACTTTTTTCCACAGACATTTATTTTGTTTTAACCGTTGTTCTCTTCATAATTACCCACTGCTGAGCTATGGTTAAAATGTTGTTAATTGTCCAATAAACAACAAGTCCTGAAGGAAAAGGTGCGAGTATAATTGTAAGAAACAAAGGAAAAAACATAAATATTTTTGCTTGAATAGGATCTGGTGGTGTTGGATTAAGCTTTTGTTGCAAAAACATAGTTGCCCCCATCATTATCGGCCACGCCCCTATTATTAAAAAAGAAGGAGGATCCCATGGTATCAAACCAAAAAAATTAAATATCGATGTTGGATCTTGTGCTGACAAATCTTTTATCCAGCCAAAAAAAGGTTGATGTCTCATCTCAAGGGAAATGAATAACATTTTATATATAGCAAAAAAGAAAGGTATCTGGATTAAAATTGGTAAACACCCTGATAGTGGGTTTACTTTTTCTCTTTTATAAAGCGCCATCATTTCTTGTTGAAGCTTAACTTTGTCTTCCTTATGTAGTTCTTTTAATCTCAATAGTTCGGGTTGCAATATTTTCATTTTTGCCATTGATCTAAAAGAATAATTAGCAAGTGGGAAAAATAACAACCTCACTGCAGCTGTTACTAAAACAATAGCTATCCCAAAGTTTTTTGTAAGTTCGAATAAATAATTCATTATAAAAAACAGAGGTTTAGTAAAAAAATAGAACCAGCCCCAATCGATTGCTAAATCAAATTTATTTATACTCTCTGTCTCTGCATACCCGTCTATTACCTTAACCTCTTTCGCTGCAACAAATACTTTTGACTCTGAAGTTCCTGTCCCAGACGCCTGAATGACCACAGGTTTGTTTTGAATGTAGTTTGCCTTGAAACCATTTTTGTATGTAAATTCACCTTTAAAAGACTGATTTTTTTCTGGAACAAGTGCTGTTAACCAATATTTGTCAGTGATTCCAAGCCAACCTTCTCCAGCAGAGTATTCTTTCTTTTTATCTTTAACGTCATCATAGCCCTCTTCCTGCAAGCTCTCATCAAAAACACCAATGAATCCTTCATGTAGAATATAAAAATCTAATACATCTGGGTCTTGGTTTCTTGTTATCTGTGCATAAGGATAAAGTTCAACTCTTTTACTTGAATTATTTTGAACTTCTTGTGTTACTCTAAATAGAAATTTTTCATCTAATTCTATTTTCTTTCTAAAGATTAATCCTGATTTATTATTCCACTCTGCAGTAACTGGGTTTCCAACTGAAAGTTTATTATTTCCTACTACTTTCCATAACGAATTTTTTGTTGGAAGTGAAATTTTTGTAATCTTGCTCGCTGCCCATCCAGTTTCAATAAAATATCCATCATTTGTTTCTGCAGGATTCAGATATTTTACCTTTTCATCTGAATCTACATCTTGATTATACTTTTTAAAAATAATATCATCTATTAAAAGTCCTTTTAATGAAATTGAGCCTTTTACATTTCCATTCTCAAAATTTATTCTTTTTGATGATTTGATAGCATCATCTCTTGATATGTTCAGAACTTTTTCTTTTTCAACATTCACACTAGGAACATCAGAGTCATCACTTTCTGTATTTGTTGGACCTTTGGACTGCTCTAATTTTTTTTGTTCCTCTATTTGTGGGGTCTCAAAAATTACTGACCAACCAAATAAAACAGCAAATGAGAGAGCAATTGCAAAAATTACGTTTTTTAGGTCCATTTAATTTTTTTTCTTTTTTGGTACAAGATCAATTCCAGAATTGCCCCCTAAAATTTTTACTGGATGACATTTAGTTATTCTTTTTAAACCCAAATATGTACCTTTGAAAGGGCCGTGTAATTCTAAAGATTCTATAAAATACTCTGAACAAGTTGGCAAAAATCTACAGTTTTGACCCAAAATAGGAGAAATTAAAAATTTATAAGTTTTTATAATACCTATTAAAATATAATTTATTATTTTTATCATTATTCTTTATTTATTTTGTTAAAACTTTTTTCCATATTTTTAAATAACGAATTACTATGTTCACTGTAAATTTTCTCTTTACCAAAAATTACATAAGTATAATTTAAATTTATTGAATTATTAACTCTTAGCATTTTTTGAACTACGCCCTTTAATTTTCTTTTGATTCTGTTTCTTTTTACAGCATTTCCAACTTTTTTTTTCATAACAAAGCTTATATATAATTTTTTTTGATTACTCGCTTTTTTTATAAAATTTTTTTTACGATATATAGTATAAAAATCATTATTTAAGACTCTGTTTTTCAAAACAGTCCCAAAATGTGAACTTTTCTTCAAGCTTTCAAGTCTTGTCATTGTGTATTTATGTAGAAAGTCTTTTTCGACCTTTAGCTCTTCTTCTCGCCAAAAGTTGTCTCCCAGCTTTAGTAGACATTCTGTTTCTGAAGCCATGTCTTCTTTTTCTGATTAACTTGCTTGGTTGGTAAGTTCTTTTCATAAGATTTCTCTGGTTAGTATTAATTTTTTTGATATTTATAGGTAATAAGCTTGTATAAGTACAGTTAAAAATTAGTTTATGAATATTACTTCAAGAAATTTAAAATTAGTTATTGGCGCTACTTATTTAATAGCGCTTTTTGCAGTTCTGTATTTTGTATTTTCTTTTATTGATGTAAAAGATCTTACAAATTACGAATTCATAAGAGCTTACAAAGAAAGCATTTTTCAATATAAAAATAATAATCTATTTTTGCTCACTATAGTCTTTTTTATTTTTACGATAATTTGGATACTGCTTTTAGGTTTTGCAGGTCCAATTCTACTTTTTGCTGGATTTGTCTACGGTAAATGGTTTGGGATTTTGATTGTATTATCTGCAACAACAATTGGTGCCACTCTCTTATACATTTTAGCAGGATTGTTTTTTAGAGATTTAATAAAAGAAAAATTAGAGCATAGGTTTTCTAATTTAAAAAGTTTTTTTAAAAAAAATGAATTTTTTTATTTTCTAATGTACAGGTTTGTCGGAGGTGGCGGTGTGCCATATGGGATACAAAACGTGTTACCAGTATTATTCGATATATCTGTCAAAAATTATTTTCTGGGCACCCTTATAGGAAGTGCTCCATTAATGTTCGTAAGTGTTGCATTAGGCTCAGGTATAGAGAGCTTTATTGATAAAAATGAGGAATTAAGTATTTTTGCAGTAATTACTTCATCAGATATATATTTACCTATCTTAGCTTTTTTAATTGTTATCGTACTTGCATTTATTTTTAGAAAATTTATTTTTAAAAAAAATTAATATGAAGAAAATTGACTCTTTTGTTTGGTTAATTTGGTTTTTATTAGTTATAGCATGGAATTATGGTTATCCAGCAGCTACACCTTTTTTTGATGTATTAGTGGCATTTATTTTATCAATTTTAAATATACTTATATTAAAATTTATTAAGAAATAGTTATGGATATAAATTATTTTAAAGCTGCGCTTTCTCATCACAGCAAAGGAAATTGGAATAAAGCACAAGAAATTTATCAACATCTTTTGAAAGAAGATCCAAACAATTATGCAGTACTTCAAAATTATGGACCTTTATTGGCACAACTTAGGGAGTATAAATTAGCCAAAGGTGTTTTTCAAAAATGTTTAAAGTTAAAGCCAAAAGACTCTTTAATGTTATACAATTATGGAAAATTTTTTCATGACCAAAAAATTTATGAAAAAGCCATTGAATACTATAATAAGTCTTTTGAAATCAATCCTAAGAACGCTATGTCGAAATATAATATTGGAAATATTTACTTTGCACAAAAAAAATTTAATTCTGCTGTTGAGTATTATAAAAAAGCAACTGAGGTTGATCCTTCACATTTTTTTGCGTACAACAATATAGCTCTTTCATTAAAAAAATTAGGCAAATTTGATGAGGCATTAAAATTTTATAAAAAAGCAATTGATATAAACAAGGATTTTGTTGATGGCCATGTTAATTACGGCACCTTGCTTTTACTAACAAACAAATTAGATTTAGGTTTTAAAGAATACGAGTGGAGAAAAAAAAGTAAAATTTTTTCTGATTATTTATACTATTCTAAATTACAAATTAAAACTCCTATTTGGACAGGGCAAAATTTACAAAAAAAAACTATTTTAATATTGTCTGAACAGGGGATTGGAGATTTAATTCAATTTTCCAGATACCTATTTGTTTTAAGAGATAGATTTTCATGCAAAGTCATACTTAGGTTAAAACAAAATCTTGCACATTTTTTTAATGACACATTAGAAATAATTACGGAAAAAGATAAAATACCAAAGCATGACTTTCATAATCATCTAGCTAGTCTTCCTGGAATTTTTTATAAAAAAAATAAAAGTTTTCCTAAAAATGTAAATTTTATAAGAGAAAATAAAGAAATTAATCAAAAATGGAGTAAAATCTTAAGTAAATATAAAGGCCTTAAAGTAGGGATAAACGCAAAAGCTTCATCTGCTACGACTGGTGATAGAATTATTCCAATAGAAAACTTTAAGATTCTAACTAATTTAAAAAATATAAATTTTTTTATTGTTCAGAAAGACTTAGATAAAAATGATGTTAAAATAATTAATCAAAATTCAAATGTTAGTTATTTTGAAGATCTAGATAAACCAGGAAAGCCATTCGAAGATACAATTGGTTTGGTGAAAAACTTAGACCTAGTAATAACTGCTGATACTTCTTTAGGGCATTTATCTGCCACTTTAGAAAAACCAACCTGGATTGCTCTATCTTTAATTAATGATTGGAGATGGTTTCAAAATGAAAAAAAATCTATTTGGTATGATAGCGTTAAATTGTTTAGACAAAAAGAAATTGGAAATTGGCAACAGGTTTTTAAGTTAATATATAAAGATTTAGAAAAAAAGTTATGATTTAGCTATTTAGTTGACCAAAGTAAAAATGAGCTTGCATATTAGCATTCTTCAAAGTAAAACATAATAAAACTATGGTGCTAAAATGGGTATTCATTACGATTATAAATCAACTAGGGGCGAAAAAGCTTTGAAAAAAGAGGCCAAAAGGAAAGCTCGTTTGGAACAGAGAAAAGCAAAAAGAAATCTGAAATCTAAAACTGAGAACGTTGAGGATAAAATGCATGATATTCAAAAAACCATAACTTTGGATGATTTAACAAATCCAGACAAAAATTAAATTAAATGAAAATTGTTGAAAGAAAAGAGAAATCTTTTTTACGAAAAGAATCAGCTTTAAAATTAAATTTAAAAAAAAGAAAGAAAATTAGAGATAAATATAAAATTAAAAAAAAAACATGACAGTATTATCTGATAAATGGATTAAAAAAATGGCCAAGAGTAATAAAATGATTACTCCATTTGTGCCAAAACAAGTCAGAAAAGGAAAAATATCTTTTGGTTTGTCATCGTACGGTTATGACGCTCGAGTTTCTAATGATTTTAAGGTTTTCACGAATGTCAATTCCGCTGTAGTGGATCCAAAAAATTTTAAAAAGGATAGTTTTATTTCAAGAAAATCGAATACATGCGTTATACCCCCAAATTCATTTGCTTTAGCAAGAACAGTTGAATATTTTAAAATTCCAGAAAATGTAATGGTAATATGTTTAGGTAAATCAACGTACGCAAGATGTGGAATTATAGTTAATGTCACACCATTAGAGCCAGGCTGGGAAGGCTATGTGACTCTTGAATTTTCAAATACAACACCTTTGCCAGCAAAAATTTATGCCAATGAAGGTGCAGCACAATTTGTATTTATTAAAGGAAACGAAAAACCAGAAGTGTCATACTCAAAAAGAAAAGGCAAGTATATGAAGCAAAAAGGCGTAACACTTCCTAAAATCTAATTAATGCAAAAGCTTAAAGTAAAAGGTAAAAACATTTTATCTGGAGAAATTAAAATTTCAGGATCAAAAAATGCTACACTACCAATACTAGCTGCATCTATTTTGAGTGAAAAAAAAATTGATTTAAAAAGGGTTCCAATAGTAAAAGATGTGGTGACTATGTGTCGTTTATTAAAGTATATGGGATCAAATATAAAAATTAATTCTCAAAAAAAGTGTATTTCAATACATAATAAAAATAAAAAATTTAAAAATATCGCTCCATACGCATTTGTAAAAACAATGAGAGCTGGTGTAATTGTTTTGGGTTCTTTACTCGCGAGATTTGGAAAAGCCAAAGTTTCTTTGCCTGGTGGATGCGCAATAGGAACAAGACCAGTTGATATTCATCTTTTTGGTTTAAAAAAATTAGGAGCTAAAATAAAAATAAAAAATGGATATATTTTTGCTGAGGCCACACATGGCTTAACTGGCGCAGAAATCAAATTCCCATCAATATCTGTTGGTGCTACGGAAAATATTATTATTGCTGCAAGTTTAGCTAAAGGAATTACATATTTAAAAAATTGTGCTTGCGAACCAGAAATAAAAAATTTGACTGATTTTTTAAATAAAATGGGAGTCAAAATATCCTGGCTTGGAAAAAGAAAAATTAAAATAGTAGGTTGCAAAAAGTTTAAGCAAGTAAACCACGAAATAATGTTTGACAGAATTGAAGCAGGAACATTTATTATTGCAGGAGCTTTGATAGGAAAAAAATTAAAAATATCGGGAATTCAAAAAAATTTTTTAAATACAGAAATTAAAATTTTAAAAAAAATGGGTGTTAATATGAAAATTAACAAAGATCATATTAACGTACTTTATTCATCAAAAATAAAACCAGTAAAAATAAAAACAGAACCTTATCCTGGGTTTCCCACTGATCTACAAGCACAGATGATGGTTTTGATGACAAAAGCTAGAGGAAAATCACAAATAAAAGAAAATATTTTTGAAAACAGGTTTATGCACGTTCCTGAGCTAAGAAGAATGGGAGCAAAAATTAATACCTCAGGAAACTTATCTTATATAAATGGTCCTCAAAATTTAAATGGTGCCGAGGTTATGGCAACCGATCTTCGAGCATCAGTAAGTTTGGTGCTCGCAGGATTGATTGCAAATAATGAAACAGTAATAAATAGGGTGTACCACCTTGATAGAGGATATGAGGATTTAGAAAAAAAACTCAAACACTGCAGAGCAAAGATTTCTAGAATTTTTTAGTTATGAGTTATAAAAATTTAAAGTTATTAGCAAACTCTGAGGAGGATTTAAGAGTTATATCTGCCCACTTACAAGATTCGATAACTCAAGTTAAAAATATTGCACATTTAAAAAAAAATAGAATTTTTTTGATTCAGTTTAATAGGTTTATGTGGGAAGATATTGAGAAAGGCGTGTTTAGAAAAAACAGAAGAATACAGTCAGTTCTTAAATTTGATAATATTCTAGATGTATTTTCAAAGAATATTAATCAAAAAAAAAGTGATCGTTTTTTAGACTTTTTAGCAATTGAAACTAAATGCTTGTCTGATAAAAGTTACCAAATAAAACTTAACTTTGCAGGTGGAATTTTAATTAAATTAAATGCAGAGATAATAGAATGTTTTTTAGAAGACCAAGGCGACTCATGGGAAACAAGAAATAAACCTAAGAATATTTTTAATGATTAATACATTATTTACTAAGTCAAAGAATTTTCAAAAACAGCTCTACAGTTATTTAGACTCAAGGAAACCAAACAACCCTTCAAAATTGAAGGTTGTTAAAAGAATTATTTTTGATGTTAAAAAAAACAAAGACCAATCTCTATTAAAGTTTGAGAGGAAGTTTAGTAAATTAAAGAAAATAAAAAGAGTTGATCTAATTTTTAGCAAATCGGAAATAAATAAAATTGTTAAAAGATTAGATACAAAAACAAAAAACTCTATTAATATTGCTTTTAAAAGAATTTATAATTTTCATAAAAATCAGAAGTTCAAAGATTTTAAAGTTTTAGATAATTTTAAAAATTCTCTTACTTACAGATCTATGCCCATAGAAAAGGTTGGAGTTTATGTACCAGGTGGTATTGCTAATTATCCAAGCTCTGTATTAATGAATTGCATTCCGGCAATTGTTGCAGGGGTAAAACAAATTTATGTGACCGTTCCTTGTGTAGGAAAAAAAATAAACCCAGGCGTAATATATGCTGCACGTAAGTGTAAGGTTAAAAAAATTTATAAATTAGGTGGCGCGCAAGCAATTGCTGCTTTTGCATATGGTACTCAAACAATTAATAAAGTCGATAAAATTGTAGGACCTGGAAATGAATACGTAGCTTTAGCGAAAAAAGAAGTTTTTGGACAGGTAGGAATAGATATGTTTGCTGGCCCTTCTGAAGTGACCATAATAGCGGATAAATATTCTAACCCAGACTGGATAGCTGCTGACCTAATAGCCCAAGCCGAACACGATGAAATGTCACAATCAATTCTTATAACTGACAACAAAAAAATTATAATAAAAGTAAAAAAGGCTCTGGGATCTCAAATTAAATTTTTACCAAAAAAGAGAATAGCTGCAAAAAGTTTGAAAAAGTATGGAATAGCTGTTTTAGCGAAGAATTCAAACGAAATTTCAAATATAACAAACAAAATTGCACCTGAGCACTTACAAATACTAACATCTAATCCACAAAAATATTTGAAAAAAATAAATAATGCTGGTTCTGTTTTTCTAGGAAAATATTCACCCGAAGCTATGGGAGATTATCTTGCAGGACCAAATCATGTGCTTCCCACGTCTGGTACTGCTAAGTTTTCATCTGGTTTATCTGCTTATGACTTTTTAAAAAGGCAATCTATAATAAAAATATCAAAATCAGGCATTGAAAGACTCGGTTCTTCAGTTATAAATTTGGCTGAATATGAAAATTTACAAGGACATGCTAATTCAATAAAAATAAGGATTAAATAAGGGTATAAATTTGGTCAAACAGGATAAAATTGAATTTAAAGGAAAAGTCACTGAACTTTTACCAAATGCAATGTTTAGAGTTATGCTTGAAAATAATCACGAAGTTTTAGCTCATACCGCTGGAAAATTAAGAAAGAATAGAATAAGAGTCTTAGCCGGCGATCAAGTTCTAGTGGAAATGACGCCGTACGATTTAACTAGAGGTAGGATTACCTTTAGATTTTAGTGGCCTTGTAGCTCAGTAGTAGAGCAGTACCCTGAAAAGGTATGTGTCGTTTGTGCGATTCAAACCAAGGCCACCACAAAGTTTGGGCAGGATGAGTAAATTAAAATCAGATATTGAAATAGCAAGAGCATCGAATATGAAGCCGATTGGAGATGTTCTTGGTAAATTTGATATTCCCAATGATCCTTTCTCATTTAGCACTGTGGGACGCCACATCGCAAAACTAAATTTCGAATATATAGATAAATTAAAAGAGAAAAAAAGTAACTTAATTTTGGTAACTGCTATAACACCAACGCCTGCAGGCGAAGGAAAAACAACAACCTCAGTAGGATTGAGTGATGGTTTAAATAAAATTGGGAAAAAATCTATTGTCTGTTTAAGAGAACCTAGTTTAGGACCCTCATTTGGCATGAAAGGTGGAGCAGCTGGTGGAGGTTATGCACAAGTGGTTCCCATGGAACAAATTAATTTACATTTCACAGGAGATTTTCACGCAATAACTTCAGCACACAATTTGCTTTCGGCTTTAATTGATAACCATATTTATTGGGGTAATAAATTAAATATAGACCCAGAAAATATAGTTTGGAAACGTGTAGTTGATTTAAATGATCGAGGACTTAGAAAAATAAAAATAAATCTTGAAAAATTAAAAGCAAATATCCCTAGAGATGATAGTTTTGATATTACTGTTGCCTCAGAAGTAATGGCTATTTTTTGTTTATCAAATAATGTTAAAGATTTAGAGGAAAAAATAGGAAATATTACAGTTGCTTACACCAAAGATAAAAAACCTATTTACGCCAAAGATTTAAAAGCTCACGGCCCGATGACTGTATTGTTAAAAGAAGCAATTAGACCTAATGTGGTTCAAACATTAGAAAATAATCTTGCAATTATCCATGGTGGACCATTTGCAAACATTGCACACGGATGTAATTCAATTATTGCCACTAAAACTGCTTTAAAACTATCCGAATATGTAATTACTGAAGCTGGTTTTGGAGCTGATCTTGGTGCTGAAAAATTTTTAGATATTAAATGTCGAAAAGCAAGTCTCAAACCTAACTGTGTAGTCCTTGTAGCCACCATAAGAGCTTTAAAAATGCACGGAAGTGTAGAGAAAGATGATCTTGAGAAAGAAAATATTGATGCGCTCAAAAAAGGTATGCCGAATTTAGAAAGACATATACATAATATCAAAAAGTTTGGTTTAGAAGTTATAGTTGCGATTAATCACTTTATTACTGACACTGATAAGGAAGTTAAAATTATTCAAGAACAATGCGCTAAACTTGGGGTTAAAGTAAGTCTTTGTACACATTGGTCAGATGGTGGAAAAGGCACAAAGGATTTAGCTAATAATGTTGTAGAGATTTGCAAGAGGAGTGATACATCTAAATTTAAACATTTATATTCTGATCAAACACCAATTTTAGAAAAAGTAAAAAAAATTGCTAAAGAAATTTACAATGCAAAAGGGATTGAGGTAGATGAAAAAATTAAGGAACAAGTCAAAAAAATAGAACAGGCAGGTTTTGGAAGATTTCCAGTTTGTATAGCAAAAACACAATATAGTTTCTCAACTGACCCGAAATTAAAAGGAGCTCCTTCAGGTCACACATTGGCCATAAGAGAAATAAGATTATCTAGTGGAGCTGAATTTGTAGTAATTGTTTGTGGTTCCATAATGACCATGCCAGGACTTCCAAAAGTTCCAGCTGCAGACAATATTAAATTAAATAAAAAAGGTGAAATTGACGGTTTATTTTAAATTTATTTCTTTTTGAACTTAGCTGCTTCTTCCGATCCACCAGTAGCACTTCCTTTACTATAAGAGTGAGCACCCATTCCAGCAAGTTGACCATCTTTAATTATTAGATAAGGATCTCTAATAGGTTTTTTATCGAAGAAACATTCTAGAATTTCTCTAACACCCGCAGCATATCTAGCTTGTGCTGACAATGAAGTTCCTGAGGTGTGAGGTGTCATACCGTGGTTTGGCATTGATCTCCAAATATGATCGTTCGGAGCTGGCTGAGGAAACCATACGTCCCCCGCATACCCGCTTAATTGACCAGATTTAAGAGCTTTAGCGATTGCTTCTCTATTACAAATTTTTCCTCTAGCTGTATTAACAATGTAAGCACCTTTTTTCATTTTGCTTATTAATTTATCGTCAAATAAATTTTCAGTTTCAGGATGAAGAGGGCAGTTTATTGTAACTACATCACAAATTTTTACTAAAGATTCTACAGATTCGTGAAATGTTAAATTAAGTTCTTTTTCAACCGAATCTGGTAATTTATGTCTGTCAAAGTAGTGAAGGTGAACATCGAAAGGCTTCATTTTTCTTAATGCATCTAATCCGATACGTCCTGCAGCTACCGTGCCAACATGCATACCTTCCACATCGTAAGATCTATGAACTGCATCTGCGATATTCCACCCTCCTTGATTAACTATATTGTGCTGGTTGTGATAATCTCTTACCAGGGATAAAATCATCATAACAATGTGTTCTGCTACAGATCTTGAATTACAATAAGTAACCTCAACTACGTCAATTTTATTATCCATTGCCGCCTGTAGATCTACATGGTCTGACCCAATACCAGCAGTAATGGCCATTTTTAATTTTTTTGCAGACTGAATTCTCTCTTTTGTTAAATAATAAGGCCAAAAAGGCTGGGATATAACAACATCTGCATCAATTAATTCTTTGTCTGCTTTACAGCCTTTTGCATCTTTATCTGAAGTAACAACTAATTGATGACCACTCGACTCTAGAAACTTTCGTAAACCTAATTCTCCTGAAACACACCCGAGTAATTGACCTGGTTTAAAATCTATTTCTTTGGGAGTTGGTAATGCCATACCGTCTGGATATTTATCTAGTTTAGGCAAACTAGCCACAGGATAGCTTTTTGGCATTCCCCCTTTAGGATCGTCGTATAAAACACAAAGTACTTTCATTTTTCCCTTGAAGTTATTTGACTATTATAGCGGCACAAAGTCAAACTCTTCTTGTATTGATTTTTCTGGACAGGCCAAGGGGTCTACTGGTATATCCCGGGAAATATGCATTTTTCTTTAGAGATAACAATGAAGACAAACCTTTCGGTTTTACCGAAGGTTAAAGATGTTTACATTACAATGCTTCCTGGAAACGATTTTAGGGAAGTTGCCGAAAAAGCAAAAGAACTAGTCCAATCCGGGTTTAATCCTGTCCCTCATTTTCCAGCTCGCTCAATTAAAAATTTAAGTCAACTTAAAGATTACGTTACTATGTGTAAAGATTTTGGCGTAAAACAAGCTTTAGTAATTGGAGGCAGTGCTGAACCAATTGGGGACTACCATTGCTCGCTTCAACTTTTAGACACAGGTTTGTTTCAGGGTTTTAAGATAGGAATTGCTGGACACCCTGAGGGGTCACCTGATATATCGGAATCAGACTTAGAAAAAGCTATGAAAGATAAAGCACCTTTTGCAGATTACATTGTAACTCAATGGCTTTTAAACCCTGACCCAATAAACAAATTTATCTCTAAACAAAAATTACCTGTTCATGTAGGAATTACTGGCCCATTAAAACTAACCAGTCTTATAAAATTTGCAAATATCGTAGGAGCAAAAAACTCAATTAATTTCCTTAAATCGAATGCGTCTAAAGCATTAGATTTATTAAGACCGTCTGACCCGAATGATTTAATAAATAAGATTAAGGGTTCAACAAATAATTTCCATATCTATACTTTTGGTGGATTAAAAGAAACTAACAGGTGGTTAGAGAATAATAATTATGCCTAAAAAAATTCCGAACTCTTACAAAGTTGAAAAAGTAAATTACGATAAAGTTAGACACGAAACTTCGGTTGATCAATCAGACAGACAAGTCCCATATAATCTTAGACAAAGTGGACCAACAAAAGTTGATTTGTTAATCTCAACACGTGTAAGAAAATCTCCTTACTGGCATCTATCAATGAAAGCAGGCTGTTGGAGAGCTACAGTGTATAATCGTATTTATCATCCAAGGGGTTATGTAAGACCAGAAAAAGGTGGTGCAATGGTTGAGTACCAAGCTATTAAAAAACATGTAACGATGTGGAATGTTGCAGTAGAAAGACAAATTCGTGTTAAAGGACCAGATGCAGAAAAATTTACCGATTATGTGATAACAAGAGACGCAACAAAGATCTCAACCATGAGAGGACGTTATGTTGTTTTGTGTAATTATAAAGGTGGGGTTCTTAATGA
The DNA here is from genome assembly GCA_902579285.1 of uncultured Pelagibacteraceae bacterium. Classification (GTDB taxonomy): domain Bacteria; phylum Pseudomonadota; class Alphaproteobacteria; order Pelagibacterales; family Pelagibacteraceae; genus Anoxypelagibacter. The sequence goes on from CACHGA010000006.1 coordinate 22,429, forward strand.
TCCAGTTTTAATGAGGGTGGCTGATGATGAGTTTTGGTTTAGTCTATCCGACTCAGATATTGGTATTTATTTACAAGGTGTAAATGCGGATAAAAGATTTAATGTAGAGATAGATGAAATTGATGCTTGCCCAGTTCAAATACAAGGTCCAAAGTCAAAAGCACTTATGAATGATTTAATAGGAGATCAAGTCGATTTAGAAAATATGCCATTTTATGGACTAGCAGAAGCTAAAGTGGGTGGCAGAGATTGTGTAATATCACAATCTGGTTTCTCTGGGGAAGCTGGATATGAAATCTATCTTAGAAATGCAACTCTGTATGCAGAAGATATGTGGAATGCAGTTCTTAAAGCTGGAAAAAAACATAAACTAATGGTGATTGCACCAGCACATCATCGAAGAATCCAGGCTGGAATATTGTCTTGGGGTCAAGATATGGATCAACAAAACAATCCTTTTCAGTGTAACCTAGGTTATCAAGTTTCTTTATCTGGAAAAGGTCAATGGGAAAAAAAATCTGATTATATTGGTAAAGAGGCATTAGAGAAAATGAAAACACAGCTTAAAAAAGGAGAAAAACCATATAAATTACAATTAGTTGGATTAGAGCTTGGAGGAAAACCAATAGAAGATTATGCAAATGATTTTTGGTTGATATCAAATGACAAAGGGGGAAAACCAGTTGGATTTATTACCTCACCATGGTTTCATCCAGAAAAAAAAACAAATATAGCTATGGGTTATGTTCCTTATGAGGGAAATTTAAGCAACAATGGTTTTCCAATAGGTAACTTTGGCAAAAAATATAAGGCGCACCTTCCAAAAAAATATTCCAATAAACCTGTTAATGCGACAGTTGTGCCAATACCATTTACTGAGTCATTTAATAAAAATACCAGAGAGTCTAATTAATTTTAAATATTTAAAATAATATTTTATGATTGAAAAATTTAATAACATTTTTTACTTAATCGTATTTTTTGTCCATTTTGCAGCTTATGGTGTTTATGCATTTAAGTCTGTAATCACAACAAAATCTTTTATTAAACAATACGGAATGGACGTTACATCAGCAGGTATAGTAAGATTATTTGGAGGATTTTTTATAGGATCAATTTTAATGGCCTTATACATACTTTTAATCAGAGATAACGGAGTTCAAGCTACATGGGCTTTTTTTAATCTTGTTTTTGTTCAGAATTTTGTTTTATTTTTTATAGGGATATATAACCATTTCATTAACAAACTTGGTCATACAAAAAAAACATCAATCGAACAAGTTTTTGCACCAGGGATACTTACACTATTAAGTGCAATACTTTGTTACGGTTTGGCAGATAAAATTTATATTTAGTTTACTGAATTGAATTTTTATCATTTTGATTCTCATAGAAGCCAAACTTGATCATCTTATGAAGCACTTCAGCGACCTCATTTAAATTAGGACACTCCAAAAGCTTTTGCTTTTCTGCGACTGAAAATGGGGAGATCATAGCCAAAGTGAAAATTTGTTGAAAATTTTTAAGCCTAGAAAATTCCTGCCAATTTATTAACATTCCCTGTTGATTAAAAAATTTCGTTGAGTCTTCTGTAAGTTTTTTTAACAAATCTTTATTTATTTCATTTTCACCGAACATCATATCCCCCTTAAACTCTTCATAATTTACATTAAACTCCCTATATTTTTTATTATTTTCAATTTCATTACTAATACTAAATCTAGTAAGACCTTTTAGATTTATTAAAATTCTTCCATCAGGAGTTTTTTCGTGCTTGTCAATTTTTCCTAAACAACCAACTCTAAATACATCACCACCAAGTTTTTTTGATTGTATCATTCCAATATGTCCATCATTTTTTAATGCATCCTCAACCATCTTTAAATATCTATCCTCAAAAATATTAAGAGGCAAATTTGTTTTAGGAAAGAAAACAGCTCCCCTCAAAGGAAAGATTGATATTTTTTTTGGTAAAATATTTTTCATTTAATTATTTAAGCAGCTCTTCCGCAACAATGTTTATATTTTTTTCCAGACCCACAAGTACACGGCGAATTTCTAGAAACTTTTTGTTTTTTTTCAACTGGCTTTTTTGTCTCTCTCACATCATCCTCTTTTTTCTCTTGAACAACAACCTTTAAATTCATTAAAAACTTTATAGTGTCCACTTTTACCTTTAAGAGTAAATTTTCAAATAGCTCAAACGCTTCCTTTCTAAATTCAGCAAGAGGATCTTTTTGTCCATAACTTCTTAGTCCAATTACCTGTCTTAGTTGTTCTAAATATTGAAGATGAGACCTCCACAAGAAGTCTAACATTTGCAGAAAAATTCTTTTCTCAACCTCATTATTTTGATCTTGTCCTAAAATTTTTATTCTTTCTTCTCTTATATCATTAAAAATATTATCTATTTCTGTATTAAAAGCTTTTATATCCATATTTGAAAAAATCTTAATTTGGTCTTCAGAGAAAATATTTCCAAAATTAGTTTTTATTTCGTTTGAAAAAACTTTTAAATCATTGTTATTTTTAAAGTTTTCAAGAGCTATTTTACCACTTTCTTTTATCTCATTTAAAAATGAGTCTATCATCTCTGAAACTTTTTCTGTTTTTAATATTTTTAATCTTTGGCCAAAGATAACTTGCCTTTGATCGTTCATCACATCGTCAAATTTTAAAAGAGTTTTCCTAATTTCAAAATTTCTAGCCTCCACTTTTTGTTGGGCTCTTTCCATTGCTTTATTTATCCAAGGATGATTAATAGATTCATTTTCTTTAAGTCCTAATTTTTTTAACATTCCGTCAATAGATTGTCCTCCAAATATACGCATTAAGTCATCCTCTAAACTAATATAAAAAGCTGAGGTGCCCGGATCACCCTGTCTGCCAGATCTTCCTCTTAATTGATTGTCAATTCTCCTACTTTCGTGTCTTTCAGTGCCCAAAATAAATAGACCACCAAGATTTTTCACTTTTTCCCTATCAACTTTTTTATCATCTTTTTTTTCTACATTTTTATTTCCACCGAGCTGAATATCTGTACCTCTACCAGCCATATTTGTTGCAATTGTTACCATGTTCATTTTTCCAGCATCAGCTACTATTTTCGCTTCACTTTCATGTAACTTAGCGTTTAAAACATTATGATTAATTTTATTTTTTTTTAATAAATCAGATATTTTTTCTGACTTATCAATACTTGTTGTGCCTACTAAAATTGGTTGGCCTTTATTATTACATTCTTGCACTTTTTTTAATATTGCGAAATTCTTTTCTTTTTCGGTTCTAAAAATCTGATCGTTTTCGTCTTTTCTAATCATATTTTTATGGGTCGGTATGCTTATGACATTTAATTTATAAATATTAAAAAATTCCTCCGCTTCAGTTAATGCCGTCCCTGTCATTCCTGAAAGTTTGTTGTACAATCTAAAATAATTTTGAAAAGTAATGGAAGCCAAAGTTTGATTTTCTCTCTGGATTTCTACATTTTCTTTTGCCTCTATTGCTTGATGAAGACCATCACCAAATCTTCTTCCTTCTAGTGTTCTTCCTGTAAACTCATCAATAATCTGAACACTATTTTCTTTAACAATATAATCTTTATCTTTCTGAAATAAAAAATTTGCCCTTAGTGCTTGGTTTATATGATGAACTAAATCCATATTTTCAGGATCATAAAAATTATTATTTTTTAATAAACCTGATTGTGAAGACATTTTTTCAATTTTATCGATACCTTTATCTGATAAAATAGCATTTTTATTTTTCTCATCTAATTCAAAATCTTTTTTTTCAAGAACAGAAACAAATTTGTTTGCAAGGAAATATCTGTCAGATTTATCTTCTATACCCCCTGAAATTATTAGTGGTGTTCTTGACTCATCTATCAAGATACTGTCAACTTCATCAACAATACAAAAATCTCTTTTTTTTTGCACCATCTCTGAAATATTATATTTCATATTATCCCTTAGATAATCAAAACCAAGTTCATTGTTTGTGGCATAAATAACGTCAAATTGGTAATTTTTTTTTCGTTGTATATCGTCCAACACATTAGTTATACATCCAGTCTTAAGACCAAGTTTAGTATAAATTTTTCCCATCCATTCTGAATCCCGCTTTGCAAGGTAGTCATTAACTGTAACAATATGTACACCATTTCCGCTTAAAGCATTTAGGTAAGCTGGTAACGTAGAAACCAAAGTTTTACCTTCTCCAGTTTTCATTTCAGCTATACAGCCCCTGTGTAAAGCTACGCCACCAATAAGTTGTACATCGTAGTGCCTTTCACTTAACGTTTGTTTTGCAGCTTCCCGTACCAAGCTGAAAGCTTCGGGTAAAACGTCATCCAACTTTCTTCCCTCAGATATGTTCTTTTTAAATTGATTTGTTTTTTCAATGAATTTTTCTGGCGTAAAATTTATAAAATCTTTCTCTAGCCCATTAATTTTTTGAACCAAAGGCTTAATTTTGTTTAATTCCTGTTGATTACTGCTTTTAAATAATTTATTTAATGCTGTAGTTATAAAATTCATTTGTAATTTATATATTATATAGTGATTAATTAAGATATTTACATGACAATAAACCTAAAAAATTTTTTAAAAGATAAACCCAAAATGTCAAAAATGGGGGAATTTCAGGAACTCCCAGAAATAGATGGCCTTGAGGTCTCCGCAGTTTCAGCAGATTTATATGGAAGTGGAAGAGATGATTTAGCTCTTTTTTATTTTAGAGAGGGCGCTAATTATGCAGCTGTTTATACAAATAATTCTATATGTTCCGAGTCTATTACTTGGAATAAAAGTATCAGAAAAACTGCCATAAAAGCTTTAATGGTAAACACTAAAAATGCAAATACTTTCACTGGTTCTCAGGGTTTTGAAGGTTTAGAGAGTATTTCAAAAACACTTGCAAAAAACTTAACATTGAGAGAAGCACAAAAACAAGCGGGAACAACAAGTGTTATCAAACCCAATGAAATACTATTTGCCTCAACCGGGGTTATTGGGGAGAAGTTTCCAACACAAAAAATAAAAGAAAATATTCCAAACTTAGTTGAAAAGTTGAGAGACAGACAAAATAAATTTATTTGGTTTAAGTCTGCTTCGTCAATTATGACAACTGATACAAGACCAAAACTAGCATATGAAGAATGTAAATTTGGTAATCACGATATAAGACTCTGTGGTATCGCAAAAGGATCAGGGATGATAGCTCCTAATCTTGGAACCATGCTATCATTTGTTTTTACTGATGCAGATATACCTTCAATTTATTTAAAAAGTTTGCTTAAAAAAACAGTTTCAAACTCCTTCAATTCTATTACAGTGGATAGTGACACTTCAACAAATGATATGGTTGCCATTTTTTCTACAAATAAATTTAAAACTGGCAAAGTATATAATGCTTTAGATCCAAAGTTAAAAGATTTTGAAAATGCTTTACAAAGACTTTTGTTAAATTTAGCAAAACAGATTGTGAGCGATGGAGAAGGGGCAAAAAAATTCGTTACAGTAAGAGTTATAAATGCAAGATCACAAAATATGGCAAAAAAAATTGCTTTTTCGGTTGCCAATTCCCCACTTTTTAAGACGGCAATGGCCGGTGAAGATCCAAATTGGGGAAGAGTAATAATGGGAATAGGAAAATCAGGAGAAAAAGTTTCTTTAGATAAAATTGAAATTAAATTTGGCGATCTCAAAGTTGCAGAAAAGGGAAAAATTTCTGATCAATATGACGAAGAAAAATTAAAGGAGTACATGAAATGGGACTCATTATTAATAGAAATTAATCTAAAACTTGGACAAGGTTCTTACGAATGTTACACATGTGATTTTACCAATGATTATGTTAACATAAATGCTGATTACAGAAATTAATGATTAAATATAATTTAAAATGTAAAAATAAACACGAGTTTGAGAGCTGGTTTTCTGATTCAAAAGAATTTGAAAAGCTTAAATCTAAAAAAATTATAGAATGTACTTTTTGTGGAACAAGAAACGTTCAAAAAACAATTATGTCACCGAATGTTGTCAGTAAACAACAAAAGGAAAAAAATATAAAATCATCACGTTATATTAAAAAACTAAAACATGATTTGCTTAAAATGAGAAATTTTATTGAAAAAAATTTCAAATATGTTGGTGAAAATTTACCACAAGAGGTTAGAAAAGTTTATTATAATAAAAGTAAAAATAGAAATATTTACGGCAAGGCTACACCGGAGGAGACTGAAGAATTGAGAGAAGAGGGGATTGAACTAACGACTATTCCTTGGATAGATAATAAAAAAGAAAATTAATTTTTTTTTGCAAGAAGAATATAATTTACAGAACAGTCTTTACTTTTAGTCCAGTTATTTGAAAGTAAATTAAATTTTAAACCAGTCAAATCTAATTTATCTAAATTAAGCTTACTAAATTTTTCCTCTATCTCATTAGGAGTTAAAAACTTTTGCCAATCATGTGTGCCTATTGGTAGCCATCTTAGAACATACTCAGCGCCAACTATCGCTTTAATATAAGACTCTAAAGTTCTATTAATTGTCGCAATAAACATTATTCCGTTCTTTTTTAAAAGATCAGTTGCTGACATCATAAATAAATCAACATTTTCGACATGCTCTATGACCTCAAGATTTAGTATTACATCAAATTTATCTTGGATTATTTTTTTTTCAGGTGACGTGGCTAAATATTTTATTTTTAAATTATTTCTTTTTGCATGGATTTTAGCAACCTCTATGTTTCTTGGTGAAGCATCAATCCCCGTTACATTTGCACCTAATCTACACAGTGGTTCACTAACAAGTCCGCCACCGCATCCTATATCCAAAAATTTTAATCCTGAAAGAAGCTCATTATTATTATTTTTTAGATTAAAATGGTTAGTACATTTATCTAAAATATATTTAATTCTTATTGGATTAAACATGTGCAAAGGTTTAAATTTGCCTTTTGCATCCCACCATTCATCAGCTATCTTTGAAAACTTTTGAATTTCCTCTTGATTTATTGTAGTCATTAAATCCTAAATATAATTAATTATAACAATTTTAACTTAATTATTTTTAAAATTAAACCCAGAATGACGAAAAAGGTACTTAAATTTGGTGGAACTTCAGTAGGATCAATTCAAAGAATTGTTCATGCGGCAAAAATTATCAAAAAAGAATATGATAGTGGAAATAAAATATTAGTTGTTGTCTCGGCAATGGCTGGAACTACTAATAATTTAGTTGCTCACTCTGAGTCAATATCAAAAAAATTTAGCAAAAGAGAATTAGACGTTTTATTAACTTCTGGAGAGCAAGTTACAAGTGCTTTAATGGCAGGAGCTCTTAATCAACTGGGATTAAAAGCGAAATCTTGGATGAATTGGCAAATACCAATTATTACTGAGGGCGAAAATACAAATGCTAGAATTATCCAAATTAGTACAGAAAATGTAAATAAATATTTAGACTCGGGTGGTATAGCTGTAATACCAGGATTTCAAGGTATATCTAAAACAGGAGATATTACCTCAATTGGAAGAGGAGGTTCAGATGCAACTGCAGTAGCAATTGCAAAGATATTTCAAACTGATAGCTGTGAAATATATACTGATGTTGATGGCGTATACTCGTCAGATCCAAATAAAATACCCTTAGCCAAAAAAATCGACAAAATATCTTATGAGGAAATGTTAGAGTTATCATCTCTGGGTGCAAAAGTTATGCAATCATCAGCTGTCCAAAGCGCAATGATGAACAACATACCAATTCATGTTAAATCTACTTTCACACAAAGAAAAGGAACACAAATAAACAATAATGATGTTATTGATTATAGCAAAGCAGTTACCGGCGTAGCTTATTCTAAGGATGATGCAAAAATTACTCTTTTAGGTGTTGAGGATAAACCTGGTGTTGCAGCAGATATTTTTGAACCACTATCGAAAAATCAGATTAACGTTGATATGGTTATACAAAACATTTCAACAGATGGAAAGAAAACCGACGTTACATTTACTATTAAAAGAGATGATAGCAAAAACGCAATATCATTAATAAAAAAAAATAAAAAAATAAAGTATGAAAATATATATATGAATGATAAGGTATCTAAAATATCAATTGTTGGTGCCGGAATGGTAGCTACACCAGGAGTAACATATAAAATGTTTAGGTCATTGTCGGAAGAAAAAATTAATATACTTGCCATCTCAACATCTGAAATTAAAATTTCTGTTATAATTGATGAAAAATCAACCATAAATGCAGTAAAAAAATTACACAAAATTTTTAATTTAGATTAACAAAAATGCAAATTAGACCACACAGAATTATTAATAGGCGTAAAACAAAAAAAATAAGTGTTGGTAAAATTTTTATTGGAGGAGACTCTCCTATCTCAGTTCAGTCAATGACAAACACTATTACTTCTGATGAGGCATCAACCATAAATCAAGTTAATCAACTTAAAGAGGTAGGCGCAGATCTGGTTAGAATTTCTTGTCCTGACAAAGATTCAACCAAGGCATTAAAAAATATTATAAAAAAAACTGATATTCCAATTATTGCCGATATTCATTTTCATTATAAAAGAGCTATAGAGGCGGCCCAGTCAGGCGCAAACTGTTTAAGAATTAATCCAGGAAATATTGGATCAAACGATAGAGTAAAAGATGTAATTAAAGCTGCTAAAGATTATAATTGTGCAATAAGAATAGGTGTTAATGCTGGATCTCTAGAAAAAAAAATTTTGGAAAAATACAAAGAACCATGTCCCGAAGCTTTGGTAGATAGTGCTACTTATAATATAAAACTTTTAGAAGATAATGATTTTTTCAACTTTAAAATAAGTGTCAAATCCTCAGATGTTTTTTTAGCTGTTAAAGCTTACGAATTATTATCAAAAAATTATGAATACCCTTTACATCTAGGAATTACGGAAGCAGGCGGATTGCTTCCAGGAAGCATCAAATCTTCTATAGGAATCGGATCTTTGCTGATGAGGGGTATTGGAGACACCATTAGAGTTTCTTTATCAGCAGACCCAATAGAAGAAATTAAAGCTGGTTATGAGATATTAGGATCTTTAGGTATAAGATCCAGGGGAGTTCAAATTATTTCATGTCCGTCGTGTGCGAGACAAGCATTTCCAGTTATTGAAACTGTAAAAATACTTGAAAATAAATTATCTCACATAAAAAAACCACTAACCTTGTCAATAATTGGCTGCGTTGTAAACGGACCTGGGGAAGCCTCACAAACTGATGTAGGTTTAACGGGTGGTGGCGAGGGCAGTAATTTGCTGTATCTTTCTGGTATTCCTCATGAAAAAATAGCCAGCAATTCTCTTATAGACAAAGTCGTTGAGCTTGTAGAAGCTAAAGCAAAAGAATTATAAAGTTAAATCTAATGATACCTATTGATAAAGTTAAAAGTATTATTGAAAGATATGATTTATTGGAAAAAGAACTTTCATCAGGAAAGTTTGATGCTAAACTTTTTGCAAAAAAATCAAAAGAATATTCAGATCTTAAAAATATTATTAAACCAGCTAAAGAATACGTTAATTTTGATAAGAATAAAAAAGATTTAAGTAATATTATAAACGACAAAAAAAATGATCAAGAAATGATAACAATGGCAAAAAAGGAGTTAGATGCAGCCGAAAGCCAAAAAAATAAACATGAAAAATCATTAAAAATATTCTTGTTACCCAAAGATAGAGATGATGAAAAAAATGTTATTGTAGAAATTAGAGCAGGCACAGGTGGACTTGAAGCTACATTGTTTGTTTCAGATTTATTTAAAATGTATGAAAAAGTATGTTCTAAAAAAAGATGGAAAATAGAAATTATAACCATATCAAAAAGTGAAGCAGGAGGATTTAAAGAGATAATATTCTCTGTAAAAGGAGAAAATATATTTTCTTATTTAAAATATGAGTCTGGAGTTCACAGAGTTCAAAGGGTACCAAGCACGGAGGCCCAAGGAAGGGTACACACTTCTGCTGCAACAGTTGCAATTTTACCTGAAGCAGAAGATGTTGATATAAAACTTAATGACTCAGATTTAAGAATAGATGTATTTAGATCTAGTGGTCCAGGCGGCCAGTCTGTGAATACAACTGATAGTGCAGTTAGAATTACTCATATCCCAACCAACATTGTTGTTACACAGCAAGATGAAAAATCACAACATAAAAATAAGTCAAAAGCACTTAAGATTTTAAGAGCAAGAATTTATGAAGCCGAAAAACTAAAAAAAGAAAAAGAACGTTCAAATGAGAGAAAAAACCAGATAGGAACTGGAGATAGATCAGAAAGAATTAGAACTTATAATTTTCCCCAAGGTAGGGTTACAGATCATAGAATTAACTTAACGCTACATAAATTAGAGGAATTTTTAAGTGGAGATATTCATGAAGAGATGAATGAAAACTTAAGACTTAAAGATCAAGATTTAAAATTACAAAGTCTGACCTAATATGAAAACCTTTCAGCTTTTAAATCTAGGATCAGAAATTTTAAAAAAAAATAATATTTCCTCTCATTTAATAGATAGTGAAATTATTCTCTCAAAGATCTTAAATATCTCTAGAGAAAAGCTTTTAACAAATCAAAGCATAGTTAATCTAAAAAATATTACAAAATTTAAAAGTAAAATTGCAAGAAGATCTAGAAGCGAGCCAATAGCTTATATTTTTCAAACAAAAGAGTTTATGGGATCAGATTTTTTTATTGATCAGAAATCTTTAATACCAAGACCAGAAACTGAATTGCTAATTGAGCCAATTATGAAAATTTTTAAAAATAAAAATTTATTTTTTCTTGAGATTGGTATTGGCAGCGGTTGTATTATGATCTCACTTTTGAATGATTTAAAACATAGTCAAGGCGTTGGGATTGATGTGTGTAAAAAAACTCTTAAAAATTGTCGAATTAATTTAAAAAAATTTAAATTAGAAAATAAATGTAAGCTTTTACTTAAGTCTGTTGATGAATTAAATAACATAAAATTTGATTTAGTTGTATCAAACCCGCCGTATATAATGAGAAGAGATATTAAGCGTTTGTCCAAAGATATCAAAAGATTCGAACCAACCGTAGCCCTAGATGGTGGAAATGATGGTCTTGACGTAATTAAAAAAGTTATTTACAAATCTACCAAGGTTCTTAAATTAAATGGTATTTTAGCTATAGAAATTGGTTACGGACAATATAGGGCTGTGAGAAACCTTTTAATAGCAAACAATTTTAAAGAAAAATTTGTAATAAAAGACTTTGGAAACAATATTCGTTGTATTTTTAGCACTTTATTAAAAAAATAATTCAATGAATAAAAAAAAAAAAATTTAATAGATTAAATTTAGTAAAATAAAAATTATCAAATGAGAAATGAAAAAATAAGAAGATTTAAACCAAGAATGAATAAGTTTCGTTCGAGACGACCCTCAAATGGAATGAATAATAATGGTATCATTCACCAAAATAATATTCATAGAAATGGTCTGTCAAGAAATCATGTGAATAAAAATCCTCACAACCTAGAAAGAATAATTGAAAAATATAAAAATTTGGCAAAAGAGGCTTTAAGCTCTGGAGATAAAATTTTGTACGAAAATTATTTGCAACATTCAGATCACTTTTCAAGAATTCTCACAGAAAAAGGTTCTAATAAAGTAAAAGAAACCTTAAAAGACAAAGAAGACAATAAAGAAGAACAAAATATTGCTAACGAACAAAGTTAATTTCTCAGCTCAGCCACTTCAACATCCAACTTAATTCTTTCTATTTCAAATAATTTTCTTTCTTCACCCTTTAAAATTTTCCCTGATGGTAATTTTAATTTTTGTGAATTGATAAATTTTCCGTTGTATTTTACAGTATAATGTAAGTGTGGACCAGTTGACATTCCGGTGTTTCCAACATACCCAATTACTTGTCCTTGTCTTACACGTCTGCCAGTCTTTGTTGCAAATTTTGAGAGGTGACCATAACCTGTTGTGTAAGAGGAGTTGTGTCTTATTCTCACACAGTTACCACCATTGCCACACCATCCAGCTTTAATTACAGTTCCATTACCGGATGCCATGATTGGAGTTCCAGTTGGTGCTGCAAAGTCAGTTCCATTATGATGTTTAGTAAAACCTAAAATTGGATGTTTACGTAAACCAAAAGGCGATGATAACCTAGCGCCATTAATTGGAGTTTTCATTAGAGCTTTACTAATACTTTTCCCTTTTTCATCGTAGAAATCAAAATCATTTTTACTTTCAAATCTATATAATTTTATTTTTTGATTATTTACATTAAGATAAGCATATAAAATTTTACCTGTTTGAATAAATTTGTTAGTATCATCAACATATTTTTCATACATAACTTCAAATTCATCACCTTTTCTAATATCTCTCTGAAAATCTACTTCAAAACCGAATATTCTTGCAAACTCAATAATAATATTTGGCTCCATTTTAGCTTTTATTGCTGAACTGTAGAGATTATTTGATATTTTTCCATCAACTACAATCCTTTTTTTAAAAAGTTGAGTGACATTTTTTGTTATTTCAAGACCACTGCTACCTTTATCAATATTTACGTATGTCGTTTTTGATATTGGATACTCTACTTTAAGTACCTCCATATCCTCCTTATCTGCTGATCTCCTAAGCACAAATTTAATTTTTTGATTTGGAACTATATTTGAAAGCTTTCTTTTTTTTATTTCTTTAACAATAAAACTTATTTCCTTTTTTTTTACACTAAACTTTTTGAGTATCGATTCCATTGTATCATTATTTTTCACAATATAATCGTACTCAAAATAAGGTGACTTAATTTGATTAAGTAGATAATTTTTTAATAAAACTGTCTCATTACTAGATATAAACGTATCTATTGCTTCTAACCTCTTTTTTTTCAATGTTGAACTGTAGGCGAATAGTGCGCTGACAACAAAAATTATTAAAAATCCAAACAAAATAGAGTTTATGGATACATCAGTATTTTTAAGTAATTTTTTGCCGTAGTTAATGGTCTTATCAGTAGAGATCTTCAATATATTTTTTTTCATAGCAGATTTGTCATATATTCAAAAAAAACGATTTGTACAATGCCAAGTAGAAAAAAAATACCTATTTTACAAGGTTTTTTTGTCATTACAGCGAAATATACGCCTTGATTAATTCTACAAATTTTGTATAACGGCGTCTCGCTCTAATCGGCATAGAAACTAAGCTTTTAGCAGATTTCGATCTGATTTAGAGGGATAGTTTTCTCTAAATTAAAGAAAACTCAGCTTTTTCAAATTGTTAAAAATTAAGAAGAGAAGTGTGGACGGTTAGGTTAACAAAGAAATTGTCGTACACACTTTAACGAAAGTAACTTTAGTTTTATCTAAAGTTATTAAAGCTAGTGTGCGCCGTTATTAAACTTGAGAGTTTGATCATGGCTCAGAACGTACGCTGGCGGCACGCCTTATACATGCAAGTCGAACGCAGTAGCAATACTGAGTGGCAGACGGGTGAGTATAATGTGGGAATCTGCCTTTTGGTTTGGAATAACTCGGGGAAACCTGAGCTAATACTGGATAAGCCCTTACGGGGAAAGCTTTACGCGCCAAAAGATGAGCCCGCACTTGATTAGCTTGTTGGTGAGGTAAAAGCTCACCAAGGCAACGATCAATAGCTGTTCTTAGAGGAAGACCAGCCACATTGGGACTGAGACACGGCCCAGACTCCTACGGGAGGCAGCAGTAAGGAATCTTGCACAATGGGGGAAACCCTGATGCAGCGATGCCGCGTGAGTGAAGAAGGCCTTTGGGTTGTAAAACTCTTTCGTCGGGGAAGAAAATGACTGTACCCGAATAAGAAGGTCCGGCTAACTTCGTGCCAGCAGCCGCGGTAATACGAAGGGACCTAGCGTAGTTCGGAATTACTGGGCTTAAAGAGCTCGTAGGTGGTTAAAAAAGTTGGTGGTGAAATCCCAAGGCTCAACCTTGGAACTGCCATCAAAACTTTTTAGCTTGAGTATGATAGAGGAAAGTGGAATTTCTAGTGTAGAGGTGAAATTCGTAGATATTAGAAAGAACACCAAATGCGAAGGCAACTTTCTGGATCATTACTGACACTGAGGAGCGAAAGCATGGGTAGCGAAGAGGATTAGATACCCTCGTAGTCCATGCTGTAAACGATGTGTGCTAGACGTTGGAAATTTATTTTTCAGTGTCGCAGCAAAAGCGTTAAGCACACCGCCTGGGGAGTACGACCGCAAGGTTAAAACTCAAATGAATTGACGGGGACCCGCACAAGCAGTGGAGCATGTGGTTTAATTCGAAGATACGCGCAGAACCTTACCAACACTTGACATGTTCGTCGCGAGACCAAGAGATTGGTTTCTTCATTCAGTTGGACGAAACACAGGTGCTGCATGGCTGTCGTCAGCTCGTGTCGTGAGATGTTGGGTTAAGTCCCGCAACGAGCGCAACCCCTACGTTTAGTTACTAACATTTAGTTGAGTACTCTAGACGAACTGCCAGTGATAAGCTGGAGGAAGGTGGGGATGACGTCAAGTCCTCATGGCCCTTACGTGTTGGGCTACACACGTGCTACAATGGCATTTACAATGGGATGCAAAGAGGCGACTCCTAGCTAATCCCAAAAATATGTCTCAGTTCGGATTGTACTCTGCAACTCGAGTACATGAAGCTGGAATTGCTAGTAATCGCGGATCAGCGCGCCGCGGTGAATACGTTCCCGGGTCTTGTACACACCGCCCGTCACACCATGGAAGTTGGTTACACCTTAAGGCAAAGGGTCAAACCTTTGACTACGGTACGATCAGCGACTGGGGTGAAGTCGTAACAAGGTAGCCGTAGGGGAACCTGCGGCTGGATCACCTCCTTTCTAAGGATGACCAAAAATTTCTTTTGGTCACAAAAAATTAGTTAATGTGACCGTCCTCATTTCTCTTCTTCAAAGTGTCTCTATAAAATGACTTTAGGGGCCGGTAGCTCAGGTGGTTAGAGCGCACCCCTGATAAGGGTGAGGTCGGACGTTCGAGTCGTCCTCG
>CACHGA010000006.1:42500-44519 GCA_902579285.1 uncultured Pelagibacteraceae bacterium
TTCTGACACTCCCCTTAATATAAGGCCTAAATTTCTTTACAATAAGAGGTTTTAAATCTTTGAACAATTTATCAATTTTTTTGAATGATTCTTCTTTTATAACTTTTTTATAAATCTGAGAGCTTGGCAAAAGGGTTTTCTTAGTTTCAGAAGTACTTTGGTACAATACATCTTTACCAGAAACTTCTCTGAAACTTGGTAAAATTCTATTTAATTTTTTAAGTTCTTTTTTTGGGATAAGATTTTTTACAAACAAATGTGGGAAAGGATTTATTCCCAACTTTGTTTTCTTTATAACCTTTGAAGCATGTCTTAACATTTAATAAATATATACTATTTAATTAGAATTTGTAAATAAATATTCTGCAAACATAAATTCCATATGTGTATTTATATCTATCCCCTCGAATTCATCTACTTTAAATAAAAAAGGTTTTTTCCCTAAAATAGATTTTTGCTCGAACATTAAATCTTTGGATATGATACTTACTGCAAAATTTAGTTTTAAAATATCTGGTAAATCTTGGGAGTTTAACGCATTACTTGGATCAAAATTTATTGGCTTATTATCTTTATAAAGATATTCTTTTAATTCCGTGGCAGTATTGATGCTATCATATTCATTTTTTATTTTTTTAAATTTTTCGATAATTTTAATAAAAGTTTCTTTTTTAATCATTGGTGATGTGCAATTAGTGAACATAATATATTTTGCATTAGTATTTTCCGCTATATGTCTCCAAAACTCACTATTGGTACATTCAGAGCTTGCAAAGTATTCTTCTCTTTTTTGAAATTTAACATTACATTTCTTCGCAATTTCGATTGCCTGATCAGAATCGGTATTTATAATAATTTCATCTATTTGAGTAATCTGTTTTAAAGTTTCAATTTTGTGGAGTAACAAATTTTTTCCCGCAAATGGTTTAAAATTTTTATTTTTTACTCTCTGAGATCCTTTTCTTACCGGTACTACTGCTACAAAATTCGGAGTCATTATTAATTTACAGTTTTAATTCTTTTCTGAATTTGTTGAATCCTGAATAAATATTCTTTTTTAACAATTTTGTTTTTTGTAACTCTCATTTTTAACTTTGCTTTCAACCATTCTACTTCAAAACGAAATGCAAGTATTAATAAATGTTTAAATTTTTTTATGTTTTTTTTATTTAATAAAATTTCAACGTTTCTTGTTTCCACTCTATCTAAAATATTTTTTTTATATAGGTCCTCAATAAATTCTTTTGAATTATATGTTATAGAGCCGCCCATTTTACAAACTAAGCTCTTTTTCTTTTTTTTTAATTTTCTAAACGTCAACAAAACATTTTTAAATATTCTATTTGAGTCCACCATTTTTTTAGTTAATCCCATAGACCCAGCTAAATCTGACCTACCAATTATAACACCTTTGAGAAGATTAAAATTTTTGGAGTTCATAATCTCTTTTAAATTTTTAAGTGCAAGTTTACTCTCTAGGTTCACAAATAAAAAATTATCGCGATTATATCCAGCTATCTGAGTAAATTTATTTAGCGCGTAACTACTCTCAACCATAGGAGCAACTATTCCATCAGTTCCCACTTTTTTACAGAAAAAAATATCATTTCTTGCTTCACAACCACCTATTTTGACGTTTAAATCTAACCCCACCTTTTTTGTGAGCTGTCTCATTTTTTTTATTTCCTCGAATGATGCACCTTCGTCTTCCAGAGATTGTTTAATTCCCGTTACTCCATTTTTCTTCAAATTCTTGAGTAACCTTATAATGTTATTCATAAATACTGCACCTTCTAGCTATAAAAATTTTAAAACTAAAAAATTATACATCAAAACTCTTTACAGTTCAAATTTTGAACGCTATAGTGTTCAAATAATGAACAAAAATAATGATTTTTTAAATATTTTAAGAAATATTGCCAATAATCCAGAGTTATCACAAAGAAATATGGCGAAGAAAGTAGGATTAAGTCTGGGGAAATTAAATTACTGTTTAAAAGCACTTAAACAAAAAGGAAT
>CACHGA010000007.1 GCA_902579285.1 uncultured Pelagibacteraceae bacterium
CCTTACTAGATGGGCTCCATCTATAAACATTAACTTTTTTGATATTTGTTGATCCTGATTTGTCTTTATAATATTTGCCTTTTAAAATTTTTGAATTTTGAGGAAGGCTAAATTGAACCATTAATAAACTCTTTCTCTTGGTGGAAAATATTGTACATCATTTGTTAAAGTTTTTGAATGCACTGGTCTATAATCTACTTTTACATCATTTCCCTTTTGCCAAGCTAAAGTATGGGTCATATATTTTTTGTCATCTCTTTTTTTATAATCTTCTCTTGCATGAGCTCCTCTGCTCTCTTTTCTATGATAAGCTGAGTCTATTGTTGTCATTGCTTGCCTTATTAAGTTATCAAACTCCAAAGTCTCAACTAAATCTGTATTAAATAACATTGATTTATCTGTAACTGAAATATCTTCCATGCCCTTGAAAGGTTTTCTTATTTGATCCATTCCCTCCTTTAAGGTTTTTTCTGTTCTAAAAACAGCACATTTAGATTGCATGGTTTTTTGCATGGATAATCTTAGCTCAGATGTTTTTGTAGATCCATTTGAGTTACGAAGCTTATCAAAACGATCTAAACACTTATCTGTTTCACTTTGTGATAATTCTTCATGAGGAGACCCGGGTTTTACGAGCTCAGCAGCTCTATTCGCAGCAGATTTCCCAAAAACTACTAAATCAATTAAAGAATTTGATCCTAATCTGTTTGCACCATGCACTGACACACAGGCTGCTTCTCCGATTGCCATCAATCCTGGTACTGTGGACTCTTTGCCGTTTAATGTCAAAACTTCTGCTTTATAATTTGTAGGAATTCCTCCCATATTATAATGCACTGTTGGTACTACTGGAATTGGATCTTTTCTAACGTCAACTTCACAAAAAGTTTTAGCTGACTCTGCTATTCCTGGCAATCTTTCTTCGATAACTTTCGGGTCTAAATGATCTAGATGAAGATTCACATAGTCCTTATTTTTTCCAACTCCTCTACCTTCGTTGATCTCAACTGCTATTGACCTGCTAACTACATCTCTTGAAGCCAAATCTTTAGCTTTTGGAGCATACTTCTCCATGAACCTTTCTCCTTTCGAATTTAAAAGGAAGCCACCTTCACCTCTGACACCTTCTGATATTAACGTGCCAACTCCATAAATTCCTGTAGGATGAAATTGAACAAACTCCATATCTTGTAATGGGAGTCCTGCTCTCAAAACCATAGCATTCCCATCACCAGTGCAAGTATGAGCAGATGTTGCAGTATAATAAACTTTGCCGTACCCGCCAGTTGCGAGAATAGTTATATGTGATCTAAATCTGTGAATAGTTCCATCATTCAAATTCCAAGCTACTAAGCCTTTGCACTCTCCATTTTTCATTAAAAGATCTAATGCAAAATACTCTATGAAAAATTCGGTATTATGTTTTAAAGCTTGTCCGTATAAAGTATGTAAAATTGCGTGTCCCGTTCTATCAGCGGCAGCACATGTTCTTTGCACGGAATCATTTCCATAATTTTTGGTCATACCTCCAAAAGCACGTTGATAAATTTTTCCTTCCTTTGTTCTGCTAAACGGTACACCATATTTTTCTAATTCGATAACAGCTTTGGGTGCCTCTTTACAAAGGTGTTCGATTGCATCTTGATCTCCTAGCCAATCAGAACCTTTGACTGTATCGTACATGTGCCATCTCCAATCATCTTCTCCCATATTTCCAAGGGCAGCAGATATACCTCCTTGCGCTGCTGAAGTATGACTTCTTGTTGGAAACACTTTCGATATACATGCGGTTTTTAAACCTGCCTCTGAAAGTCCAACAGCAGCTCTTAAACCTGATCCTCCGGCTCCAAGAACTACAACGTCATATTCATGATCTATAATTTTATATTTGCTCATAAAAATTAAATCTTAATTAAATAAAATAATAATACTAATGTGATTATTATACTAAATAAAACAAGTAATCTATTTGCGGCATTTTTGAGTTTTAAGTTGTTAATATAGTCTTCAAAAACCTCGCTTATTGTAAGTGTGTAAAAAGTAAAGGCTAATATTATGAATATAGACATCAAAATTTTAGTTGAAATGCTTGAGGCAAAATCTATTAATTGAGAATTATTAGCATCAAATGCGGGTACAAGGTTTATTATAAACCAGGCCATAAAAGGAATTAGTAATCCTGAGGAAATTTTAATTGTTAACCATTTACGAGTTGCTTTGATCATTTCAGATTATATTCTTTCCAATAAAATAAAATAAAATTGCTAATACAAAAGATCCAAAGATAGTTGCTATTCCTGTTATTCTAGATACTTTTAGATCAAATCCATAACCCATATCCCATGCTAGATGTCTTATTTCATTTAAAATTTGAAAACTGAAAGACCAACATAAAGAAATAATAATAAATTTTCCTATAAAGGTTTCAGAAAAAGTTTCAAAAAAATTTTTATCAGGAACAATCAGAATTAGTAAAAATAGAATAACGATGATGCTTAAAAAATTTATAATACCGACTATTCTATGTGTTATAGAAAGTAAGGATGATATGTGCCATCTGTAAACCTGAAGGTGTGGAGATAGAGGGTTATTATTATTTTCCATAAAAATCTTTAATTAATCTTTCAGCAATTTGTACTGTATTCAATGCGGCACCTTTAAGTAAATTGTCAGAAACGACCCACATATTTAGAGCGTTATCTCTCGAATTATCTTTTCTTATTCTAGAAATAAAGGTGAAGTTTTTATTTTCTGCCTCTACTGGTGTTGTATATCCACCGTTTTTCCTTTCATCAACAACTTTGCATCCATCTGCTTTATCTAAAATATCTCTAACCTTTTTAATGTCAAAAGACTTTTCAAATTCGACATTAAGTGACTCTGCGTGGGATACCATAACAGGAACTCTTACACAGGTTGCTGTTAAATTTATTTTTGGATCAAGAATTTTTTTAGTTTCAGAAATCATCTTCCATTCTTCACGGGTATATCCCTCCTCCTTAAATTCATCGATATGGGGTATTAAGTTAAAAGCTATTTGTTTTGTAAAATTTTTAGAATTAATTTTTTTTTCTTCTAAATATTCTTTTGTTTGACTTATTAGTTCATCCATAGGGGCTTTCCCTGCACCAGATACAGATTGATAAGTAGAGACTATAACTCTTTTTATATTAAAGTTTTCATGTAGTGGCTTCAGGGCAACTACCATTTGTATAGTTGAACAATTTGGATTAGCAATAATATTTTTATTTTTAAACATTGATAATTTGTTCGGATTGACCTCAGGTACAATCAATGGAACATCCTTGTCCATTCTAAATACTTTAGAATTATCTATAACAACAGTTTTTTTACTAGCTTTTGGAACCCATTCCTCTGCTATTTTTCCTCCAGCAGCAAAAAAAGTTATTTGTGCCTTTGAAAAATCATATGTTTTGAGACTTTCTATTTGTATTTCTTTGCCTTTAAATTTAATTTTTTTTCCCTCACTTTTTTCCGAAGCGACTAAAAAAAGTTTTGAAATTTGAATATTAGATTTCTCTAAAATTTCAATAGTTTTTCTCCCGACGTTGCCGGTGGCACCAATTATCGCAAAATTCATTTTAAGGCTATTTTAATTTAAATTTGATATAATTGCATCACCCATATCAGAGGTTGATACCTTTTTCTTTCCTTTTGACATTATATCAGGAGTTCTTAAACCGTCTTCCAAGGTCTTTTCAACAGCTTTGTCGAGATGTGAAGACTCTTTTTCCAATCCTAACGAGTATTTTAAAGCCATTGAAAAGCTTAGTATCGTTGCGATTGGATTTGAAATATTTTTTCCCTCAATATCAGGGGCTGATCCATGCACTGGTTCGTATAAAGATCTAGTTCGTCCATTTTTATCCTTATCACCTAAAGATGCTGAAGGTAGAAGACCTAGCGATCCTGTTAGCATAGCTGCTTCGTCAGATAACATATCTCCAAACAAATTATCTGCAAGTATAACATCAAATTGTTTTGGATTTCTTAATAGCTGCATTGCGCAGTTATCAGCTAACATATGGTTAAGATCAATTTTTTTATACTCGTTATCTTTTAAATTTTGAACTTCTTCTCTCCAAAGTACTCCAGCCTCCATAACATTGGATTTTTCACAAGAGGTAACTTTGTTATTTCTTTTCGCAGCCAATTCGAATGCCACTTTTGCAATTCTTTTTATTTCTTTAGTGGTATAGACATGGGTATTAACTCCTCTTCTTTCCCCATTTTCAATTGGTTTTACTCCTCTTGGTTCTCCAAAATAAATTCCGCCTGTAAGCTCTCTGACAATAAGTATGTCAAGGCCTGAGACAATTTCTGGCTTTAAGCTTGAAGCATCTACCAATTGTTTAAAACAAATTGCTGGTCTCAAATTTGCGAATAATTTGAGTTCTTTTCTTAATTTTAATAAAGCTCTCTCAGGTTTTTTTGAAAACTCTAATTTGTCATATTTTGGACCACCACAAGCTCCAAATATTACTGCATCACTTTCTAGTGCTTTATAAAATACTTCATCTGTTATTGGTACACCATGTTCATCAATAGCAGCTCCACCTATTAAATCTTGATCAAGTTTGAAATCCAAAGATTTTTTTTTATTAAACCATTCAATTACTTTTTTAGTTTCACGAACTACTTCTGGTCCAATACCGTCACCTGGTAATAGTAATATTTTTCTTTGATTAGATGGCATTTATAATATCCAAGGTTTATCTTGAGTCATTTTGTTTTCAAAACTTTTGATGTTCTCAGCTTTATTAAGAGATAATGCAATATCATCTAACCCTTCTAATAAACATTTTTTTTTGAATGCATCTAATTCGAACTTAAAAGATTTATTTCCATATAGAATTTCTTGCTCGGTTAACCTAACCTCAATATTCTCTTTTCTGGAAGAATATTCTGACAATTCATTTATAGTATTTTTATTTGCAACTATTGGCAAAATACCGTTTTTGAAACAATTATTGTAAAAAATATCAGCAAAACTTTCACTAATAATTACTCTAATACCAAAATCTAGTAAAGCCCACGGAGCATGTTCTCTCGAAGATCCACATCCAAAATTTTTTCCAGTTATTAAGATTTTAGACTTACTGTACGGATCATTATCTAAAATAAATCCTGAAATTGGCTTTCCTTTCTCATCAAATCTCATTTCATAGAATAAATTTTTACCTAAACCCGATCTTTTAATAGTTTTTAAAAATTGTTTAGGTATTATCTTATCTGTATCAATATTCATTAACGAAATGTAAGCAGGTATACTTTTAATATTTTTAAATTTATCCATTTGAATTACCAAATTTCCTCACATCTGAAAGGTGGCCATCTAAAGCAGCTGCAGCTGCCATAGCTGGACTAACAAGATGAGTTCTTCCTCCTCTTCCTTGTCTACCTTCGAAATTTCTATTTGATGTAGACGCACATCTTTCTTTTGGTTTTAACTGGTCCTCATTCATTCCTAAGCACATTGAGCAACCAGGCTCTCGCCATTCAAAACCTGAGTTTTTAAAAATTTTATCTAAACCTTCTTGCTCGGCTTGATTTTTAACTAAACCAGAACCTGGGACAACCATAGCATTTACATGTTTTGCAATTTTTTTATCTTTGAGCAACTTCGCAGCCTCCCTTAGATCTTGAATTCTGCCATTCGTACAGCTTCCTATAAAAACTTTGTCAATTTTAATTTCTGTCATTTTTGTGTTTGGTTTTAGTCCCATGTAGTCTAAAGATCTTTCCATTGCGACTCTTCTATCTTGATTTTTTTCATTTTTTGGATCAGGAACAGAACCATTAACAGGGACTACATCTTGGGGTGATGTTCCCCACGTAACTTGGGGTGCTACTTCCTCACCTTTTATTATAACCTCCTTGTCAAAATTACATCCTTCATCAGATTTTAGTTTGTTCCAATACTCTAAAGCTTTTGTCCATTTTTCATTTTTTGGTGACATTGGTCTGTTTTTTAAATAGTTAAATGTTTTTTCGTCAGGTTGAATTAATCCAGCTCTTGCTCCACCTTCAATAGTCATGTTGCAAATAGTCATTCTTTCTTCCATACTAAAATTTTTAATTACTTCTCCTGAGTATTCGATCACAAATCCTGTACCACCAGCGGTTCCTATTGTTCCTATAATTTTTAAAATTATGTCTTTGGCAGTGACCCCAATCGGTAATTTACCATCAACTTTAAGAAGGAGATTTTTAGATTTTTTTTGGATTAATGTTTGTGTTGCTAGAACATGCTCAACTTCTGAAGTTCCAATTCCGAAAGCAAGCGCGCCAAATGCGCCATGAGTAGCTGTATGACTATCTCCGCAAACAATTACAGATCCGGGCTGAGTAAAGCCTTGCTCTGGACCGATGATATGAACGATACCTTGCCTTTTATCATTCATGTCAAATAGCGGGACTCCAAATTCTTTACAATTATTTCTTAAAGTATCAACCTGCACTTTTGATTCTTCATCGTTAATTCCTTTAGACCTGTCGGTAGTTGGCACATTATGATCAGCGACTGCTAATGTAAGTTTTGGTTGTCTAACTTTTCTTTTATTTAATCTTAAACCTTCAAAAGCTTGAGGGCTTGTTACTTCATGAATTAAGTGTCTGTCAACATAAAGTAAAGATGTACCATCTTCTTGTTGATGTACAAGATGATCTTCCCAAATTTTATCGTATAAAGTTTTTGGCATTAGTAAATTACTTAGTTTTATCTGATTTTTTTATTTCTTTTTTTTCTTCAACTTTTGGTTCAGGAGAATTTTTTGTTAATTCAACTTTCTTTTCCATAGTAATTTCTGATGTTAGTTCCTCATTTGTAGAGGCTTTGACATCAACTTCTATTCCTATATTTTTTTTAATTTTTTCTGCAATTCTTGCAGATTTTCCTTTTCTATCTCTTAAATAGTAAAGTTTTGCTCTTCTTACTTTACCGGATCGAATAACTTTAATTGATCCAATAACCGGGCTATATAAAGCGAAAGTTCTTTCAACTCCTTCTCCAAAAGAAATTTTTCTAACTTTAAATGAAGAATTAATATCTCTGTTTTTTTTAGCTATACAAACGCCTTCAAAATTTTGTATTCTCTCTCTTTTTCCCTCTACAATTCTCACCCCAACACGAATGGTATCCCCAGGGAAAAATTCAGGTATTTTTTTCTTCTGAATTATTTTTTGAACGTTTGCTTTGTTTATTTCTTCTATATTTTTCATTTTTTTTCTTTTTCTAAAAATTTTTTCCACATATCTGGTCTTTGGCGTCGTGTTATATCCTTTGATTGTGATAAACGCCAGTCCTTAATTTTAGAATGATTACCAGATAAAAGCACTTCTGGAACGCTTTTTTTTTCCCATATTTGTGGTTTTGTATATTGGGGGTATTCCAATAAATCATGCTCGAAGCTTTCATCATCTTTTGAATTATTATTTCCAAGCACACCAGGTAATAATCTTAAAACTGTGTCGATTACCACAAATGAAGCTGACTCACCTCCTGATAAAACATAATCACCAATACTAAGCTGTTCAATATTTCTAGTGTTTAATATACGTTCGTCTACTCCTTCAAAATGTCCACATATTAAATTTATAACTTTTTCCTTAGAAAATTCTTTGGCTTTCTTTTGATTAAAATTTATTCCTTTGGGTGTTAAGTAAAATATTTTTTCACCTTTTTTTTATGTTTGCATCAATAGATTTTCCTAATACATCCGGTTTTAAAAGCATTCCACTTCCTCCTCCGAATGGTTTGTCGTCAACTGTTTTATGTTTGTCACCAGCTGAATCTCGAATATTGATAACCTCTAAATTCCAAATTTTTTTTTCTAAAGCTTTCCCGTAGAGTCCTTTGTTTAAAGGGCCAGGATATATTTCTGGATACAAAGTGAATACTCGCGCTTTCCACATTGTTATTTCTTTGGTTCTTCTTTCTTGGCTTCCTGCTTTGGAGCTTCTTTCTTTGGTTCTTCTTTCTTGGCTTCTTTCTTTGGTTCTTCTTTACCGTCTTTTTTTCTATCTTTTTTAGGAATTGCTTTTTGAGGATTATTTCCTGGTTTAGGCATTGGCATAATATTAACCTCACCAAGAATTCTTGTAACTCTTACTGTTGGCCTTGCGCCTTTGCTCAACCAATGTTTTACTCTTTCAGACTCTAATTTAATTCTCTCCTTTTTTTCCTTTGGTAGAAGAGGATTAAAAGATCCTAATTTTTCTATAAACCTTCCGTCTCTTGGAAATCTACTATCAGCTACAACTATCTTGTAGACTGGTCTCTTTTTTGCTCCTCCCATTGATAGTCTTATTTTTAACATTTTGATCCTTTCATTTTAGATTGTTTAACAACTCATCAGGAAATTGTCCTTTTGGCACTTTTCCTTTTGACATTTTTTTCATCATCTTTGACATCATCTTAAATTGCTTTAAGAGCCTATTAATCGTTTGAGCATCTGTTCCAGAACCCAAACATATTCTTTTTCTTCTAGAGCCACTTATGATATCAGGATTTTGTCTTTCTTTTTTTGTCATAGACAAAATTATTGCTTCGTTTGCTGTGAGAAGCTTTTCATCAACATTTGCATTTTGCATTTGCTCTTTTACTTTTCCTACTCCTGGTAAAAGAGATAAAACTCCCTCCATTCCTCCCATTTTTTTCATTTGTCTTATTTGCATTAGATAATCATCAAAAGTAAACGCTCCTTTTTTAAGATTCTCTTCTGCAGCTTTTATTTTTTCTTCATCTAAGTCTTGTGAGGCTTTTTCGACTAAAGATACGATATCTCCCATTCCAAGAATTCTGTTTGCTAACCTGTCAGGGTGAAATGTTTCGAAGTCATTAACATTTTCTCCAACACCTATAAATTTAATAGGTTTTCCTGTTGTTTGTTTCATGCTAAGAGCGGCACCACCTCTACCATCTCCGTCAACTCTTGTTAATATTATGCTAGTCAGGTCAACTGCTTTATCAAACTCAGAGGCTAATTTGACTGCTATTTGTCCTGTTAAGGAATCTGCAACTAATATTGTTTCGACAGGCAAAGCTTCTGCTTTAATATTTTTAATCTCTGTCATCATATTTAAATCTATTTGGGTTCGCCCTGCAGTATCATAGATTATAATATCTGCTCCACTTAATGATGCTGCATTTTTTGCTCTTTTTGTAATATCGATTGGGTACTGATCTTTTATAACAGGAAGAACATTTAAATTATTTTTTTCACATAATATTTTTAATTGCTCTTGTGCAGCAGGTCTGTAAACATCAAGACTCGCAAGTAAAATTTTCTTTTTATAATTTTTTTCAATATTTTTGGCTAATTTTACAGCTGTTGTAGTTTTTCCCGATCCTTGTAAACCGACTAATAGTATTGATGCTGGTGGAACAGCTTTAAGGTTAAGTTCTTCTCCTTTGCCCCCCAAAACTTGAACCAATTGATCATAAACAATTTTTACTAACATTTGGCCAGGAGAGGTTGATCTAATAATTTCCTGACCAATAGCTTTAGGTTTAATATCTTCTATAAATTTCTTTACTACAGGCAATGAAACGTCTGCAGCTAAAAGCGCCTCTCTAATTTCCTTCAACCCTGTTTCAACCTGTGTTTCATTCAGAGAAGGGGCTTTTTTTAGTTTGCTTAGTATTTCTTCTAATTTATTTGTTAAGTTTTCAAACATTTTTTAATTCATCCAACACCAATCGCACTAGTGGGCGAACCTTCGCTGACTAGTGTCGATCCCTTTATTTCTAAAGGCACCGCAAAGTTTACCATTTGCGGAAGTGATGAGAAGTTACAATTAGGGGTTTTAAAAGTCAATGAATAATTATACTAATCAATTATGACATCAATTATCGCTTACAAAATGGATGGCTTAGGTAATGATTTTATCATTATTGATAGAAGAAAAAATTCTATTAATTTCACAAGAGAAAAAATTATTGAATTGGGCAGTAGATCTAATATTGGCTTTGATCAAATTATCTTTATAGAAAAAGAAAAAGAAAATTCTTTTCCAATAACAATTTTCAACTCTGATGGGGGTGAAATAAGTGCGTGTGGAAATGGATCTAGATGTGTAGCTTATCTTTTAGGTAAAAATTTAAACACAAAAGAAATAAAACTAAAAACAAATAATCGACTGCTCAATGCAAAAATAGTAGGAAATTTACAAGTAGAACTTGAAATGGGAAAACCTTTATTTGGTTCTGAAGATATTCCTTTATCGAAAAAAATAAATACAGCTGATATTACTTTAGAGATAAATAACAAGAAATTTACAGGTGGATTTTGTGTAAACGTAGGAAATCCACATATAATTTTTTTTGTGAAAAATTGTTTTGAATATGATTTAAAAACAATAGGTCCAAAAATTGAAAACCACATTCTATTTCCTGAAAAAACCAATGTAACAATGGCTCAGATAATAGATGAAAGCAATATAACTGTTAATGTTTGGGAAAGAGGTGCTGGACTAACTAAAGCATGTGGTACAGCAGCTTGTGCAACAGCTGTTGCTGCCTTTAAGAATAAATTGGTAAATAATGAAGTAGATATAAAATTTAAAGAAGGTTTTTTAAATGTAAAAATAGATAAAACAGAAAATATATTTATGACCGGTCCAGTCTCAGAGATTGAAACAATTGACTTAGAAAAATAATGAATTTTTTTGAAAATTTTAAATTTAGCAATTTATTTAGTAAAAAAAAGATAGATGAAAACTTACTTCATAAATTTGAAGAGCTTCTAATTGAGTCAGACGTTGGTACTCAAATAGCTTCGGATCTGAAAGAAAAATTTAAAAAAGAAAAAATTGGAAAAGAAATTAAAGACGAAAAAGAAATATTTGATTTTCTTGGAGAGCAGATATCTAAAATACTTAATCCTTATGAAGGAAAACTTAATAATCTTTATAAAAACTCTCCTTCGATCGTAGTTGTAGCAGGAGTAAATGGAGTAGGAAAAACAACAACAATAGGAAAACTTGGAAAGTTATTTAAAAATGAAGGAAAAAAAATAGTTTTTGGTGCTGCTGATACTTTTAGAGCAGCAGCTATTGAACAATTAGAACTTTGGTCTAAAAAAATTGGGGCTGATTTTGTTAAATCAGATTTAGGAACGGATCCAGCATCTGTTGGATTTAAAACTGCAAAGTTTGCTGAAGACAATAAACTAGATATAGCATTTATTGATACTGCGGGAAGACTACAAAATAAAAAAAATCTAATGGAAGAATATAAGAAAATATTTAAAGTTCTAAAAAAAGTAAATCCAGAATATCCCCATGAAACTATTTTAGTTCTTGATGCTACAACAGGCCAAAATGCTTTAAATCAAGTTGAAGAATTTAAGAAAATTTCAAACTTAACTGGTTTAATAATTACCAAATTAGATACTTCAGCGAAAGGTGGGATATTATTAGCTATTTGTAAAAAATTTGGTTTGCCAATAATTGCGGTTGGCATGGGTGAAAAGGAAAGTGATTTACATCCGTTTAACTCAGCAGACTTTTCTAAAATGTTGGTTGAAAATTAAAAATGAAAATACCAAAAAAAATAGAACCAATTATATCCGGAATATCTGCATCAGTAGTTATAAGTGTTCTTGCCTTTTTAACCTTAAGAACGTCTGCCGGTGTATGGCTAATGTTTTCATTTGGGGCAACTGTTTTTTTAGTTTTCGTACTTCATAATCTAGAAACAGCACAACCAAAAAATATTTTTTTTGGACATTTAATCTCGGTGTTAGTTGGAATTATTTTTAATGAAACAATTGGATTTTCATTTTACTCTCTTGGTTTAGCTGTCGGTGTAGCCGTAACTTTAATGGTATATTTAAAAGTTATGCACCCTCCTGCAGCATCAAATCCTTTGGTGGTTTTATTTACAGATGTTTCTTTTGAATTTATTTTGTTTCCAGTAATACTAGGAACTATAGCAATTATTATAATGTCAGTTTTCATTAATAAAATTATTTTAAAAAGAAAATATCCAATTAGGGGTAACTGGTTATATTGATAAGAAAAATTTATTTAAGGCTTCTAATAAATTTTTGTTATATTCCATCATATGATCATCATCTTTAGGAAAATAAGAATGTTTGGGATCATTAGCCTCTGAAAAAACTTTTTTACCCATATGGAATGGAACAATTTTATCATTTTCTCCATGCATAACTAAAATCGGAATTTTAATATTTTTTAATTTTTTAATAGTTTCATATCTGTCTTTAAGTAAGAGTGAAACTGGTAGATAAAAATAGTAATGTTTTCCAGCTTCGACCATAGATGTGAAGGGAGACTCTAAAATTATACCTGCAAAATTTTTATTTTGTGCAACTTCAACGGAAACACCAGTTCCTAAAGATTCACCATAAATTATAATTTGTTTATCTTTGATTCCTTGTTCGTTTAACCAGGCTATAGTATCTCTGGCGTCCTGATATAATCCTTTTTCTGAAGGACTACCTTCATTACCACTAAAACCTCTATAAGCCACAATCAAAAAATTTATATCAAAATCTTTAATTAAATTTAATTTATAGATTCTATTTTTTAAATCTCCAGCATTTCCATGAAAAAATAATAAAGTCTTTTTTTCTCTCAGGTCTTTTTTGTGAAACCAGGCCTTTAGTTCTTTTCCCTCAGATGTGGGTACAAAAACTTCCTCATATTCGAAGTTTGCTTCGTCAGAGCTATAATTATTTTCAAGAGGATGGTAAAGAAGATTTCTTTGGTAAAAAAATACAAAAATTACTACAAGGAAGTAGCATAAAATTACTATTGTTGCTAAAGTAAACATATATCTAAGTTTTTTTGGCAAAATACACTCCAAGTAAAACTAATGCACCACCTAAATAATGCGATACAAAAAGTTCCTCGTTAAAAAAAAATATTCCATAAAATGCTCCATAAACAACAAATAAATATAGTGTAAAACCAGTAATTGATGCGCCTAGGTACTTTTGAATTTTGCTGTAAAGAATAAAAGCAATTATACCCGGTGATATTGCTGCAATTGTAATCCATAGGATGGGTATTAACTCTAAATTAAATTTATCGCCTAAATAAAATACCTCATAAAGATAAAAAGGAAATAAAGAAAGTGAACCAAAAAAAGCTATTAATGTAAATTTTGTAAACAGATTAAATTTTGATTTCCAATGTAAAACATAAACTGAGTATAAAGCCCACGATATTGCTGCGCCTAAAATCCAAATATCTCCTTCAACAAAATTTAAATTTAAAAAGGTTGATAATTTTCCATTTGAGATGACAACTAATACGCCAATAAATGCAAGAAGAAATCCAATGGTCTGAAGGAAATTAATTTTTTCTTTATAAAAAAAAGTTGATAACATAACAATAAAAATTGAGGAAGATGTATAAATTAGAGACATGTTTAAAACAGTTGTAGTTTTGCCTGCAACGTAAGGAAAAATGCTGCATAGACAACATCCGGTAAAACCTAAAAAAAGGAGTTTTAAAAATTCTGACTTTAAATGTTTAAAATTTTTTCTTATTGGTTTGTAAAAAAACGGTAATAAGAAAACAAATACAAGTGTCCATCTCCAAAACCCTAAAGAAACTGGTGGAACAAATGGAACTGCCCCTCTAGCAATAGCTAAATTACTTGCCATAAAAATTGGCTGAATTAAAAGTAAAATAAATGGAAGAAAAGTTGTTTTATTTTTTTTGGAAGAAGGCTTCATAAATCATCATGCATATTACCAAGCCCATAAGAATGTAAACTGGAAGAACATCGGTAAAGCCAATCATCATTGATCTTGTTAATGTAGTGGCCAAACCAATTAAAAAGGCGATTGCAATAGAACATCCAACTATACTTGTTAATTTATTCATCTTCTGTATCCCTGCATTTTTTTTCTAACCAATTTGCAACCCCTAAAAATCTTAAATCATCAAGCCTATTGCCAATTAGCTGAACTCCTAATGGTAAATTATTTTCGCCCGTAAGTAAAGGTAGTGATACCGATGGCAAACCCATGTAAGTCCAGATGGTACAGAACTCCGGACTTCCAGTAAATTTTAATCCTTTGTCTGCTACACCTGTTGACGCTGGTGTAATTACTCCGTGATAATCCTCAAAAACTTCACTATAAGATCTGTAACTTTGCTCCATAAAGTCCTTCGCTTCAGTATATTGCCCAGCAGAATATTTATTTCCACGTTCTATAGCTTCTACAAGTTTTTTTCCCAATTTATTTTTTGAATTTTTGTAATACTTTTGAAAACTGTTCGCCATATCAGTTTCGTGAACCACTTGCTGAAACTTATGTATATCTTTAAAGTAAGATGGTTCGTCAAATACCTCTATATATTTTTTTAGTTTTTTTATTAAAAATTCAAAAGCTTTTTGAGATTCTTTGTCTATATTTTTCCAGTTAGAAGTTTTATAGAATATAAATTTTGGATCAAAGTGAGGGCCTTTTCTGCATTCTTCCAACATTTTTTCTGCTGAATAGTGAACTGTATCTTTGTCGTACAAATCTTTTTTTATAAGGCATTTTGCAATCAAAGCTACATCTTCAACACTTTTGCCAAAAACTCCTACATGATCAAGTTTTGATGACTGCTTTAAAACTCCATTTCTCGATATTAATCCAAATGAAGGTTTGTAGCCCACTACTCCGCAATAAGATGCTGGTCTAATAATCGAGCCTTTGGTTTGTGTCCCCAAGGATAATGGTGCCATATGTGCCGCAACAACAGCTGCTGATCCACTTGAAGATCCACCTGGTGTTCTAGTTTTATCGTGTGGATTGGTTGTTTTGCCAGGATCAAAGTAAGCAAGTTCAGTCGTGACTGTTTTGCCCATGATTATTGCACCTGAAATTTTTAATAAATTAACTACCTCAGCATCAGCGCTTTCTGACATACCTTTTCTTAATACAGTTCCACATTCCGTTGGCATATCTTGGGTTCCAATGATGTCTTTTATCCCTATTGGTAATCCGTGCAGTGGTCCGAGAGGTTTGCCAGATTTTCTATACTCATCTTTTTCTTCTGCTTTCTCTAGAAGGAGTTTTTTGTCAAAGAAAGCCCAAGCTTTAACATCTTTTTCAAACTTATCTATTCTACCAATATACTCTTTACAAGCATCAACGCATGAAATTTCACCACTTTTTAATTTTTCAGCTAATTCAATAGCTGTCATTGAAAAGATTTTGCTCATAATTTGGATTTAGTTTGCAAAAAGTAAGTCAGGCAACCAGAGAGCTATGCCAGGAAACATATACATTAAAAACATTGCAAAAATAACAATTAACAAGAATGGCATAATACCGCTGAAAATTTGTAACAACTCTACGTTTTTAGTTTGTACTCCCTTTAAGTAATAAGCCGACATAGCCATGGGGGGAGTTAAAAAAGAAGTTTGAAGGTTTAGTGCTATCAACATTGCAAAAAAGTAAGGGTTAACTCCAAAAAATTCTACAAGAGGTAAAAATATCGGCACAAATATGATTAATATCTCGGTCCACTCTAAAGGCCATCCAAGAAGGAAAATAATAATTTGTGTAATAACTAAAAATTGCCAAGGTTGTAAATTCATTGATTTAAAAAAATGCTCAAATACTTCATGACCACCTAGGTAAGAAAATACTGAGGCAAAGGTCCATGATCCAATAAACAACCACATGATCATTGCTGTAGTTTTAGCAGTTAAAAAAACTGACTCTTTGAAATTTTTCCATTTTAGGGTTTTATAAAAATAAGATAAAACTAAAGCACCAAATGCTCCTACTGCTGCTGCTTCAGCAGGAGTTGCGAGACCTCCAAGAATGGTTCCTAGCACCAATATTATTAATGAAAACAAAGGAAGAAATGAAACCAAAACCTCTTTTAAAATAACCGAACGAGGTGGTATATCTTCCGCGGGTGGTTTGGGAGCAATTGAGGGATTCAAATATGCTCTCGTAACAGCATACAAAATATATAATCCAGCTAGCATTATTCCTGGCAATATTGCAGCAGCAAATAATCTTAAAGGCGATAGCTGGGCAATAACTGAATAAACTATAAGCATAATACTTGGGGGTATTAATATTCCAAGACATCCGCCAGAACAAATAACGCCAGATGCAAATTTTTTATCATAACCTGCTTTTATCATTGCTGGCCATGCTAAAAGTCCCATCAAGGTCACTACTGCTCCAATAATTCCAGTAGCTGTAGAAAACAGAGCACAAGTTATTAAAGCTGCGACCGCCATAGATGCTGGTAATCCATGAGATGCTAAACGAATAGCAAAAAATAATCTTGAAACGATTCCGGCTCTTTCAACAAGATATCCCATAAATAAAAATAAAGGGACAGCAGTAAGAACGGTGTTATCCATAACAGTATAGGTGTTTTGAACAAATAATTGAAAAATCCTATTATCTAATAGGTGTTCCATTCTTGTTGGATCATAATACGCGTAGTAACCAAATCCCACACCCATCGCCATTAAAGTAAATGCAATAGGAAATCCTAAGAGGACAGCAAAAAGAAATATTGCCATCATAAGAATTGCTATTTCTGGGTTTGTTAAACTAAATAACATCTTTTTGATCCTCGTCTTGTGAAGTTCTCATTAATATTTTTTCTGTTTCTTCTGCTACAACCATTCTTGCTGGCCAGTGACCTGTTTGTATACAAATAATTGATCTAAATACTTCGCTAACTCCTTGAATAATTAATAGAACACCTGCTGCAGGTATTAAAGATTTTGCCATATAAATTTGTATTTGTGCTGGGCTGTTCCAACTAGTCTCTTTTATTTTCCAAGCTAAAGCGGCATATTCATATCCATAAAATGCTAAAGCAAAAACACCTGGAAAGAAAAAGATAAAATATAAAACTAGATCTATATACCCTTGGGTTCTGGGTTTAAATAATCTGTAAAGTACGTCCCCTCTCACATGGGCTTCCGTAGATAGTGTATAGGCGCCTGCCATCATAAATATTGCGCCGTACATTTGTAAACTAAAATCAAAATTCCATAGAGTTGGTGCATTAAAGGCATATGCCATTATAACTTCGTAGCAAGTCCCACCCATTAAAATAACTATGCACCAAGAAAAAGCTTTGCCAACTGAAGTACTGAGATGATCTGCAAAAATTATAAATTGCCTCATTATTTATGTTAATCCAATTAGATTTTAATTTCCATAAAAAAAGGGGGCTTTAAAAAGCCCCCTTTAATTTTTAAAAAGTTACTAAATTTTTACTTTAGCTATTGAACCAAACTCATTTTCATAAGCCAATTTGTAATTTGGCTGATTCATGAGTAAGTACTTCATAACTCTTTTAGCGTAAGCTTTTTGAGAAGCAACAATTTTAGCAAAGAATGCATCTTTTTTAACAAAGTCACCTATTACTTTGTCCCATCCTTTTAATTGTTGAGCTAAGATTTCATCTGAAGTTTGATAAACATTTACTTTATGTTGATTCATTAACTTAGATAAATCAGCTGAGTATCTCACTAACGCTTTAAAATAGTTGTCTGTATTCGCAGCATACGCAGCATTTTTTAGAATAGCCTGATGTTGTGGGCTTAGTCCATTAAATGTCTTCGTGTTTACAGGAATTTCAAACATCTCTTGAGATTGGTGGAAGCTACCTAAGTGGTAATGCTTAGATACGTCTTGCATACCAAACTGTGAGTCTGAAGTTGGGTTGTTAAACTCCGCAGCTTCAATCAGACCAGTTTTCATAGCTGGCTGAATTTCACCGCCTGGAAGTTGTCTTACAACCATTCCCATAGCTGTTAGTACGTTAGTCGCTAAACCAACTGTTCTGTATTTCATACCTTTAACATCAGACACTTTAGTTACGTTCTTTTTGAACCAACCAAATGGCTGTGCAGGCATTGGCATGTGGAAAAGACCAACATAATTGAAACCAACTTTAGAAAGAGTTTCTTCATAAAGTTTTCTTCCTCCACCATACTCCATCCATCCCATAACTTCCTGAGATGACATTCCGTATGAAGGCCCAGTTCCAAACAGTGATGCTGCTGGATTTTTTCCATACCAGTATGCAGTTACCCAGTGTCCCATATCTAGAACTCCAGAACTTACTGCTTGACCGATTTCAGATGTTTTAACAACTGCTCCAACTGGTTGAAGATCTATCTTCAATTGTCCAGCTGACATGTCGCCAACCATCTTTGCAAAGTCGCCGGCCATTTCGAAGAATATATTTGCTCCAGAAGGCCAAGCTGCTTGCATCTTTAAAGTTTTAGGAGCACCAAATGCTACATTCGGCATTGCAATAGTTGCTGCCGCTGCTGCACCGGTTGCTGCTGCTGCTTTAAAGAATTTACGTCTAGAAGGAGTTTTAACTCTCTTCAACGTTTTTTCTTTTTTAGACATATTTGTCTCCCTTTAGTTAATTAACTGTTAAAATATTTAAGCATAAATACTTTGCAGAGTCTCGAGCTGATTTAAAATAATTAGAAAAGATTCAATTGTAGATTGTGCTAGTTAATTGTATTTTTACATTTTCCAGTATTAAAAAACTCATCTATATTACTAATTGCTAGGTCTGCCATCGCAGTCCTAGTTTTTTTAGTGGCACTGCCTAAATGAGGTAAAATGAAAGCTGTGGATTGGTTTAAATAACCAGAGTTGATTTTTGGCTCTCCTTTATAAACATCAAGACCAATAGCGTATATTTTTCTATTAGCAAGTGCCTCCACCATGGCTTCGTCTTCTATCATGTCACCTCTGGCTACGTTTGTAATTATGGCTCCTGTAGGAAAATATTCTAGTGTTTCTTTATTGACTATATTCTTAGTTTCTTTAGTTGCCGGACAACAGATTGATAAAACATCAGAAACGGAGAATAAACTTTTTATACTTTCATGAAATTTTGCTCCATTCTCTATTTCAGGACTTAATCTTGATCTATTTCTATAGTGTATCTCCATACCAAAACTTTTGGCGATTTTTGCTAAAGCCCTTCCAATTCTTCCCATGCCTAAAATCCCTAATCTTGAACCTGTAAGTTGTTTACCAATAAGAAAATCAGCAGACCATTTCCAGTTTTCTTTCCTTGCAAATTCCATTCCCTCTTTTGCCCTTCTGCAAGCACCTAAAATAAGTAACATCGCAATTTCAGCGGTTGCATCCGTAAGAACATCTGGAGTATTTGTGACTATGATATTTCTTTTTTTTGCTGCTTGATGATCAATATTTCCAAATCCGACTGCAAAATTAGAAATAATTTTAACGGAGGGTGGCAAACTATTAATGACTTTTTCATCAATTTTTTCTGTGAGTGAGCTCAAAATTCCATCACATCCTTGGCTAAGCTCAATAATTTTCTGTTGCGAATAAACCTCGTCATTTAAATTAAGTTTTGCGTCCCATAATTTAGACGCTCTTTCTTCATTTGATCTTAATAGTTTTCTTGTTACTAGAACTTTTTTTTTCATAAAGATGAAAGGCTTTTGGGTTTTGGACCACCTGTATACCAATCGATTACTTCTACTGTATGAAGAATAGGAATTTTGGTTCCATTTGTTATTTGCATTATGCAGCCAATATTTCCAGTAGAAATAAAATCTGGTTTAACTTTATTTATATTTTCAACTTTTTGTTTTAATAATTTCTTTGCGATATCAGATTGCAAAATATTATAAGTGCCTGCAGACCCACAACAAATATGGCCATCTGGTATATTGAAAATTTTGTTTCCAGTTTTTTCGAGTAAGTCTATGGGTTGTTTATGTACTTTTTGCCCATGCTGCATTGAACAGGCTGAATGATATGCAATATTGTATTTTTTTGTAACTTTATCTGATTTAAAACTTAGTTTTAAATTCTGGTCTAAAAATTCTGTTATGTCTTTAGTTAGCTCAGATATTTTTTTTGCCTTTTTTTTAAGTTCGTTATCATCTCGGAATACAAAACCATAATCTTTTAAGGTGGTTCCACATCCTGATGTATTTGAGATTATTGCATCTAAACCGTTTTTTAAATATTCGTCGTACCACATATTTATATTTTTTTTAAAAGTTTCTTTTGCAAGTTCCTCTTTACCCAAATGGTGATTTAAAGATCCACAACATTCGATTTCGGGCATAGTCGTTACCTCTACTCCATGTCTTGTTAAAATTCTTATTGTTGACTCATTTATCTGAGGCGAAACCACTCTCTGAACGCAACCAATAAGTAGGGCTACTCTTGCAGTAGGTTTTTTTCTTTCTGCCTTATAAACTTTTTGAAATTTAAGTGTTTTGCTTTGTATTTTTTTTGGAGCAACATCAAGCATGCTTTTTAAATTTCCTGGCAAAAGAAATTTAAAAAGTTGTCCAATTTTAGCGAAAAATATTAAAAATTTAAAAATTTTAGGTTTTGGAAGAGTTTTGGACAAGAAATTTCTAAATAATCTTTGGTAAAAAGGCCTTTGGTAATTTTTTTCAACATAGTTTCTTCCATGATCTATCAAATGCATATAATTCACTCCAGATGGGCAGGTAGTCATACATGAATAACAAGATAAACATTTGTCTATATGTGAAACTACTTTTTTTGTAGGAGCCTTTTTCTTTTCAATCATTTCTTTGATTAAATAAATTCTTCCTCTAGGGCCATCTAATTCATCTCCTAGCAAATTAAATGTTGGACATGTTGCATTACACATGCCGCAATGGACACATTTCCTTAAAATTTTTTCTGAAGACTTGTTATCTTTGTTTTTTAATTGATCTTCTGTAAAATTCGTTTGCATTTAAATTCCTGTATACATTTTTCCTGGATTAAAAATCCTTTTTGGGTCGAAACTTTTTTTTATATTTTGGGAAATCTTAAATTTAATTGGATCAATAGTAAATATTTCAGACGAAGATTTTACATTTTCTGGTGATTTAATTACTGTTAAGTACCCATTTGCATCAAGTATTCTGTCTCTTATTTGATCAATCTTTTGACTAGATAAGTAGTCTAATTCTAGCCAAATTAATGATCCTCCCCAGTCTAAAAAATAATTGGGATGGAATGTTTTTAGTCTATTTAATAAGTTTACAGTTTCTGAAGGTGGAACAACAGCTCTCAATACATTTTTATCACTATTTGAGAAAGCCTTAAGTGATCTTGTATCCTCCCAAAAAATTTCGGATTGCGTACTATCCAATATTGTTAATTTTTTATCTTCCAAAACTAATTCTTTTGTAAGGTTATTTATTCTTTGTTCTGTTGAAATCTTAGTTCCTTCAACTCTTATTGCAGTAATTGATCCTGGGTGAGTAAGGTCATTAAAAACAAAATTATTTCTCAAATTTCCTGGGTAATATACTGCCCCTGATGGATCATTTGAAGAAGCTATTGCAGATCCCATTATTCCCATTGCATGCTCTAGTGCTAATCCACTTACTATTATTGTTTTAGTCTCTGACTCAAGAGGTAAAACTTTTAGTGTTAGTTCGCTTATTGCTAAAAGCGTTCCAAATGATCCCGTAATTAATTTTGATAAATCATACCCAGTAACATTTTTTACAACTGTACCACCCGATTTAATTTTTTCGCCTTTGCCATTAAAACCTTTAAATCCAAGAATATGATCTCTTGCGCTGCCAACTTTAAATCTTCTCGAACCTGAAAAATTACAAGATAAAGTGCCGCCAACTGTTCCTTCGTTTGAATTTTTTTTAAAAATTTTTGAGAAATTTATCGGCTCGAAGGCAAGGTGTTGCTTATTTTTTTTTAATTCTTCTCTTACGAAATTTATCGGTGTACCAGCTTTTACTTTTATGAATAACTCTTCAGGTTTATAGTCGATGATGCCAGAAAATTTTGACATATCTAGAGTTTTTGCACATTGCATTTTTTTGCCAATATCTAGCTTAGTTTGATTTCCAACAATTTCTATAGGTAGATTTTTTTTATAGCAAAATTTTATTATTTGCTGAATTTCAATTTCATCTTTTGGTTCAAATTTTTCAGTATTAAAATCTAGGGATGTCGGAGAATTTTGATTTATCTCTTCCATGAATATGTAGTCTCCCTTCTTCAGCACATTTTCTTAAAATTGGATATACTTTTCCTGGATTTAATAATGAACTTGGATCTAAAGAATTTTTAATGTTTATCTGTTGTTGTATATCATTATTGTTAAACATCTCACACATTAATTCTCTTTTTTCAATTCCAATTCCATGCTCTCCCGACAAAACACCTCCATGCTTAACGCATAATTTTAATATATCTTCACCAAACTTTTCTGTTTTCTCTAAGGAAATTTTATCATTGGCATCAAACATAATAATCGGATGCAAGTTTCCATCGCCAGCATGAAATGCATTTGCTACTGGTAATTTGTATTTTTTCGAAAGTTTAGTAATTTCCCTTAATACTTTTGCTAATTTACTTCTTGGTATAGTTCCATCGACACAGTAATAGTCTGGTGCCATCTCACCACAGGCTGGAAATGCAGCTTTTCTTCCTGACCAAAACTTTGCTCTTTCCTCATCCGATTTACTAATTTTGACACTTGTGCATTTGTTTTTTTTACAAATTTCTGCAACTTTCTTTATTAACTCATCTACCTCAGATTTTGTTCCATCTAACTCTGTGATCAACATGGCCTCTGCTTCTAAAGGGTAACCTGCTTTTGAAAAATTATTTGTTGCTTCGAGCAAAACTTTATCCATAATTTCCATACCAGCAGGAATAATTCCATTTGATATTATTTCCATTACAGAGTTACCCGCATCCTCGATTGTTGGAAAACCTAAAAGTATTGCTTTGACAGTATCAGGTTTTTTTAAGATTTTAACAGTCACCTCTGTTATCACGCAAAGTAATCCTTCAGATCCAGTTATTAGTCCTAGAAGATCATAACCAGGGGCATCAAAAACTTTGCCGCCAATTCTAGTTATAGTTCCATCCATTAAAACTACTTCTACTCCTAAAATATTATTGGTTGTAGTTCCATATTTAAGTGAGTGAACCCCTCCAGAATTTTCTGCAACATTTCCTCCGATTGAACATGCCATTTGGCTCGATGGATCTGGAGCATAATAAAAACCCTTATCTTGAACTGCATGTGTAATAGATAAGTTTGTCACCCCAGGTTGAGCAACAACACATCTATTATTAAAATCTATTTCTTTAATCTTATTAAACTTTCCTAGTCCTAGTAAAATGCAGTCTGCTAAAGGCAACGCGCTTCCGGCTAAACCGGTTCCAGCGCCTCTTGGAACTACTTTTATTTTATTTTTGTTACAGTAAGATAATATTTTGCTAACTTCATTTGTGTTTTCAGGAAGAACCACTAACATTGGAGTTTGTTTATAAGCGGCTAAACCATCCGTTTCGTATGGTTTAAGCTCTTCGTTTTCAGATAAAATATTTCCTTTTTGTGTAAAAGCGGAAATGTCATTTACAATTTTATCTTTATTTTTTAATATTTGCCTATCAACTTTAGGCATTTTTAAAGAACTCATTACAATATATTATATATATAATTTAATTGGGTCAAAAATTAAATTTTTAATAATCTTGCAAAAATTATGAATTTTCTTAAAGAATCTTTTTAATTTTATCTAATGCCTGAGAAATATTGTCACTAGATGCTGCAAAACTAAATCTTACGTAATCTTGGGCAGTTTTTCCAAAAGCAGTGCCAGGTACTATAGCAACACCTGCTTCGTGCATGCATTTTCTTGCAAACTCTTTGCCGTCCATACCTGTTCCAATTACTTTTGGGAACGCATAGAACGCGCCTCCTGGTAAACTACATTCAACACCAGGTAAACTGTTTAAACCTTCGTGAATAAGTTTTCTTCTAATTGAAAATTTTCTCATCATTTCTTTAATTGAATCATCAGGCCCATCCAAAGCTGCGATGCCAGCAAACTGAGCAGCTGCATTAACACAAGAAACACTATTTATTACTAATTTATTTACATGTTCTACAAGATTTTTTGGCCAGAAACTCCAACCCAATCTCCATCCTGTCATTGAATAAGCTTTGCTCCAACCTTCTAAGACGATCAATCTTTCTCTTAATTCTGGGTAATTAAAAAAAGTAGGCATTTCTTTTCCATCAAAGATTTGTCTGCTATAAATTTCATCA
This sequence comes from uncultured Pelagibacteraceae bacterium, assembly GCA_902579285.1. Lineage (GTDB taxonomy): Bacteria > Pseudomonadota > Alphaproteobacteria > Pelagibacterales > Pelagibacteraceae > Anoxypelagibacter. The sequence goes on from CACHGA010000007.1 coordinate 24,106, forward strand.
CTTAAAATTGTAACATGTGGATGTTTTTTTAAACCCTCTGCTAAAACATCTATGTCAGATTTATCAACAAAACTACCAGTTGGATTATTTGGATTAATTAAAACTAGTAATCTTGTTTTGTCGGTTATTAGGG
>CACHGA010000008.1 GCA_902579285.1 uncultured Pelagibacteraceae bacterium
TAAAAAAGCAATTAACTCTGTAAGTGATCTTAAAGGTCTTAAGTTTAGAGCATATAACTCTGCAACAATTAGAATTGCAGAATTAACTGGTATGAAACCAACTAAGCTTGAAGCTGTTGCGATCAGCCAAGCATTCTCTACTGGAATGGTTGAAAGCATGATCACGTCACCAACAACTGGTAAAAATAGTAAAATTTGGGAAAACGGTGTTAAATATTTTTATGATATTGCAGCATTTTTCCTCCATTTATTATTTAGCTTATTAAATTTAGAATTTATTTAAGAGTCAATTAGAAAATTGTCTTCCTGACTTTGGTTCTCAAAGATTTTCCTTTAACTTCAACGTTAAGTTTAGTTAACTCGCCCGATTTGAGCTTCCTTAAGTTTTGGACCACTTTTAAAAATCTCTCAGACTCTTTATTAGAAATTATTCCGTTAGTTAATGTCCTAAATTTTTCAATATAGTTTGATCTCTCAAAAGGTCTGTTTCCAGCTGGGTGTGCGTCAGCAACAGATATCTCATCCTCGATTTTGCTGCCATCCTTCATTTTTATGACTACCCTACCACCAAAACATTTCTTATTAGGATTGGGATCGTGATATTTTTTTGTCCATTTTCTATCTTCAAATGTTTTTATTTTTCTCCACAATTCTACTGTGCTCTTTTTATTTGCTCTTGAAGGTGTATAGGAATTTACGTGGTGCCACTTTCCATCTTCTAAAGCTACTGCAAAAATATACATTATAGAGTGATCCAAAGTTTCTCTACTAGCTTTTGGATCCATTTTTTGTGGATCTTTTGCTCCAGTTCCAATTACATAATGAGTATGATGGCTAGTATGAATTTCAACAGATTTAATTCTTGAAATATTATCAACTCTTTCATTCATGTTTCTTGCTAAATCAATAAGAGCTTGTGATTGGTATTCTGCTGAATGCTCCTTAGTATAAGTTTCTAAAATAGCTTTTTTCTCTTCATTTTTATTTGGAAGAGGTACTGAATATTTGGCCTTCGGTCCTCCCAGAACGTAAGCGATCACACTATCTTCTCCCTCATAAATTGGGCTTGGTGCGCCCTCTCCTCGCATACATCTATCAACTGCTTCAACTGCTAACTTGCCTGCATGTGCAGGTGCAAAAGCTTTCCAACTAGAAATTTCTCCTTTTCTTGATTGTCTGGTTGAAACTGTTGTATGAAGTGCTTGTTGTACAGATTGATAAATTGTATCCGTATTTAATTTCAATAATGATCCTAGACCTGCGGCAACGCTTGGACCAAGATGAGCAATATGATCTATTTTATGTTTGTGTAAGCATATTCCTTTTACAAGATTAACTTGAATTTCATATCCGGTTAGAATTCCCCTGATTAAATCTTTTCCTGACAATTTTTTTTGTTGTGCTACTGCTAATATCGGCGGAATGTTATCGCCGGGGTGGCTATAATCTGCAGCTAAAAAAGTATCGTGAAAATCTAATTCTCTTACTGCAGTTCCGTTAGCCCAAGCTGCCCATTCACAATCAAATTTTTTCTTTGAATTAATTCCAAAAACAGTTGAGCCGTTCTTTCTAGGATGAGCTAAAGCCATCTGTCTTGCAGATATAACTGGTTTTCTGTTGAAGGAAGCAATGGCAACAGATGCATTATCAATAATTCTATTAATAACCATATCAATAGCATCCTCATTCAATTTGGCTTTATCTGATGCAATCTCAGCAATTTTCCAAGCTAACTGTTGTTTTTTTTTTAATTTTGAAGCTGAGGGATAAACTTTGACTTTAATATTTCTCATTTTAAATCTAGCAATTGTTTTAAGTTTTTTACCTCATTTTTGGGTTTGTAATCAAGTTTGTCAAATACACTATTATTTCTATTTACCCAAACAGAGTTATAGCCATAATTTCCTGCGCCTGAAACATCCCAGGTATTTGCACTTAAAAAGGTAATTTCTCCTTTGGTTACTTTGTATTTATTAACAGGTATATCGTAAACTTTAGGATCCGGTTTGTATATCTTTACTTCTTCAACAGAGAAAATATCATCAAATAAATTTTCTAAGTCACTACTTTTAACTAAATGATTTAATAGTTCGGGTGTTCCATTAGATAGAATAGCAAGTTTAAAAGATTTTTTTTTCAAGTTTTCTAAAACATTTTTAACTTCTGGGTAAGGTGAAAGCTCTTTATAAAGACTTAATAAATCATTTCTTAGTGATTTATCTATTTGAAAAGTTTCCATTGATTTATCAAGGGAGTCTTCTGTAATCTGCCAGAAGTTTTTGTGTTTTTTCATTAAACTTCTTAGCCAAGTATATTCTAATTGAGTAGTTCTCCAAAAATTTGCAAAGTTTTCCCACTTATTGCCGATTTTGTCTTTACTCTTTTCGGCTGCAGAATTCACATCAAATAAAGTGCCATAAGCATCAAAAACAATAGCTTTTGAATTGTTCATATATTAATTGAGCATATTTCTTAAAACGTATTGGAGAATTCCACCGTTTTTATAATATTCAATTTCATTTTCAGTATCTATTCTGGATAAGAGTTTTATAGTTTTGCTTGATCCATCAGCATATTTAATTTCACAGCTTACCTCTGCTCTAGGGTTTATTCCTTTTTCAATGTCAATAATTGTAAACAACTCAGTACCTTTAATATTTAATTTTTTTCTATCAAAACCCTCTTTAAATTGAAGAGGCAGAATTCCCATTCCCACCAGATTAGATCTATGAATTCTTTCGAAACTTTCAGCTATAACAGCTTTAACCCCTAATAGTTTAGTTCCTTTAGCAGCCCAATCTCTTGATGAACCTGTTCCGTATTCTTTTCCTGCAATAACGACTAAACTGTTACCTCTTTTTTTATATTCCATAGCAGCATCATAAACACTCATCTGTTTTCCATCTGGCTGTAAAACTGTAAAACCACCTTCAGTACCAGGTGCCATCTCATTTCTAATTCTTATATTCCCAAATGTACCTCTCAACATTACTTCGTGGTTTCCTCTTCTGGCTCCGTAAGAATTAAAATCTTTTTGTTGTACCTGATGTTCCATAAAATAATCACCCGTTGGACTATCTTTTTTAATGGATCCTGCAGGTGAGATATGGTCTGTGGTCACGGTGTCACCAAGTAATAAAAGTGGTCTTGCATCTTTAATTTTTTTAAATCCTTCAGGTTTATCTGATAAATTGTCAAAAAATGGCGGTCTTTTTACATAGGTAGAATTATCTTCCCAATTATAAATACTGCTTTGGTTTGTTTTAATTGAGCTCCATTCTTTTGGTCCCTCTGAAACATTTGAGTAGCGCTTTACAAACATGTCTGCATTTATAGATTTGAGTATTAGTTCCTCGATTTCCTTATTTGATGGCCAAATATCTTTTAGGAATACATCTTTTCCATTTTTGTCTTTACCCAGTGGCTCTTTATAAAGATCATGATGCATATTTCCTGCTAAAGCGTAGGCAACTACTAAAGGTGGTGAGGCTAAATAATTTGCTTTTACGTCTGGATTTATTCTGCCTTCAAAATTTCTATTTCCCGATAGAACTGAAACTGCATATAAGTTTTCTTTATGTATAGTGTCAGAGATTTCTTTGTCTAGTGGTCCAGAATTTCCAATACAAGTTGTGCAACCATAACCTACTAGGTTAAAACCTAATTGATCTAAAAATTTATTTAGTCCAGCTTTTTCTAAATAGTCTGTAACAACCTGTGAACCTGGAGCTAATGAAGTTTTAACCCATGGTTTTACTTTTAAACCTTTTTCAACAGCTTTTTTTGCTAATAATCCTGCGCCGATCATCACGCTTGGGTTTGAAGTATTTGTACATGAAGTGATAGCGCCGATTACAATATCTCCATCTTTAATTTTAAAATCTTTATTTTTTACTTTAGCTTCTAATGGAACTTTTCGTTTGGTATTCTCTTTAAATGCTTTGTCAAAATCTTTAGAAGCACTTGTTAATAAAACTTTATCTTGCGGCCGCTTAGGTCCAGAAATACTTGATACAACTGAATTTAGGTCTAAAGATATAGTATCGGTGAATTCTATTTTCTCATTTTGATCAGACCATAAACCTTGCTCTTTAGAATATTTTTCTACAAGTGCGATTGTGTTTTCATCTCTTCCAGAAAATTTTAAATATTTTATTGTTTCATCATCTGTAGGAAAAAATCCACAAGTAGCTCCATACTCTGGTGCCATATTTGCGATTGTAGCTCTATCTGCTAAAGAAAGATTTTTTAATCCACTTCCAAAAAATTCTACAAATTTACCTACAACACCTTTTTTTCTTAACATTTGAACTATTGTTAAAACTAAATCACTTGCAGTTGTTCCCTCTGTAAGTTTTCCATTAATTTCAAAACCAATTACTTCAGGTATTAACATTGAAATTGGTTGGCCCAACATAGCTGCTTCAGCTTCTATACCACCAACCCCCCAGCCAAGAACTGACAAACCATTTACCATTGTGGTGTGGCTGTCTGTTCCAACTAAAGTATCTGGATAAGCAAACAATTCTCCGTTTGTCTCCGAAGACCAAACAACTTTAGACAAATATTCTAAATTAACCTGGTGACAAATACCTGTTCCAGGTGGGACTACTCTGAAATTGTTAAATGCACTTTGTCCCCATTTTAAAAAAGAATATCGTTCACCATTTCTGTCAAATTCTCTTTGAACATTTTTTGAAAATGAATCTTTTTTTGCATAATTGTCTACCATTACAGAATGATCAATAACCAAGTCGACAGTTGATAGCGGATTAATTTTCTTTGGATCTTTGTTTTTAGATTTTACAGCATCTCTCATTGCTGCTAAATCTGCAACAGCTGGAATGCCTGTGTAATCTTGTAATAAAATTCTTGCTGGTCTGTAAGCTATTTCTTGTTTTGAGCTTTTGGTTTTTAACCATTCGGCAATTGCTTCAATTTGTTTTTTGTTAACAGTTATATCATCTTCAAATCTAAGCAAATTTTCTAATAAAACTTTAATTGATTTAGGTAATTTATTAATATTTTTTAAACCATTCTTTTCAGCTTTTACTAGGTTAAAAAAATTATATTTTTTCCCTGATACTGTCAGTTTGTCTAGTGATTGGAATGAATTTTTACTTTTAAATTCCATGCCCTATACATAGAACAAAATTACGCAAACGATAAGCAAAAAAGACATTGTATAGTTAAAATTCGTTATAAATTTTTTACTTGTGGCAAATTTTCTCAAATATTTTCCAATTAAACACCATGTTGTAATGCTTCCAATCGCCATAAAGAAATAAACTGTAGTAACTATTATCGAATCTCTTAAATAATTGAATTGAACATCTACAAATGTTGAAACAGTTATCATGGCTACTACAACACCTTTGGGGTTTATAAATTGAAAAAAAAATGTTTCAAAAAAACCTATTGGTTGTTTAACTTTTGTCTGATTTGTATCACTTGAAAATGCAATTTTATAAGCTAGATAGACTAAAAAAAAGCTTCCTAAAATTTTTATAATTAACTGCAATATTTCAAATTTTTGAAAAACAACTATTAACCCGGCCTCCATACAAATTAACATAGCTGTCCAACCAAAAATAACACCTAGCATTAAAGGTGCTGTTTTTTTAAAACCAAAATTAAAACCAGAGTGGGATGCCATTATATTATTTGGTCCTGGGGTGAATGATGTGGCTATCCCGAATAAAATTAAAGTTAAAAACTGAGGATACATTTTTATGCTATGTCTAAACCATTCTCAGTTTTTTGTGAGGGATGAACTAGAACTACTTTTCCGTCTTTTTCAATAGCTCCCAAAATTAAAACCTCAGACACAACGCCGGCAATATTTTTTTTTGGAAAATTACAAACCCCGATAACTTGTTTTCCAACTAAATTTTCAGAATTATAATAGTGTGTTATTTGTGCTGAAGATTTTTTAATTCCAATTTTTGAACCAAAATCAACTTCTAAAACCAAAGAGGGTTTTCTTGCTTTAATATTTTTTGAAACCTTTAATACAGTTCCAACTGAAATTTGAACTTTCTGGTAATCTTCAAATGTAATTTCGTTTTTCATATTTAATTTTTATTTTGTGTATATATAATGAGGTAACACCTTATTCTACAAGGTAAATAAATGAAATTTTGGCATTGAAAAGTGTGTTCTAAAGGTCAATAATATTTAAAATTAATAATACTAATAGAGGGGTAATATGAAAAAAGTATTTATTGCTGCAATTATGTATTTGTCTGTCTTGACTACAAATACTTTTGCAGAGGTTAAAATGGGTATAATTTTAGGATTCACTGGTCCAATTGAATCTTTAACTCCAGCTATGGCGGCTTCAGCAGAATTAGCTTTTAAAGAAGCTTCTGACTCAGGCGCGTTACTTGGCGGAGAAACAATTAAACCGATAAGAGCGGACTCAACTTGTGTTGATTCAGCTGCGGCTACTACAGCTGCTGAGGGATTAGTTTCACAAGGTGTTGCTGCAATTATGGGAGCGGACTGCTCTGGTGTTACTGGAGCTATAGCAAGTAATGTGGCAGTTTCTAATGGAATAGTTATGATATCTCCATCAGCGACTTCTCCTGGATTAACAACTTTAGACGATAAAGGTTTGTTTTTCAGAACAGCTCCGTCTGATGCACGTGGTGGACAGATATTAGCTGACATTACTAAAGATAGAAAAATTAAAAGCGTAGCAATTACTTATACAAACAATGACTACGGTAAAGGATTAGCTGATGTTTACTCAGCAGCCGTAAAAGCTCATGGTATTAAAGTAACAACTGTTAACGCTCATGAAGATGGAAAAGCTGACTACAGTTCTGAAGTGTCAACACTAGCTTCTGCTGGTGGAGATGCTGTAGCTGTAATTGGTTATCTTGACCAAGGTGGTAAGGGAATAATCCAAGGATCACTTGACTCTGGTGCTTTTGATACATTTATTTTATCAGATGGTATGATTGGTGATTCACTTACAGATACTTTTGGCAAAAGCTTAAATAAATCTTTTGGTTCACTTCCGGGATCAATGGGTAAAGGAGCAGGAGTATTTACAAAAGTTGCTAGTGCAGCTGGAATAGATTCTTCCGGTCCATATACTGGAGAGTCTTATGATGCTGCAGCTTTAATTGTACTTGCGATGCAAGCTGGAGGTTCAACAGATCGTGGTTCAATTGCAAAAAATGTAATGTCTGTTGCAAATGCACCGGGCACTAAGATTTATCCTGGTGAGCTTAAAAAAGGCTTAAATCTTTTAGCTAAAGGCAAAGCAATTGATTACGAAGGAGCAACTGCGGTTAAATTTACAGATGTTGGAGAACACGTTGGTAACTTCATAGAAAAAGAAGTTAAAGGCGGTAAATTTAAAAATAAAAAACAAAGATAAAAGTTAATTTAAAAGCCCCAGTGGTTTAAGCCGCTGGGGCTTTTTTTATACTCTTTTAATTTTTTCTGGTAAAATACCTTTTGGTCTGTACCTCATTATTAGTAACAATCCTATTCCCATCATTAAAAATCTAAAATACGGAATGCTATTAATAAGATGAACTTTTAATGCGTTAGTTTCCTCTAATCCACTTGTGAATAAATTTATTAAAAATAATGCAATTGGAGCTGCTTCAATCCATAAAAACCAAACGGCGAAACCGCCAAGTATTGCTCCAAAGTTGTTGCCACTTCCACCAACAATAACCATAACCCAAATTAAAAATGTATATCTCATTGGTCTATAGCTTCCTGGAGTGAATAAGCCGTCGTATGTTACCATCATTGCTCCTGCAATTCCTACAATTGCAGATCCAAGAACAAAAATTAATAAGTGTTGCTTAACAACATTTTTTCCCATTGCATTTGCTGCTTCTTCATTATCGCGAATAGCTCTCATCATTCTTCCCCATGGTGAATAAAGAGCTTTTTGTGTTACAATTAAAAGAACAATTACAACAGCTGTAAAAAGTCCCGCAAAACATAACTTTACAAAAACAGTTGATGACTCGATAACTAATTGTTTTAAAGCTTGTTGTTTTTCTAAACTATTTGAAATTAAATTTAAACTTCCTTGATTAAATTTTTGAACTAAATTAATAAACCATTCTTTACCTTGTAAATCTATTTCATATGGGACTGGTCTTTTTAATCCAATTACATTTTTAACACCACGTGATAACCAATCCTCGTGTTTAATTACTGCAATTACAATTTCTGAAATTAATAAAGTTGCTATTGCCAGATAATCTGCTCTTAATCCTAATGCGATTTTTCCAATAACGTATGCTAAACCTCCTGCAAAAAATGCCCCTACTATCCATGAAAACAGTATGGGTAAACCCATGCCACCTAAAAAGCCAGTTGTTGCTGGATTAACAGCCTCAATTGACTCTATAGCTGGTGCAGATATCAGTCTTAATAAAATTAACCCAGCTATTATAACTGCCGCAATAATATAATTCCTATTTTTTGATTTAGAAAATTTTTTTAAAATTAATCTAATAACCAATATCATTGAAAAGACTATAAAGGCACATAACAACATATTTAAACCACCAGCTTTCCATGCCTCTTCTACTGGCGGAGCTGAAACTAAAACTGCCGCTAAACCCCCAAGAGCTGTATATCCCATAATTCCAAAGTTTATTAATCCAGCATATCCCCATTGAATATTTGCCCCTATTGTCATAACTGCAGAAATTAAACATAAACATAAGATTGATAATGCCATGCTCCATGACTGAAGAAAGCCAACCAGAATGATTAGACCCAACATTATTGAGTACGCGGCGATTACATCTAAATTTTTTCTCATAAAACTTTCCCTTTAAAAATGCCTGATGGTCTAAATAATAGAACTATAACTAAAATTGAAAAAGATACTGCAAACTTGTAGTCGGTGGACAGTAATTGTAAAAGTCCGTCTGGCTCTAAACTTTCTGGTAAAAGATATACAAAAAACTTTTTATATGCATACGTTAAAAGTATTTCTGAAAATGCGATAACATAACCACCTAAGAAAGCTCCAAATGGATTTCCTATACCTCCAACGATAGCTGCAGCAAAAATTGGAAGCATATTATTAAAATATGTAAACGGCTTAAAGCTTTTGTCTAGTCCGTAAAGAGCGCCACCTACTGTTGCTAAAATCGCTGCAATAACCCAGGTGATCATAACTACTCTTTTAGGATCTATACCTGATAAAAGAGCCAAGTCTTCATTATCTGAATAAGCTCTCATGCTTTTTCCAGTTTTTGTTTTGTTCAAAAACCAAAATAAAATTGAAACAACAATTATTGTAACAAACAAAGTAATAACTTGTGTTGATTTAATTGCGAGTCCTTCATTTAATCCTGTCATTTCTTTAAACTCGTTTGCCTTTATAATAAATTTTTCACCATCAAAAAATCTTCTATCAAAAGGCCCGATAACAATTCTAACTATTGCTTGGGTAACGAACATGGTTCCTATACTAACCATAGCAAGCATAACAGGGGGACTTTTTTTCATTCTATAATAACTAAAAACTAATTTATCCTTTAGAAGTACATAAAAAATTGTAACTATAATTCCAAATGGTATGGCTATTAAAGCGGTTGGTAGAAAACCCAGACTTATTCCTAGAGATTGAAAGTACCAAGTAAATAGAATTGTGAACATTGTGCCAAAAGACATTAGGTCTCCAGCAGTAAAGTATGCAAATCTTAAAATTCCATAAATCAATGAAACGAAAATTGCTCCAAGAGCTAATTGTGAACCATAAGCTAACGCAGGTACAATTAAATAATTTAAAAGTAAAATTATTGCATTTAAAAAATCCATTTAAGCTCCTAAAAAAGAGCTTCTGACTCTTGGATCGTTTAATAATTCTTTGCCCGTTCCAGAATATCTATTCTCTCCTGTGACTAAAACGTAACCTCTATCTGATATACTTAATGCCTGTTTTGCGTTTTGTTCGACCATTAATATTGCGACATTTGTTTTTTTAACTTTCAAAATGTGATCAAACAACTCATCCATTACTATAGGCGAAACTCCTGCTGTTGGTTCATCTAGCATTAAAACAGATGGCTTGATCATTAAAGCTCTACCAAGAGCAACCTGTTGTCTTTGTCCTCCGGATAATTCTCCAACTAGCTGAGATTTTTTTTCTTTTAAAATAGGAAAAAGATCATAAATTCTATCCAAGATTTTTTGAATATTTTCATCTCTCAAGAAAGCTCCCATCTCCAAATTTTCTCTGACTGTTAATCCTGCAAATACATTCCGATTTTGTGGAACAAATGCTATTCCTAGTTTTACTCTATCTTGAGGATTTAAACCCGATATGTCTTTACCATCCATAAGTACTTTTCCTGATTTGAGTTTTAACAAACCCAACATAGCTTTCATGGCTGTTGATTTTCCCGCACCATTTGGACCCAAAATTGAAACTATTTCACCTTTATTTACATTCACTGTGCAGGATGAGATTATATCTGGCCCCGATCCATATCCTCCTGTCATTTTTATACCTTCAAAAAATGCCATTAATTTTCATCCTGTGATTTTGAACCTCTTCCTAAGTAACTCTCAATGACTTTTTCATTTTTTTTAACCTCATCTGGAGTACCCTCAAAAAGTACGGAGCCCTCTGCTAAAACAATAACTGGATCACAAAGTCGGCTAATAAATTCCATATCATGTTCGATCATACAAAACGTATATCCTTGTTCTTTATTTAATCTTAAAATTGCACTTCCAATATCTTTTAAAAGAGTTCTGTTTACTCCCGCACCTACCTCATCTAATAAAACTAATTTGGCATCAACCATCATGGTTCTACCTAGTTCTAATAGTTTCTTTTGGCCTCCCGATAAATTTCCAGCTAACTCGTTTGAAAGATGTTTTAAATTTAAAAAATCAATTACTTTCAATGCTTTTTCCTTAACATTTTTTTCTTCTTTTTTTACTAAACTCGGCTTGAATAGCGCATTCACCAATTTCTCACCTGATTGTCCTCCTGGGACCATCATTAAATTTTCAAGAACAGTTAGATTTGTAAATTCATGTGCAATTTGAAAAGTTCTTAAAACTCCTTTTGAAAATAATTCATATGAAGGAACGTTTGTAATATCTTCGTTGTTAAATAAAACTTTGCCCCGAGATGATTTAAGATTTCCAGCAATTAAATTAAACAATGTTGTTTTGCCAGATCCATTTGGTCCAATAATTCCGGTGATAGAACCTTTTTTAATTTTTAAAGAACAATTTGATATTGCCTTTAATCCCCCAAAAGACTTGGAAAGGTTTTTAACCTGCAGAATATTAGAATCTGACTGCATAGAAAATTATACATTGTTTAATCTTTTAAGGATACTACTCAAAGATTTTGAGAAATGTCTATAAAACCCAGCTTTTTTTAAATATTTTAAAGCATGTTCATTTAAACCCTTTGGAGTTTGTGAGGATTTTACTAAATATTTTAAATCTCTTTTTGAATTTATTGATGAATCTTCAGATAATGCAACAAAAAGGGATGTAATATATTTTTGGGCTTCATTTCTTTTGACACCTCTTTTTACTAACCAGTCAGATAATAATTTTAATAATTCATAAAAAGATGCCATTATTGAAGAAGTCACCCAGAAATTTTTTGATAGTTTTTCGTTTTTAATTTCAATTACAGTTCCCAATTTATTAAAAAAATTTTTAATTTGATTATCTGGGGGGAAAATTGGAACTGGCCCCTGTTTATTGGATATCGGAGGAAGTGGTATTGCCCTTATTATTTTATTATTTTTTCCAATATATTTTTTTAGCTGGGAGAGATTTATTGTAGAAATAAAACTCACAATTTTTTGATTTTTTTTTAAAGTTAAGTTTGCTTAATATTTTTTTCCCAACCTGTGGAGTTATCGCTAAAAAAACTAAGCTAGATTTGTTTATTAATTGTTGATTATCTTTAGCAATAGCTACTTTTTTAAATCTTTTACTAAGTTTTTTTGCTATATTTTTATTACGTGGGGAGATATAAATTTTTTTGATTTTTAATTTAGATTTAAAAATACCTAAAATAATAGAATATGTAATGTGTCCTGTTCCTAGAAAACCAATATTCATCAATTATGCACAATAACCAAGCAATTCCATTTAATAAAGAAAATTTTAAACAAATTTTATCTAAACAATTTGCTTGGGTAATAGTTGTATCAGTACCAGGCGCCTTAATTGCTGAATATTTTAACGTTCCATTGGCATGGTTTTTAGGTCCAATGTTAGTTACTTCAATTGTAACTTTGAGCGGTGTTAAAACAAAAATGCCAAAATTAGTTTTAAGCACGATTTTAATAATTCTTGGGCTTTATATTGGTAGCTATATCGACAAAACTTTATTTTCTCAAATTCATCAATGGATTTGGACATCGTTAATAATGCTTGGATATATAATTGTAAGTGTGATTTTGGTTTCTAAATATTTACAAAAATTTTCTGGTTATGGAGAAAAAACATCAATTTTTTCAGCTGCTCCTGGAGCTTTAGGACCTTTATTAATTTTGGCTGAAGATGAAAAATCTGATCTAAGTAGAGTTGCTACCTCTCATTTGATAAGATTAATTATTATTATAACTATTTTTCCTTTTATTGTTCATAGTCTAAACAATTCTGAAAATGTTAAATTAGTTGAAGAAATAATAATTGAACAAAACATCTACGATCTATTTATTTTAATCGTTTTATCAATAATTTTTATTTTAATTTTCGATAAACTTAAAATTCCTGCTGCACTTTTAGCTGGTACATTGGTAGCAAGTGGTTTTTTACAAATTTCAGAAATTGCATCATATAAACTTCCACCAAATATAATTAATTATTGTTTATTAATTCTTGGATCATCAGTTGGTTGTAGATTTGCAGATAAAACATTTAATGATATTGCTAAAAATGCGCTTCATAGTTTTATTGCAACTTTTCTACTAGTTATCCTAGGTCTAATAGCAGCATTTATAGCGGGATTGGTAATAGACAAAAATTTTTATACTTTATTATTGTCTTATTGTCCTGGTGGTATTTATGAGGTTGCAGTGATCGCTATATTTTTTGATTTAGATCCAGAATTCGTATCTTTTCATCATATAATTAGATTATTGATGATTTTATTTTTTGTTCCTCTTTTATTGAAAATAATAAGCAAAAAAAAACCCAGCTAAAAGCTGGGTTTTTTTAAATAAGAATTAATTTCTTATAATTAGAATTTAAATCCTAAAGAAAGTTTAGCACCAGTTACATCTAAGTCAGCAGAAACTGAGTTAGTTGTTGTTGATGAAGCTGAGTATGTATCGTAGTCAGTTGTAAAACCTTCGATTTTATAAACGCCACGTTCTCCCATCTCACCTTTATAACCTAAAGCGTATGTTATCGCATCCAATTCTTTATTTGGATACGTACCGTAACCAGATGAATTCGTCTGATTAACGTTAATGTCTACGCTAGATAAAGCTCCTTTAACATAAACTCCGCCACCTAAAAGTACTTCTGCATAAAAAGTAGTATGATCTGAGATTTCTCCATTTACTTCTAGAGATCCGTTATCATTCTCTGCAGGGTCAGCACCATCTGTGTCTGTTCTTTTTAAAGTTCTTGAACTAATATCATGTGAACCAGGTACAATAGCAAAACCAAGAGTTAACCTCTCAGAATCACCAAATGAATATTCTGCATAAAGTTCAGCAAATCCAATATCGTTACTCGCAGTAGCGTCTTCGCCTGACTCAGTTTCTGTACCAGACTCACTATTTGATTCGCTACCAGCTGCACCGATCATACCTATACCACCTGTTACTCCCATTCCAAAACTTCCAGCTTGCGCAGCTGAAAATAAGAACATACTTAGAAAAGTAGCTATGATAAGTTTTAGTTTCATAATTTATCCTTAATATTAATATTAATATAAGTCTTAATGACTTATAGAAAGGACTCTTACAGGATCAATCAGTGTCTGTAAATCGCATCTAAATCTTAAAAGCAATCTGAGATTGTGTGGATTGAAAAAAGCTAGTAATTTCAACGATTATCGATGTGGCAAATATGTTACAAATCAATTTTTTTTAGTGAATTCTTAGGAAAAAACCCCTCTAATTCTAAGCAATTCCCTGGATAAATTCATATCCTGTTTAAAAGGTTTTCTACCGTGAAGCCAAAAATAGTTATTAGAGAAAATAGTCGAACCTGGCTTTAGAGGAAAAGCTAGCTTATTTTTACTTTGCTCAAGGGCATCGGATAGCTTCTGTAAAAAAAGCCCCTGCTCCATATTCTTAGGTTCTGGGAATTGATCAATATATGAAATGGTTGGTTTACCATCTTTATCTTTTGAAAATACAGGGTGCTCTACTTTATAATCAATATTTTTACTTTTTGGTGAGCCCCATATAAAGTTTTGTTTTCCAACAGGATCTTCGCTTAATTCTTTGCAATGCTCCCAATCGTCAAGATGAAGTAGCACACTTTCACCGCCAAAAGTATTTATTTCTTCCATTTTAGTCATTAATACCCAGTCGGTTTTTTCTTTTACAAAAGTTCCATCTGTATGAAGATCTAAGTTTCTGTAAGCTTTTCTTAAATAAGAATCGCTCGAATCAGAGTGCTTGACATGAAATCTAGCATAGTATTTGTCGGTCATTGAATCGAAGTTAGGAAGACCAACTAAATAAGCAAATGCTGTTGAAAGTTTTACGAGAAAATCTTTATCAAATTTTGAATTATTTATATTTGGTTCAATAATTGTAGTACCTGAATTTCTATCTTTTAAAATTTGGTTTAAATTTTTGCTTAATTTTCCAGAAAAAACATCATCAACACTTTTGGCTAAAGAAAATCTAGAAAATGGTTTGTACTCTAAAGACTGCACACTGTGTTTATTAAACGGGAATATTAATTTATCTAATTCAGTTTCTTGAATTTGAATAACTTTAATTCTCTTTGATATTGAGTGATCTTTTATTTTTAAACTCATTTTATTCTTGATGCTATATAATCTAAAATTACAGGGTTATAATATTGAAAGCAAAGACCTATATCCATACTGTGACCTTTTTTTACAGGTTCTGACCAGTCGTCTCCTTTTCGAATACATTTTTTTCCGTTAATTTTAAAATTTTGGGAAATTACTATTCTATTAACACTTGGAATATCATCTAACCAATCAGATAATAATCCTTCATATTTATCCTTGGGATGAGTAAATGCTAAAAGTGGAGTTTTAAGATTATTTTTAATTTCGTCATTCATCTTTTGTCTTAAATCGTGAGGTCCAGGATTTTTTTTTCTAAATTTCTCCATAGCTTTATCAACACCTAATTTTTTAACTTTGTAATTATTAGATAACTTTCCAAAGCATGCTTGCATGTAAGATATACCACCGCCTACTTTTTCCGGATGATTAGACAAAAGCAACAAAGTAGTTAAACCCCCACAAGAGTGGCCGGTTATAAAAATTTGTTTTCTAGGAACACCCGATTTAACAAACTTTTCTACTAGTTCTAAATTTAACTCTACTCTTTTATATAACATGTGTTTGCCTTCATAGACTGTAGGCTGAGGTTTTAAATGCCACCAATCTTTTCTTTTTGGATTCGTTTCACTTTTAAGTGACATGTCTCCTCTAAGGTGATCGCTGCAAAGATTATAAACCATTATTTTTTTTTCATTTATTTCTTTATCGATCAATGAAGCATGGTTTCTTAGTAAATTTACCCACGCGCAACCCTTCACACTATCGTTTGCATTTTGCCCATGATTATAAATTAAGATTATTTTGTTTTTAGGATCATCTATGTTGAAATCATTCTTTACAGGATGAATATTTTTTTTTGAAATAAAACCACTTTTTGTTACTTTCTCATTAGGTCCAGCATAAAGAGGTGTAAATAAAATAGAAAAAATTGTAACTAATAATATTTTTTTCATACTAATTTAATTAAAACAGTTAAAAGTATAGCAGATAGCACTGTGGGGTAGACAAGGTTTCTTTTAGTAATAAAAAATACGACTACACACACAAAAACTACAATAAATCTTAATAAATTGCTGGCATCTCCTAAGTCTCCTGCGGGAAAAACTACTACTTTAGATATTAAGGCTGCTAGTGTTGAGTAAGCTATACAATCAAACAATCTGAAGATCTTAGAATTCTCATCAATTCTCTCTGAAAACAAAACTCCTAAAGATCTAGACAAATAAGTAGCAATAGATGTCACCGCTATAACCAAAATAATGTTAGATGATAAATCAGTCATTTATCTCTCCTGCAAAAAACGCAACTATGCCAGCAGTTACGCCTCCATACAAAATACACCACTCAGGTGATACCAAATAAAAAAGAGGTCCAAGAATAGTTCCTAAAATAACAGAAGTTCCTATAGCTATATTTTTCATTGTGCCTAGCAACATGCAAAAAAAATAAATAGGATTTACAATAGCAAGACCAATCATCATATCTTTACTTAAATAGTCAGAAACCAAGTATCCTAAAATAGTAGAAAAAATTGCAATTGACCAAGTTGCAGTTCCGATGCCCATCCAAAAATCTATTCGATTATCTAAATTAATTTTTCTATAATCTTTTTTCATTATCAACCAGGAAGAAACAGCTAAAAAATGACACGAAATATAATATTTCCACTTTGGTTGCTTTTTGCTTTTTAATAATGGAAACATCGAAACTGCCATTGGAAATAAACGAGCATTTACTAACCAAACACCAATAAAAATATTAATTAAAGATGCGCCAACTAAAAAAGACTCGGCCATTACTAATTGTCCAGGTAATGCATAAGTAAAGAATGTAGAGAAGAAACTTTGTTGGAAATTAAAACCGATATTTTTTAAAAGAGCTCCTATTGCTAAAAAACTACATCCTAAAGCAATTGCCGGGCTATCAACCGATCGAACTGAATATAAACCTTTTAAGAAGTATCCTGATTTTCTCATTAACCGCCGAGGAATAATCTTCCAACGTCAGGATTCTTTAATAAATCATTCCCTTCACCAACAATGGCGGTTTGGCCGGAAACTAAAACATAACCAATATCTGCAAACTCAAGACCTTTTTTTGCATTCTGCTCAACCATAATAATGGTTTTCTTTTCATTTTTTTGAAGATCATCTAAAATTTCAAAAACCATTTCTATGTACCTTGGCTCTAGGCCTATCGAAGGTTCATCTACTAAAAGTATTGAAGGACGCATTACTAAAGCTCTTGAAATCTCAAGAAGTCTTCTTTCACCGCCTGATAAAACTTTTGCTGGTTGATTTTTTCTTTTATTTAATCTTTCATATTTTTGTAAAACTTTCTGTGCTTCTTGGTAAGATTCCTCTGTTTTATCTTTAATGTATCCTCCCATTAATAAGTTTTCTTCCACTGTCATATCTGGAAATACGGAATTATCTTGAAGAATGTAGGCTATACCTACACTTTTTAATTTCTCAGCGGGAGTAAGATTTGTGATTTCTTTTCCATCTATTTCTATTTGACCAGAAAAAATATTTGTAAAACCATAAATAGAGTGAAGTATTGTAGACTTACCAGCACCATTCGGCCCGATTAGACATAAAGACTGAGCTTTATCTACAAGTAAATTGAAATTATGAAGTATCTCCATTTTTCCATAACCAGCAGATAAATTTTTAATTTGTAAATGTAAGTTTGATCCTGAAAGTTTTTGTAAATCTTTAACTTCTGGAGCTTTTCCTAAAACTTCATATTGATTTGCCATTATTGCGCTCCTAGATAAGCATCTACAACTCGCTTATCGCTTTTAATTTGTTGAGGAGAACCTTCGGCCAAAAGTTTACCGTGAGCCAAGCAAAAAATACTTTGAGCTAAACTCATTATAACTTTCATATTATGCTCTATTACTAAGAGAGTAATTCCGTAGTCTTTATTAATTTTTATTAATCTATCTATTATTCCATTAATTAACGTTGGATTAATTCCAGCTGTAGGTTCATCTAATAATAGCATTTTTGGCTCATTCATTAATGCCATTGCTAATTCTAAAAGTTTTTGCTGACCAAATGATAAATCTCCTGCCCTTAAATTTCTTTTTTGATAGAGACCTACAAAGTTTAAAAGATTTTCCGCTTTTTCAGTAAGTTCAGCAGGTATTTTTGCAAATATAAAACCTGAGTCACTAGCCTTGTGGCTAATTAACATATTTTCTACGCAATTAAGTTTAGAATAAATTCTTGTTTGCTGAAATGTTCTTAATAATCCTAGTTTTGCTACTGCAGGAACTGGCATTTCTGAAACCTCAGTATTATTAAAAACAATAGACCCTTGATCAATTGGATGAGTTCCAACGATTGAATTAAATAACGTTGTTTTACCAGAACCATTTGGTCCAATTAAGCCAACTATTGATCCTTCCTTCACGGAAACAGAGATATCTACATTAGCTTTCACCCCTCCAAAAGATTTGCTTACATTTTTTACTTCTAAAAGACTCATTTTAATTCCACCTGTGATTTACGATCTTTTTCATCTATAACTTCTCCAAATCTTTCAGGATATTTTTCTCTTAACCAACCCATTAATCCCTCTGGGAAATAAATTACGATTACAACTATCAAAACTCCTAACGCAACGTATTGCCAACCTAATATAAAAGTCCAAAGACCTTCTTTAAAGAAATGGAATAAGGTTGCACCAATAATTGGTCCCCACAAAGTTCCTTTTCCACCAAGTATTGCCATTAAGACCATGAACACTCCCATCTCTCTTCCATCAAATGCAACATCCGTTGAGTCTATATATCCAATTAATCCACCCATAATTCCTCCGGCTAGACCACAGAAAAATGCAGATACCATCCAACCAACAATTTTATACTTCATTGTCTGAATACCCATTGCTTCTGCTTTATCTTCGTTGTCTCTTATCGCATTTAAAATTAATCTAAATCTAGAACCGTAAATATATTTTACAAAAATAAATGCTAAAACTAATACAATAAAACTTGTAAAGTAGAAAAATTTTCCTCTTGCTTCAGGATCAACTATTTCTGCAGGAAAAGGTGGTGTGGTAAAGCCTTGACCAGCTCCAATAATTTCTATCCCTCCAGCAATTTCACCTGCAGCAATCCCTAAACCTAAAGTACAAATAGCAAAGTAATGACCTCTTAAACCTAAAATAGCATAACCTATAGCACCTGCGACTAATGCTGGAATAATAGCTGCAACTAATAAACCAACACCTATTCCTTGAAAATATTGTGCTGTTGTATGGACGAATGTTTTTTCTCCACCGCTCTCTGTCCATTCTGCTAATGGAAAAAACATACCTACTTGAACTGATGCAGTTAGATACATTCCAAGACCGTAGAAAAGAATATTTCCAAAACTATTGTAACCCATTTCTCCACCTTGTAAATTCCAAGTCATCGCAAGAACAATCAAGACACAAAGATATGTAAGCTGAACTTTAAAAGCAGAAAATAAATAAGGTGCAGCTAAACCTAAGATAATTAAACCAGAGTATAAAATTAAATCTTTTTGTTTCATTTTTAATGATGACTCTCTTTAAAGTTTTTATAACGGTTATAAGTGCACCAAGTGCTTTTCTTAGATACTTTTTGTAATTTTTTATGAGAATATCTATCTCTCCATTTATAATCAGGGTTGGGCGCGATACCTCTACCAACTTCTGCGGCCATAGCACATTTTAATTCGACTGGATTAAAAGGTGTATCTGAAGTTGGTGTTAAAAAAACCAAGTCTTTCATATCTGGGCAGGCAGGATCTCCGTGATCATATATACTACCCAATTTGTATTTATCACCACTCTCAGGTCCTCCAACGATTGTATTTCTAATATGACTGCCTCCGTAATTTCCTTTATTACACGTCCATGCAAAACCAGCCACGTGAGCTAATTCATGCAGTGTCATAATACTTCTTTTTGCTTTTACACCAATATATTTACTTTTTAAAAATATGTATCCATGATGAACGGATCCTTGGCCGCCATCTCGATGACCAACATCAGCCCATGTAAAATAAAGTTTGTTTGGATCATTAAATCCATTTTTAGTAAGAAAAGCATCTGGATAGTTCATTCCATAATTTCCTTTGAATTTTTTGTCTAATCTAACAAATGAAATATCTAGTTTTCCATCTTTTCTCATATCATATCTAAATTTTTGTTTACCTTTTGTCATTTTAAAAAATTTTTCATTAACTTCCATGAGTTCAGCTTCCATTTTTCCATTAATATCCCACTCATTGTCTTTGCTATCTTTATTTAACAAGTATATAAAATGAACTTGTGGATCATTTGTTACATCTGGCTGATCTTTAAAAAATCTTCCTGATTTTTCATCAGCAAACGCAGATGAAACCATCAGCAAAGCTAAAAATAAAATAATTTTTCTCATTTTAAATATTCCCTTTTCTTTGAAAGTTTAAATCTTCTGTAAACTAATATGAAAACTAGCAGCATAAATACTGCACCAATTCTAAATTCTGTTCCTAAAATATAATCTGCAAACTCTTCAAATAATCCTAATCCCATTCCTGAAATTGCTACCGCTGGTAAATTACCAAGACCTGCTACAATAACTATCATGAAGGATCTAACTGTATATGGAAGTCCTACATACGGATGAAGAGTAAGAGTGATTGAAATAAGAGCTCCTGCAATACCACACAACGCTGCATTAATGCCAAAAGTTGCAGCATAAACTTTTTCGGTATCTACACCAAGAATTTTTGCAGCTCTAGCATTTTGCGCTGTTGCTCTTATAGCTCGTCCGAGTTTAGATTTTTTCATATAAACAACTAAAGCTATTGCATAAGCTAAACTTACAAAAGCAGAAAATATTTTTGAATTTGGCAAGGTAACTGAATTATCAAATAACATTGTTGTTCCATATTCAGACTGTGCCACAACTACGTCTGCACCAAAAATAAAATTCATTAATTGTTGAAATACAATTGCAATACCGAAAGTTGCTAAAATTGAAATAAATAAGTCTCGATCCACAACTTTATTGATCACTAATTTATAAAGTGCCCAGCCAACAAAATACATTATAATTGGAGAAACAATAACTCCCCAAGCTGGATGAATTCCAGCAAGATACATAGTGTAGGCAATATAACCTCCGAGAATTACTAAATCACCTTGGGCAATATTAATTATATTCATTACACCCCACTGAAGGGCCATTCCGTAAGCAATTAGTGCGAATAGAATTCCTAAAAGAATTCCGTCCAATGAAGCTTGGACCATTAACATTGGAACTTGAAAAATTAAAAAATCCATAAAAAACTTATCTTTAAAAAAAATGCCCCCTAAATTTTAGGGGGCATTTAATAATATTAATTAGATATTAACTTCTTTCAGACCAAGGTGGAATTGGGTGAAAGAATTTGTCTGAAGCCCATTTTGTTGGAGCAACAACTTTATTCTCACACGTATCACCTTTACATCTTACTTGGAACAAGATCATTGGCTTAGCAACGTTTTGACCGCCAGGACCAAATTTAATGTTTCCATAGAAAGTTTGCATATCTGTAGCTTTTAGAGCGTCTCTTACTTTATCTCTGTCAAAAGAATTTGCTCTTTCGAACGCATCTTTAAACACTAGTAAAGCGGCAGATGACTCAGCTGATTGGTAAGGCGGAGCATAACCAAATTCTTTTTTAAAGTCTTTGTCATACTTCTTACCACCACCAAAGAATTTATCTTTGTAGCTTAAGTTTTTATGCCATTGAGAAGCACACAATGCGTATTCTGATTTCTTTCCATGTTGTTTAGAAAGTTTTGCAGCATCACAGTGTGTCATAGCTAACATAGGAACATCAACTTTCATCTCAGCAATTTGTCTGATTGCAGTTAATGCACCTTTAGTATGTCCAGATACAACAAGTACATCAGGCTTAGTTGCTTTAACTTTTGCCAATGTAGCAGCCATATCGTTTAGCTCTTTTGGTAATTTGTCGTCGATAATGATTTTAGATCCAGTTCTTTTTGCTGCATCCAAGATACCAAGTCTCACGTCTTGTGAGAAAGCGTCTTGTTCAAATGCTTGTGCAATTTTTACTGGCTTACCACCATTTTTTTCGACTGCAAGATCGATCGCTACTTCAAGGTATTGGTTAGCAGGTGATAACACTGCGAACAAATATTTATATCCTTTTG
>CACHGA010000009.1 GCA_902579285.1 uncultured Pelagibacteraceae bacterium
GTTATGAGAAAGATAATACGGCTGCAAAAAATTTTTATTATAGAAATAATTTTGAAACTTTCGCAGAACGTCCAAATTTATTATTTGTTAAAAAAAAGTATAGATAAAATTATATGATTAAAATTGGTATTAATGGTTTTGGTAGAATTGGAAGACTAATACTGAGAGCGCTTTTAGAAAATTATTCAAAGAAAATTCAGGTCGTAGCAATAAATGATTTGGGATCTATAGAAACAAATGCACACTTAATAAAATATGATAGTACACATGGCGTTTTAAGTCATGATGTCAAAACTTCTAAAGATGGTTTTATTATTTCAAATCAAAATATAAAGGTTTATGCGGAAAGGGATCCATCTAATTTGCCCTGGGGAAAAATTGGTGCAGATATAGTCTTAGAATGCACAGGTTTATTTCTAAATAAAGAATCAGCTGGTAAGCATTTAAAAGCAGGAGCTAAAAAAGTCATTATTTCAGCACCTGGTAAAGATGTAGATTTTACAATTGTTCAGGGTGTCAACAGCAAAGAATTAAAAAGAGAACATAACATAATTTCCAATGGGTCTTGCACTACAAATTGTTTGGCGCCGGTTGCTATGGTTTTAGAAAACAATTTTGGGATAGAGTATGGATACATGACCACAATTCATAGCTATACAGGTGATCAAAAACTTCTAGACACATTACACAAAGATTTGAGAAGAGCCAGATCAACTGAAGGAGCAATGATCCCGACATCTACTGGAGCAGCAAAAGCTATGAGTTTAGTATTGCCAAGTTTAAAAGGAAAGTTAGATGGAACTGCAATTAGAGTTCCCACACCAAATGTTTCGTTAATTGATTTTACCTTTGTTACAAAAAAAGATGTAACTTCAGAAATTATTAATGAATCAATGACGAAGGCTTCAGAAAGTGAACTGAAGGGAATATTGGGTATAAATAAACAACCTTTAGTATCAAAAGATTTTAATCATGATCCTCACAGTTCAATATTTGATGTAACACAAACACAGGTCATAAAAGGTAAATTTAGTAGAATTCTTTCTTGGTATGATAATGAATGGGGTTTTTCAAACAGAATGTGTGATACCACTATACAGGTTTCTAAATTTATATAAATAATGGAAGTCGTAACAAAAATTGCGCCTTTGGCACTAGCTTTGATTATGCTTGCCCTTGGTTTGGGTTTAACAGTACAGGATTTTTTAAGGGTAGCAAAACAACCAAAAGATTTTTTAGTCGGGTTAATATGCCAGTTAATATTACTACCGATTATTGCTTTTTTATTACTTAAGATATTTAATTTACCTTTAGCAGTTGCTCTTGGTGTAATGATTATTGCTTCAGCGCCCGGCGGAGTAACATCAAATGTACTTACAAAGTTTGCTAACGGAGACGTGGCACTTTCAATTTCACTAACGGCAATTATAAGTCTAATAAGTATTTTTTCTGTTCCATTTATTGTGTTGCAATCCGCAAAATTATTACAAATTCCAGAAATAACAAATCAAATTTCCATGGTTGGAATTTCAACGAAAATGTTTCTTGTAGTAACACTTCCTGTAATAATTGGAATGCTAATAAGAAAATTTGCAACAAATTTTATTATTTCAAAATCTCAACTTATTGAGAGAATTTCAGTTATTTTATTTGTAATTGTTTTTGCAGCTATATGGATTGAAGAATGGAAGAATATTTTTGATTACATAAAAAAAGCAGGGTTAATTACTTTGATTTTGAATATTATAATGATGACCGTTGGATATTATATTGCAAAGTTTTTTGCTAGTGGAGTTGCGCAAAGAAAATCTATTTCACTTGAGTGTGGACTTCAAAATGGAACGTTAGCAGTGTTTGTAGCTAGCCAACTATTTAATGATATAGCTTTTTTAATTCCTACAGCCACATATGCAATAATAATGTTTATAACTTCAATTATATTTGTTTTTCTAGTTAAAAAAAATTCTTAATGTTTGTAAATATTATTAATAATGAAATTCGTTCTAAATACAAAATCATAACAATACTGTTAATAGGTTTGATACTTAGGATTATTGCAATTTATTTTTACAGAAATTTAGAAATTGTTAATGAGTGGGGTATAATTGTAAAAAATTTGGAAGAAAATAATATTTTAAGTGTTCATTCTGTACAGGGAGTCCCAGTACCCAATATCTTTATGCCACCACTTTATCCTTTATTTTTATATTCAATTAAAATTTTTTTTAGTAATACAGATATTTTTTTATGGATAATATATTTTACTCAATTACTTTTTGCTTTAATTTCAATCTATTTAGCTTATAAAATATTTCTTGAATTTTTCTCTGAAAATATAAGCATTATTGGTTCTTTATTTTTTGCAATATTTCCCCTTAACGTTTATGCAGTTTCTCAAATTTCATCAATAGTACTTCAAATGTTTTTGTTTAACTTGTTTATTTTATCTTTTTTAAAATTATTTAGAAATATGGATTATAAACATCTATTTCTCTTCTCATTATCATCTGGGTTACTAATGCTTATAAGAGGCGAATATTTTATCTTTGTTTTATTTTCTTTGATTTATTTATATTTTAAAAATAAACAAACAACTAAAGTTTTAACCATATCAGTATTAGTGCTTTTAATTATTTCTCCATATTTAATAAGAAATTTTAATATTTTTAATGTTATTACAATTACTAAATCAAGTGGTTATAATCTATTAAAAGGAAACCATCCAAATTCAAAAGTGGAGGGAACACCAATGTTCCTGTCAGTTGGTAAAGTAGTACCAGAAGTAAATGAAAAACTGCAAAAGCTTAATGAAAGTGGACCAAATGTTAAATATGACTTGATGCAAGATAAAATATTATTAGATCAGGCAATTGAATTTATTAAAGAAAATCCAACAAAATATATCTTATTATACTTTAAAAAGTTTTTTTCTTTTATGTTTTTAGATATTAATTCAAGTTACCCAAATTATTATTCACCATTTCATATCATTCCAAAGCTTTTTTTATCAATTACTACATTAACAGGTTTGATATTATCCTTTAGATTTAAATTAAATATTATTAATTATGTTTCATTATTTTATATTGCCAACCTTGGATTTTTTTCATTTTTCTTTATACTACCTAGATACAGTCTATCTTTACTACTTATCCAAGTGATATTAAGTTTATTTTTACTAAAAAAATTTAAGCCAAATTTATAACTTTTGTAAATTTTCATTAATTTCTTCAAAAAGCCTTTGTTTTTGCCACTAATTTTATTCACCTTTTAGTTGTGTTCCGGTTACATTAACATTTTATACATGCTAGTTTTTTGCAATTATTAATTAATAATCAAGGGGGAAAAATGAGACTATTTAAGTTAATAGTTGCTCTGTTTACTTCGATCACTATCACAAACGCTGCTAATGCCGCTGAAGTTAAAATGGCTAAAGCAAATTGGGATACTGGTTATTTCCAAGCTGAAATATACAAACAAGCTTTGGAAGCAATGGGACACACAGTAACTGAACCTAAAGCTATCAAACCTTCAGTATTTTACGTAGCTGCAGCTGCGGGAGATCTAGACCTTTGGGTTAATGGATGGTTTGGAACTCACGATGGTTACATTAAAGAAGCCAAAGGAAAAGTTAAAACCGTTGGTTACGTGATGAAAAAAGGTGGATTACAAGGCTATCTAGTTGATAAAAAATCGGCTGACAAGTATGGAATCAAAAGCGTAATGGATATTAAAGCAAACGCTAAAGCATGGGACTCTAATGGCGATGGCAAAGCAGACATGGTTGCTTGCCCTCCAGGTTGGGGTTGCGAAAAGCAAATTACAAAACACTTTGCTGAACTAGGCTTAGGTGATTTTATTAATCCAGTAAAAGCTGACTACTCTGCTTCAATGGCTGACGTAGTTGCTAAATACAAAAACGGAAAACCAGTATTATTTTATACATGGACTCCGAATTGGACTGTCGGTGCTTTAAAACTTGGACAGGATGTTGTTTGGATAGAAGTTCCTTACAGCGGTACTAAAAAAGTTGGTGTAGACAATGCAACAAAATCTAAAATTAATATGGGTTTTGGTGCTGATGACATCAGACCAGCTGCTAACGCAGATTTCTTAAAAGCAAATAAAGATATAGAGAAGATGCTTAAAAAAGCATCAATTCCTCTAGCTGATATTGCTGCTCAAAACATGAAAATGAATGCGGGTGAGAAAAGCGAAAGAGCAATCAAAAAGCACGCTGCTGAATGGATCAAGGCTAACCAAAGTACTTTCAATAGTTGGATTAAATAAGCTGCAATTATAAGTTCAGTGAACTTAAAACTTGCACCTTCTGACTACGAAATCTACATTCCAATAGCAGAATGGATTGAAAGAAATATTAAAGAGTGGCTGTTTACACAACGGCCGCTCTTTAAGAAGTTAGCCGCACCCATTGATGCTACTCTCGAAGGATTAGATACTCTATTCAATTGGATACCGTTTCCAATTGTCATTTTAATATTTATTTTTTTTGCGTGGAAAACAAACGGAATAAAATTTGCTTTTTTTGCAGCTATAAGTTTAATCGCTATTGATTTAGTTGACTTGTGGCAAGAAACTATGACAACGCTTGCTATGATTTTTACTGCAGTTATATTTTGCATGATTATTGGAATTCCTTTAGGTATTGCTGCGTCCAGAAGTAGAGTTTTTGAAATAATTTTAAGACCTATATTAGATATAATGCAAACTATTCCAAGCTTTGTTTACCTTATACCAGTTGTGATGTTATTTGGTGTTGGATTAACGCCAGGAGTGGTAGCAACTATTATATTTGCATTACCACCAGTAATCAGGCTAACAAACCTAGGAATAAGACAGGTTGGTAAAGGATTTAAGGAAGCAGGTGCTAGTTTAGGATTATCAAAATTTAAAATTTTACACAGAATTGAATTACCTCTCGCACTAAAGACTATTATGGCAGGAGTAAACCAAACATTAATGTTAGCTTTATCAATGGTTGTAATTGCGGCTCTAATTGGAGCTGGTGGTCTAGGTTTAACTGTTTATGTTGCCCTTGGTAGATTAGACATTGGTGCTGCTGTAATTGGCGGTACAGGTATCGTAATATTAGCAATAGTTTTAGACAGAATAACTCAAAAAATCGTTCCACAAGATAATATTAAAACTAGGTAATATTATCGATCAAATTTTAAATCATTAATTTAATAAAATGACATTCAAAAAAGACCTTATTATCGGTTTATCTAAAAAAAACAAAAGAATCCCGTCAAAGTATCATTATGACTTACAGGGAAGTAAATACTTTGAGAAAATCACAAAACAAAAAGAATATTATCCTACAAGAAAAGAAAAAGAGATACTAAAAAAAATTTCTAAGGAAATACCCAAGCTATTTAAAGGCAAATTATCGTATATAGAATTGGGAAGTGGAGCTATAGATAAAATAAAATTACTTATTAATGAAGATGTAAAATATTATGTTCCACTCGATATATCGTTAGATTATGTAAAGAAGTCAGTAAAAAAACTAAAAAAACAATACCCAAAAATTAAAATAAAACCCAAAAAAATTGATTATTCTAAACAATTTAAAATACCCAATCTTAAAGAAACAACAAAAGTGTATTTTTTTCTAGGTTCATCTATTGGTAATTTTTACAATAAAGAGGAAATTAAATTTTTAAAAAAGTTAAGAAAAAGTATAAGTAAAAACAACTATTTATTCATTGGTGTTGATCTTATTAAAAACAAAACTACCCTTGATAAAGCCTATAATGACAAAAATGGGTATACAGCTAAATTTAGTTTAAATTTAATCAATGTTATAAATAGAACACAAAAAACCAATCTAAATATTAAAGATTTTTATTATCATGGATATTACAATACTAAATTAAGATGTATTCAAGGATTTTTAGTAAGCAAAACCAATCAAAATTTTAAAATCGGTAACAAGAATTTTTTTTTAAAAAAGAGTGAAAGAATCTTAGTCGAAATTTCAAATAAATTTACAATTAAATCCTTTAAAAAATTAGTCTCCAACACCGGTTGGTCAACTAAGCGTGTTTGGCAAGATAAACAAAAATATTATTCTTTATTCCTACTAAAATAGTGGGGTATGCGACCTTTTTGTCATTGATAATCATTATCATCTATGTGATAACTATTCTCAAAAAGGGAGAAAAAATGAGCAAACTAATAAAAGTAATAAGTCTTGCAATAGTTGGATTATTTTCAACATTGCTTGTTGCAAACACAGTTTTTGCTAACGAAGTAAACGTTTTCAGTGCTAGACACTATGATTCTGATGTCCAGCTTTATGAAAAATTTACAGCAAAAAATGGAATAAAAGTGAATGTTGTATCTGGAAAAGATAAAGCGTTACAAAAAAGAATCAAAGAAGAAGGGAAGGACAGCAAGGCAGATATTTATATAACTGCAGATGCTGGAAGATTGGGAGCTTTTCAAGCTGAAGGAATGTTTCAAAAAGGAGCAAGTTCTGCAGCTCTAAAAAAAGTTGTACCTGCTAATTTTAGGTCGCCTTATTGGGTTGGAATAGCAAAAAGAGCAAGAATAATTTATTACAATCCTAAAACAGTAAATCCTTCATGGAATATGAGTTATGAAAATTTAGCTGATCCTAAATATAAAGGTAGAGTAGTAATTAGAAAATCAAGCAACATTTATAATCAGTCTTTAGTTGCATCACTTATTAAGAATAATGGTGAGAAAAATACTGCAGCTTGGGCAAAAGGAATGGTAAATAACTTTGCTAGAAAACCAACTGGTAACGACAGAGCACAGATATTAGCTGTAGCTGCTGGAGAAGCAGATTGGGCTGTAGCAAATACTTATTACTTAGCATTAATGTTATCTGGTAAAAAAGGAGCTGAACAACAAGCGGCAGCAAAAAAAGTAATGCCTTTCTTTCCGAACCAGGATGGACGAGGCACCCATATGAATATTAGTGGTGGAGGCATATTAAAACATGCACCAAATAAAGCTAATGCAGTTAAATTGTTAGAGTTTTTATTAACCCCTGAAGCTCAACAACATATTGTTAACAACACTTTTGAGTATCCAATGATACCTGGAGTGAAAGCAAATAAATTAATTGCACAATTTGGTTTAGATTTTAAACAAGATCTAAAAACAAAAGTTTCTAATTACGGAAAACTCCAAGCAAAAGCTTTGAAAGTAATGAACGAAGCCGGCTGGTAATTTTATAATAGAATAATTTAGTCCCTGGACTCCTCCGGGGACTGAATTCAGGAGGAGAATTGACAAAAAGAATAAATTTTTGGTTTATATTTGCATTTATAGTACCTTTGCTTGTAGCAATACCTATATTTACAGTTTTTTTAAGTTTTTTCGATACAACTGGTAATTATTTAGATCTTTTAAAAGACACTTTCCTTTTAAAGTATTTAAGCAATTCATTCTTAATTTTATTGGGTGTTTTATCATTAACTTTTATATTTGGAGTTACCTCAGCTTATTTTGTTTCTTTTTATAAGTTTCCTGGATCTAATTTTTTTAAATGGGCGCTAATATTATCTTTTGCTGTTCCAGCTTATATTTACGCTTATTCTTTAGTTGCTTTTTTCGAAAATTATGGGACCGCATTCAGTATTTTAACTTTTTTATTCGGAGAAGGTGATTTTAATAAGTACATACCAAAATTTGATGGATTAATAGGTTCTATGTTTTCAATTTCTTTCTCTTTGTTTGGATATGTTTATGTATTAACAAGAGCTTCTTTCATATTCCAGTCTCACAACCTAATTGAAGTAGGAAAAAATTTAGGATTGTCTTCTTATGAAAGCTTTTTTAAAATTATTTTACCTTCAGCACGACCTGCAATAGTCGTAGGTTTGTCTCTTGTTGCAATGGAAACTTTGTCAGATTTTGGCACTGTAGATTTTTTTAGTATATCAACATTAACTACGGCAATTTATAATGCTTGGATTTCTTTTGATGACCTAACAACTGCAAATCAATTATCTTTTGTTTTATTATTTTTTATTCTTCTATTATTTGTTATTGAAAATATATCCAGAAAAGGCGCAAAGTATCACCAAAATTCAAAAGGTAATAAGCCTATTCCAAAAATCCAATTAGTAGGTGGTAAATCTATTTTTGCTACGTCATTTTGTTCTATTTTATTTTTTTGCAGCTTCATTTTTCCAGTTTCACAAATGACTTATTGGACAATTAAATTTCCAAAGTATTTTCAGGATATAAATTTCTGGTCACTTAATATGAATACATTGTTGTTAGTATTTTTATCTAGTTTATTCCTGATCATATTTTCATTTATGACAAATTATGGAAATAGAGTATCAAAAAATAAATTAATAAGTTTTTTGTCCACTTTCTCTGTATCAGGATATGCGTTACCAGGAATAATTTTAGCAGTCGCTTTTATAACATTTATTTCTTGGTTCAGCGACTTGTTAAGTTCAATCTTTGGAATAAATAGTTTTAAAAACGTATTTATTGGTTCTGTAGTTGGTCTTATAATTGCATACTTTGTTAGATTTTTTTCACTTTCTTACAATGGAATTAAATCTGGATATTTAAAAATAAATAATTCTATTGATGAAAATGCATATCTTCTGGGATATTCAAAATTTAAAACTTTTTTTAGAATTCATTTGCCGTATTTAAAGACCAATATATTATTAGTTGGTGTTTTAATAGCTTTAGAAATTATAAAAGAACTACCAATTACATTAATATTGAGACCTTTTAATTTTGAAACCTTTGCGACAAAAGCCTATTCTTATGCCGCACAAGATTTATTAGAAGCTGCAGCTTTTCCTTCGTTATGTTTGATATTTTGGGCAAGTATATTCATATTGTTTATTTCTAAATATATACTTTCAGAGAAATAAAGTTATAGTAAGTAAATGTCTTCTAATTTTTTAGAAATTAATAATGCTACATTTATAGCCAGCGATAACAATAAAGTTAAAAATGTATCTTTAACAATCAAAAAAAAAGGCGAAATTGTTTGTTTGCTAGGACCATCTGGTGTTGGGAAAACTACTATTTTAAGAACAATTGCTGGTCTACAAAATCTTAAATCTGGTGAGATTAAACTTAAAGACAAAATAATTTCATCCAAAAACTTTAATTTAGAACCTGAAAAAAGAAATATAGCAATGTGTTTTCAAGATAATTCATTATTTCCACATTTTAATGTTTTAGAAAATATTAATATCGGTTCAAAAAGAAAAAATGGTTCTAAATTTAATTATTCAGACGATGATTTAATCAAAATTTTACATTTAGAAGATATAAAAAACAAATACCCACATCAAATAAGTGCGGGTGAAGCACAACGTGTATCATTAGCAAGATCATTACTTTCCAAACCTGATTTACTTTTATTGGACGAACCTTTTGCAAACATAGATGCCACTTTAAAAGAAGAATTACAAAAAAAAATTAAAGATATTCTTAAGGAGTTCGATATAACAACCTTAATTGTAACTCATGACTCTTTTGAAGCTTTTTTTCTTGGAGATAAATGCGGTATTCTATTAGACCAGTGTTTAAAACAATATGACATACCTTATAATATTCACCACGAACCTAATTCAATCGAAGTTGCAAAATTTTTAAATAGAGGAGTATTTATTGATGTTAAAGTTGCAGAAACTGATTGTGCTGTTCACAGTCTAATACATCAAGAATTAGGAGAGATAAGGGGTAAATTATTAAATAACTTTCCCGTTGGTTCAAAAGTTAAACTATTATTACAGCCCGAAGATTTAATACATGACGATCAAAGTAAATTAAAATTAGAAGTAGTTGACAGAAAATTTAGGGGAACTAATTTTATTTATACTTTAAAAACTAACAAAAAAGAGGAAATTCCTGTGTTTGTTCACTCTCATCATATTCATCAACATGAAAAAAATGAAAAATTTGGTATTAAGTCACCTATTTTTATTGACCATTTAGTATGTTTTTAAGTAAATATATAAATATTTTAATTGCGCCCTTAGCTCAGTTGGATAGAGCATCGGTTTTCTAAACCGAGGGTCGTAGGTTCGAATCCTTCAGGGCGCGCCATTTTTTAATGATAATAATAAAAATATAAGTTATATACTCTTTCTAAACGGGGCGTAGCGCAGTCTGGTAGCGCATCTGGTTTGGGACCAGAGGGTCGCAGGTTCAAATCCTGCCGCCCCGACCATTTATGAATATTAAAAAAGTAGTAATTATCGGATCAGGAACAATGGGTAGTGGGATTGCTGCGCATTTATGTAATGCAAATATACCTGTTGTGTTACTTGATTTGAAAACAGAAATTGCAGAAAAAGCAAAAGAGAAAATTTTAAAATCTAGACCACCGTTACTTTTCGAAAGTTCAAAAATTCAAAGTTTAAAAACAGGAAATATTTCAGATAATTTTGACAATGTTGCTGATGCTGATTGGATAATAGAAGCTGTTGTGGAAAGAATTAATATTAAACACGAAATTTACGAAAAAATTTTAAAAGCAAGAAAAAAAGAATCTGTCATTTCCTCAAATACCTCAACAATACCACTTAAAATACTTTCTCAAAAAATGAATAATACTGATAAAAAAGATTTTTGTATAACACACTTTTTTAATCCAGTGAGATATATGGGCCTTTTAGAAATAGTTAGAGAAAAATCAAATGATCAAAATAAAATTAACCTATTAAAAGACTTCTGTGAAAAAAAACTTGGCAAAGGAGTTATAATTTGTGGTGATACACCTGGGTTCTTAGGAAATAGAATTGGTGTCTATGCAATGCAAGTTGCTATGACAGAGGCAATTAAAATGAATTTGTCTGTAGAAGAAGCCGATGCTGTTTTTGGACGACCAATGGGAATACCTAAAACCGGTGTTTTTGCGTTATATGATTTGATTGGTATTGACCTAATGTCGGACGTTTTAAAAAGTTTTAGAAAAGAACTTCCAGGGAATGATGAATTTCAAAAAGTTGCTCAAGGAATTCCAATAATTCAAAAACTAATTGATAGTGGTTATACCGGTAGGAAAGGTAAAGGTGGTTTTTACCGCATGAATAAAGTTAATAATCAAAAAGTTTTGGAAGCTTTAAATATAAAAAATAATAGTTATTCAGTTGCAAAAAAAATTGATCTCCAAATTAATAAAATAAATTTATTAGATTTAATAAATAGAGAGGATCAGTATGGTAAATATGCCTGGGCAGTAATTTCAAAAATTATTCTTTATTCATCTTCGTTAGTTCCAAAGATTACAAAAGAGTACAATGATATTGACGAAGCATTACGACTTGGTTTTAACTGGTCTATGGGACCGTTTGAAATGTTGGAGAACATTGGATTAGATAATTTTTTTAATAAAATTGGAGATATTAAAACTAATTCTTTTTTAGAAAATTTAAAAAATAAAAGTGCAAAAAAGTTTTATGACCAAAGACAAAAATATACAGATATCGAAACACTAGGAAAGGTAAAAAAATCAGTTATTAAAATTGATAAAAACGACTCAGCTGAAATCTACAGGTTTAAAGATTTCAATATTGTAGAATTCGACACCAAAGCAAATGCCCTAGATTATAATTCTATGGATGCTTTAATGAAAGCTACAGACAAACCATTAATTATTATTAATGAGAGCATGCAGTTTTCTGCAGGAGTTAATCTAAATTATGTAATGGAATTTGTTAAAAAGAAAGATTTTAAATCTGTTGAAAAATTCATTAAATATTTCCAAAAAACCTGTGAACATTTAAAATATAGTGACAAATTAGTAATCTCCGCACCATCTGGTTTATCTTTAGGTGGTGGCGAAGAAGTCTTGCTGCAAAGCAATTACGTTGTATCACACACTAATATAGTGATGGGGTTGGTTGAAACTATTGTTGGTTTAGTTCCGGCTGGCGGAGGGTGTAAAGAGCTTTTGTGGAGGTGGACTCAAACAGATGATGCCAGTAAAGACCCTGATTTTGCACCCCTTAAAGTTTTTGATATAATAGGATATGCAAAAACAGCCACATCTCCTATTGAGGCAAAACCTCTTTTGTTTTTAGATGATAATCATGAAGTTATAATTAACAGGAACAATCTATTGCCTATGGCAAGAGCTTATATTGAACAAAACAAAAATTTTAAACCTCCCGTTAAATGTAAATTTAAATTATCAGGCGACCAAGTAAGGAAAAAAATGCAAAAAGTACTTGATGAATTATATAATAGCAAAAAAATACTTGATCATGGTATGATAGTAGGTAAGGAATTAGCTAATGTTTTGAGTGGAGGAGACACTAATTTAAGTAAGGAAATAAGTGAAGAACAGATGTATAAATTAGAACTTGAGAGCTTTATGAAACTTTTAGAAACAGATAAAACACAAAAAAGAATTGTACATACTTTAAAAACAAGTAAACCATTAATAAATTAAATGACAACTTATAACGCACCAGTAGATGAAATGATGTTTTTATTTAATAATCTTAAAGACAATAAAAACTATAATGAAATTGATAAATACAAAGAAATTAATTCTGATTTAGTAAAAGATATATTAGAACAGGCAGCAAAAATAAATCAGGAAATTGTTTTGCCGCTTGCTAAAATAGGTGATGAAGAGCCATGCGTTTATGAAAATGGTATTGTTAGATCACCACCAGGTTATAAAGAGGCATATAAAAAGTTTATTGAAGATGGTTGGACTTCCTTGTCATGCGATCCCAAATATGGTGGCCAAGGTATGCCAAAAACAGTAAGTACTTTTTTTGAGGAAATGCTTTCATCAGCTAGTTTATCTTTTAAGTTATATAGTGAATTGAGTATAGGCGCGTATAACTGCATTCTTCATCATGCAGATCAGAAAATAAAAGATAAGTATTTACCAAAAATGGTTGAGGGTAAGTGGAGTGGGACGATGTGTTTAACGGAATCTCACTGTGGCACTGATTTAGGTTTATTAAAAACTAAGGCTGTTAAACAAAAAGATAACTCTTATAAGATTTCAGGTCAAAAAATATTTATTACTTCAGGTGACCATGATTTAACAGAAAACATTATCCACCTTGTCTTAGCCAGAATTCCTGGTTCACCTTCTGGAACAAAAGGAATTAGTTTATTTTTAGTTCCTAAATTTGTTGTTAATGATAACGGTTCAGTCGGACCTCGAAATGGTGTTAACACTGCGTCTATAGAAACTAAAATGGGAATTAAAGGATCTCCAACTTGTGTTTTGAATTTTGATGAAGCAACAGGCTTTATGATTGGACCAGAAAATAAAGGACTTAGTTCCATGTTCACAATGATGAATTTAGAGAGAATAGTTGTAGGTATTCAAGGTCTCGGTATTTCTGAAACAGCTTATCAAAACGCGTTAGCTTATGCAAAAGAGAGGAAACAAGGCAAGGCAAATAATAGCAAGAACGGTGAGGCAGATATAATTATTAAACACGCAGATATTAGAAGAAGCTTAATGAACATGAAATCTTTAATTGAAGGTCAGAGATCTTTAGCCTTTTGGGTTTCTCAGCAAATAGATGTTAGTTTAAACCATCCAGATAAAAAAATAAAAACTAATGCTGATGAAATAGTTGCTTTAATGACTCCTATAATTAAATCCTTTTTTACTGATATAGGAATGGAAATCACAAATGATGCAATTCAAGTTTTTGGAGGTTATGGTTACACTAAGGATCAAGGAATCGAACAATTATTCAGAGATAATAGAATAACACCTATTTATGAAGGTACAAATTCTGTTCAAGCTATTGATCTTGTTTATAGAAAAATTTTAAATAACAAAATTTTTGAAAAGTATATTGCTCAACTTTCAAATGAGGTAAAAGATTTTGCAAAAGACAATAAACTTTCTTTATTTGCTGATAAATTTTTTAAGTATTTAGAATTATTAAATAATTTTACACTATGGCTTGGTGAGAAAAACAAATCATCAAAAGACGATGTAAGCGCCGCCTGTAACGATTATCTAAAGGTTCTTGGATATATAGCTCTCGCTCATTCTTGGT
This sequence comes from uncultured Pelagibacteraceae bacterium, assembly GCA_902579285.1. GTDB lineage: Bacteria > Pseudomonadota > Alphaproteobacteria > Pelagibacterales > Pelagibacteraceae > Anoxypelagibacter. The sequence goes on from CACHGA010000009.1 coordinate 14,028, forward strand.
TAAAAATATTGAAGGTAAGCCACTTAAAACTCAAAGAAAATAAAACTTTTTATGAAGATAAAATTAATACTGCAAAATATTACTTTGACAAAATCCTTCCAAGAGTTCAGAGCCATTATTTATCAGCTATTACCGGTAGTGATACTATGATGAAATCTAATTTTAATTGATAATGAGTCATTACGAAACAAATCTAAATAAAAATAAAGCGAATTTTGTACCACTCACACCACTATCATTTTTACAAAGAGCTAAAGACATATATCCAACATATGAAGCCCTAATTTACGAGGATCGAAAATATACATGGACTCAGGTTTATAACAGGTGTGTGAAGTTTGCGAGTGCTTTAGAAAAAATTGGAATTAAAAAAGGTGATACAGTTTCTTTCTTAGCTTTCAATACTCCTGAAATTTTTGAGGCTCATTACTCTGTTCCTATGACTGGAGCTGTTTTAAATACTATAAATATTCGATTAGATGCAAAAACTATTGCTTATATTTTAAATCACAGCGATGCTAAAGTTTTAGTTGTAGATAGACAGCTCCACAAAGAAGTTAAAAAAGCATTAAAATCAATTGAAAATAAAATTACTATAATTGATATTGTCGATAAGTATGCTGATAAAACAAAAACAGAAAAAATTGGTGACTTAGAGTACGAAACATTTTTAAAAACAGGTGATGATGCTTATGAATGGAAGATGCCAGATGATGAATGGCAAGCTATATCCTTAAGTTACACTTCTGGTACAACCGGAAATCCAAAAGGAGTTGTTTATCACCATAGAGGTTCATATTTAATGTCAACAGGTAGTGCAGCTGCTTGGAATATGCCAAATAGATTAAATTTTTTAACCGTCGTTCCTATGTTTCATTGTAATGGCTGGGGTTATCCTTGGACAGTACCCATGTTAAATGGTCGTACAATCTGCTTACGTAACATTGATATAAAAAAAATTTTTGAATTAATAGATAAATATAACATTACTCATTTTGGTGGCGCTCCAATTGTTTTAAATATGATAACTGGGGCTTCTGAAAGTGAAAGAAAAAAATTAAAGCACAAAGTCTCTGTATTAACAGCGGGTGCTCCTCCACCAAGTATAATTTTTAAGAAAATGGAAGCTCTTGGATTTGATGTAATGCACGTTTATGGATTGACTGAAACATATGGTCATGTAACGCAGTGTGCCTGGAATGATACTTGGAACAATTTTGATGAAGAGAAAAAAAATGAGATAAAAGCACGACAAGGTGTAAGATATCCAAACACCGAAGGCGTAACAATTATGGATCCTGAAACTATGAAAGAGGTTCCAAGAGATGGGAAAACTATTGGTGAAATAATGATAAGGGCAAATGTTGTAATGAAAGGTTATTTCAAAGATAAAGATTCAACTGATAAAGCAATGAAAGGTGGCTGGTTTCATTCTGGTGATTTAGCAGTTATGCATGAAGATGGATATGTAAAAATTCAAGATAGATCAAAAGATATAATTATTTCAGGGGGTGAAAATATATCCTCTATAGAAATAGAAAATACCTTGGCAAAACACCCATCGGTATCTATTGCAGCTGTGGTAGCTAAACCAGACGAAAAATGGGGTGAAGTGCCATGTGCTTTTATAGAGACTGTTAAAGATAAAAAGGTTACCGAAAAAGAGTTAATTTCCTTTTGTAAAGAAACATTAGCAGGATTTAAAGTTCCAAAAAAAGTTGAATTTTGTGAATTGCCAAAAACATCGACAGGAAAAATTCAAAAGTTTGAACTGAGAAAAAAAGCAAAAAATTTAAATTAATCTCAAAATGGCAAAAATATCAATTGATCTTATTTGGAAACTTGAAAATGGAGATATGTATCCAGGTAAGTATTCAAATCAACATGAAATTACATTTACACCTAACACAAAAATCATTGCAGATTCTGCACCTGATTGGAGAGGAAATGAATTAAATACTAATCCTGAGCAAACTTTAGCAGCATCTCTAAGTAGTTGTCACATGATGACTTTTTTAGCGTTAGCAGCCAAAATGAAATGGCCCGTAAAAACCTACAAAGATACAGCTGTAGCAAAATTAGGTAAAAATCTTAAAGGTTTAATGTCTGTTACTGAAATTGAACTTAATCCAAAAGTAGAGTTTTCTAACGGTTTCTCTGTTGATAATTTAAAAATGAAAGAGGTACAAGATAGAGCTCATCGATATTGCTTTATATCAAATTCACTTTCCAAAGAAGTTAAAGTAAAAATAAATTAATTTATGTACGATTCAATGAATAATCAACTTGTCAAAACTTCAATCCACGCAGATTGTATTCTTCGAATTACTTTAAATAACCCTTCACAACATAATGTTTTGTCAGAGGAGATGATGTCAGCTATTCAGTCTGTTTTGGACAAATCTGTAAATGATAAATCTATACGAGTGATTATTATTTCAGCGGAGGGCAAAACATTTTCTGCAGGACATGATTTAAAACAATTAAAAAAAGGGCGTGATAATTCTGATAAGGGCAGGGACTATTTTAAAAAAGTGATGTTAAAATGTTCAAAACTAATGCAATCAATTATTAACAATCCAAAGCCTATAATTGCCGAAGTTTCTGGTACTGCTACTGCAGCTGGTTGTCAATTAGTTGCAAGTTGTGATTTAGCTTATGCAGGAACATCATCTAGATTTGCAACACCCGGTGTAAATATTGGCTTATTTTGTTCAACGCCAATGGTGGCCCTATCAAGAACAGTTTCGAACAAACATTCTATGGAAATGCTTTTGAATGGAGATCTAATTTCTTCTAAAAAAGCTGCTGAAATTGGTTTAATTAATGAAGTTGTAAACGATAATGATCTTGGGAGCATTGTGCTAGAAAAAGCTTTAAAAATTTCTAAGAAATCAGCTATAACATTGAAAATTGGCAAACAAGCTTTTTATAATCAAATAAACATGAAATTATCCGAAGCTTATGATTATGCATCCAACGTAATGGTTGAGAATATGCTTAAAATTGATGCTGAAGAGGGTATAGATGCCTTTATAAATAAAAGAAATCCTAATTGGCAAGATAAATGATTTTTGAAGTAGAAAATAAAAAAGTTTTCTCCTCAGATATTGGTCAAACTTTCGATAAAAACAAACATTCTATAATATTACTTCATGGAAGCGGTCAATCTCATGTTGTTTGGTCTCTAACTGATCAATATCTTGCTGATGAAGGATTTAATGTCTTTGCACTTGATTTACCCGGCCATGGTAACTCAGAAGGTTCCTCTCTTAAATCAATAGAGGAAATGGCTGATTGGCTTAACAAAGTTGTTAATGTAATTGGTATACAAGAGTTAACAATATTAGGACATTCACAGGGTTGTTTGGTGGCTATAGAATATGCAAATAAATTCCCTGATAATATTAAAAATTTAATTTTTGTTGCCGGTTCATATCAAATACCAGTAAATAAAAGTTTAATAGATCTTGCAAACGCAGGAGATTTTGAGTCAATAAATTTAATGATGAAATGGGGATATGGATATTCTAAGCAATTTCTTGGAGGAAACCCACTTCAAAAGATTTTAAATTCGTCTAGAGAAATCCGTGAAGTTTTGGCAATAGACCTTATCGCTTGTAATAACTATAAAAATGGAATCAGCAGTATAAAAAAAATCAAATGCCCAACTTTTTTCGTTTTTGGTGAGCTTGACAAAATGATAAAGCTAGATAAAGGCAAGGAATTTTCAGGGTTAATACCTGGGTCAAAAACACATATCATTAAAGATTGTGGTCACATGATAATACTTGAAAACGCTTTTGAGATGAGAGAAAAGGTTGCTGAATTTTTAAAAAATGAAAAGTATTATAACTAGATCGAGACGATTAAGGGGCACACCTTTTACTTCAAGAATTGAAAAACAAGGAGTTAAAAGTTATACAGTTTATAATCATATGCTATTACCCACTACTTTTTCTACACCCGAAGAAGAATACAAACATTTAAAGGAGCATGTTCAAATTT
>CACHGA010000010.1 GCA_902579285.1 uncultured Pelagibacteraceae bacterium
TCAGGCATAAATCACTGATTAGTAAAGCTGCGGACGGGATAATATGCGGATTGGGTGTTGAGGGATATATAATGGCTCTTAACGGTATAAAAAACTTGATAAAAAATGAAAATAGATAAAAAATTAATTGAAGAATTAAAAAACTATCTGGATGAATTCGGTTTGACAGAAATTGAATATCAAGATGGAAGCAAAAAAATTAAAGTCGGTAAAGGTTTAGTATCTAACACCAACATCACAGCACATAAACCTGGAATTACAAAAACTAAAGAGGAAGAAAGCGGAACAAAAGTAAATTCTCCAATAATAGGAACGGCATATCTGGCTCCTGAGCCAGGAGGAAAAAAATTTGTAGAAGTTGGTCAAAAAATTAAAAAAGGACAAACAGTAATGATTGTTGAAGCTATGAAAACGATGAATCATGTACCATCAACTGCAGATGGTGAGGTAAAAAAAATTTTAGTTCAAGATGGACAAGCTGTAGAATTTGGACAAACGTTGGTTCTTTTAAAATAATAAATGTTTAAGAAAGTCTTAATCGCAAATAGAGGCGAGATCGCTGTTAGAGTTATAAGAGCATGTAAAGAATGGGGAATAGGAACTGTCGCAGTTCATTCAGATGTTGACTCTGACTCAATGCATGTTCGATTGGCCGATGAAAGTGTTTGTATTGGTTCGCACGAACCTAGAAATAGTTATTTAAATATTCCTGCGATAATGTCGGCTGTTGATGTAACTGGGGCGCAAGCTATTCATCCAGGTTACGGTTTTTTATCTGAAAATTACAAGTTTGCTGAAATAGTTCAAAAACACGGTGTAAAATTTATTGGTCCAGGATCAGAAATTATTAAAAAAATGGGTGATAAAATCGAAGCAAAAAAAATTGCCAAACAGAATGGATTACCAGTTATAGAAGGTTCGGATGGAGGAGTAAAAAGTTCAGAAGATGCAAAAATAATTTGTAAAAGAATTGGTTACCCAGTACTAATTAAAGCTTCGGGAGGGGGTGGTGGAAAAGGAATGAAAATTGTAGAACATGAAAGTAAATTAGATGAATTATTTTCATTGGCCCGACTAGAAGCAAAAAAATATTTCGGAAATGATGAGGTATATATCGAAAAATATTTTAAAAACCCTAGACATATAGAAGTGCAAGTCCTCTCGGGAAAAAATAGAACGGTTCACTTAAATGAAAGAGATTGTTCGGTACAAAGAAAGCATCAAAAATTGATTGAAGAAACACCTAGTCCTGTGTTGGATGAAAAAACCAGATCTGATTTATTGAATAAAACAGTTAAAATGGTCGAAGCTATTGGATATGAAGGAGCGGGTACCGTTGAGTATATTTATGAAAATGGAAACTTTTATTTTCTTGAAATGAATACAAGAGTTCAAGTTGAACATCCAGTCACGGAGGTTCAAACAGGTATAGATATTGTCAAAGAACAGATTTGGATTGCACATTCAGGTGATACAGCCCTTAAACAAAATGATATTAGTGCCAGGGGTCATACCATAGAGTGTAGGATCAATGCTGAGGACCCCTCTAAAAATTTCCAGCCTAGTCCAGGTATAATATCTGTGTGTCATCAACCATCCGGGTTTAGAACTAGGGTTGATGGTTCAATTTTTCAAGGATGTAAAATTACACCTTATTACGACAGTTTAGTTTGCAAGTTAATTTGTAAAGGCAGAAATAGAACAGAGGCTATTCAAAGAACTATGAGATCGCTTAATGAATTTGTTATAGATGGTATAACAACTACTATAGACCTACATAAAAAAATACTTTCGCATGAAAAGTTTATTAGTTCAGATTTTGATACAAATTGGTTAAGTAAAGAGAAATTTTACTAAAATTTTTTAAATTGAAAAAAAACTTTTTAAATGATAATAAAAAGTAAATTATGGGTTATCCAAAAAAACATAGAGGAAGACGAAAAATCGGCTCAAAAAAAAGAAGAGCAAGAAAAAGAAATAAACGAAAGTAGTCTTAAATTTAATGGAATACAGAACTCAAATTAAAAAGTTGAGTTTATGGATATTTATCATTCCATTTATAGCAATTAATCTTTGCCTATTCATATCAGTAAACTATCAAATTTTTGATAATACTTTCTTAAGTGTTGATCAAATTGGTAGGTCTGGCCCAACGTTTCCGTATTTAGATGGAGGTGTGTCTATCAGTAGAACAGCAAGAACTTATCCAACATTTCTTATTTTTAAACCTTCGATGTTTTTAGCATCTGTGCTGCTAGTTATGTATTGGATAAAAACAAATAATCTGATTAATTCATATCAAAATATCGAAGGAGTAAATAATAGATTTAAAACATTCGGTATTCTTTCGGCAATTTTTTTAATAATTCATTCAATATTACTTGGTGTTAAATTTGATTATGATTTGTATAAATTTTTTAGAAGATTCGTTTTATTAGGTTTTATTATTTTTGAAATAGTTGCACAGTCACTTTTGGTAATTAAATTTTATAAATTAAAGTCTATGATCATAAAAGATATCAATAATTATGTTTTAACTTTAAAAATTATATTAGTTTCAATTTTAGTCGTTGTAGCAATATTCAGCTTACCAATAGTTGTAACAAGTGGGAATGTTCACTTTAAACATGCGTTAGAATGGAATTACTTTGTTGGAGTGATACTATTTTATTTATTAACTAATCTGTTTTGGAAAAAAAATTAAACTCAAGGTCTACACACCTTTCGGTGCGCAGACTTAAGTTTTGGTTCGTCGTTTTAGGCGCTACCGCCGAACCTCCCGCTCTGCAATTTTAGCGCTACTCTGCAGAACTTTCTGCCCGTTAAGCTTAAACCTCTCGGCCTTTCCTTAACTGGCCAGTTGAGAGTTGCCTCTCAATTCATTTCCATTAAATCATATACAAAAAAAATTGTTATCACTTTTTGGTTGTTTTTTATCAGGTTGTGAGTTGTGTGGATAATTTTTTATTAAGCGTTTTATCTATCCAGCCGCCTCCTAATAATCTTTCTCCTAGATTATTTTTTGAATAGAAAACACAAGCTTGACCTGGTGAAATACCTTTCTCGTCTTCTGAAATATTTACTAATGCTTGATCTTTTTTAATTTCAACTTTTGATTTTAATAATTTTCCAGTCGATCTTACTTTAATAAAAATTTCTTTTTCGAAGTTTTCTTTATTAGATAAAAGATTTAAGTCTCTCAGATAAAGCTTATTTATATTTAAATTATCTTGAGTTCCGACGATTATTGCATTTTTTTTTGCGTTTATATCAACTACATACAAAGGTTCTTTACTTGATATTTTGATCCCTTTTCTTTGACCAATTGTAAAATTTATTATTCCCTCATGGAATCCTAGTTTTTTACCTTCTAAATCCAGTATTTCCCCCTTTTGATATGATTGAGGATTATATTTTTGAATTACTGACGCGTAATCTCCATTAGGAACAAAACATATATCCTGGCTATCTGGTTTCTCTGCTACATTTAGATTTAATTTAGACGCAATTTTTCTAGTCTCTGTTTTGTTTATTTTGCCAAGAGGGAATCTAAGGAAATCAAGTTGTTTTTGGGTTGTGCTGAATAAAAAATAACTTTGATCACGCTCTTTGTCTTCTGCCCTGTACATTTGTCCCACACCGTCAAGTTCGTGCCTTAAGACATAATGACCAGTTACTAATGCATCTGCTTTAAGATCTTTTGCATATTTAAACAAATCTCTAAATTTTACAGTTTGATTACATTGAACACACGGTATTGGGGTTTCACCAGCAGTGTAACTATTAATAAAGGAGTCTATAACCTCTTTTTTGAATTTTTTTTGGTAATAAAGAATTTTGTGCTCTATATTTAAATTTTCCGAAACTCTTTTTGCATCAATAATATCTCTACCAGCGCAACATTGTTTGCCCTTTGAAGAGCTTTTTATGTCATCATATAATTTTAAAGTTATTCCAGTCACGTCATAACCCTCTTCTTTCATTAGACCGGCAACAACAGATGAGTCTACACCACCTGACATGGCGACTACAATTTTGGTATCTTTTGGCGACTTTTTTATACCTAGAGAGTTAATCATAAACTGTTATATATTATAAAAAATTATAATTTTCCATTATGCAATATGATCTAGAACCTGGTAATTTTGTCATTAATCCATCCCAAAAAAGCTGGGGAATCGGTCAAGTTCAATCAATAATAAGAAATAAGGCAACTATAAATTTTCAAAATGTTGGGAAACAAGTTATTAATTTAGATAATATTAATTTAGAAAAAATCAATAATGAAAATAGACGAACTTAAACAAATTGCTGAAGGCTTAATTGAAACCACTGAAGAAGCTGGAAAAAAATCAATTGAATTGTACAAAAAAGGGTTGAAAATAATTACTAAACCCGATAACTCTCCCGTCTCAAATGGAGATTTGGAAGTCGATAAAATTATTACAGAAAAAATAAAAAAATTAACACCTAATATTCCGATAATTTCCGAGGAAACAGTTGATTTAACAAAGAAAAATACTTTGAAAACATTTTGGTTAATTGATCCAATTGATGGAACAAGAGAATATATATCTGGTCAAGATGAATATACTACTAATGCTGCATTAGTATTGGACTGTGAACCTATAATTGGTCTAGTTGGTGCACCAAAAAAGAATAGATTGTTTTATTCTTATGGAAGAAATAATTCTTATATGATCGAGTCAGGTAAATTATCGAAACTTAATTGTGAAAAAAAAACAACTAAAGGAAAAGTTTTTGCTGTTAGTGGAGCATCAAAACCTGCTCCAAATATATTAGAGGTTATGAAGAAATATAAAGTTAATTCGTTCACCCCTATGCATAGTTCATATAAATTTTGTGTGATTGCAACAGGCGAGTATGATTTTTATGCAGCAAGAGAAAGAGCGCGTGAATGGGATTATGCAGCTGGTCATGCAGTTGCCACAGGTGCTGGAGCTATAATTACTACTTTGGAAAATGAACCTTTTAAATATGGAAAAGAAGATTACAAAAATTTGAGTTTGATGATTAAAAGAAGTAAAAACTTAGATGTTTAAAACAATATCTATCATAATTCTTTCTGTTACTATTTTTGGAGTTTTGCTTTTTATTTTAGTAAAAAATGCAATGAAAAGAAGGATTGAATATTATCTCAAACTAAATGAGAAGAAAAATAAATCTAAATAAGTTTATATAATTGATTAAATTCCTTTTGAGTCATAGATAGTATTTTTTTTGAAATATCATAACTAAAACCTGATCTTGCCAAAATACCCATGTCTTTTTTATAGAAAATCTCACGGTTTGCCTCTGGTCTTAAGGGTCCAATACGTTTTTTTTTACAAATCTTCATTGCTGAATTAAAATCAGGATCAGGTTTGTCTTCTTTTAATTTTTCAATGCTTAATTTTATATTTTCTGTGCCAATACCCTTTGTTCTTAAAGCCATCCCAATTTTATTTATTGAGTAACCCCGTCTAAGGAATACACGTGCTTTAGAATCGGAATATAATCTATCATCAATTAATCGATTTTTTTCTAAATTCGATACTATTTTATCAATTATAGCTGATATATCTTTTTTAGACTTTGATCCTTGAAATTTATTTAAATATTTTTTTAAAAGATATGTTTTTACTTGTTGTTTTGAAGGACTATACTTTTCAATATAAGCGTATGCTAGATCTCTTAAATTAGTTGTTAAGTCTTCAAAATCTTTTTTATTGGATATTGGATCCATAGCTTTTATATTATACAAAGTTTTATGATTGATAGTTTTTTAAATTTTCTCACTTACGAGAATATATACTATATAGCAAACATAGGTGTAATTCCTTGTTGGTTTTTTTTAATTATTTTACCAAATCACATAATTACAAATTTTTTAGTTAAATCAGTAATCATACCATTATTATTATCCACAGCTTATACATTTATTTCTTATCAAATTTTTATTAGTGAAAATATTTTTGAAGTTTTTAATTTATATTTAGGCTTAGATGATCTTTATGCTCTTTTTTCGAACGAAGCTTTTCTTTTGATTTTTTGGCTTCATTTTTTATCTATTAATCTTTTTGTTGGAAACTGGATTGTTAGTGATGCAAAAACATATCAAATTTCAAAATTTTTAGTAATTATTTCTTTAATCACGACATACTTTACTGGACCAACGGGTCTTTTGATTTATTGGTTGATTAGAATTTTTTATTCAAGAAAAATAAATTTTTATGACTAAGTTTATTGATTTCTATTTTGATTTTAGTAGTCCGTATGCCTACATTGGTTACAAAGAAATTAAAAAACTTGAAAAAAAAAATTCTTTTAAAATTAAGTTTATGCCTATATTTTTAGGTGGATTACATAATGCAGCAGGTATAACCCCTGCAGCTTTTATAAAACTTAAATCAAAATACATGATCGAAGATACTAAATTGGTGAGTAAAAAAAAAAATATTTCTTTTCATTTTAACTCTTACTTCCCAATAAAGACTGTAAATTTTATGAGGGGAGTTTTAATTGCTGAAAAGGATAATTCGGAAAAAAACTTTATTGAAAAAATATTTAATGCCATTTGGATGGATGGGCTAAATATGAATGATCCAATTGTAATAAATAAAGTTTTAAAAAATATTGATTTAAATCCTGAAATTTTTTTAAAAAAAGTATCTGATCAAAAAGTAAAAGATAAATTGAGAAAATTAACTGATGATGCTCTAAAAAAGAAAATCTTTGGTGTTCCTGCATTTGTTGTAAACAAAAAAATGTTTTGGGGCCAAGATAGACTTTCTTATGCGATTGATGAAATCAAAAAATAGATTATTTTTTTTCTTTAATAACAACTTCAAGACCTTGATTGGCTAAAGATCCAAAACCACCCTCTGCATGAGCAATATTATTATACCCCATGTCTTTGAGTGTTTTTGCTGCAAGGGCAGATCTCATACCAGCCGCGCAAAACAAAATTAGTTTTTTATCTTTTGAAAATTTATTTTTATTATAGTACTGACTATTTGGATCTAACCAAAATTCCAACATGCCTCTTGGTATATGCAATGCTCCCTTTATAGTTCCGTCTCTCCACAATTCTCTGATATCTCTTATATCTATTAAGGTACATTGGTTTTTTTCGTTTAATTCTTTTATTTCGATGGGAGTTAGCGTTTTAATTTCTTTTAAAGCTTTTTCAACTAATTCTTTTGAAGATTTAATATTCATTTTTATATATATAAACTATTATAATAATAGTTTAAATGAGAGAAATAAAACCGAACAAAAAAAACATTTTTTCTAAATTTTTTATTAAAATATGTAGATTTTTTGGATTTGAAATCATCGACCAAAGTAACTTTACAGCACCAGTTTCTAATAAGAGTTTAAACGAGTCTTTAAGCGTTCCGGGTAAACGTTCTATCACTTTACCGTTGGGTGAAGTTAAAATTACTAGGAAAGTAAAATCTTTTGATGTGATTTTAAGAACTTGCATGACGGTAAACATGCTTACTCAATCCAAGAAGAGAATTTTTGAAAAAGAGAAAGAGGAGTACACAAAAAGAACTTTGGTGTCGATAATAAAAAGTATAAATCATGCGAAAGTTAAATTTAAAGAAACTAAATTCAAAATTTATATAATTGACCATAATTCACAAAATGATCAAATAAATATGTTAAAAAATATTTTAAATAATTCACAAATAGACTTTGAAATTAAGAATTTAGATTTTAACAGATACTCAAAAGAAATTAAAAAAATTAATGAGGAAAATAAAGAGGTTACTTCAAATCAAAAATCTAATATGTCGAATATTCATCAATCAATTATTTTGTCAAAAGAAAAATGTGAAGATTTAACTTATTTTGTTGAAGATGATTATCTTCATAAATTAAATGCGGTGTCAGAAATTTTATTTGCCTATGAAAAATTTTCATCGTTAATTAATAATGAATTAATTATATGTCCAACTGACTACCCTTATTTATATACTGGAGCAAACGATACTAAAGTTTTTATGGGTGAAAATAGACATTGGCGTAAAATTGATCAAACTTTGTGTTCATTTGTAATGAGTAAAAAAATTATTAATAATTATTTTGAAGAGTTAATTAGCATGTGTAAATTTGAACACTATCCTTTTGAGAAACCATTACATAATATTTATAAAAAAGAATTATGCATATCACCTATCCCGTCTCTCTCTGTTCATTTTACAAATATAAATTCAATTTATGGTTTATCGCCAAATGTAGACTGGAAAAAACTCTGGGAAGAAAATGAAAGTTAAAGAAAATAAAAAATCACCCACCTTTAGTCTAGACTCAACAACTTTAAAAACTTTTGATAGCAGAAAAATAAAGGGGGGTTTAGTAGTTTATTTTTACCCTAGAGATAATACACCTGGTTGTACTTTAGAGACAAAGGATTTCACAAAATTATATAAAAAATTTAAAAATTTGAGTTTTGAGGTTGTTGGAATTTCAAAAGATAATATTAAAAGTCATTTAAGTTTTAAAAAGAAATATAAAGTACCATTTGAATTATTGTCTGATGAAAAAGTAAATGTTCAAAAAAAATTTGGAGTTTGGGGTAAAAAATCTTTTATGGGTAAAAAATTCATGGGAACTATAAGATCCACAATAATTATTAAAAACGGCAAAATTCTCAAAATTTGGTCAAATGTAAAGGTAAAAGACCATGCTCAAGAAGTTTTAGATTATATAAGGTCTTTATAAATTAAAAGGCCCAGACTTTAAGTCTGGGCCTTTTCTTGTCTCCATCTAAACGAAAGGGAGGAAGAAGGAGAATTATTTAGTCTCTTATTCCGTAAGCGATTACACCAACTTCGGACTTATCAGTACCAAGCCTTTCAGCTTCTTTACTGATTCTAATTCCAATAGTTGCTTTCATGATTGACCATACAATGTATGATGCTACGAAAACAAAAATTACCACTGAAATTGTTCCAAGGAATTGTGAACCAAAACTTACATCTGAGTTGGTAAATGGAACTGCTAATGTACCCCAAATTCCAGCAACTAAGTGTGCAGGAATAGCTCCAACAACATCATCGATTTTCATTTTGTACAATAATTTTGTTGAGTAGTACATTAACACACCAGCTATTGCTCCAATAACGATTGCAGCAAGTGGGCTTGGTGTTAAAGGTTCCGCCGTTATACCAACCAAACCAGCTATCGCACCATTAAGCATCATGACTACGTCGGTTTTACCACCAGCAAGCCTTGATACTGTAGCGGCGGCTAACACACCACCACCTGCAGCTAAGTTTGTATTAATGTATATTGTTGCAACAGAACTAACGTCTTCTAGAGTTCCAGCAGCTAATTGTGAGCCACCATTGAATCCAAACCAACCCAACCAAAGTATAAATACTCCTAGTGTTGCTAATGGAATTGAAGAAGCCGCAAAAGGTGCCATAGCTTTTACACCACCTCCTGAAGTAAATCTTCCAGATCTAGCACCAAGTACTAATGCTCCAGCAAGAGCAGCAGCTCCTCCAGCAGCATGTACTAATGTTGAACCTGCAAAATCAGAAAAACCAGCAGCTGATAACCAACCACCGCCCCACTGCCATCCCATTTCAATTGGATAAATAAATCCAGTTAAAATAGCTGCAAATAAGAAAAATGGCCAAATTTTAATTCTTTCAGCCAATGTTCCTGACACGATTGACATTGTTGTTGCACAGAATACCATTTGGAAAAACCAATCTGATCCATCAGAATAACCAGTTTCTAATGATGATGCGTCACTCCAAGAAGAGAATGAACCTATCCATCCACCTTCGGGTATACCGTAAGCTAAATTGTATCCAACTAACCAGAACATTACTCCGGCTATTGAATATAAACCTATATTTTTTGCACAGATTGCTGACACACTTTTAGATGTAACCAAACCTGATTCGAGCATGGCAAAACCTGCTGCCATCCACATAACCAGAAAACCTGACATTAAAAATAGTATTGTATTAAAAATGTATTGAACTTCTGCAGATACAGTAGTTTCGGCGTAGCCTAAACCAGCGAAAGCAAAATAAATTGCCGTACCCGCAAAGAAATAACCTATATATTTTTTCATTATACCTCCAATTAGTTGACACTAATTTAGTAAGGATTTTTAAGAAGTGCTTTATCGGTAAGTGAGTTATGAGTTTTTTTGGGGTGTGACACTTAGTGCTTAAAACAACCCTTAAAAAGCTCATTTTTAAGGGTTGTTAAACTGATTATCTATTAAACATATCCTTTAAACCTTTAGCAGGTAGAAATTTAACCTTTTGTGAAGCAGCAATCTGAATCTGCTCTCCAGTTCTTGGATTTCGACCAATTCTGGCTTTTCTTTTAGCTACCTTGTAAGTGCCAAAACCTGCGATTTTCACGGCTTCGTCATTTTTCAGGCAATCTAGAATAATACCAGTAATAGTATCGAACATTCTTTCAGCATCAGCTTTACTTTGGCTCATTGCTGTTGCTATTTTATTTACTAGTTGTTTTTTGTTCATTTTAGCCCCTTTTTGTTGCTTTTTTCAATTTGTACAAAAACTCAATAAAATCAACGAAAATATAGTAGCTACCTTGTTTATAAACACAAAATAGAGTGTTTGTGAAAAAGCCTTGTTTTTATTAGGTTTTTTTACAATCTAAATGATAATTAAAATAATCCTAGATCTTTTAAATCACTAAAAGTAGTAAATAACATTAAAGAAAGAAGTAAAAAAAGACCGATTCGAAAAAAACCTTCTTGTGTTGCTTGGCTCAAAGGTCTCCCTAAAATTTTTTCAAATAAATAAAACATCAAATGACCCCCGTCCAAAAGAGGAATAGGAAATAAGTTAATCAAACCAAGACTTATTGAGATGTAAGCTATTGTGCTTAAAAAAGCTAATATTCCAAATTCCATAACTTGACCAGAAATTTTAGCGATTTTGATTGGTCCTCCTAGTTGGGAGGTGTCTGCCTTGCCTTGAAACATCGATCCAACAAACTGAATTGTCGTCTTAGAGACAAACCAAATTTCTTTTGTTGCATAATATACTGCTTTTGTTGGTCCAAGTTTCTCTTTATTAAATTCATTGTTAGCAGGTCCTATTTTAATTCCAATTATTTTTTTTTTTACGGAATTCCCCAATGGATCTTTAGAATCTATTATTTCCGGGATAGCTACAAGAGAGATTTTCTTTTGATCTCTTAAAACCATGATTTTTAATTTATCTGCATTATTAGTATTGATATAAGTTGATACTTCTAGAATACTTTCTACTTTATTATCATTTATACCAATAATTATATCGTTTTTTTTTAATCCTGCTTTCTCTGCGGGGCTGTTTATTGTTACTTCTTCAATTTTCGGTTGAGTAAAATCTTTACCTACAAAAACATTAATTAAAGTAAAAATTAATAAAGCCAATATAAAATTTGCAAGAGGGCCACCAGCAACTATCAATGATCTTTGATATAACGGTTTTGTAACAAATAATTTTTTTTGATCTTCTTTGCTATACTTTTTTAACAACTCTTCTTGCTCTGCTTGACTAAATACATTTCTATCTCCAAAAAATTTAACATAACCTCCAAGTGGAATTAAACAAAATTTCCATCTTGTTCCATTCTTGTCGTTGAAACCAAAAATTTCTTTACCAAAACCAATTGAAAAATCTGTTACTGCAACACCATATCTTCTTGCAAAATAATAATGGCCGTATTCGTGAATAAAAACTACTATGGTTATTAAAATTATAAATGGGATTATATAAGACATTACTCCCAGGGACCTTTGTGTTTTTTGTTAATTTTTTTGTTAAAACTTTTTTTGTTATTTTTTTTATTTAAGAATAATATCAAAACAACCCCAGTTATAAAACCACCTATATGTGCGGCATAAGCCACTCCTCCTCCGCTTGAAGAGGCTGTAAGGAATGAATTTATAAACTGTAAAATAAACCAAAAACCCAAAACGTAAAGAGCTCTTATTTTGATTAATTGGCTAAAAAATCCAAAGGGTATTAAAACCAATACTCTTGCATTAGGATAGTTAATTAAATAGGCGCCTAATACTCCTCCAATTGCACCACTAGCGCCTATCATTGGAATTTGAGAATTAACATCCATAAGTACTTGGGCCATCGCAGCTCCAATACCTGAGACAAAATAAAAAATTACAAAATTTAAAGTACCTAAATCGTCTTCTATATTGTCAGCAAAAATCCAAAGATATAACATGTTTCCAATTAAATGCATCCACCCACCATGCATAAACATTGATGTAAAAATAGTCCCTATTGGTGAAATTCTATATAGATCATTTGGAAGCTGATCTATTCCCATAAGAACGGAAGGTATAAGTCCATATGAATAAGTAAAATCTCGAAGTTCTGTTTCGCTTAGACCTGTTTGTGCTAAAAAAATTAAAATGCAAAATCCAAGGATACCGTAGCTTACTATTGGCCTTCCTTTTGTGGGATTATCATCTTTTAAAGGTATCATTTATCAATAACTAATTTTTACAACATTATCTGAGAGTTAAGTATTTAAATTGTTTGATTTTATCAACTTATAATTGTATCATAATCTTATGAGTGAAAAAACTTCAGTACTTCTCTCTGATGTGACAATAAAGGGAGATATAGTTGAAAAAGAAAGATTAGTTATTGATGCCAAAATAGACGGTGATGTTACAGCTGATAAGTTGCAGACACACTCTGGATCTAAGATAAACGGCAATATAAGTTCTTCTGAGGCAAACTTAGGCGGCGCTTCGAATGGAAACGTTAACTCTGATGTAATTAAAATTAAATCTACCGCAGATGTTGAGGGAGTTTTAAATCAGAAAAATCTTTCAATTGAAGAAGGTGCTAAACTAAAAATAAAAGCCGAAACATATTAATTAAAATTTCCATTCACTAACTTTACTAAATAGAAAATTTCTAAAAGCTTTAACCTTTGCAACATTTTTTAATGATTGAGGATAAACAAAATGAGTTTCGGTTAAAGGCCCTTCAATTTCAGGTAAGATTTTTGTAATATTTGAAACATTAGCTGTCATATAATCTGGTAAAGCTGCAAGACCAACACCGCTTTGTACAGCTAAAAGTAATCCATAAACACTATTTACTTTCATAACTGGTTTTCTCTTTTTTTTATCCTTAGAACCTAACTTTAATGCCCAATCAGGATTGAATACAGGGGATGGTGCTCCTCTACCATATGTAATGAATTTATGCTTATCTAAATCTTTTACATTTTTTGGATGACCATATTTTTCTAAATATTTTGTTGATCCATAAATATGGTAGTTTAGATCTATCAATTTTTTTTGAATATAATTTAATTGTTTTGGCCTCCTCATAAAAATTCCTACATCAGCCTGACGAGTACTTAGGTCTAACTCTTTATCATCAAATATTAATTCAATTTCTATTTCAGGATGAAGCGCCATAAACTCTTTAATTCTTGGTGTTAACCAAGTTGTTCCAAAACTCACAACAGTAGTAATAGTAAGTTTTCCATTAAGCTTGTCTTTCTCATCGCTTAATGTGGCCTCTACATCTTTTAATTTTGATATTACTTCGTGTGCTGTTTTATATAAGTACTCTCCATTATCTGTCAAAACCAAACCTCTAGCGTGTCTCTCGAAGAGATGTATTTTAAGTTCATTTTCTAAAGTTTGAATTTGTCTGCTTATTGCAGATTGGCTTAAATTTAATACTGTTGAAGCTTTTGTAAAACTTCCAGACTCAGCTACCGCATGAAAAATTTTTAATTTATCCCAGTCCATATCTTATTTGTTGGGATTTACCAGAATTCTACCGGTCAATTCACCTTTAAGCATTTTTGGAAATTCACTCAGCAATTCATTTAAAGATACTTCCTTAATTGAACTCTCAATCATAGTAAAATTAATCAGTTTACCTACTTCGTTCCACACAAAATCTTTTCTTCTTGCTGAAGTACCTGATGAATCTATTCCCCATAATTTTACCCCTCTTATTACAAAAGGCATTGTATTAGTTGCAATTTTAACACCCCCAGCGTTTCCTGGTAAAGCGACAATACCACCTGGTTTTGTTTGTGCCAGAATTTTAGTCAGCCCTTCTCCACCAACATTATCGACAACACAGTCCCACAACCCCTTTTCCAAAAGTTTACTTTCACCTAAAAATTCTTTTCTGTCTAAAATATTTTTAGCCCCTAGTTTCTTTAAATAATCGTGTTTGTCTTTTTTTCCAGTTACAGCATGAACATCATAACCCATTTTTGATAAAGCCATGACAGCAAAACTACCGACTCCTCCTGTTGCTCCAGTTACCAAAACATCCTTTACTTTGGATCCCATTAAAAGTTCTTCTTTAGCTTTTACCGCAAAAGAGCATAGCAAAGCTGTAAGACCAGCGGTACCCATCATCATTGCCTTTTTATTTGTTAAATCTTTTGGTAGTTTTACAAGAAAATCCGAGTTTACTTTTGCGTATTGAGAAAATCCCCCATAATAAATTTCTCCTACTCTAAATCCAGTTAATATTACTTTATCATCCTTTTTAAATTTTTCATCTTCTGATTCTTCAACAGTTCCTGAAAAATCTATGCCAGGAACAAAGGGATATTTTTTAACAATTCTTCCACCATTATTTAATATCAATGCGTCTTTAAAATTTAAACTAGAAAAATCTATTCTGACTAAAACATTTCCATCTTTTAAACTATCGCTATTTAAATCTTTTACTTCTCGAGTGAATTTTTCTTCTTTGTTATCAATTACAATGGCTTTGAAACTTTTTGGCATGTTTCATCTTACATGTGACAAATTAATATGACAAATTATTTTTTGAAAATATAAGATCAATTATGAAGCAAAAATTTCCTTATTATATAAGATTAAGTATAATTCTCATTATTTTAATTTCTCCAATATTAGTTTTCCAAATTAGCTGGAATTATTTAGGTAAAGAAGATGGTTTATTATTTGCTTTTTGTTATGGGATAGTAGCAGTAACTTATGCTTGTTATAAATTCTATTTAGATAATTGGAGAGATGAAGATGATGACTAATTATTATCAGAAATATGTTTTAAAAATCTATTCTGAAAACTAAGATCGTCTTTAAATTTACCTAAAAAATAATTTGTGATTGTAGTTGCTTTTTCTTTTTTAATACCTCTCATAGTCATACATTGATGAGTTGAGTCTATTGTAACTGCAACTCCATGGGCATCTAAACCATCCATTAGAGATTTTGCAATCTGCATAGTTAATCTTTCTTGTGTTTGTAATCTTTTAGAATAAACTTCAACAACTCTTGCTAGCTTGCTTAAACCTACTACTCTTTTTTTTGGTATATAAGCAACATGGGCTACTCCAATAATTGGTGCCATATGGTGCTCACAATGACTTTGAACAGAAATATTTTTTTGTAATACCATGTCATCGTAACCATTAACGTCACCAAAAGTTTTTAATAATTCTGAAGTAATTTCTTGATTATATCCCTTAAAATATTCTTTATAAGCTTTTGTTACTCTTCTTGGAGTTTCTAACAACCCCTCTCTGTTTGGATTTTCACCGATCCATCGCAGTATAGTTTTAAAAGCTTCCTCTGCTTCTTTGTCTGAAACTTCTGATTTATCTTTTAAAACAGCATTATCTGTATTTTTAACTATTTTCATAAATAACAAAACTAATATATAATAAAAATTATTAATGCAAACTGCAAACTTATTATAGTTTTATAAAGCTAATCAAATGTTTAAAAAAAGAGAAAATGTCGCGGATATTGAAGAGGGTAATTTACTTTCACCAAAGTTTAACAATGATGGTCTTATACCTGTCATAACAACTGATTTTAAAACAAAGGAAGTTTTAATGCAAGGTTTCATGAATTCTGAAGCTCTTAAAAAAACTATTGAAACTAAAGAAGCTCATTATTGGAGTAGATCAAGAAAAGAAGTTTGGCGCAAAGGTGAAACAAGTGGTTTTGTTCAAAAAGTTGTTGAGATGAGAATAGATGATGATCAAGACTCTATATGGTTGAGTGTGGATATAGGTGATGGAGCAAGTTGCCACGTTGGTTATAAATCCTGTTTTTATAGGTCAATTACTCTTGGAAAGATTGAAAACACCGAAAAGGTTAAAATAGATTTTAAGGAAAAAAAGAAAAAATTTGATCCTGAAGTAGTTTACAAAAATAAACCGAATCCAACAAAAATCTAATTTTATCTATTAAAAACAATTAATATTAAAAATAGTAAAGTAGCTTGGATAAACCAACACAACACTACAACACCAAGTGCTTTCCACAAACTTTTATAATCAAGAGCTTGTCTAACAGCAACTACCATGCAAGCTAACATCCAAAATGAGGAGCCAATAAATGTTACCGTCATTAATTCAGGGGTGAAACCAAATATTCTAATTATTCCAGGAGCACTGGAAAAACCAATTGTTCTAAGTAGTTCTCCATGATCGCTTTTTGTTTGTTTGTCTGGGAACATTTTTGTTCCAACAATAAAAATCAAAAATGCCCA
>CACHGA010000011.1 GCA_902579285.1 uncultured Pelagibacteraceae bacterium
AATCCTACTTATGTAAAACCCTTAGAACAGATAGACGAGATTACTAAGATTTTTCCTAAGTATTCGCTTACTGAAGGTCTTTTAGAAAAAAATTATAGAAAACTAATAACTAATATTGTTGAAAAAATTGATGATAATTTTGAATGGCATGAAAACGATTTTTTACAAAAAAATAATTTTAAAAGTTTTAAAAAAACTTTAAATAATCTCCATAATCCAAAAAGCAACCTGGATGTATTTTCTAATGACTTTAGAAGACTCGCTTATGATGAGATATTGTCAAATTTGCTTGCATTATATTCAGCAAGAAAAGTTGTTAAAATTAAAAAAAAGCGAAAAAAAGCTTTTAAAAGTGAATTGTCAAATATTTTAAAGAAAAATTTTAAGTTTAAATTAACCGAGGGACAAAATAAAATATTATCAGAAATAGACAAAGATTTAAAATCTAATTCAAGGATGTTCAGACTATTGCAGGGAGATGTTGGGTCAGGAAAAACAATATTAGCTTTAATTGCAGCAGCAAATGTTCTTGAAGATAATTTTCAAGTTGCGTTCATGGCGCCCACAGAAATACTTGCAAAACAACATTATGAATTAGCAATAGATTTATTTAAAACAACCAATATTAACATAGGTCTAATTACGAGTAAAATTGTTGGAACAGAAAAAAATAAAATTATAAATAATCTAAGAAACGGAAATATAAAACTTTTATTTGGGACACATTCTCTATTTCAAAAAAAAATAAACTTTTTAAATTTAGGATTTGTTATTATTGATGAGCAACATAAATTTGGGGTTAATCAGAGAATAAAGCTCGCAAAAAAAGGAGGCGATAATTGTGATGTTTTAACTATGTCTGCGACGCCAATACCCAGAACAATGATGTTATCTTTTTTTGGTGATATGGATATATCAGTTTTGGATGAAAAACCAAAATATCGAAAAGAAATTATAACATTAATTAAACCTGAGAATAAATTGAAAGAGATAATTCCATTAATTAAAAAACAAATTAAATCAAATTTTCAAGTATTTTGGGTTTGTCCGTTAATTGAGCAATCAAAAAAACTTAACTTTTCTTCAGCTAAAAAAAAATTTAATGACATTAATAAATTATTTCCAAATAATGTAGGTCTTATACATGGGAATATGAGTATTGATGAAAGAAATAAAGTTTTAAATTTATTTATTGATAAAAAAATTAAAATTTTAGTTAGCACAACTATTATTGAAGTTGGCATTAATTTTCCTGACGCAAATATTATCATAATAGAAGATTCCAATAAATTCGGTTTATCTCAACTTCATCAGTTACGTGGTAGAGTTGGACGCGGTAGCTCGGTTTCCTATTGTATTTTGACTTATAAAAAAAATTTGAGTACTAACGCCAAAAAACGTTTAAAAATTTTAAGGGAAACTAATAACGGTTTTATTATTGCCGAAGAAGATTTAAAAATAAGAGGTCACGGTGATTTATTGGGTTTTCAACAAAGTGGTATTAAAAATTTTAAATTTGCTGATCCTGTTCATCATAAAGATTTATTTTTATCTGCTGAAAATAAAATTAACACTTTTAATTCTAATTCGCTTAAAAAATATGAAAAATTAATAAAGCTTTATGATAGAGCAGATATAATTAATAAGATTAAATAATAATGGGTTATGGGTTAAAACTTCCAGCAGAAACAATAAACTTCGATGCTTCTTCAAAAGATAAATCTAAGTAAATAACTTCGTCCTTAGGAAACATAAGTAAAAAACCACTTGTAGGATTTGGAGTTGTTGGCACAAAAACATTTATTAGTTCTTTACCAGCCTTTTTTTTGATTTCACCTGTATTTTCTTTAGTTGCAAATCCAACTGCATAAACACCTTTTCGAGGATATTCAATTAAAACTACAGTTTTTTTATCTGATTTGCTTTTAGTAAAAGTTTCTATTAATTGTTCAACTGCAGAATATATAGTTCTTATGATAGGTATTTTATTTAATACACTTTCAAAAAGATTAAAAAGTCTTTTTCCTATAAAAGATAACGAAAGCCATCCAATAATTGTTATTAAAAGTACCGCGATTAGTATTTCTAAACCAGGAATATTGTAAGGCAGATAATGATTGGGGTTAATTTCTTTAGGTATTAACTTTGATGATACGTTTATTATAAATACTGTTAGGTAAAGAGTTATACCAATAGGTATTAGAACCACTACACCGGCAATAAAATTATTACGAAGTGAAGATAATAAGGATTTTTTTGGTTTATTTTTTGCCATTTCAATATTCTTTCAAATACAAATCAATTTTTTTTTGTTAAGATTCGGCAATGAAGAAATTGTATAACATAAATAGACGTAAATTTCTTGAGCTTTTTGGATGTTCCTGTTGTGGTATTTTAACGTCTTCCTGTGCAACAGTGCCAATAACTGACAGAAGACAACTCACAATATATCCTGAAAGTGTAATCAATGCTCAAGCGGCTAAAGCTTATGAAAAATTAAAAAATTCAAAGAAAGTTAAATTGATCGAAAAAGGCAAAGATCTAAATAATATTATTGATATTGGAGACAAGATATCAAAATCAGTATCAATATTTTTTAAAAATCAAAATTTACCAGATCCTACAAGTAATTTTACTTGGGAGTATATCTTGATTGATAATAAAAAGGTTAAAAATGCATGGTGTATGCCTGGAGGTAAAATTGCAGTCTATACAGGGATATTAAATGTTACAAAAAATATTAATGGTTTAGCTGCGGTGATGGGACATGAAATAGCACATGCAGTTGCTAAACATTCAGTTGAGAGAATGAGTGCGGCTATGGCAGTAAATGTTACAACTCAGATAGCAGATATTTTTACGGGTGGTAAAATATCTCAAACACGTAATACAATTGGTAGAGCATCAGGAATGGATGTACTTCAACTTGGTATTATGAATCCATTCGGAAGAAAACAAGAAAGTGAAGCTGATTATTTAGGATTAATTTTCTCTTCATTATCTGGATACAATATTAAGGAGGCTGTAAATTTATGGAAAAGAATGAAGGAAGCTAATAAAGGTAAAGAACCGCCACAATTTATGAGCACCCATCCTTCTAGTGATAATAGAATTAATAGTTTGAATAAGTGGATACCGAAGATTATTTTAGAATATCCACCATTAAAAGTTTAAATGATGGTGAGCCGTGTTGGATTCGAACCAACGACACCTTCCTTAAAAGGGAAGTGCTCTACCAACTGAGCTAACGGCCCGTTAAAGAAACTCCTTTTATCTATAAAAAAGATAAATTTCAATTAGTAAATATCAATTATACTTATTTTTATATTTTTTGTAAAATGCTTCAAATGTCCCAGTTTTAATCGACTCTCTAATTTTCTTCATAAATTCTTGATAAAAGTTTACGTTATGAAGTGAAATCAACATTGAGGCTAGGATTTCATTGGTATTAATTAGATGGTTTAAATAGCTTTTTGAATATTTATTAAGATTGTTTATTTTGCATTTTTTATCTAAT
Source organism: uncultured Pelagibacteraceae bacterium (assembly GCA_902579285.1). Lineage (GTDB taxonomy): Bacteria > Pseudomonadota > Alphaproteobacteria > Pelagibacterales > Pelagibacteraceae > Anoxypelagibacter. The sequence goes on from CACHGA010000011.1 coordinate 3,518, forward strand.
GGATTTTTATCTTTTTTGAACTTACTATTTCTAAGATTTACTTTTCCATCCCAAGTAAAAGCCAGGCCTGTTCTGCCTGACCTTGTTGGCATGACACAGTCAAACATATCGATACCATTTTTAACTGCGCCTAAAATATCTGATGGAGTGCCTACTCCCATTAAATATCTTGGCTTATTTTTCGGCATTAAGTAAGTCGTATCCTCTAAAGTTTTTAGCATTTGATCTTGAGTCTCACCTACAGCCAATCCCCCTAAAGCATACCCATCAAAATTTAGCTCAAGTAATTTTTCTAAACTTTCATGACGTAAATCTTTAAAAATACCTCCTTGGACTATCCCAAAAAGGGCTTTTGAACTAGATTTTCCAAAAGCAATTTTGGATCTTTTTGCCCAATATGTTGAAGTATTAATAGCGCTGGAAATAATTTTTTTATCTTCAGTTAGTTTTGGACATTCATCTAAAACCATTAATATATCTGAGTTTATTTTTTTTTGTATTTCGATGCTTTTTTCAGGACTTAATAAAAATTTTTTTCCATCAACGTGAGATGAGAAAAAAGCCCCTTTATCTTTATCGATTTTAGTAAATTTTGATAATGACATTATTTGAAAACCGCCGGAGTCAGTCAAAATAGGTTTATTCCAATTCATATATTTATGAAGGCCCCCAAATTTATTTAAAATTTCAGTGCCTGGTCTTAAAAATAAGTGATAAGTATTTCCTAATATTATTTCAGTGCCAGTTTTCAATATATCGTCAGTAAAAATACTTTTTACGGTTCCTAAGGTTCCAACGGGCATAAAAGCAGGAGTATTAATGACTCCACGTTTAGTGTGAATTTTACCAAGTCTGTAACTATCTTTTGATTTTATTAATTCAAAAAAAAATTTTTTTGAACTCATTAACTATTTTTTAATAGTAATATTTAAAATTTTATCAGGATTTGATACAGAGCCATTCGGACCATCTCCCTTTTTAATTTGATCAACAAATTCCATACCTTTAATAACTTTTCCGAAAACAGTATATTGTCTATCCAAATGTGGTGCGGCTTCTAAACAAATAAAAAACTGACTATTACCACTATTAGGATTTGATGATCTTGCCATTGATACAGTTCCTCTTTCATGCGGTATATTATTAAATTCTGATTTAAGATCTGGAAGTGTAGATGATCCTGTTCCAGCTCTATCAAGACTAAAAGTTTCTTTATTAGAATTACCAAACTCTACATCACCAGTTTGAGCCATAAAACCATCAATAACTCTATGAAAAACAACACCGTCATATTCTTTATTTTTGGAAAGTGTAAGAATTCTCTCTACATGTTTGGGAGCGTGATCGCTAAAGAGTTCAATCTCAACAATACCATATTCTAGTTTAATTAAAATTTTATTTTCCATAGCCAATAATTTAAAATTTGCAAATATTATAAATACAAATATTAAATAAATCTTTCTCATTCAAGTTTTTCTTTAATCGCTTTAATAACAGATCTTGATACAAACTTTTTCAAATCTCCTTTAAGTTTTCCTACTTCCTTAACAAATTTGGATGAAATAATTTCATTTTCAATACTGGACATTAAAAAAATTGTTTCTATTTTGTCGTCAAGTTTTTTATTCATGCCTGCTAATTGAAATTCATACTCAAAATCCGACACTGCTCGTAAACCGCGTATTATTATAGATGCATTGAATTTTTTACATAATTTAACTGTAAGGCTTTGGAATGAAACAATTTTAATTTTATTTTTTTTAAGCTTTAAATCATTGAATAATGATTTTTTTAAAATTTCTATTCTTTCGTCAGTAGAAAATAAATAATCTTTTTCTGAAGAATCGGATATTGCTACAACAAGTTTATCAACTACTTTTAATGATTTTTTGATTATATCAATGTGGCCAAAAGTAATTGGATCAAAAGTGCCGGGATATATACCTATTCTACTCATTAAGAAATATTATTATCTATCTTAATGGCAGAAACAACCTTTTCTTCACCAGATAATTTTATTATCCTAACACCTTGTGTATTTCTGCCCGCAATTCTTATTTCTTTTACATAACATCTGATTACTCTCCCTTTGTCTGTAGACAAGATTATTTCATCTTCATTTGACACTATTAATGTCGATGTAACATTACCGTTTCGGGTTGAATTGATAATTCCGATTATACCCTTGCCTCCTCTATTCGTTACTCTAAAATCGTGATAAGAGGTACGTTTCCCATAACCATTTTCAGTAATAGATAAAATAAATTTATCAACGTTTTCTTTTTTGCTGCCATTTTTTTTAATTATCGACTGTGTTTCTTTATTACTATCTACTATAGAAAGTGACATAACAGTGTCGTTTTCTGATAAGTCAATACCTCTAATACCTTTCGAAGAACGACCTTTGAATAATCTCAACTTTTTAGACATGAAACGAATACATTTGCCATTTTTAGATCCCAGAATTATATCTTGATCCTCTCTACATTTTTCTACTCCAATTATCTTATCATTTTCATCTAGTTTCATTGCTATTTTACCACTTGCATTAATATTTAAAAAATCAGCTAGAGAATTTTTTCTAATTTTTCCACTTGATGTAGCAAATACAACAAAAAGACTTTTCCATTCCTCATCGTTTTCAGGTAGTAACATTGTTGAGGTTATTGACTGATTTGTTTTTAAAGGCAGTAAATTAAATAATGATTTACCTTTTGAATTTAAACTTCCTTTAGGTATTTTCCATGCTTTTAGTTTGTACGCCAATCCTTGTGAAGAAAAAAACAATACTTGACTATGTGAATTTCCAGACAGAATTCTTACAACAAAGTCTTCGTCTCTCGTTGTAATTCCCGTTTTTCCTTTTCCACCTCTTTTCTGTGTTTTAACTGCAGCAAGAGATCCCCTTTTAATATAACCTTGATTGGTAATATTTATAACAACAGACTCTTTTTGGATAGTTTCTTCAATATTATAATTTAGAACTGCATCAATAATTTTTGTTCGTCTTTTTACCGAAAATTTCGACTTTATTTCTTCTAGCTCGTTAATAATTAGGTTAAATAATTCTTTTTTTGATTTTAATAATTTATTAAAATAAATTATCTGCTCTGAAAGTTTTTTAATTTCAGTTTCAATTTCTGTTATTCCCAAAGCAGTTAATTTTTGTAATCTTAGTTCTAAAATTGAGTCAACTTGTTGGTTGCTAAGTTGATATTTCGAAATTGATTGTTTTTTTTCTATTAATGATATTAGCTTTGAACTTTTTTTAACAGCCCATTTTTTATTAAGAAGATTTTTTTTAGCAGTTTCTGTATCCTTTGATGATTTAATAATTTTTATTATTGCATCAATATTTTCAACTGCTGTTGCAATACCAATAAGAATATGCGCTCTTTCCTCGGTTTTTTTTAAATCAAATTTTATTCTTCTAATTACAGTCTTTTCCCTGAAATCTACAAATTCAGAAATAAATTCTTTTAGATTCAAAACTTTTGGTCTACCATCAACAATTGCTAAAGTGTTAAAACCGAAAGAAGACTCAATTGAGGTAAGTTTATATAATTGTCTTTTGATTGTTTCGGGTTCAACTCCTCTTCTTAAATCTATAACAACTCTAATTCCATCTCGATTAGACTCGTCTCTAATGTCACTTACACCCTCTATTTTTTTCTCCCTTGAAAGATCAGCAATTTTTTCATTTAAGATAGATTTGTTTACTTGATATGGTATTGATTTTATTATTAAACGCGTTTTACCATTTTTTAATGATTCTTCGCCTATTTCACCTCTAATTTTAAATGAACCTCTTCCTTTGTTATATCCTTGTTTAATTATATCTTTGCCAATTATAATCCCTCCTGTAGGGAAATCTGGTCCAGGAATGTGCTTCATTAATTGAGATATCGTTATGTCTTTATTTTTAATAAAATCTATTGTTCCATTAATCACTTCGCCTAAATTATGAGGAGGAATACTTGTGGCCATTCCAACAGCTATACCCCCGGCGCCATTAACTAATAAATTTGGATAATGTGATGGAAGAACAATCGGTTCTTTCTCTGTATCGTCATAATTGTTTCGATAATCAATTGTATTTTTTTCTATACCGTCTGTTAAAAATTGCGCAACTTTAGAAAGCTTTGTTTCTGTATATCTCATTGCTGCAGGTGGATCACCATCGATTGATCCAAAATTTCCTTGACCTTGTATAAGAGGTAAACTCATTGAAAATTCTTGTACTAATCTCACTAAAGCATCATAAACTGCTTGATCTCCATGCGGATGATATTTACCAATTACATCTCCAACTATTCTTGCTGACTTTCTGAAAGGTTTACTCCAATCATATCCACCTTTATACATTGCATAAATTATTCTTCTATGAACTGGTTTAAGGCCGTCTCTTACATCCGGTAAAGCTCTACTAACAATAACGCTCATTGCATAAGATAAATATGAAGAGCTCATTTCTTGGTGAACTAAAATAGAATTAGGTATGGTATTATTTTTAATCTCTGATTTTTGCATCTAACTAAAATGGAATTTCGTCGTCGAGATCTGAATTTTCTTGTGAAATTTGATCATTTGGTAAACTACTTTTGTCCTGATTATTTTCAGAGCTTTTCATTGACTGATTATTTCCACCCAACATTGTTAGAGATGAATTAAAGCCTTGCAAAACAACCTCTGTTGAGTATTTATCTTGACCTAATTTTTCATCTCTCCATTTTCTAGTACTTAACTGACCTTCTAAATAGACATTTGCACCTTTTTTTAAATATTGTTGGACTATATTTACTAATCCTTCATTGAAAATTACTACTCTATGCCATTCTGTTTTTTCTTTTCTTTCACCTGTAGATTTATCTTTCCAAGACTGACTCGTTGCTATGCTTAACCTTGCGACGTTTTTTCCATTAACCATTTGCTTGATTTCTGGGTCTGCTCCCAATCTACCTATTAGTTGTACCTTATTTAAACTTCCTGACATAATAAATTAGACTTATTATAATGATAAAAAAAACTATAGCATATTTACATTGTAAATATAAGCTCATTCTGTTTTAAGATGTGTAAAAGATGTTGAAAAAGATATTGATTAAAGGGGCTAAAGAGCACAATTTAAAAAACGTCTCTTTAGAAATTCCAAAAGACAAATTAGTAGTAATAACTGGTCTATCAGGATCAGGTAAATCGTCATTGGCATTTGATACTATATACGCTGAAGGACAAAGAAGATATGTGGAGAGCCTTTCTGCTTACGCTAGACAATTCTTAGATAAAATGAAAAAACCAAATGTTGATTTAATAGAAGGTCTGAGTCCGGCTATATCAATAGAACAAAAAAATGCTCCTAAAAATCCAAGGTCTACTGTAGCAACTGTAACTGAAATTTACGATTATATGAGAGTTCTTTATGCAAGAATTGGAATACCTTATTCTCCATTTACCGGCAAACCAATAGTTTCACAATCTGTAAGTGATATGGTTGATAAGGTAAAAGCTCTACCTAAAAGCTCTACAATTTTCCTATTGTCACCTGTAGTTAGAGGTAGAAAAGGTGAATATAAAAAAGATGTTTTAAATTATAAAAAGAGAGGATTTCAAAAAATTAAAGTTGACGGTGAATATTATGATATTGATGATTTTCCTAATTTAAATAAAAAAGTTAAACACGATATATCGATAGTAGTAGATAGAATAGTTTTAAATTCGAAATTAGGTAATAGATTAGCCGACAGTATAGAAACAGCATTAAAACTATCTGATGGTATATTAATTGCAGAATATGAAAATGAAACTATACCTAAAAAATTTAGAAAAAAAGAAAGTATAACATTTTCTTCAAAGTTTTCTTGTCCTGAAAGTGGCTTTACTATTGAAGAAATTGAACCGAGGCTTTTTTCGTTTAACAGCCCTTTTGGAGCATGTGAAGAATGTGAGGGTATAGGTCATAATCTTAATGTGGATCCAAATTTAGTTATAACAGATAAAAACAAAAGTATTTCGGAAGGTTGTATTGAGCCTTGGGCAAAATCTACATCAATGTATTATGCTCAAACATTAGCTTCTATAGCAAAACATTATAAATTTGATTTAGATACTAAATGGAAAAAATTACCAAAAAAAATGCAAGATATAATTTTGTATGGATCTGATGAAGATGAAATAAAATTTCATTACGATGATGGCTACGAAAAATATGATACCAAAAAAACTTTTGAAGGTGTTATCAATAATTTAGAGAGAAGATACCTAGAAACCGATAGTGATTGGAAAAGAGAAGAAATATCTCAATATCAAAGTGAGACCAGTTGTGACAAATGTAAAGGTATGAGATTAAAAGATGAAGCTCTTTGTGTAAAAGTTAATAAATTAAATATCAGTGAAGTTACACGATTTTCCATTGAAGATGCTCAAAAATGGTTTGATAATTTAGATAAAATTCTTTCTCTAAGAGATAAAAAAATAGCACAACATATCTTAAAAGAAATTAACGAAAGATTAAATTTTTTACTTAATGTTGGTTTAAATTATTTAACTTTATCAAGGGAGTCTGGAACTCTTTCTGGGGGAGAATCTCAGAGAATAAGATTGGCCTCTCAAATAGGTTCTGGTTTGACTGGTGTTTTATATGTTTTGGATGAACCATCTATTGGTTTGCATCAAAGGGATAATAAAAAACTAATTGCAGCTCTGAAAAGACTCAGAGATTTAGGAAATACTGTAATCGTTGTTGAACATGATGTTGAAACTATGGAAAGTGCAGATCATATTATAGATTTAGGTCCTGAAGCTGGAATTAATGGTGGAACAATTACAGCTGAGGGTTCACTAAAAAAAATTATTGAAACTAAAGAAAGTATAACTGGAAATTATTTGTCAGGTAATAAAATAATTGAGGTACCAAAAAAAAGGAAAACTGCAAAAAATGGAAGGTTTTTAGAAATTTTAGGCGCGTCTGGAAATAATTTACAAAAAGTAGATTTAAAAGTACCAATAGGTACATTTACTTGTGTGACTGGGGTTTCAGGCAGTGGTAAATCTACATTGGTATTACAAACTCTTTTCAATGCACTCAATTTATTACTTAATAATAATAAATCTCGAAAATTACCTAAATCATTTAAAAATTATAAAGGTACTGAATTAATTGATAAAGTTATTGATATTGATCAATCACCAATAGGAAGAACTCCTAGATCTAATCCAGCTACTTATACTGGAGCTTTTGGGCCAATTAGAGATTGGTTTGCTAATTTACCCGAATCGAAAACAAGAGGCTATAAACCTGGAAGATATTCATTTAACGTAAGAGGTGGTAGATGTGAAACATGTGAAGGTGATGGTGTAATAACTTATGAAATGCACTTTTTACCAGATGTTTATATACCTTGCGATGCTTGCAAAGGAACTAGATATAATAGAGAGACTTTGGAGATTAAATTTAAAAATAAAAATATAGCTGAAGTTTTAGATATGACTGTAGAGGAAGGTTGTGTTTTTTTTGAAAATATACCTGCAATTTATTCAAAATTATTAACCTTAAAACACGTTGGTTTAGGTTATATAAAAATTGGTCAACAAGCTACAACGCTTTCAGGCGGCGAAGCCCAAAGAATTAAATTGGCAAAAGAACTATCAAAAAGATCTACTGGTAGAACCCTATATATTCTAGATGAGCCTACAACCGGTTTACACTCCCACGACATTAAAAAACTACTTGAAATATTAAGAGCTTTTGTAAATACAGGTAATACAGTTATAGTAATAGAGCATAACTTAGACGTAATAAAAACAGCCGATTGGATAGTTGATATGGGACCTGAAGGTGGTTCAGATGGCGGAAAGATTATTGCTGAAGGCCCACCTGAAAAAATCATGCAAATTGAGGGCAGTTATACAGGTAAATTTCTTAAAAACCTTATTAACAATAAAATGAAAAAAACAGCATGAAGATTAAATTTTATGATATAATTAACTATGGTTAATATTTTACAATCGCTATCAAAGACTATTCATCTGTCCGTTATATTAGCCATTCTATTATTTGCTGGACTTTTTTTTGCTGGTGGAGACTGGGCTTTTGATAGACTATTTTGGAGCTGGTTATTTAGATATTTGCATGTCGTAGTTGGGATAATGTGGATTGGATTATTATGGTATTTAAATTTTGTTCAAATACCAAATATGCCTAAGTTCACAGATGAACAGAAACCGGCAATTACAAAAATTATTGCACCAGCTGTTTTATTTTATTTTCGATGGGCTGCTTTAGCAACAATTGTGACTGGTTTAATCGTTGCTTACTTAAATGGCTATGTACATGATGCTATGATACTTGGTGTTGGAAGTGGTGGTAAAAATACTGCTATTGGTATCGGTATGTGGCTTGGAATAATAATGGCTTTTAACGTATGGTTTATAATTTGGCCCAATCAAAAAAAAGTTTTGGGCATAGTCGAATGTCCTGCTGAAGATAAACCAAAACATGCAAAAATTGCTGTAATTACTTCAAGAGTTAATACATTGCTCTCATTACCAATGTTGTTAACAATGGTAATCGCACAAAATCTTTATTAATTTTTTTCTTTTTCCTTAGAAATAGTTTTATATGAAACGTTTAAGTACTTAAGTATAGGACTAGCAACAAATATTGATGAATAGGTACCAATGATTACACCAATAATCATTGCAAGAGAAAAGCCTTTTAAAATTTCACCCCCAAGAATAAAAATTGAAATTAAAGCTAACAAAGTGGTTGTTGAAGTTATAACTGTTCTAGATAAAGTTTCGTTAATTGATTTATTTGAAATTTCACCGATCTTTAAACTAGAATATTTAATTAAATTTTCGCGTATACGATCATATATTACAACAGTATCATTCATTGAATACCCAACTATCGTTAAAACTGCTGCTACAATTGATAAGTTTATCTCAAGAGATAATAATGAAAATAACCCAATTGTAATTAAAACATCGTGAAATATTGCTATTATTGATCCAATACTAAATTGCCATTCAAATCTAACCCAAATATAAAAAAGCATTGCTGCTAAAGCTAAACTGATAGCTAAAAGACCTGACTCTAAAAGTTCTTTGCTTACTTTTGGCCCAACATTCTCAACTCTTCTGAAATCAATATTTCCTTGAAGTTTATTTTTAACATTTTCTTTGATAATTTTAATACTATTTTTTTCATCAAAATTTTTTCTTTCAAACTTAATTAAATAATCTCCTTTTTTACCAAATTCCTTTACATTTACATCTCCGAGATTAAGGTTGTTAAAAGAAGCTCTGACATCACTTATTTGAATATTTTCGGAGTCACATCTTAATTCAATAAGTGTACCACCTTTAAAATCAATTCCAAAATTCAAACCTTTGAAAAAAATCATAAATACACTAGCAAAAACAAGACATAACGATGAAATATTTGCTAGTTTAAAATTCTTTTCAAAATTAAAATTATTAATCATATTGAAATTTTGTTATCTCTATTTTTAAAAACAATTCTAGAGGCAAGGTGTCTTGAAATAAAATATGCTGAAAATAGTGTTGTTAATAATCCAATAGAGAGAGTTACAGCAAATCCTTTGATAGGTCCCGAACCAAAAATAAATAATATAATAGAGGAAATTAAAGTTGTTATATTCGCGTCTAATATTGTCACTATTGATTTTTTAAAACCTAAATCAAAAGCTTGTATGTTTGAGTTTTCATTTCTTAACTCTTCTTTGATACGCTCAAAAATCAAAACATTCGCATCAACGGCCATACCTACAGTTAAAATTATACCTGCAATTCCAGGAAGAGTTAAAGTTGCCTCCAATAAAGTTAAAATGCCCATTAGCATTAAAAGATTTGAAATTAAGGATATATTAGCAATTATTCCAAATATTTTATATTTATAAGTCATAAAAAGAACGACTAAAATAAAACCAATAATTAAGGACACCACGCCAGCTTCAATAGAGTCTTGGCCCAAATCTGGTCCCACTGTCCTTTCTTCAACAACAGATAAAGGTGTTGGTAAAGCACCTGATCTCAATAATAATGCTAAATCAGTTGCGGTTTGAAAAGTAAAATTTCCTGATATTGTTCCATTTCCACCAGTAATAGAGTCCTGAATTACTGGAGCACTTATAGCTTCATTATCCAAAACTATTGCTAACCTTTTTCCAATATTCTCTGTGGTTACTCTACCAAATCTTTGTGATCCTAATCTATCTAATGAAAAAGAAACAATAGGTTGATTATTTAGATTATCAAATTTTGGTTGAGCATCGATTAAATTTTCACCGCTTAAAATTATTCTTTTGCTTACTGATATTTCCTCTTTAGAATCTGTTATAATAAATTTTTCACTACCAAATTCATCTTCTCCTTTTGTAACTAGTCTAAAAGACAACTCTGCAGTTTTTCCAAGCAATTCTTTGATTCTGTCTGGATCTTTAATTCCTGGCAGTTCAACTAGAATACGATTGTTTCCTCTCTTAAGAATTGATGGCTCTTTAGTACCAATTTCATCAATTCGTCTTCTTACAATTTCAATAGACTGGTCTACTGCAGCTGAACGTAAATTTATAACCCCATACTTAGATAAATAAATCTTAATTTCATTTTTGTTTTTAGAATATTCTAATTCAAATGAATTATATTGATCAAGAAATGTATTAATTTCATTTGAACCTTTTTTATTTATTATCTGCTCAAAATTTTTAAAGTCGTTTTGATCTATTTTGAAGTTAATAGAATTTTCATTTATTATAAAATTTTCAAATTTAATTGATTTTTCATTAAGTTTTTTTTTTAATGGAACTACTCTGGATTGAAGACGTTTTTTTTCAAGTGATGAGCTATCTACTTCCAAAAGTAAGTAAGAACCACCCTGTAAATCAAGACCTAAATTTATTTTTTTTTTTAAAAAAGAATCGTCAATATTAATAAAGTTAGTTAATGAAAATATACTAATTAAAATGAATATAAAATAAATTGAAAGAACTTTCGAATTTGAAAAGTTTAACACAATAAATTATTTTTTTACTTCTTTTTTAAGATGGCTTTGTACTGTATTTTTTATTACATTGACTTTAACGCCATCAGAAATTTCTATTTCTAATTTATCATCCTCATAAACCCTATCAACCTTTCCAATAATACCACCTGAAGTAATTACTTCATCACCTCTTTTAAGGTTTTTAACCATCTCTTTATGTTCTCTAACTCTTTTTTGTTGAGGTCTAATTAAGAAAAAATAAAAAATAACAAAAATTAGTACTAGAGGTATAAATTGCGCAAAATTTGAACTCATAATTTTAGAATAAATATATTATTAATAATGTATTAACAACTAATTTATTAAATAGTTAAATTTTGTCTAGATTTTTCATATACCCCCTTAAGACTTCGGGTATTGTAATTGAGCCATCTGAATTCTGATAATTCTCCATAATTGCAATTAAAGTTCGACCAATGGCCAAACCAGATCCATTAAGAGTACCAAGATAGTCAGATTTATTTTTTGAATCTTTATATTTAGCTCTCATTCGTCTTGATTGAAATTGTCCACAAGATGAGCAACTTGAAATTTCTCTATACTTATTTTCTGAAGGTATCCATACCTCAAGGTCTATTGTTTTTTCGGCACTAAAGCCCATGTCACCAGTACATAGCAAAACTTGTCTGTAAGGTAATTTCAGTCTTTTAAGAATCTCTTCAGCGCAAGTTACCATTCGATTTAACTCTTCATTACATTTATTTGGTTCAACTATGCTAACTAATTCAACTTTGTAAAATTGGTGCTGTCTTAACATACCCTTTGTATCTTTTCCGTAACTTCCCGCTTCTTTTCTAAAGCAAGGAGTTGAAGCTACTAATCTTTGTGGTAGATTTTTAATGTTAATAGTATTTTCCTTAAACATATTAGTTAATATTACTTCAGCAGTAGGAATTAAATATTTTTTTTGATTTCCATCCATTTGAATTTGGAATTGATCGTTTTCAAATTTTGGTAATTGACCTGTGCCATACATTGTATTTTCAGATGC
>CACHGA010000012.1 GCA_902579285.1 uncultured Pelagibacteraceae bacterium
ATTTATCCATCTGCAAATTGGATGGAAAGAGAAGTATTTGACATGTACGGAATTAAATTTAAAAATCATCCAGATCTAAGAAGAATTTTAACAGATTACAATTTTAAAGGCTTTCCATTAAGGAAAGATTTCCCGCTGACAGGCTTTAACGAGGTCAGATATAGCGAAAAAGATAAAAAAGTTATTTATGAACCAGTAAAGCTTGAACAAAACTATAGAAATTTTGATTTTAGTAGCCCGTGGGAAGGAACTAAATACATAAAAGAGGTGAAAGAAAAAGTTAAAAATGACTAAACAAAAAAAAACAATGAATTTAAATTTTGGTCCACAGCATCCTGCTGCACACGGCGTTCTTAGACTAATACTTGAACTTGATGGGGAGGTTGTAGAAAAAGTTGATCCACATATAGGATTGTTACATAGAGGTACAGAAAAATTAATCGAACACAAAACATACACTCAAGCGTTACCATATTTTGATAGATTAGATTATGTGGCACCAATGAACCAAGAACATGCCTTCGCACTAGCAACTGAAAAGTTATTAAAAATAGAAGTTCCGATTAGAGCTCAGTATTTAAGAGTAATATTTTGCGAAATTGGAAGAATTTTAAGTCACCTACTAAATATTACTACTCAAGCCTTAGACGTAGGAGCTCTCACTCCATCACTGTGGGGTTTTGAGGAACGAGAAACGCTTATGACTTTTTACGAAAGAGCGTCAGGTTCTAGATTGCATGCTAATTATTTTAGAACAGGTGGGGTTCATCAAGATATTACAAACGATCTTTTAAATGATATAGGTAAATTCTCTGAGAAATTTCCTAAAGTGATAGATGATCTTGAAAATCTACTTACAGACAATAGAATTTTTAAACAAAGAAACGTCGATATTGGAATTGTAACAAAAGAAGATGCTCTATCTCATAGTTTTTCTGGGGTAATGTTGAGAGGATCTGGAGTAGCTTGGGATTTAAGAAAATCTCAACCCTACGAGTGTTATAAAAATTTAGATTTTAAAATACCCATAGGAAACAATGGAGATTGTTATGACAGGTATTTATGCAGAATTGAAGAAATGCGCGAGAGTGTAAAAATTATCAAACAATGTTTAAAACAAATACCAAAAGGTCCAATTAAAACAATAGATGGAAAAATTTCGCCGCCTAAAAAAGAAGAATTAAAAGAGTCAATGGAAGCTCTTATTCATCATTTTAAATTATTTACTGAGGGATACAGGGTTCCCAAAGGAGAGGTGTATAGTTCTGTGGAGGCTCCAAAAGGAGAATTTGGTGTTTATTTAATATCAGATGGATCGAACAAACCTTATAGATGTAAAATACGAGCTCCAGGATTCTCACATCTACAAGCAATAGATTATTTAACCAAAGGACACATGTTGGCGGACGTACCTGCAGTTTTAGGATCTTTAGATATAGTTTTTGGCGAGGTAGATAGATGAGTGTAAAAAAAGTATACGACAAGCAACCTGATACGTTTGAGTTTACAAAAGAAAATTTGGTTTTAGCTGAAAATATTTTAAATAAATATCCTAAAGAAAGAAAAAAAAGTGCTGTTATGCCCTTACTTTATTTAGCTCAAAATCAAAATGATAATTGGATACCTTTGGCAGCACTAAAGTACATAGGTAAATTTTTATCAATGCCATACATAAATGTTTATGAAATAGCTACGTTTTATTCAATGTATAATCTGAGCCCAGTAGGTAAATATTTTGTTCAGGTTTGTACAACAACACCGTGTCTATTAAGAGGTGCAAATGAAATTGTTAAGGCCTGTCAAAAAAAAATATCTAAAAATGAAAATACAATTTCTGAAAACGGCATGTGTTCTTGGACCGAAGTTGAGTGTTTAGGAGCTTGTGTTAATGCACCAATGATGCAGGTAAATAGAGATTACTATGAAGATTTAAGCAAAAATAATATAGAAAAAATACTCGACTCATTTATGCAAGACGACCCTATAAAACCTGGCTCGTTTAGAAATAGAAAAAGTAGCGCTCCTGAAAACAATAAAATTAATGGTAATGGAATAAATAATGCTTAAGCAAGAAGACAGAATTTTTAAAAATTTATATAACGATCTAGGATCTAGTTTAAATGACTCTTTCAAAAGAGATGATTGGTCGAATACGAAAGAATTAATTTCTAAAGGTAAAGAGTGGATAATTAATGAAGTTAAACTTTCTGAACTAAGGGGAAGAGGAGGCGCCGGTTTTCCAACCGGTGTTAAATGGTCATTTGCTCCAAAAAAAGTAGGCTCAAGACCACATTACCTAATTATCAATGCCGATGAGTCAGAACCAGGCACATGTAAAGATAGAGATATAATGAGGTTTGAACCACAAAAATTAATCGAGGGTTGTTTAATAACTGCTTACGCAGTCAATGCACACAAATGTTATATTTATATTCGTGGCGAATATACAAAAGAGGGAGAGTATTTACAAAAAGCTATAGACGAAGCGTATGAAAAAAATTTAATTGGAAAGAACGCGTGTAATTCTGGTTGGGATTTTGACATTTATATTCATTATGGAGCCGGGGCATATATATGCGGAGAAGAAACTGCTTTGTTAGAAAGTCTTGAGGGAAACAAGGGTCAGCCTAGACTTAAACCTCCTTTTCCAGCTTTAGTTGGATTATACGGCTGTCCAACAATTGTAAATAATGTTGAGACTATTGCTGTGGTTCCAACAATTCTAAGGAGAGGAGCAAAATGGTTTGCTTCTTTGGGAAGACCTAAAAATACAGGCACTAAAATATTTTGCATATCAGGGAATGTAAATAAACCGTGCAACGTAGAAGAAGAAATGGGTATATCATTGAAAGATTTAATCGAAAAGCACGCAGGTGGAGTGATTGGCGGATGGGAAAATTTACAAGCTGTAATTCCCGGAGGATCTTCGATGCCTCTAATACCAAAAGCATCATGCGATACGCTTAAAATGGATTTTGACTCGCTGGTTGCTGAAAAAAGTGGATTAGGAACAGCTGGTGTTATTGTTATTAATAAAGATCAAGATATTTTGAAATGTATGGCAAGGATCGCTAGATTTTATAAACATGAAAGCTGTGGTCAATGTACTCCTTGTAGAGAAGGCTCTGGTTGGATGTGGAGAATTTTAGAAAGAGCAGCAAAAGGCGAAGCTACACACAAAGATATTGATTTACTATCAGATGTTACAAAACAAATTGAGGGTCACACTATTTGTGCTTTTGGCGAAGGTTCTGCTTGGCCGGTACAAGGTCTACTTAGACACTTTAGAAAAGAAATAGATAAGAGATGTTATTCTGAACCAATTATTAAAAAAAGAAAAAATATTCCGTATTTAGTTGATCAACATTTGTTAGAAAAATAAATATGCCAAAAATTACAGTTAATAACAAAGAGATTGAGTTTGAAAATGGGATGACCGTTTTGCAGGCATGTGAACTTGCTGGTGCTGAAATTCCAAGGTTTTGCTACCACGAGCGTTTATCAATAGCGGGAAATTGTAGAATGTGTTTAGTTGAAATGGAAAAATCCTCAAAACCAATTGCCTCTTGCGCAATGCCAGCTACTGAGGGAATGAAAATTAAAACTAACACTGAGAAAGTCGAAAAGGCTAGAAAAGGAGTTATGGAATTTTTATTAGCCAATCATCCTTTAGATTGTCCTGTGTGTGACCAGGGTGGAGAATGTGATTTACAAGATCAGTCACTTTACTATGGGTTCGATAAATCAAGATTTAAAGAAAATAAAAGAAAAGTTAAAGACAAGTATATGGGTCCATTAATTAAAACAATAATGACAAGGTGTATTCACTGCACTAGATGCGTAAGATTTGCAACAGAGGTTGCAGGAGTAACAGAGATAGGAGCGATTGGAAGAGGAGAGAACATGGAAATTACAACATTCCTAGAAAAATCTATGGAGTCTGAACTCTCTGCTAACGTTATCGATCTATGTCCAGTTGGTGCACTAACTTCAAAACCTTATGCATTTGAAGCTAGACCGTGGGAGTTAAAAAAGACAGAAACTATAGATGTAATGGATGCAGTAGGTTCAAATATAAGAGTCGATACTTATGGATGGGAAGTGAAGCGGGTTTTACCGAGATTAAATGAAGAAATAAACGAGGAATGGATTTCAGACAAAACAAGATATGCATGTGATGGTTTGCTAAAACAAAGGATAGATAAACCTTTTAAAAGAGAAAACGGCAAATTAATCGAATGTTCTTGGGATGAAGCATTAAATATAGTTGGTTCAAAAATAAAAGAGACAGATAAAAATCAAATAGGTTTTCATGCTGGCGACATGTTAAGTATGGAAACAATTAATTCTTTAAAAGAGTTTGCAAAAAAACTAAGTATTCCAAACTACGAGTTTAGAGAGAAACCTTTTTATTTAAATTCTGATAATAAGATGAATTATATTTTTAATTCATCAATCAAAGGAATTGAAGAGTCTGACTGCATAGTGCTTATAGGCACAAATCCGAGACATGAGGCAACAATGTTGAATGCTAGAATTCGAAAAGCATTCGTAGCAAAGAAAATACCTATAATTTCTTTTGGCGATCCAGGCGATCTTACTTATGATTATACTAATGCAGGAAATTCAACCGAGGATATAAAAAAACTATTAAACAAAGAAAACGAAACCAGTAAAATACTTCTTAATTCAAAAAAACCAATCATAATTATTGGGGAATCTGCGCTAGAACTTAAGTCAGCAAAGTTTATTTTACAAGGTATCAAAAAATTTTTGAAAGAAAATAATTTTATAAATGAGAACTGGAACGCATTTAATGTTCTTCTACAAAATGCCTCTTCAGTGGGTGCGATTGATCTAGGTTTTTTTGAAAAAGATAATAGTTTTAACTTTTTTAACAAACTTAAAAATAACGAATTTAAACTATTATACTTTATAGGTTCAGATAATCTAGATTTTATAAAATCAAATGAATTTATTATTTATCAAGGTAGCCATGGCGATAGAATGGCTCAAATCGCAGATGTGATATTACCAAGTCCGGCTTACACCGAGCAGAATGGTTTATTCATAAATTTAGAAGGAAGACTTCAAAAATCTAATAAATCAACATATCCACCCGGATCATCCAAAGAGGACTGGAAGATATTCAATTTAATTTTAAACAATCTTGAAGAAGATGAAAAATTCAAAAATTTTGTAGAACTTAGAACTGATACTATTTCAAAAATTAAAAATCATACAGATTTTGATCTTTTACCAAAAAAAACTATTCAGGATTTAAAATTTGAATCTGGATCACTTATAAATGAGCCTATTTATATGAATGAAATAGATTATTATTTTAGCAACTCAATAGCTAGATCATCTAAAACGATGAGTGATTGTAGGGCCGCAAGATCAAAGAAACTCAACAAAATTACAGGAAGTTAATATATGGAAACTTTTCTACAAATATATAATGAGACATATAAAATTTTATTATTACTAGTTCCAATATTAGTATCTGTTGCATTAATCGTTTGGTTTGACAGGCGTGTCTGGGGTTTTGTACAAAAAAGAAAAGGGCCTAATGTAGTTGGTCCGTTTGGCTTATTTCAAACATTAGCAGATGCACTAAAATATATTTTTAAAGAAATTATAATTCCTGCTAGTGCAAATAAAATTGTTTTTATTTTAGCACCAATTATAACAATGACACTTGCTTTATCAGCCTGGGCTGTAATTCCATTAAGTAATAAGATGGTCATCGCAGACATTAATGTTGGTATACTTTATATTTTTGCAATTTCATCATTGAGCGTGTACGGAATTATTATGGGAGGTTGGGCTTCGAACTCTAAATATCCTTTTCTAGGAGCAATTAGATCTGCAGCCCAAATGGTATCCTATGAAGTTTCAATTGGGATAATAATAATCAATGTTTTACTTTGTGTAGGTTCTTTAAATTTAAAAGATATTGTAATGGCCCAACAAAACCTTTGGTTTGTAGTTCCATTGTTTCCTATGTTTATTGTATTTTTTATATCTGCTTTAGCTGAAACTAATCGACCACCATTTGATTTACCTGAGGCGGAAGCAGAGCTAGTAGCTGGTTATCAAACTGAATATTCTGGAATGATGTATGCAATGTTTTGGCTTGGCGAGTATGCAAACATATTATTGTTGTGTGCTCTAGGCTCTATACTCTTTTTAGGTGGCTGGTTATCACCAGTTGATATTTATCCTCTAAATGCAATACCAGGTATATTCTGGATGATATTTAAAATTTTAATATTATTTTTTATGTTTGCTTTAATAAAAGCAATTGTTCCAAGATATAGATACGATCAATTAATGAGACTAGGTTGGAAAATATTTCTTCCATTCTCATTGATATACGTTGTTCTTACAGCAAGTTTTTTGGTTTATTTTGATTTATTACCTAAATAAGGATTTGAAATGAAATTAAATAGATTTTTTAAAATTATTTTTTTATCAGAATTTATCAAAGGTATTTTTATTGCCATAAAAGAGATTTTTAGTAAAAAGAAAACAATTAATTATCCTTTTGAAAAAGGAAAAATAAGTCCTAGATTTAGAGGCGAACACGCTCTCAGAAGATACCCAAATGGAGAAGAAAGATGCATCGCATGTAAGTTGTGCGAGGCTGTCTGTCCAGCTCAAGCAATTACTATTGAAAATGAAGAGCGAAGTGATGGAAGCAGAAAAACAACAAGATATGATATTGATATGCTCAAATGTATCTATTGTGGCTTATGTGAAGAATCATGTCCAGTTGATGCAATCGTCCAGGGTCCAAACTTTGAATTTTCAACAGAAACACGAGAAGAACTTTATTACAATAAAGAAAAACTTCTAGAAAATGGAGATAGATGGGAATCGGTTCTAGCAGAAAACATAAAACTGGATAAACCTTATAGGTAATTTTAATGATTGCTCATGCATTATTTTTTTACTTTTTTTCAATTATAGCAATCGTATCAGCAATTTTCGTAATAGTTTCTAGAAATACAGTTCACGCAGTATTTTTTCTAATATTAGACTTCATTTCTATAGCATGCTTATTCATTATGATTGGAGCAGAATTTTTAGGTATGATGATGCTCATCGTCTATGTTGGCGCTGTAGCTGTTCTTTTTCTATTTGTTGTTATGTTAATGAATGTGACTGAACAAAAATTATCTTGGTTTAGAGGAACTAAAAAAACAGGACACATACCAGTTGGACTTATAATTGGAACAGTAATTCTATTAGAACTTATTGTTATTGTGGGTGGTTGGAGATATAGAGACTCATTTTCTGAAACTGAGTTTTTATCCTTTAATAATGAATTTACAAATACCCACATGATTGGAAATGTAATGTATACAGATTTTATACATTTGTTTCAGATATCTGGAATAATACTCTTATTAGCTATGATTGGTGCAATTGTTTTAACTTATAGAAAAAGAGAGGGAGTTAAAACACAAAGCTACATTAAACAAATTTCTAGAGAGAGAGAGGACTCCGTTCAACTTAAAGATGTTGAATTTGATAAAGGAGTGAAACTTGATGATTGAAATTGGTTTAGGACATTATTTAACCTTAGGCGCTATAATTTTTTCATTAGGCACTCTCGGCATATTCTTGAATAGAAAAAACGTTATAGTTATTTTAATGTCAGTAGAACTAATTCTTTTAGCGGTAAATATAAATCTAGTATCGTTTTCAATTTATCTTCAAGATATTACAGGGCAGATTTTTACAATGCTAATACTTACTGTAGCAGCTGCAGAAGCTGCAATAGGTTTAGCTATCATTGTATCTTACTATAGAAACAAAGGTTCAATCAGGGTTGAAGAAATTGATGAGATGAAAGGTTAAATGGAATACGCAATTTTATTTTTACCATTAATAGGGGCCTTACTAGGTTATATAATTAAAGTATTTGGAGATATCTACTCAGAGATAGTCACAACTTTATTTGTCTCGGCAGCTGCAATTCTCTCAATAATTTTATTTTATAATGGAATTGTTTATGAGGACTACGGGAATTACAAAATTTACCAGTGGATAGCATCAGGAAAATTTGTAGTTAACGCATCAATTAATATTGATCCTCTTTCAAGTATAATGCTTGTAGTTGTGTCACTTGTCTCTGCTTTGGTTCATATTTACTCAATTGGATATATGTCCCATGATCCTGATAAACCTCGGTTCATGTGTTATTTGTCTTTGTTCACTTTCGCGATGTTTACATTGGTAGTATCAGATAATTTTTTACAATTATTTTTTGGTTGGGAAGGGGTCGGTTTATGTTCATATCTGCTAATTGGATTTTGGCATAAAAAAAATTCAGCTAACAATGCAGCTATTAAAGCATTTATTGTAAATAGAATAGGTGATTTTGGTTTTGCAATTGGAATATTCTTAATATTTATATTTTTTGGCACTTTAAATTATGAGGAAGTATTTACATTAGCTCCAAATTTTGCAGATACAGAAATTAATTTTTTAGGTTTAGAAGTTAATTTAATAACTGTTACCTGTTTATTTCTATTCATTGGTGCGATGGGTAAATCAGCTCAATTTTTTTTACACACATGGCTACCAGACGCAATGGAAGGACCTACACCAGTATCAGCTTTAATTCACGCTGCAACAATGGTTACCGCAGGTGTTTTTTTAGTAGTTAGATGTTCACCAATTTTTGAATACTCTCAAGTAGCTTTAAATTTTGTGGCTATTGTTGGAATGATCACAGCACTTTTTGCAGCATCTGTTGCCATTGTGCAAAATGATATTAAAAAAATAATTGCATATTCAACTTGCAGTCAGCTTGGGTATATGTTTTTTGCTGCAGGTGTTGGTGCATACCACGTTGCAATTTTTCATTTGTTTACCCATGCTTTTTTTAAAGCCTTATTGTTCTTAGGATCGGGGTCTGTAATTCATTCATTAAATGATGAGCAAGATGTTAGAAATATGGGTGACCTTTGGAAAAAAATGCCAGTTACTTGGTTCGCTATGGTTGTTGGAACACTAGCCTTAACTGGTTTCCCTTTTCTCTCTGGTTTTTATTCAAAAGATGCAATTATAGAATTTGCTTTTTTAAAAGGAACTAATGTTGGATATTTTGCAGCTGGAATTGGAATCATGACAGCTGTTTTAACAGCTCTATATTCGTGGAGGTTAATTTTCAAAACTTTTCACGGAAAATTTAACAATAAAAACTTATCAAAATCAGAGATTCATGAGTCAGGATTGACTATTACCATTCCTCTTTTACTACTGGTAGTTGGTTCAATTTTTTCAGGTTTTTTATTTAAAGAATTTTTAATAGGGCATGACTATAATAATTTTTGGAGAGATTCTATTCTTATTCTAGAGAAATTTGACCATTCAGGTATTCCTCTTTGGCTTTTAGTAATAACCCCTTTCTTTGTTACAATTCTTATTCCTGTTTCCTTTTATTTATATATCAAAAAAACAAACGTTTTGGATGGAATTGTCTTAAAATATAAATCTTTGTATAACTTTCTTTTAAACAAATGGTATTTTGATGAATTGTATAATCAGATTATAATAAAGCCTACAAAATTTATTGGATCTTTTTTTTGGGAAAAGGGCGATATCAAAATAATCGACAGATTGGGTCCTGACGGTATATCAAAAATAATTAAAATTATATCTAACAAGTCAAGCAAATTTCAAAGTGGTTATATTTATGATTATGCATTCATAATGTTAATTGGACTTTCTTTGCTTTTAACTTTTTTCATATTCTATAAATGAACTTTCCAATTTTATCTGCTATAACTTTTATTCCTTTAATAGGTGCATTATTTGTTTTTTTAACAAGAAGTGAAAAAGATGAAAAAAATTCTGGTGCAATATATATTTCAATATTTACTAGCATTGTTAATTTCTTTATAATTTTATTTGTTTGGTACTCTATTGACAAAACAACTTCTGACTTTCAATTTATTGAAGAATATAATTGGATAAGTGGTTTTATAAAGTTTAAATTTGGTATAGACGGGATATCAATTTTATTTATTTTACTAACTGCTTTTATAATTCCTATTTGTATTTTTTCATGTATTAATAGCGTTAAAACCCGTCTTAAGGAATTTTTAATAGCACTTCTTGTTTTAGAAACTTTTATTATAGGAGTTTTCTGTTCTTTAGATCTGGTTATTTTTTATCTATTTTTTGAAGCAGGTTTGATACCAATGTTTTTAATTATTGGTATTTGGGGAGGACCAAGAAAGGTTTATTCAGCATTTAAATTTTTCTTATTTACCCTTTTAGGGTCAGTTTTAATGTTGGTCGCAATAATAGCAATTTATTGGATTTCCGGCACAACTGATATAACCGAGATTAATCAAATGGGAATACCATCAGAGTACCAATATTTATTATGGTTAGCATTTTTTAGTTCATTTGCAGTTAAATTACCAATGTGGCCAGTTCACACCTGGCTCCCAGATGCTCATGTTGAAGCGCCAACAGCTGGATCAGTGGTATTAGCTGCAATTTTACTAAAAATGGGTGGATATGGTTTTATTAGATTTTCAGTGGGCATGTTTCCAGTTGCCTCAGAATATTTTACTCCTCTAATTTTTTCTTTAAGTGTAATAGCTGTAATTTACACATCTTTAATAGCCTTAATGCAAAAAGATATGAAAAAATTGATAGCATATTCATCTGTTGCACATATGGGATATGTAACAATAGGAATTTTTACTTTTAATAAACAAGGTATCGAAGGAAGCATTGTGCAAATGTTTAGTCATGGTTTAATTTCTGCTGCTCTTTTTTTAAGTGTTGGGGTTCTTTATGATAGAACACATTCAAGGCTAATAAAAACATATGGCGGCATAGTAAATTTAATGCCCAAATATTCATTTCTTTTTATGATCTTTGTTTTAGGAACACTAGGTTTACCCGGTACAAGCGGTTTTGTTGGAGAATTTTTAGTTTTAGTAGGAGTTTTTAAAGTAAATTATTTAGTCGCAATCCTTTCAAGTATAGGAGTTATATTGGCTGCAGCATATATTTTATGGCTTTATAAAAGAGTAGTTTTTGGAAAAATGGAGAATATTCAATTAAAAAGGATAAAAGATGTAAATTTATCAGAAGCAGTAATTTTAGGAGTATTAAGTGCTGCTGTTTTATTTTTTGGATTTTATCCAGACCCGTTATTTCAAACTGTAAATGCATCAGTCGACAATTTAATTAATAACTACAATTCAGATATTCAACAAAACATAACATTAAACAAATAAATGCTTGATTTAAATTTTATAATTCCTGAAATTTTTTTGACACTATCAATATTAGTTTTTGTATTAATTGGAGTATTTATTAAGAATAGTTTTGAAATTATTTATAAACTTTCACTATTTTTAATATTTTTACTAATCGTAATTATCTTCAGTAATAATGACGAATATTCAAAAATTTTTAATGAAAGCGTCTCAATTGACATG
>CACHGA010000013.1 GCA_902579285.1 uncultured Pelagibacteraceae bacterium
GAGAGAATTGTATTCTTAGTTGGAGGAGTAAACGATACAGCAGCATCTTTAGTAACAGCACAACTTTTATTTTTAGAGTCCGAAAATCCAAAAAAAGAAATTTTCTTTTATATTAATAGCCCAGGAGGGCTTGTTACATCAGGTTTAGGTATTTATGATACTATGCAATATATTAAATCACCTGTTTCAACACTTTGTATTGGACAAGCATCATCTATGGGGTCATTTTTATTATCTGCTGGAGAAAAGGGAAAAAGATTTTCTTTACCAAATTCAAGAATAATGGTTCATCAGCCGTCAGCAGGATTTCAAGGTCAAGCTACTGATATTCAAATTCATGCAAAGGAGATTTTAGCCTTAAAAGAAAGGCTTAATAAAATTTATTCTAAACATACCGGAAAATCTCTTAAGGAAATTTCTCAGGCTTTAGAGAGAGATAATTTTATGACTCCAGAAGAAGCTAAAGATTTTGGATTAATAGACTCTGTAGTCGAAAAAAGAAAATAATACACAATATATAGGTTTGTATTCAACTTCTACTTGCCTTGTTTAACACATAGATTTAAAATTGTTTTAGTGATTCGTTATGTCAGAAAAAAATAATAAAAATATACTTTATTGCTCTTTTTGTGGAAAGAGCCAACATGAAGTTAAAAAACTTATTGCGGGACCAACCGTATTTATATGCGATGAATGTGTTGAACTATGTATGGACATTATTAAAGAAGAAAACAAGAGTTCTTTAATAAAACATCAAGAGGGAGTTCCTACACCCAGAGAAATTTGCAAAATATTGGATGACTACGTAATTGGACAAACACACGCTAAAGAGGTTTTATCAGTTGCTGTTCATAACCATTACAAAAGATTAAGTCACGAAAATAAATCGAATAAAGATATCGAACTATCAAAATCAAATATTCTTTTAGTTGGGCCTACCGGATGTGGAAAAACTTTGTTAGCTCAAACACTTGCAAGAATTTTAGATGTGCCTTTTACAATGGCAGACGCAACAACTTTAACAGAAGCAGGTTATGTAGGCGAGGATGTAGAAAACATAATTTTAAAACTTTTACAGGCTGCTGATTATAATGTCGAAAAAGCACAAAAGGGAATCGTTTACATTGATGAAGTAGACAAGATTAGTAGAAAGTCAGAAAACCCCTCGATTACTAGAGATGTTTCCGGTGAAGGAGTCCAACAAGCTTTATTAAAAATAATGGAGGGAACTATAGCTAGTGTTCCGCCACAGGGTGGAAGAAAACATCCGCAGCAAGAATTTTTACAAGTTGACACTACTAATATCCTATTTATCTGCGGAGGAGCATTTGCAGGATTAGATAAAGTTATTGAAAATAGAGGTAAAGGAACCTCAATTGGTTTTGGTGCAAAAGTAAAAAGTAATGAAGAAACAACAATTTCAGAAATTATAAAAAAATTAGAACCTGAAGATTTAATAAAATATGGTTTAATACCAGAATTTATAGGAAGGATGCCAATTATAGCAACGTTAAAAGAATTAGATGAAAAATCTCTAGTTAAAATTTTAAAAGAGCCAAAAAATTCGTTGCTCAAACAATATAAAAGGCTTTTTGAATTTGAGGATGTAAAATTAGAATTTAGAGATGACGCTTTAACAGAAATCGCTAAAAAGGCGATAAGTAAGAAAACTGGAGCGAGAGGCCTTAGATCCATATTAGAGTCTTTATTGTTGAAAACAATGTTCTCTCTTCCAGATATGGAAAATGTAGAATCGGTCACAGTTGATAAATCAGTAGTTAAAGGCAAATCTGAGCCTATTATTACTTATTCGAAAGCCAAATCTACGTCTGTGGCTTAAATTTCACTTGAAATAACTACTATTAATATCCATATTCAAAATATGAGTCTTGATAATTTCAAACCCCTGCTACCCTTAAGAGATATAGTCATTTTCCCATCGACTGTTGTCCCTCTTTTTGTTGGAAGAAAAAAATCTATAAAAGCACTAGAGGAAGTTATGAAGTCAGATAAATCAATAGTATTGGTTGCACAAAAAAATTCTGAAGTAGATGATCCAAAAGAACAAGACATATATTCTTATGGGTGTTTAAGTAAAATTCTACAACTACTTAAACTTCCAGACGGAACAGTGAAGGTATTAGTTGAAGGTCTTGAAAGAGTAAAAATCAAATCTATTAAAAGCGAAGAAAAAAAATATTTGAATTGTGAAATTGAAATAATCTCAACAGTAGGTGATACAGATCAAAGCAAAGCTTTGGCTTCAAGTTTAATTAAAAAGTTTGAAAAATTATCTAATTTAAGTAAAAAAGACCTTGGCGACTTTACAAAAAACCTTAAATCATTATCCAAAACATCAGATATATCTGACAATATTTCATCAAATCTAAACGTGTCAATTTTCGAAAAACAAAAGCTTCTTGAAATTTTTGATATCACAAAAAGACTAGAGAGAATTTATGAAATTATAGAAAAAGAAACCAGCGTTATAAGTATGGAGAAAAAGATTAGAGGTAGAGTAAAAAACCAAATGGAAAAAACCCAGAGAGAATATTATTTAAATGAACAATTAAAAGCTATACAAAAGGAATTAGGGGAAATTGAAGAAGGTAAGGACGAAGTTTCAAATTTAAGTAGCGCAATACTTAAAGCTAAAATGACTAAGGAAGCTCAGGCAAAATGTTTGTCGGAATTAAAGAAATTAAAGTCTATGAGCCCGATGTCCGCAGAAGCCACTGTTGTTAGAAATTATCTCGATTGGATGATTGATTTACCTTGGAGCAATAAAAGTAAAATTATAAAAGATTTAAAATCTGCTCAACAAATCCTAGATGAAGACCACTATGGATTAGATAAAGTTAAAGAGAGAATTATTGAGTTTTTAGCTGTTCAAAAAAGAATAGAAAAATTAAAAGGACCTATACTTTGTTTAGTAGGACCTCCTGGTGTAGGTAAAACTTCATTAGGAAAATCTATAGCAAGAGCTACAGGAAGAAAATTTGTAAGAATATCCTTAGGCGGTGTTAGAGATGAAGCAGAAATTAGAGGTCACAGAAGAACCTATATAGGCTCTCTTCCTGGAAAAATTATTCAAATGATGAAAAAAGCAGGAACTAAAAATCCTTTATTTTTGTTAGACGAAATTGATAAGGTTGGAAGCGATTATAGAGGTGACCCATCTTCTGCTTTACTTGAGGCATTAGATCCCGAGCAAAATAAACAATTTAATGATCACTATCTTGAAGTTGATTATGATTTATCTGATGTCATGTTTGTTACAACAGCAAACACTCTAAATATATTGCCTCCTTTGCTGGACAGAATGGAAATAATAAGAATACCCGGATATACAGAAGATGAAAAAACTAACATTGCTCAAAAATATTTAATACCTAAACAGAGTAAAGATAATGGATTGAAAGACAATGAATGGAAAATATCTGAGAATGTTATCAAAAAAATTATAAGAGATTATACAAGAGAATCTGGTGTAAGAAATTTAGAAAGGGAAATTTCTAAAATTGCCAGAAAGACAGTTAAAAAGATAGATTCAAGTGAAAAAATAGAGAAAGAATTATTGGAAAAAGATGTAAATAGCTTTCTTGGAGTTAAGAAATACAATTATGGTGAAATCGAAAGTGAAAACAAAATTGGAGTTTCAACCGGTCTTGCTTGGACTGAAGTCGGCGGAGAAATACTTAAAATAGAGTCAGTCAATATGCCTGGCAAAGGAAAAATGCAGATTACAGGTAAGCTTGGTGAGGTTATGCAAGAGTCAGTAAAAGCTGCAAAATCTTTTGTTAGATATAAATCTGTAGAATTTGGAATAGTGCCACCGCTATTTGAAAAAAAAGATTTCCATATTCACGTGCCCGAAGGAGCGACCCCTAAAGATGGACCATCTGCTGGTATTGCTATCGTAACTTCTATAATATCTTCAATAACTGGTATCCCGGTCAATAAAGATGTAGCGATGACAGGCGAAGTAACTTTAAGAGGAAATGTTCTACAAATCGGTGGTTTGAAGGAAAAATTACTAGCAGCTCACAGAGCTGGTATTAAAAAAGTTTTAATTCCATACGATAATCAAAAGGATTTAATTGAAATTCCAGAAACGATAAGAAATAGTATTGAAATAGTAAGTGTAAAAACTGTCGAAGAAGTACTTAAACACGCACTTACAAAAGAACTCAAACCAGTTAAATGGGTAGAAATAGATCAAGTTTCAAATAAAAATAAAGAAAAATCAGAAGTTACAAGCGCCCATTAATTGTTTAAGATCACTAAACAAACACATTTACATCGATAATAAAAAATAATGAAAAAAATAGTCATTACTGGTGGTATTGGATATATCGGAACTGAAATATGCAAAATCTACTCTGGTGAGAGCTGGAATAATCAAATCACGGTAATCGATAACCGATTTATATCTGAGAGAGTAAATCAATTAAGAAAATGGAACATGAATTTTGTTCATGCCGATATTAGAAAAACTGATGAAGTGAAGAAATATTTAAATGAAGCAGATGTTGTTCATCATCTAGCTGGAATTACCGATGTTCCAAGAACAGAGTTTGAATTAAATGATGAAAAAGATAAGGAGTTACAAGACATTGCGGAAAAAGGAACAGAAGTTGTGTTATCGGAAACATCGCAAAGCTGTAAAATTATATTTCCGTCAACGCATGTTGTTTTTGAAGGAAAACAAGATTTAATAAAAGACATTAAGGAAGATTTTGAAAAATTACCAATATTACCATATGGAAAAAGTAAAGATTTTAATGAAGAACAAATAAAAAAATCTGGAAAAAATTATGTAATTTTAAGACTTGCTTCGGTGTACGGATTCTCAAGTGACACAATGAGACTTAATATAATGCCGAATTTATTTGCGAAAATTGCATCTCAAAATGGAACAATTAGGCTTTTTGGAGGTGGAAAACAATTAAAAGCACTTGTCCCATTAATTGATACTGCGAGATGTTTTAAATTTATGGAAGAAAAAGACGAAATTAAAAAAGAAATTTTTAATGTGTCAAAAGACTCAATTACAGTCGAGGAAGTAGCAAGTCTCTGTAAAAAAATTAATTCTAAATTAGAAATAATTAAAACTAATGATAAAATTCCAAATGCAGGTTATTCTTTATCTAATCAGAAACTTTTAAAAACTGGTTTTAAATTTCTTTATTCTTTAGAAGAAAGTTTAAAGGAAATGATATTTAAGTGGTCAACTCAAATTTTTATTAAAGATTTAGAGTATGTTAAAGATGGTGAAAATGAATATGTTGATCAAAGAGGCAAAATTAGTAATCACGAACTTACTGAACCAATAAACTTAATAGGTCTCATTCATTCAAAAAAAGGTACCATGAGAGCAAACCACTATCATCCACAACAAGAACAAAAATGTTTGTTCACTAGCGGTCAAATTATTGAAGTTTTTCAGGATTTATTAAATTCAAATTCACCAAAAATTACGCAAGTTGTTAATGAGGGACAATTATCTGTGATAAAACCAAATGTTGCCCACACTATGGTATTTTCAAAAGATACTACTTTTTTAAATTTAGTTAGGGGAGAAAGAGATCACGATAATTATGGTATTACTCATACAATAAAACATAATATTGTTAGTGAAAAAGAAAAAAAATTATTATTGGATAGCTATAAATTCAGTTGTAGATGTTGTGGTGAGACCAAATTAAAAAGAGTTGTGTCATTAGGTTATCAACCTCTAGCGAATAATTTACTTAATAATAAAAATGAAGAATGTGAACTATACCCGTTAGAATTAAATTATTGTCCAAATTGCCATAACTGCCAATTATCAGTTTCTGTCGATCCAAAAAAGATGTTTTCTAATTATTTATATACCTCATCTACATCTCAATCATTTAGAAAACATTTCGAGGATGCAGCAAAACATTACGCAAAAGAGTTTAAATTATCACCAAAAAAGTCATATATAATCGATATTGGTAGTAACGATGGTGTAGCTCTCAAACCATTTAAAGATTTAGGTTTTAAAAAAATTCTGGGCGTTGAACCTGCCAAAAATCTATCAAAACTTGCAAATAAAAATGGAATTAAAACAGTAAACTGTTTTTTAAGTCTAAAAAATCTGAAAAAAATAAAAAAAAATGCGGATGTTATTTTAGCTTCAAATGTATTTGCCCATTCAGATAATTTAAAAGAAATGGCTGATTGTATGCTTAAACTTTTGAGTAACAAAGGAAATATAGTAATCGAAGTTCAGTACTTATTAAATACACTACAGGATCTTACATTTGATAACATTTATCATGAACACTACAATTATTGGTCACTTACTTCATTGGTTAACTTTTTCGATCAGTTTAAAGCAAAAATCGTTAAAGCTGAGAGAATAGATACGCATGGTGGATCTCTTAGAATTTTTATAAAAAAAGATAAAAAAGCAAAAATTGATAAGAGTGTAAGCAATCTATTAAAAGAAGAAGAAAAGTTTGGTTTAAAAAAATATAAAACTTATCAAGAATTTGGTGAAAAGATTTATAAAATTAAAAACAATGTTAAAAAAAATATTGAAAAGTTAAGGAACAATAATAAGAGATTAATTGGCTATGGATCTCCAGCAAAAGCCACAACAGCACTTAACTTTTTTGGCGTTTCTGATGAAATAGAGTTTATAGTTGAGGATAATAAACTAAAACATGGAAAGTATATACCTGGCGTTAAAATTCCAATTGTTAGCAAAGATAAAGTGTCTGATAATAACAGAACGGTTCTCGTATTAGCCTGGAACTTTTTTGAAGATATAAAAAATGATAATAATCAATTATCAAGTAACTTTGTAAGTATTAAAGATTTAGAGCAATAGCTTTACTTTTTAAGAAATTTTTCCGCTTCTAATATAATCTTTTCTGTGTCTGATGGAATGTCATCTTTATTTTTTTTAGTTTTAACTTCATCACTTAATAATAAAGCTTCATCTTTTCGATTATTAAATTTTTTTTTTGTTAATGTTTTTTTGTTATTTAAAATTTCATCTACAGCTACTAAAATATCTTGAATTTCAAATTTATTATTCATTTAACAAATTACTTTTATAAAGTTTTTTAAAAAAATTAATACTTCTAGGGTTTGCAAGTGCTTGTAAATTTTCAATTTTATTTCCATGAATAGCTTTTTTTACAGCTAACTCAACAATTTTACCACTTTTTGTTCTTGGTATTTCATCAATCTTAATTACTTTATGAGGTACGTGTTTTGGAGAACAATCTTTTTTAATTTTTTTCTTAATGAAATTTATATCTGAATCGTTCAGTTTATTTTTATTATTCATTACAACAAAAAGTAAAATTTTAACATCACCATCTTTTTCCTGCCCGACTACAAGACTCTCACGTATAAAATTAATTTTTTCTACCTGTCTGTATATTTCAGCCGTTCCTATTCTTACTCCACCAGGGTTCAATGTAGCATCTGACCTTCCATAAATTATAAAACCTCCATTTTTGGTCTTTTGAATGAAGTCCCCATGGTGCCAAATATTTTTATATTTTGTAAAATATGCATTTTTAAACTTTTTATTTTTCGGGTCGTTCCAAAACTTAATTGGCATTGTTGGAAATGGTTTTTTTATTACCAATTCTCCTTTTTTGTTTTTTGAAACTCTTTTTCCATTTTCATCAAAAATATCCACATCTATTCCTAAACTTTCACCCTGAATTTCACCGGCATACACTTTTGAAAAAATATTTCCAAGAACTAAACATCCAACAACGTCTGTACCACCACTTATAGATGTCAAATGAACATCTTTTTTAATGTTTTTATAAACATAATCAAAACACTCTTTAACAAGTGGTGATCCTGTTGAAGCTATAATTTTTAACTCAGGTAATTTTAATTTATTAAAATTAAAATTTTCTTTTTTTAGAAAATCAATATATTTAGCACTGACTCCAAATAAATTAATATTTTCTCTGGAGCAAAACTTTATTAAAGAGTCCTTAGAGGGATAAGTTGGTGATCCGTCGTATAAAAATAGACTTGATCCAGACGAAAGTGCTCCCACCAACCAATTCCACATCATCCAGCCAGTAGTCGTATAATAAAAAACTTTAAAATTATTTTTAATATTACAGTGTAAGGAGAACTCTTTATTATGCTCAATAAGAACGTTCCCAGCGCCATGAGTAATGCATTTGGGAGCTCCAGTAGTTCCACTTGAGTATAAGATATAAAGCGGATGGTTAAATTCAAATTTTTTAAAAGTATTATCAATTGGAGAACTTTTAATAACACTATAAAAATCAATATACTTAGAATTTATTTTTTTTGTAAATTTATCTGAGTATGGAAAAACTATAACCTTTCGTATAGATTTAATTCTTTTTAAAATATTTGGTATTTTTTCAATTATATTAATCTTTTTTCCATTATAAAAATAATAATCACAAGTAATCAAAACTTTTGGTTTTATTTGATTAAATCTATCAATAACACCTTCAGTTCCAAAATCAGGAGAGCAAGAAGACCAAACTAACCCATTTTTAGACGAAGCCAAAAAAGAAACAACAGCTTCTATTGTATTAGGGACATATGCTGCAACTCTTTCTTTCTCCTTTAATCCAATTCTATTAAAATAAGCTGATAATTTACAAACGTTCTTAAACAAATCATTCCACTTAATATTTTTTTTAATACCAGACTCAGAAAAAAAATTTAAAGCTATTTCGCTGTTTCTTTTAGACAAAAGATTTTCAGCATAATTTAATTTAGAATCTGGAAAAAAATTATTTTTATAAAATATTTTATTTTTTTTGATGATTTTTTTTCCTTTAATTCCCTTAATTTTAGTAAAGTTCCAAACTTCTGACCAGAAAACTTCAGGTTTTCTTACTGACCATTTCCATAGATCATTAAAATTTTCTTTTTTTTTGTATAGTTTTTTTTTATTTAATACTTTACAAAAATTATAAAGATTTGACTTTTTTCTTAGAGCTTCATTTGCTACCCACAATGAAGACTGTTTATTTTTCATTAAACTTACCTAAAAAAATCTAAAATGAGTATTTTAAATATCTCTAAAGACTCAAAAAAATGATCTATATAAGGTTCAAGAACAGGAAACTTTCTACCAATTCTGCTTCTCTCAAAGTTTAGAATTCCTATAAAAAAAATTGATAAAATTGAATAAGTGATAATATAATTGAAAAAACCAAATCCTGGTTTTTCTATAGTTTTTGATTTCGGTTGTTTCTGAATTTTTGTTGTTGTTTTTACCTTTTTGACTTTACTAGTAAGCCCTTTATCTACAGCATATTTCTCAATTGAGGTCCCCCATTTTTCTTGCATATATTCTTTAGAATAAGGTACAGGACCCTTGCGTTTTTGAGTTTTTTTCTTAGGAGCTGTTTTGGTAACTATTGGTGGTGTTTTAACAATTTCTGGAGTTTGCTTTAATGGATATTGTGTCCATTTTTTTTCACAAAAGCCGCACTGGACCAATCTACCAGTTGCTGGTATTGAACCATCTGGGAGATTAAATTTCTTTTCACCACAAACGCAAGTTATAATCATATAATTGAATAATACTGCTATTTATAAAAATTACACTAGAAATTAAATACTTTTTTACTTTACAAATTTAATGTTGTATATCTCGGATCGACTGATTAATGGGGCGGTTAGCTCAGTTGGTAGAGCATCTCGTTTACACCGAGAGGGTCATAGGTTCGAGTCCTTTACCGCCCACCAGTGGGGGTGTAGCTCAGTTTGGTTAGAGCGCCTGCCTGTCACGCAGGAGGTCGCGGGTTCGAGTCCCGTCACTCCCGCCACTATTGATAATCGTTTTCAGTTAAATAATTGATAAATGTGAATATCTGTCACTGTACACTTTTGATTAAGTTGATATATATAATCCTATAAAGATTAATATAAGAATCCCCAAACTAAGGTATTGGGGTAGATATTGATAAAAAATGCTATTTGAATTTTTAACAGATTACTTATCTATAATAATATTCGTATTTATTGCTTTAGCTTTAAGCATCGGCTTTATTGCTATTAATTACGCGGCATCTCCAAAAAATCCAGATCCAGAAAAGCTATCAGCTTACGAGTGCGGGTTTAGTCCCTTCAGCGACTCGAGAATTAAGTTTGATGTCAGGTTCTATTTAGTTGCAATTTTGTTCATTATTTTTGACTTAGAAATTGCTTTTCTATTTCCATGGGCCGTTTCTTTGGGGAACATTGGTTTACTTGGATTTTATTCCATGATGGCATTT
>CACHGA010000014.1 GCA_902579285.1 uncultured Pelagibacteraceae bacterium
AATTTTGAACTAATTATACCTCATAAAAAAATGACTGAAAGAAACTTTGTCTTATACCCTTTAAAAGAAATTTGTCCCAACTGGAAGCATCCCAAAACAAAAGATAGTATTGATATATTAATAAAAAATCTCAAAACTTCAAATAATGAGATTACAAAATTAAATCAAAATGATATAATTAGTCATGTTAAATGACGATGAATTAATTAAAAAAGTTCAATCTTACAACAGATTTTTCAATCGTGATGCCCTAAGCAAAGCATATAATTTTGCACTCAGTGCACACAAAAACCAAAAAAGAGATGAAGGCATTCCCTATATTAGTCACCCAGTTGCTGTAGCAAACATTCTCACTGAATTAAAGTTAGATAGCGCAACTATAACCACTGGTTTACTCCACGATACTGTCGAGGATACAAAAGCAACTTACGAAACTGTAAAAAAAGAATTTGGAAAAGAAGTTGCAGATTTAGTTGACGGTGTAACAAAAATTTCTGCCTTAGAGGAAAAAGCAGTCGAAAACTCAAAAGCTGAAAATTTTAGAAAATTGATACTTGCTACTTCAAAAGATATTAGAGTTTTACTAGTTAAATTAGCTGACAGATTACACAACATGAGAACTATAAAGTTCGTTAAAGATGAAAGTAAAAAAATCAGAAAAGCAAAAGAGACAATGGAAATTTATGCACCATTAGCTGATAGAATGGGCATGAATCGTATCAGAGATGAACTTGAAGATTTGTCTTTTTCAATTTTAAATTTGGAGGCAAGAAATTTAATTTTAAATAGACTATCTGTAATTAAAAATAAGAGAGATGACAATATAAAACAGATATCAGATGATCTTTATAAATTGTTAAAATCAAATAATATAGATGCTGAAATTACTGGAAGAGAAAAAACTCCATTTTCAATATGGAGAAAAATGCAAACAAAAAGAATATCCCTTGAGCAGCTCACAGATATTGTTGGTTTTAGAGTTATTGTAAAAAATATTAATGATTGCTATGTAACATTAGGACTATTTCATAGTAAATTCCCTGCTATACCAGGTAAGTTTAAAGATTATATTTCTACACCTAAGATTAATCAGTACAAATCAATTCATACGTCCGTGATTGGTCCAATGAAAAAAAGGATTGAAATTCAAATACGAACAAAACCTATGCATGAATTTGCTGAAAGAGGTATAGCTGCCCATTGGAAATATAAGTCTTCTGAGAAATTTTCTGAATTATCATGGAAGGAATATGATTGGTTAAGAGATCTTGTTGAAATTATTGAAACTGGTGGAAGTCCAGAACATTATTTTGAATTCACAAAACTGCAAATGTTTCAGGACAATGTTTTTTGTTTTACCCCAAAAGGTGCTGTGATAAAGTTACCAAAGGAGGCAACACCAATCGATTTTGCTTATGCAGTCCATACTAAGATTGGTGATACTGCTATTGGATGCGAAGTCAATGGAAAGTCATCTCCATTACAAACAATGTTAAATAATGGTGATATGATTAAAATTATTACTTCAAAAAAAGTGTCACCATCGTTACATTGGTTGTCATCAAGCAAAACCGGTAAAGCAAGAGCCTCGATTAGGAAACATTGGCAAGGCAAACTTTTAGATAATGAGTCTGAAAAAAAAGAATATACATCAACACTATCGATAGATTTACCACATAAGCCCGGTATATTGGGAAAGGTAAGTACGTTGATAGGCATGAATGACGCCAATATCATAAATATAGAGATGACAAAAAGAAGCAAAGATTATCTGCAATTTTTGTTTGATATACAAATTAAAGATTTAAAAAACTTTACAAACTTGATAAGTCAGATTAAGCAACAAAATTTAAAATTTAAAGTAATTCGTCATAAAAAGAAAAAGTATGCTTTCATACAAAGAGTCCTTAAAAATTTTAAAAGAAACTAATGCTCTATTAGAGGGACATTTTGTTTTATCATCAGGTTTACATAGTGATAAATATGTTCAATGTGCCCAGTTATTAAGCAAACCAAGTAAAGCAAAAGAAATTTGTTTATCACTTGCAGAAAAAATTAACGAAAATTTTAAAAGCTTTGATCTAATTGTATCTCCTGCAATGGGTGGTGTTGTTATTGGTTATGAAATTGGAAGAATTTTGGGTAAAGAGACTATTTTTGCTGAAAGAGTAAATGGAAAATTTGAACTGAGACGTGGTTTCAAAATACAAAAAAATCAAAAAATTCTAATAGTCGAGGATGTAATTACTACTGGAAAATCAAGTCTTGAATGTGCTGACATGATTAACAACCACCATGGGAATGTAATTGGATATGCATGTATAATTGACAGATCAAATGACAAGTCTTTAATTAAAAAAGATTTTGTATCTCAAATTAAAATTGAAATACCCACTTATAATAAAAACGATTTACCTGATCATTTAAAAAAATTAAACCCCACGAAACCTGGAAGTAGAAATTTATAATGGGTAAAACAAGATTAGGTATCAATATAGATCATGTTGCTACCGTTAGAAATGCAAGGGGCGAAAATTATCCAAGTCCATTAAAGGCTGCTCTTCTATCCCAAAAATATGGTGCTGACTCAATTACAATCCATTTAAGGGAAGACAGAAGACATATAATCGATCAAGATTTAATTGAAATTAGAAAAAAATTAAAAATACCTTTAAACCTAGAAATGGCTCCAACAAAACAAATGTTAAAAATTGCATTAAAATATAAACCTGCTTTTGTCTGTATTGTCCCAGAAAAAAGAAAGGAAATTACTACTGAAGGAGGATTAAATCTAAAAAAAAATTCGAATTTTCTAAAAAAAATAATTTATGAACTGAAAAGAAAAAAAATACGAACAAGTCTTTTTATTGAACCGAACCTTAAATCTGTTTTACATGCAAAAAATCTTGGAGCCGAATGTATAGAAATACATACAGGTAAAATTTGTAATTTAATAAATAAAAGAAAAAAATATTCTAAAGAATTTAAAAAAATATTAAATAGTGTAAATTTTGCAAATAATCTGAGCATAGATGTTCACGCAGGGCATGGTATAACATTTGATTCTGCAAAAATTTTATCAAAAATTAAAGGAATTAAAGAATTTAATATAGGACACTTTTTAATAGGTGAATCAATATTTGAAGGTATTAAATATTGTATAAAAAAATTTAAAAAAATAATTAAATGATTGCGAAAATTATAGATAATTTAAAAACTTTATTAATAGCACTATTCATTGCCATTATAATAAGATCATTACTATTTCAGCCCTTTTATATACCATCATCCTCAATGGAACCTACTTTATTAGTTGGGGATAGAATTTTTGTCTCAAAATATACCTATGGATATAGCAAACATTCTTTTCCTTTCAGTCCACCAATACTCACTAAAAGAATATTTTATTCTGAACCTAAATATGGTGATCTAATAGTTTTTAAGACACCCTCAGATAATAGAACTGATTTTATAAAAAGATTAATTGGATTATCTGGAGATGAAATTCAAATTAAAGATGGTGACCTTTATATTAATAAGGAAAAAATTGATAAAGAAAAATTTACAGATAATTTTGAAATTAAATGCGGAGGGGAAACTGCTGATGTAATATCTTATAATGAAGTACTACCCAATAAAATAAAACATACTGTTGTTTACAACAAAATTGGTAGCATGGTTAACTCAGATACATATATCGTTCCTAAAGACCATTATTTTTTCCTAGGAGATAACAGAGATTGTTCAAGGGACAGCAGATTTCTTTCTAGTGTTGGGTATGTCCATAAAGATAATTTAGTCGGTAAAGCACAACTAATATTCTTTTCAAATGATACAAGCAAAGGAAGTGTATTTAAAATTTGGAATTGGAAAAATTCTTTTAGATTTAAAAGACTATTTAAAAAATTAAGATGAAAAGTAATATAAAAACAATCGAGAATAATTTAAAGATAAACTTTAATAATAAAAAACTTTTAATACAAAGTTTAATTCACAAAAGTTATAACGAAAAATATAATAATGAAAAACTAGAATTTCTAGGTGATCGAGTAATAGGTTTAGTAATTGCCAAAAAGTTATTGAGTCTTTATCCCGATGAGAACGAGGGAGCGATAGATAAAAAATTTGCCTACCTGGTAAACAAAAAAACTTGTGGACAAATCGGTAGGCAACTTAATTTAAAAAATTTTGTCAAAATGGGAAAATCATTAAGAAATCTCAGAGAAAACGATGAAAGAATATTGAGTGATTGTTGTGAGTCAGTAATTGGTGCTCTATATTTAGATCAAGGATATACTGTTGTAGAAAAATTTATTTTGAGAAACTGGCATAATTTTTTAAAAAAATCTGTTGTTACTCGCATTGATCCAAAAACAAAACTTCAAGAGTTTTCATTAAAAAAATTTAAAAAATTACCTATATATAAATCATTCAAACCAACAGGCCCAAACCATAATCCAATTTTTAAGGTTCAAGTTAGTATTTCAAATTCAACAAAATATTTTGGACAAGGAAAATCAAAAAAATTAGCTGAACAAAATGCTGCATCAAAATTAGTTAAGAGTCTTAAAATTTAAATGAACTGGGAAGATGAAGGTTTTGTTATAGGAAAGAGAAGATTTAGGGAAAATGCAATTATTTTAGATATTTTTACTGGTAAGTTTGGTAAGACTAGCGGGATAGTTTACGGAGGCACTTCTAGAAAAGTTAAAAATCATCTTCAATTAATGAATAAAATTTTCATTATACATACTTCAAAAAGTGAAAATAAAATTGGTTATTTTAAAACAGAATTAATTAAACCTATTTCACCTAAATATTTTGATAATAAAAATAAAATTTTATGCTTAAATTCACTCTCTTCAATTTTAAAATCCACTTTACCAGAAAATCAATCCCATAAAAAAATATACGACTCCCTTTGTTTTCTTTTGGATAATTTTAGTAAAGAAAATTGGATGAATTTGTATTTAAATTGGGAAGTACAATTAATTCAATACTTAGGATTTGGATTTAATGTAGATAAAACTGATACACAAAAAAATTTTAATGAAAACACGATAAGTATAAATGTAGATAATGTTTTGTACAAAATGCCAAAATTTCTTATTTCAAAAAATGAAGAAAAACTAGATAATAATGATATATATAACGGACTCTGTTTTGTAAGAAATCTATTGGAAAATAAA
The DNA here is from genome assembly GCA_902579285.1 of uncultured Pelagibacteraceae bacterium. GTDB lineage: Bacteria > Pseudomonadota > Alphaproteobacteria > Pelagibacterales > Pelagibacteraceae > Anoxypelagibacter. Next base: position 5,190 of record CACHGA010000014.1, read on the forward strand.
TTTTTTAATCCAAACAATTTAAGATTTCCTTATTCAAGAAAACTATTAGAGAAAAAATTTATTTGATCCTTTTTGCAATCTCTAATGCAAAATAGGTTACAATTGCAGACGCACCGGATCTTTTAATTGACATCAAACTTTCTAAAATTACATCATTATTAAGATTACCATTAATGATAGCATTTTTTATCATCGTGTATTCACCAGACACCTGGTATGCAAATACTGGAATTTTAAACGTTTCTTTTATCGATTTAATTATATCTATGTAAGGTAATGCTGGTTTTACCATTACAAAATCAGCGCCTTCTTTTATGTCTAGGGCAACTTCTCTTAATGCTTCACTCGAATTCTTATTATCCATTTGATAAGTTTTTTTATCTCCCTTTAGTTTACTCTTAGATCCTATAGCCTCTCTAAATGGTCCATAAAAATTTGAAGCATATTTTGCAGCATAAGATAAAATCTGAACATTTTTGAAATTATTTTTATCTAATGTTTTTCTAATAATACCGACTCTTCCATCCATCATATCTGATGGAGCTATAACATCACACCCCATTTGAGATTGGAGAAGTGATTGTTTTGATAAAATATTAATTGTTTCATCATTAAGAATTTCTTTATTTTTCAAAATACCGTCATGACCGTGATCTGTATACGGATCTAATGCAACGTCTGACATAACTCCAATATTAGGATTAATTTTTTTAATTTTTTTTATCGCTCGACATACCAAGTTATTTTCATTAAGCGCTTCGCTTCCAATAGAATTTTTTTTCATACTAGGAGTGTTTGGGAAAATGGCAACCAAAGGTATTTTTAATTTACTTGCAGTATTAATTACATTATTTAATTTATCTATAGTGTATCTGTTACAACCAGGCATACTTTTAATCTTTTCAATTTTGTTTTTTCCCTCTGTAACAAAAATAGGTAGTATTAAATCATCAACAGTTAAGTTATTTTCAGCTACCAATCTTCGAGACCAGTTGTACTTGCGATTCCTTCTCAATCTAACATCTGGATATTTCCCCAATATTTTCATATTTCAAACTTATAAAACTTTGTTTTGTGCGACAAATATAATATTATTTAAATTATTAAAAAGTGTAATAAGATAATGCATATGCCAGATACAACCACACAAACAGACTTTTACCAAGTACCTAATTTGTCATTTGATATAAATAAACTAAGGTCGGCTTTAGAATCAATTTTAAAAAAATCAAAATATCAAACTTTAAATATTACAAATTTCCACGCAATACCTATGAATAAAGTTCCAGGTAATGACGACTCAATTAAAGGTCATAACGTTAGAGGGGTTTACTGGACAAAACCAGATGAGACAGGAAAAGAAGTTATGAGAGATAAACCAATTGATGAATCAAAATATACTGAACTATTATCAGAATTTAAAAATACCTACTTTGAAGAAGTTTACAAAGCTTTAAAATCAAAATTTAAAATCGGAAGAGTTAGAATTCTTTTAAAAGAACCAAGGTCAACTTTAAGTTGGCATAAAGATCCTGAGCCTAGATTGCATATTCCTATAATTACAAATCCAGGATGTAAAATGGTAATAGAGGATGTTGCTAAACACATGCCAGCAGATGGAAAAGTTTGGATCACAAATAACACAAGGTATCACAATTTCTTCAATGGCGGTGAGCAAAATAGAATTCACATTGTGGCCTGTATGTTAGAAGACAGATTCAATTAATTTGAAATCCTTATTTAAAAAAATATCACTATCATCAGATCATGCAGGTTTTAATTTAAAAGAAAAAATTAGAAAACATCTATTAAAAAAAAAAATTAAAGTGCTTGATTTAGGACCAACAAATAACAATTCTGTAGATTATCCTGATTATGCAAAAAAGGTAGCTAGAAACGTTATATCTAAAAAAAGCAATGTAGGTATATTAGTATGCGGATCTGGCACTGGTATGGCCATCTCAGCCAATAAATTCAAAAAAATACGAGCTGCTGTTTGCTATAATATAGCATCTACACGTTTGTCTAGAATGCATAATAATGCTAATATCCTGGCATTAGGATCTAGATTAACTAATAAACAAAACGCAATTAAATTAGTTAATGTGTTTCTAACTACTAAATTCGAGGGAGGAAGGCATCTTCGAAGAGTAAAAAAGATTTAATATTAATTATGTCAAAAATTAAAAAAGATATTAGTAATTATTATCAGGATTATTTCGACAAAAATTTATCTGAAAGAGATCCAGATTTATATAATTCAATTAATGAGGAGCTTAATAGACAACAACAACATATTGAATTAATTGCATCTGAAAATATTGTTTCAAAAGCAGTACTTGATGCTCAAGGATCAATTTTAACAAATAAATATGCAGAAGGTTATCCAGGTAAAAGATATTACGGTGGATGTGAATTTGTAGATAAAGCAGAAGAGTTAGCTTTAGAAAGAGTAAAAAAATTATTCGATTGTAAATTTGCAAATGTTCAACCTCATTCAGGGGCGCAGGCAAACGGAGCTGTTTATCTTGCGCTTTTAAATCCAGGTGATCCAATTCTTGCAATGAGTTTAAATTCAGGAGGTCACTTAACTCACGGAGCAAAGGTGGCTCAGTCGGGAAAATGGTTTAAAGCTTTTCATTACGAAGTAAATAAAGAAACTGGTTTAATTGATTATGATCAAATCCAAAAGTTAGCTACAGAGCATAAACCCAAGATATTAATTGCTGGCGGGAGTGCATACTCAAGAATAATAGATTTCAAAAAGTTTCGCGAAATCGCAGACAGTGTTAATGCATATCTAATGGTTGATATGGCTCACTTCTCAGGTTTAGTTGCTGGAAAGGGTTATCCCAATCCCGTTGAATATGCTGATGTTGTTACATCTACAACTCATAAAGTTTTAAGAGGTGGTAGAGGAGGAATTATTTTAACTAATAGAGAAGATTTATATAAAAAATTTAACTCTGCAGTATTTCCTGGTTATCAAGGTGGACCTTTAATGCATGTGATAGCAGCAAAAGCAGCAGCATTTCATGAAGCCCTTCAACCAAACTTTAGAGAATATATAAAATCTGTATTAGAAAATGCTAAAATTTTATCAGAAACACTCAAAAATAATGGGTTCAAGATTTTTTCAGGCGGAACAGATACCCATTTAATGCTTGTAGACTTAAGACCTTTTAAAGTTACAGGCAAAGCTGCCGAAGTTAGTTTGTGTAATTCAAATATTACATGTAATAAAAACGGTATACCTTTTGACACTGAAAAGATGACAATTACATCTGGAATTAGACTTGGATCACAAGCAGCTACAACAAGAGGATTTGGATTAAATGAATTCAAAAAAGTTGGCGAATTAATTACGAAAGTAATCAAAGGTTTATCTGCTAATCCTGAAGATAATTCCAAAACTGAGTCAGAGGTTAGATAAGAAGTGATTGAACTTTGTTCTAAATTTCCTATATACAATCATTTGTTCAAAAATTAAATTATGATTTGTCCATTTTGTAAAGAAAAAGACACTTCTGTAGTAGATTCCAGACCAACAGAAGATGGAACAGCAATAAGAAGAAGAAGATTGTGCCCCTGTAGTAAAGCAGTGAGATTTACTACTTTTGAAAGAGTACAATTCAGGGAACTTTCCGTAATCAAAAAAAATGGAAGAAGATCACCTTTTGACAGAGAAAAATTAGCTAAATCACTATTTACGGCTCTAAAAAAAAGACCGTTCGATGCAGATACTATTGAAAAAATTGTTTCACGAATTTCCAGAGATCTAGAGGAAATGGGACAATCTGAGATACAATCAACTGTTATTGGAAAAAAAGTTATGGATATTTTAAGAGATCTAGACAAAATCGCCTATGTAAGATTTGCTTCAGTATACACAAATTTTAAGGAGGTAGGAGAATTTGGTGACTATATTGAGGAACTAGATGGAGAGAAAAAATAAATTTAAATCAAAACACTCCTACTTTTTAAGCTTAGCATTTGAACAAGCAAAAAATAATTTAGGATCAACTAAAAACAACCCATCAGTTGGGTGTATTGTTGAAAAAGATGACTCTGTAATTTCATCAGGATATACATCTTTCAATGGACGACCACATGCTGAATATAATGCTTTAAATAAAAAATTAAATTTTAACAATTCAAATTTATATGTAACACTTGAACCATGCTCTCATTATGGTTTTACACCGCCATGTACAAATTTGATAAATAAAAAAAAAGTCAAAAAGGTTTTTTTTTCTATCAATGACTCGGATATAAGGTCCAAAAATAAATCTAAAAATATTTTAAAAAGCAGAAATATTTCTGTCAATTCCAAAATACTTGAAAAGGAGGGAAAGGATTTTTATGAAAGCTATTTTTTACAACATAGTGACAAACTTCCTCTAATAGATGCTAAAATAGCAATATC
>CACHGA010000015.1 GCA_902579285.1 uncultured Pelagibacteraceae bacterium
AATATGGGAATAATAAAAGATTCGCTTACCTTTGACGATGTTACTTTAATACCAAGTTTTTCATCCATTTTACCCTCAGAAGCCATAACAACTACTGATTTAGGTCAAAAATTAAGATTAAAAATACCATTAATGTCATCAGCCATGGACACTGTAACGGAAGCAAAAATGGCAATAGCACTATCAAAAGCGGGAGGTCTTGGAGTAATACATCGAAATTTATCCATTGAAAGCCAAGTAAAAGAAGTCAAAAAAGTGAAAAGAAGCAAATGCATAGTGGGAGCAGCCATAGGAGTAAGCGAAAAAGATCTTGAGAGAGCAATAGAACTTAACAAAGCCAATGTAGATTTATTAATTATAGATACAGCGCACGGTCATACTACTAAAGTCTCTAAAATGATAAAAAATGTTAAAAAAAAGATTAGCAGAGTTAATCTTTGTGCTGGCAATATTGCAACTGGTAAAGCAGCGAAATTTCTTGCAGATAGTGGAGCAGATATTGTGAAAGTTGGAATTGGCCCTGGATCTATTTGCACAACAAGATTGGTTGCAGGTATTGGTGTACCTCAATTAAGTGCAATAATTGATGTCAAAAAATCTTTAAGGAACTACAAAACTAAAATAATTTCTGACGGTGGTATTAAGTTTTCTGGAGACTTGGCAAAAGGTTTAGCAGCCGGAGCAGACTGTATAATGATTGGATCATTATTTTCTGGCACAAATGAAAGCCCAGGAAAAAAAATTAAGATTAAAGGAAAGCTTTATAAAAACTTTAGAGGTATGGGTTCAGTGGGAGCAATGTCTGTTGGATCTTCAGATAGATATTACCAAAAAAAATACAAAGATATTTCAAAATATGTTCCCGAGGGTGTTGAAGGATTGGTTAAGTATAAAGGCCAAGTTTCTAAAATTATTTACAATCTTGTTGGAGGGTTAAAGTCATCAATGGGGTATTTAGGATCAAAAAAAATAAAAGATCTGCAAAAAAATGGTGAATTTGTTAAAATTACAAAAGCAGGTTTCTACGAAAGTATGGTTCATAATGTTGATCATATAAAACAAAATGGAATCAAGTAATCTTCAAAAAATTGTTATAGTCGACTTTGGATCTCAATTTACACAACTTGTAGCAAGAAAAATTAGAGAGTTAGGCTCTTTTTCAGAAATAATTAATTTTAAAAATATTTTTAAATTAAGAAACGACACTTCTGTAAAAGGTATAATACTTTCTGGAGGTCCTTTAAGTATTACTACTAATAAAGGTATCAGTTTAGATAGTTTTTTAATTAAAAAAAAAATACCAATTCTAGGTATATGTTATGGCCATCAAATTCTTGCTAAAAAGTTTGGTGGAAAAATAAAAGTTTCAAAACACCGAGAATTTGGTAAAGCAATATTAAAAGTCAAATCAAATTGTATTTTAACAAAAAATTTTTTTAAAAGTAAAAAAAGTGTAGTATGGATGAGTCATCAGGATATTGTTCAAAAACTTCCTAAAGGCTTTAAAACCGTAGCATCTAGTCTAAATTCAAAATTTGCTGTTATTGCGAATGAAAAGTTTAAATACTACGGTGTTCAATTTCATCCAGAAGTAAGTCATACAGAGAATGGAAAAATATTAATTAAAAATTTTATCTTTAATATATGCAAAATTAAAAAAAATTGGAATTCCAAAAATCAAAAAAAATTATTTATCAGTAATATTAAAGATACTGTTAAAAATGATAAAGTAATCTGTGCATTATCCGGAGGTGTAGATAGTAGTGTTGTTGCTTTACTTTTAAAAAAAGCTATAGGTAACAATCTTACTTGTATATTTGTTAATACTGGCCTTTTAAGAAAAAATGAGGCGAACGATATTAAAAAAATCTTTAGAAAAAAAATTAAGCTAAATTTGGTTTATGTTGATGCATCTAAGATTTTTCTAAAAAAATTATTAAATATCGATAACCCTGAAAAGAAAAGGAAAATTATAGGAAGTCTATTTATAAAAATTTTTGAAAAATACGCAAAAAAAGTAAAAAATGCTAAATATTTGGCTCAAGGAACTTTGTACCCAGACATGATTGAAAGTAAATCTGTTACAGGAAGTCCATCGTCTAAAATTAAATCACATCATAATGTAGGAGGTTTACCAAAAAATATGAAATTTAAACTTCTCGAACCTCTAAAATATTTATTCAAAGATGAAGTTAGAAAGTTAGGATCTGAACTGTCTCTTGATAAAAATATACTTTTGAGACATCCCTTTCCTGGACCTGGTCTTGCGATAAGAATACCTGGAAAAATTTCAGAGGAAAAAATCAAAATATTACAAGAAGCAGATTATATTTTTATGAATGAATTAAAAAAAGAGAAACTTTATAATAAAATTTGGCAAGCCTATGCAGCATTACTTCCTGTAAAAACCGTTGGTGTTATGGGTGATAGCAGAACTTATGAGTATATTTGCTTAATTAGAGCTGTTACTTCAGTAGATGGAATGACAGCCGATTTTTTTTCTTTCAATAAAAACTTTTTAACTAATATTTCAAATAAAATTGTTAATTCTGTAAGAGGTATTAATAGAGTTGTGTTGGATATCTCTTCAAAACCCCCTAGCACAATCGAATTAGAATAGTATCTTCTATTATAAATTGTCTTAATCATAATATAGTAATCTTTATAATTTAAATACTATATTAAGTGCCAATAAAGGTCATATTAGGTCGCGTGCTAATCAAACTGCTTGATCAAATTAAATTTATAAAACATAATATTTGTTAAATTACATTAGCTTGTAATTTATTGTTAACAATAAATAAGAGAGGATAATAAATGCTAAGAACATTAAAAACTTTGATGTATTTGCTTACGTCAATTGCTCTTCTAGTAAGTTTCGAAACTGGAGCATTTGCAGCAAAGAAATCAAAAACTCTTAAGAAAACTCAGAAGATGGGTTTTGTAAGATGTGGTGTTTCACAAGGTCTTCCAGGTTTTTCTAATGCTGATGCATCAGGAAACTGGACAGGTGTTGACGTAGATTTATGCAGAGCCGTTGCTGCTGCAACTCTAGGCGATTCAGGAAAAGTTAAATTTTTTCCTTTAAGTGCTAAAGAAAGATTTACAGCTTTAACATCTGGTGAGATAGACGTCTTATCAAGAAATACTACTTGGACATTATCTAGAGATGCTGACATTGGTTTAACTTTTGTTGGTGTAAACTTTTATGATGGACAAGGTTTCATGGTTAGAAAAAGTTCTGGTATTACATCTGTAAATCAATTTAAAGCAGGTGTATCAGCTTGTACTAACTTAGGTACAACAACAGAGCTTAACATGAGGGACTTTTTTAATTCTAAAGGAATTAAATATGAACCTGTAACTTTTGAAAAAGCTGACGAAGTCGTAGCTGCATATGATGCAGGAAGATGTGATACGTACACTACTGATAAATCTGGTTTAGCAGCTCAAAGAATTAAATTGAGCAAACCAAATGATCATATTGTGTTACCAGAAACAATTTCTAAAGAGCCATTAGGACCTGTTGTAAGACAGGGAGATGCTGTTTGGGAAGATATTGTTAGATGGTCACTAAACGTTATGATCGAAGCAGAAGAGTACGGTATAACATCTGCTAATGCTGACAGCATGAAATCTTCAGACAATCCAGCAGTCAAAAGATTAGTTGGAGCTGAAGGTGAATTAGGAGCAGCATTTGGTCTAGATAACGACTGGAGCTTAAGAATTATCAAGCAAGTTGGTAACTATGGTGAAAGTTATAAACGAAATATAGCTGACACTGGAATTTTACCAGATAGAGGTCCAAATCAACTTTGGACTAAAGGTGGTATACTTTACGTTCCACCAGCAAGATAATTGCTAATAATTATTACTAAAAAGAAAGGGCTAGATTTATCTAGCCCTTTTTTTTATACATAGCTATCGATGAGTCATAGAATAAAAAGAATTATTCCGCAATTATTAACACTGTTATTTGTATTAGCAGTGATTGGTTTTTTTACTATTAATGCCCAGTTAAACATGGATGAAAGGGGTATTGATTTTGGGTATGGTTTTTTAAACCAAGAATCATCGTTCGATGTTCAATTTTCCTTAATAGAATATGACGGCTCACATTCATATGCTAAAGCATATTTAGTTGGACTTTTAAATACGATTTTAGTTTCAGTATTAGGTATTATTTTTTGTACTATAATTGGTGTTATTATTGGTATTGCAAGGTTATCACCAAACTACTTAATTAGAAATACTGCAGCTTGGTACGTTGAATTTTTTAGAAATGTCCCTTTACTGTTACAAATTTTTTTCTGGTACTATGCCGCTTTAAGAGCATTACCTTTGCCCGAAAACACAGAACCTCTCTTTGGTGTTACCTATTTAACTGTTAAGGGTTATTATATTCCTCGTCTAATTTGGGAAAATTTTGATATTTTAGTCTATTCCATTTTAGCCGCTGTAATTTCAATTGTGTTTATAAGAAATTACGCTAGAAAATTACAAGAGGAAAAGGGAGAACAAATTCCAGTCCTTTTAATTTCAATTGGATTACTACTAATATTTCCTGCAATAACATTTGTAACCGGAATGGTTCAATTGGAAGTTGCATTACCTGTTTTAAAACAGTTGTCTAAAACATCTTTCATATATGCAGAAGGTCTAAGCGTTCCACCTGAACTATTGGCACTGGTACTTGCTTTATCTTTATATACGGCCACGTTTGTTGCTGAATGTGTAAGAGCTGGCGTTCAGGGAGTGAGTAAAGGTCAGAAGGAAGCTGCTGCCTCAATAGGTCTAACACCCAATCAAATACTGAAACTTGTTATAATGCCACAAGCTCTAAGAATTATTATTCCACCAACTACTAATCAATATTTGAATTTGACTAAAAATTCATCATTAGCAGCTGCTATTGCATATCCTGATTTAGTTTTAGTTTTCGCAGGAACAGCATTAATGCAGACTGGTAGGGCGATAGAGATAGTTTCAATAACAATGTTAACTTATTTAACTCTAAGTTTGGCAATATCATTATTAATGAATTGGTATAACAAAAAAATAGCAATTAAAGAAAAGTAAAATGGCAAATATAAATATATTAAAACCAACAAGCGCTAATTTTCAAACCTATTTATATATAGGAACAGGCCTTATTTTTGTAAGTATTTTTGATGTTTTTTTAAGAAGTTTTTTTAACATTAATTTTTCAACCTCATTACCTGGTATTTTAAATTTCTTTCTACCATTGATAATTGGTTTAATTGGATTTCAAATGATAAGGCTTGAGTATTCGGGCAATAGTATTGTCGATAAAATCAACCAAAGTGTAAACAATAATACATTCAATGCAGGACTAACACTTGTAATTATATTCCTTACTCTTTTAGTAATACCGCCAGCTTTAAATTGGATGATATTTGAAGCAACTATATCTGGTAATACAAAAGAAGCATGTGCGGCTACAGAGGGTGCTTGTTGGACTTATATTAAAGTTTGGTTCAGAAGGTTCATGTACGGCATGTATCCAAATGACTTTCATTGGAGAATAAATACTGCATTTATTACTTTAATTGGTTTTGCTTTTGTAGGTTATTTAATGAGAGGCAAACTTAAGAGTTATATTACTTTTTATTACGCAATTTTTTATCCAATAATTGCATTTATTATTATTAATTTTTTAATTTCAGGAGGTTCTTTTGGTCTTGAGTGGGTTGAAACAAATGCTTGGGGAGGATTATCTTTAACCTTTATCGTTTCATTTTTTGGACTAATTTTTTGTTTTCCTTTAGGAATGATTTTAGCTCTAGGAAGAAGATCTGAGCTTCCAATAATTAGATATATTTCGATTGGATATATAGAATTTTGGAGAGGTGTTCCATTAATAACAGTTTTATTTATGTCTTCTGTAATGTTTCCAATGTTTCTGCCATCAGATGCGTTTGTTGATAAACTAATTAGAGTAATCGCTGCAATAATACTTTTCGAAGCTGCTTATGTAGCAGAAGTTATCAGAGGCGGATTACAAGCATTACCTAGAGGCCAATATGATGCTGCCAAATCTTTAGGAATGGGTTATTGGAAAATGCAAATTTTTGTAATTTTGCCTCAAGCATTAAAATTAGTAATACCTGGAATTGCAAATACATTTTTAGCCTTAGTTAAAGATACGCCATTAATTTTTGTTGTTGGTTTATCGGAGGTTGTTGGAATGCTTCAAATGGCAAAAACAAATCCTAAATGGCTTGGATATGCTATGGAAGGCTATATTTTTGCATCTATATTATTCTGGGCAATTTGTTATGCTATGAGTAAATATAGTCAATATTTAGAATTAAAATATAAAACAGAGAGATAAAATGTCAGAGTCAATTATACAGATGAAAGAGGTTAATAAGTGGTTTGGTGACTTCCAAGTTTTAAAAGATATAAATCTTGAGGTTAAAGAAAAACAAAAAATTGTAGTCTGTGGTCCTTCTGGTTCCGGAAAGTCGACATTGATTAGATGTATTAATAGACTTGAAGAACATCAAAAGGGACAAATCATAGTTGATGGAAACGAATTATCTGAAAAAACCAAAGATATAGAAAAGATTAGAGCAGAAGTAGGAATGGTTTTTCAACAATTTAATTTGTTTCCACATTTATCAATTTTAGATAACTGTACGTTAGCACCTATCTGGGTTAAGAAAACTCCAAAAAAACAAGCAGAAGAATTAGCTATGAAGCAATTAGAACAAGTTCAAATAGCAGATCAAGCTGCAAAATTTCCAGGTCAGCTTTCTGGAGGACAACAACAACGAGCAGCTTTAGCAAGAGCATTATGCATGGAACCTAAAATTATGCTATTTGATGAACCCACTTCTGCTTTAGACCCAGAAATGATTAAAGAAGTTTTAGATGCAATGGTAAGTCTGGCAAAAGCTGGTATGACAATGATAGTGGTTACTCATGAAATGGGTTTTGCTAAAGAAGTCGCAGATGAAGTGGTTTTTATGGACGAAGGAATGATAGTTGAAAGAGCAAAAACAACTGATTTTTTCGCAAATCCTAAAAATGAAAGAACAAAACTTTTCTTAAGCCAAATTCTATAAATCTTTTTGGGAATAATTAACAAGTATGAAAAGACTTTTTTCAATAACGACTATAATATTTTTTTTGATACCAATTTCCTATGTTTTTTCTCACGTTGAACATTATAAAAATTTGAAGTTTTTAAAATATGGGCTTTATTTTAACGATAAATTAATAGGACATCATAGTTTTGAATTTAATAAAAAAGGGGACTTATTATATGTTCGTGGAAAGGGTAATTTTGTTGTTAATAAATTAGGTGTTTCATTATTTGACTTTAAAACAGAAAGTGAAGAAGTTTATAAAAAAGGCAAATTAGTAATGTTCTCTTCAAAAACCACACAAAATCAAAAGGAAAAATTTTGCAATATTAAATTAGAAAATAATAAGCTTATAATTGAAGGTTCTTCTTATAACGGTATAGCAGAGAGAAATTTACCAGTTGGTACATGGTGGAATCATGAGATTATTAAATTTAGTAAACAAATTAGTCCTATTTCAGGAAGGCTACTGCCTCAAAAAGTTAATTTCTTAGGGAAAAAAGACATTACAATCAACCAAGAACCTTTTGAATCTATTCATTTTTATTTTTTATCAGATGATGAACGACCTAATGACAAAAAAAAATTAAATATTAATATTTGGTATGATCAAAAAAGTTTATTATGGATAAAATCAAGTTACGAAAAATTTGGTCTTTGGGAATATAGACTTTTGGAAGTCAAATAAGATGTGTTTTTGATGATACTTGTCAAGAAATATAACAATTAATTATTGTTTTTTATGGTCTTTTTGACCCCAAAAAAAAAGTTTTTTTTTATATTTTATCTATTGCCATATTATTTTTTTTCATGTTGAATGATCACTCTTAGGGATAATTATTAAGGAAGATAAATGGAAGAAACCTTTAACGCACATCTAGGCCGAAAGTTGAGAATGCGAAGATTATCACTAGGTCTGACTCAAACTAAAGTTGCAAATGCAATTAATGTAACATTTCAGCAAATTCAAAAATATGAAAAGGGCACGAATGGAGTTAGCTCTAGCAGATTAATACAATTATCAAATTTTTTAAAAGTACCAATTACCTATTTTTTTGAAGATTTTGTAGAAAATAATAATATTGATAAAAATGCACAAGATGACAGTTCGGATTTAAACTATTCGTTTTTAATAAAGACTTTTTCGAAACTTAACGAGACGCAAAAACAGAAAATTTTTTCTCTTCTTAAAAATACTTCAAGCTTTAAAGTGACTGCTTAACTTCTGGCTCCTCGGGCAGGACTCGAACCTGCGACCAATTGATTAACAGTCAACTGCTCTACCAACTGAGCTACCGAGGAATAAATTCAACATACTTTATTTAAAATAATTAACAACTAATTTTTTAATGCCTTTAAAGTAGCTTTTAGAGGTAGCAACAGACAATCTTTTCTAGCAATATTACTTTTATTTATAATTACCAAAAATTTATTCCAATTTTTCTTTAAATCAGAATTTTTAACAAAAGATTTATTTAAAGATTCGTATAAAACTTTTAATTTTTTAGTTTCTTTATTTATCGATACCCTTGAAAGTAAACTTGCTGATGCCTGACAATAAATACATGATTTAGTTTCATATTTAAAATTCATTAACTTTTTATTTTTTACAATTAGATACACATGAATTTCATCTCCACATAATTTACTTTTTAATTTATGTTTATGAGTATAGTTATCAATAGAGTGAAAATTTTCTAAATTTGATGCAATTCTAATTAATTTTTTGTCCATTTTAACATTTCTTGGAGGCCACGCCCAGAATCGAACTGGGATAAAAGGATTTGCAATCCTCTGCGTAACCATTCCGCCACGTGGCCATATATAGATTAATATAGGTATATATATAAAAATAAAGCTAGAACTTTGCAAATATTATTAATATTTATAACTATGGCACAAAGTAAATATAATCATAAAATTTCAGAAAGTAAAATTTACTCATACTGGGAAAAAAACAAGTTATTCAAACCCAAAAGAAACAAAAAATCCTTTTCAATAGTTATACCTCCTCCAAATATAACTGGAAGTCTACATATGGGACATGCTTTAAATAATTCAATCCAAGATGTTTTGTCCAGGTATTATAGAATGAATAATTATGAAACCTTATGGCAACCAGGCACAGATCATGCCGGTATAGCTACCCAAGCATTGGTTGAAAAAAATCTTAAATCAAAAGGAATTGACAAAAATGAAATAGGTAGAGAAAAATTCATTAAAAAAGTTTGGCAATGGAAAGTGGAGTATGGTGG
>CACHGA010000016.1 GCA_902579285.1 uncultured Pelagibacteraceae bacterium
AGAGAAAAAATTCGATAAAGACTTTATTGAATTAGCTAGAGGTGTTTATTTTAATAACGATGACAGATCTAAAATTAAATTAAAAATAAATAAGCTTCTAAAATCGAATATAAGAGAAATCAAACAATACGTAGAGTATAATTAAGAATAAAATTTACGTATTAATCTTACAACTTTATTCGCATCTTTTAGTTTCATGTAAGGATATAATGGTAAACTCAAGCATTCTTTCGCCCAATTTTCAGAATTTATTAATTTAACTTTTTTAATTTTATTTTTTAATGCTGGTGCTCTATTTAAACTATAAGGATAATGATACTGAATTGGAATTTTATTTTTTAATAAAAAACTTGCCAATTTATTTCTTTTTTTTATTCGAATAACATATAAATGTCTAGAAGATCCAGGTTTTGATAGTGTTAATTTTATCTCTTTTATACTTGATAATTGTTTATCGTAAAAAGATGAAATCATTCTTCTAAAATCATTGTGTGCATGAGTAAATTTGACTTTTTCAAGTAAAATAGTTGCTTGCAAAGTATCTAATCGACTATTCAAACCTTCATACTGGTGAACATTTTTTTTAATTGTGCCTAGATTTCTAAGATAATAAATTTTATTAAATAAATTTTTATTATTAGTGGTAACAATACCTCCATCTCCATAGGCACCTAAATTTTTTGAAGGATAAAAACTGTAGCACGAAAGATCAGCGTACTTATGATTCATCTCTTTTTTGCAACATTTTATAGATGAAGATTTTCTACAATCGAAACAGCTAAAAGCAAAATGGGCTTGGGCACTGTCTTCAATAATATATCTGCTACGTCCTACAATTTTACGAAGTTTCCTTATATCAACCTTTTGGCCATACAGATTTACAGGTATAACTACTTTAGTGTTTTTTGATATTTTTTTTTTTATACTATTTAAAGATATCAAACCTGTATTATTATCAATGTCTGCAAATACAATTTTATTATTGTTCAAAGCAGCACTTAATCCAGTTGATATATATGACATTCCTGGAATAATAACCTCGTGATTTGGTTTTAAATTTAATGATTTAAGGGCAAGTATTAATGCGTCTGTTCCTGTTGCACATCCCACTGCATATTTAGATTTTGATAAACTTGAAAATTTTTTTTCAAATTTATTAACATTGTGTCCCAAAATAAAATCTTTTTTTTTGACTGTATCTAGTATTGATTTATTTATCTTTTTTTGAATTTTCTTATTAAAAGGATTTACATCAGTGAATTTCATAATTTAAGACAGCTTTTTTAAAATTTTAGTTATATTTAAATTTAAGTTATTGTTAAATATTATATTTCTTTTCTCACTTAAAGACTTGTAAATATAATTTACTAGAACAGAAAGTGGCTCGCTTAAGTCTAAATCCGGCACCTCTAAGTTATATTCGTTATTATTTAACTGTTTCTTTTTGAATATTCTAATTTTATAAATTGGTTCATTTTCATCACAGTAAACAATGGCCTTTTTAAATTTAAATTTTATGAGCCTTATTTTTGAAGGTGAAATCCAGGTACTTTTTAAAAAAACATTAATGTTATTTTTATATGATAAATTAAGATAAGCTGTGTCTGCTTGATTTTTACTTACTGTTTTGAATTTACGAGAATCATATCTATATGGCATTTTCTTTAAAAGAAAATCCAATATAGAGACATCATGCACTGTCAAATCCCAAACTACATTACAATCTTTCCTAATTGGCGCTTGTTCTCGAAAGGATTCAATTTCAATTAAATTACCAAATTTTTTATTATCAATTAATTTCTTTATATACTTAATAGAACCAGAAAATAAAAAAGGATAATCAACAAATAAAAGAACTTTATTTTTTTTAGCAAGATTTTCTAAAATTTTAACTTCTTTAATTGAAAGTGAAAGTGGTTTTTCAACTAGAACATTAATTTTTTTTTCTAGAGCGTATTTGGCCATTTGAAAATGATTTTTTGTTGGAGTTGAGATTACAATTAAAGAAATATTCGATTTATTTAAAGACTGTTTGTAATCATTTCCAATTTTCGCAAGAGGAAAATCTCTTTTTGCTTTAATTAAATTTTGTTTAGATATATCAATTATCGAAGTTAAATTGAAAAAATTTGAATTTTGAAAATTTCTAGCCAATTTTGGTCCCCAGTAACCATATCCTATAATTGAAACCTTAAATTTTTTCATATTTAAATTTTTCTTAAAAGTTTTGCGGGTGAACCTGCGTATATACCTTTTGTATTTATATTCCTAGTTACTGTCGATCCCGCACCAATGACAGTCCCAGATACTATTGATACAGGCAATAAAGTTGTGTTTGAACCAATGACAACATTGTTTCCTAATTTCGTCTTCTTAAAAAGTTTTGGGTCTCTTGTAACTTTACCTTTTTTGAGATCATCATTTGTAAACATGACACCGTGACCAACAAAACAATTTTTTCCAATTGTTACTTTTTCACATACGAAACTGTGACTTTGGATTCTTGTATTATCCCCTATTACTGTATTGTTTTGAATTTCAACAAAAGGACCAATAAAAACGTTTTTTCCAAATTTTGATCCATAAATATTTACTGGCTCAATAATTTTACATCCTTTGCCATAAATCAAATTTGTAATTTTGGACTTTATTTTTTTCATTAAATTAATCCATCCATTTTAAATGTTTGGGAATCTCTCTATCGAAAGATTTTGAAATAATATAATTTGCAACTTTTTGACATTCGAAGAGATCAAAATATTTTTTTCGCCCATTTTTGGCAATTTTGATACGTGAAACATCATTTGATTTATAATAATTTATTTTATCCGCTAGATCCTGAAGTCCAGAATAAAAAACAACTTCATTGTTATTGAAAAAATTATTCAATTTTGTTTTTTTGTCAATAAAAGTTAAAAGTCCATTGCCGATTAATGATGCTATTCTATTACTGGTTAAATACTTTAATGGTCTCCCTCTTGTTAGATTAAGTGCCATTTTCGAGTTCACTATAACTTTATAAAAATCTTCAGCCCAAACAGGTTCTCGATTTTTATAACCATAAATGTCAAAAATAATATTTGGGCATTCTGTCATTAAATCACTAATAAAATTATGCCTTTCATCAACTTTATCTCTTTTTAATTTACCTCTATTTACACCATGACTCATGGAGAAAAATACATCACATATTTGATTTTTATTTTCATAAATTTTTAATTTCTCAATATTTTTATCTACCGGAATCGGTAAATAGTGAAAATTATTTTTTTTCTTTAAAAAGTCCAAAGTTGACGGATGAGTTGTTATAAAATTTGATTTTATAAAATCATCATATTTTAAGAGCTTTTTTCGATTTGTGGAAAAATCAGGTCCCGTATCAGCCAAATGATCTTCGAACCACTGTGATATAATTGTGTTTTTGCTATAATCCTTAATTCGTTCTAAAGTTTTATTTTCAATGTCGTATGAGTGTCCAAGTAGAATAAGATCAGGTTTGTAATTTTTTGCTGTTTCATAAATCATTGTATTTAAATAACTTTTACCCTTAAAATCTCTAAAACTTTTATTAAATTTTCCTACATCTCTATCACTTAAATTTATTACATCATGGCCGTTTCTTATAAATCCGTTAGCTAATTTTTTAGCTATTGAGATATAGTAAAGTCTATTAAATTGTCTATTACCAAAATTAGATATATTTAAAATTTTTAAATTAGATAAATTTTTATTAATAAAAATATGTTTTTCATTAATAACTTCAGTACGTAAGTTGTCAAAAGTTTTAGTATTATTTTTTATTTCGTGAAAAACATTGTTTAACGATTTTTTTTGCAAATCATTTCTTAATTTTTTATTAGTAATTAAAAGTTTAATTTTTTTAAAAATTTCATTTTGATTAATTCGATTTAGATATATTCCATAGGGTATTGTTTCAGGCAAACCGCCCCTTCGAGATAGTACTGTTGCACAACCTCTAGAAGCTGCCTCCAACGAAGTTCTGCCAAAAGGTTCTTCCCAATGAGACGGCACAACAGAAATGCTGGATTTTTTATATATACTCATTGTTTGATCATGGGTAATCCAACCCAAATGAAACAATCTACTATGTTTAAAATTGTATTTTTCTCTAGGTTCGTCACCTATCACTATACTTTTCCAATCTTTGTATTTTTTAAGTATTCTAATTATAGCTTTTCCAAAAGTGTCATAACCTTTTGAATGATTTAATTTACCGACAAAAGTTATTATTTTTTCTTTTTTGGGAAATTTATTAATTTTATTTATGGCAGGGTATACGACTTGACAATTTTCATGATTCTTAATGTCTAAACCCTCAAAGAATTTCTCTTTAACCCAATTGCTTACAAAGATTATCTTGCTACAAATTTTAATAAGTTTTTTTCGATCCTTTGGTGTAACAGCGCCACGCAAAGATTGTGGGTTATTGTGAATTACTAGTACATATTTATTTTTTGAAAAGTATTTTTCAATATGTAATATGTAAGAAGGTCTATTATGTATTTCTATTATTGAAAACTTTTTTTTTCTTAAAACGTCAATGAACTTATTTACGTACTGAATATTATTGCTTTGAATACCAAATTTAGAAAATTTTAAATTTATATATTTGAAATTATCAAAAATTTTGTTTGTATTATTTGTAAAACCAAAAACTGTAGTATTTTTTTTATAGATACTATTTTTCGAGAAGTCTTTCACCCATATAGATGCGGAACCTGCATTATCTTTGATAAATTGATCCTTATAGGGAAGGAGAATAGCAATTTTTCCTTGCATCTTAATTAATATCCTTTTGTCTCTTTGGATTTAATGTCTTTAAATTTACCAATAGCTTCTTTTGCACCTCCCGACATAAATCTTTGATCTGAACCAACTGTTACAAGTTGAAAACCTTTTTTTATCATTTTGTCAGCATAGTCAGCTTTCATGTTGTGTATTCCTGCAATTATATTATTTTTTTTTGCGTGCTCTAAGATTTTCATTATTGTGTCATAAACTTTATCGCCCTCGGGTTTATCAAAACTAGGTTCTTCTCCTATAGCTAAGCTAAGATCTGCTGGTCCAATATAAATACCATTTAGCCCAGGTGTAGACATTATAGGGTCTAAGTTATCCAGCGCTTCTTTAGTTTCAATCATTGCAAATTTTAAAATTTCATCATTTGCGTATTTTCCATAATCAGGTCCACCATATAAAAGACCTCTGATCGGTCCAAAACTTCTATACCCTTTAGGAGGATACATGCATGCTTTTACAAACTTTTCAGCCTCTTTTCTATTACTTACCATTGGACATATAACTCCATATGATCCGGCATCAAGAATTTTCATTATTTGGCCAGGCTCATTCCAATTTACTCTAGCCATTGGTACAACATCGGTGGTGGAAATTGCTTGTAACATTTGTAATGCATTTGGGTAATCAACTACACCATGTTGCATATCAATCGTTAGAGAGTCCCAATTTTGATGAGCCATTACTTCCGCTGAAAAAGAATTAGGTATTTGTAACCACCCATTTATTGCAGCTTTTCCTTCAGAAAAGATTTTTTTTAATTTATTTTTTCGCATTAATTAACCAGAAAGGCCAAGATGAGTATATTTAATATTCAAATAATCCTTTATACCAACTGAACCACCTTCTCGACCGTAACCGGTTTGTTTTATACCGCCGAAAGGTGTCTCTGCTGTGGCAACTACCGGGGTGTTTACTGCTACAACACCTGTTTCTAGTTGCTCGGAAGCTTTAAATGCTTTTTCCATAGAATTTGTACAAACATATCCTGCTAAACCACAGTCATGTTTGTTTGCTCTTTTTATCACTTCATCAAAATTTTTAAAAGTTGTTATAGCTGTTATTGGTCCGAAAGGTTCTTCCGTCATTACAGTAAAATCATCTTGAACATTATCAATTATAGTAGGCTCATAAAAATAACCTTTGTTAAATCCTGCTGGTCGTTTACCACCATAAAGAACTTTTCCGCCTTCTTGTTTTGTTTTTTCTACTAATTTTTCAATTTCTTCTAATCTTTTTTTTGTTGTAATTGGTCCAAGATTAACTCCTTCTTTCATTCCATCACCAAGTTTAAGTTTTTTAGTTTTCTCTACAAATGTTTTTGCAAATTCATTTTTTTTGCTTTCATGGATATAAAATCGACTTGGCGAAATACACACTTGACCATTGTTTCTATATTTGGATGTAATTGCCATATCAGTAACTTTGTCAATATTAGAGTCTTCAAAAACAATAAAAGGTGCATGACCACTTAGCTCCATTGTAACTCTTTGAACTTTGTCAGCTGCTTTTTTTAAAATTAGTTTTCCTACTCTTGTCGAACCAGTTATTGAAACTTTTTTTACAATATTCGAGGAGATGAGTTCATTTGATACTTCTTCTGGATCTCCTGATAAAAGATTAACAACACCTGGAGGTATACCCGCATCATTCATAATATTCATTAATTCCATAACAGCGCCAGGTGTTATTACATCAGGTTTTACAATTACAGAACATCCTGCAGCTAATGCTGTTGAGATTTTTCTTGAAGCCAATATGATTGGAAAGTTCCAGGGTATAAGTGCGGCCACAACTCCAACAGGCTGATAAATAACTTGAACTCTAGTATCCTCAAATCTGCTTTCAACTGTTTGACCAAATATTCTTTTAGTTTCTTCTGCGTTCCATTCAAAAATATCAGCGCCACCGCCTACTTCACCTTCGCCTTCTACTAATGGTTTACCAACTTCTAATGCTAACCATTTTGCTAATTCTTTTTTTCTTTCACGCATTAAATCGGCTATTTTTCTAATTTTGTATGATCTTTTCCAGGCGGGAGTTTTCTTCCAAATTTGGAAACCCTTTTCGGCTGATTTAAGCGCTTTTAAAACATCTGCTTTTGTTGCTTTTGATGCCTTACCAATGAGCTCTTCGGTTGCTGGATTTATAACGTCGTAAGT
>CACHGA010000017.1 GCA_902579285.1 uncultured Pelagibacteraceae bacterium
TTCCGATGTGTTATCGATTATCTCAACGCTTGAAGCTTTTAATGCGTCAATTAATTTTTTTTTTATTATCAATAAAAAAGTATTCATTAAATAAATATATTAATATATTATCATAAATTTTATGAAAAATATTTGTGATTGGGAAAATTGTAAAGAAATTGGTAATTATAAGGCTCCTTTAGAAAAAGATAATAGTAGAAAATTTAGGTATCTTTGCCTCGAACATATAAAGATATTTAATAAAAATTGGAATTATTTTTCAGACATGAGTGAAGATCAGATAGAATATTTTATAAAATCTGATCTTACATGGCATAAACCTACAAAAAGTTTTGCTTCCTCGGATAATTTTTTTAAAGTTTTGTGGAATAATGCTTTAGAAGATAAAATTAATATATTTGGAAAAATAAATCATAAAAATGTTCAAAAATCAAATTTATCTGAGAAAGATCGTCACGCATTACAAATTTTAGGACTTAATTATCAGGCAAACTGGGCAGATATACAAAAAACATTTAAAGGACTTGTAAAGAAATATCATCCTGATAAAAATCGTGGGAGTAAAAAATATGAGGATATTTTAAAAAAGATTACACTGGCTTATAGCCAACTTAAGAATACTGTAAACAAAGCAAAATGAATACAACTTTAGAAAACCAAAAGCCTGACATTAAAATTTCTGTAAGACAAACCTTTAACCTAGATACAGAAATGGAAGTTGATGGTTTTTCAAAAAAGAATAAGTACGTGCCCGAAATTGACAACGATTACAAATTTGATAGAGATACAACTCTTGCAATTTTGTCGGGTTTTGCATTTAATAAAAGAGTACTTGTGCAGGGTTATCATGGTACTGGAAAATCAACCCATATAGAACAAGTTGCAGCCAGACTGAATTGGCCTTGTGTAAGGGTAAATCTTGATAGTCATATTAGCCGAATAGATTTAATTGGAAAAGATTCAATTGTAATTAAAGATGGAAAGCAAATAACTGAATTTAAAGAAGGAATTCTTCCATGGTCAATACAAAATCCAATTGCTCTTGTTTTTGATGAATATGATGCCGGAAGACCTGACGTAATGTTTGTCATTCAAAGAATTTTAGAAAGTGATGGAAAGTTTACTCTTTTAGATAAAAATAAAATAATAAGTCAAAATAAATTTTTTAGAATGTTTGCTACTACGAATACAGTGGGTCTTGGAGATACAACTGGTCTATATCATGGTACACAACAAATTAACCAGGGACAAATGGATAGATGGAACATAGTTACAACTTTAAATTATTTAAAATTTGAAAAAGAATTAGAAATAATTTTATCTAAAAATAAGTCTCTAAATAATAAATCTGGTAAAGAAAAAGTGTCCAACATGATTAAGGTTGCTGAACTTACCAGAAATGGTTTTGTAAATGGTGATATATCCACTGTTATGAGCCCAAGAACTGTACTTCATTGGGCTGAAAATTCAGAAATATTTAAAGATATTGGATACGCATTTAGAGTTACTTTTTTAAATAAGTGTGACGAATTAGAAAGAAAGATTATCTCAGAGTATTATCAAAGATGTTTTGGAGAAGACCTTCCCGAGTCTTCTGTCAATGTCAAAATATCTTAAAATGGAAAAAAAAAATATTCACTTAGAGAATTTTAAAGAAGCCATTACATCGACTGTAAGATCAATTTCAGAAATTGAGGATTGCAAAGTGATATTTGGAGATCAAGCAAAAAGTAGCAATAACAGTGCTAACTTGCCTGAAATTAAAAAATTAGAAAGTATAAAAGATTACTTTTTTTTAAGAGCCACAGCCGACTCTGAAGCTCTAAGGTTAAAATACAGTAATATTGAGACTTTTAATAATTTTAAACCAAAGGGAAACAAAGCATTAAAATTATACGAAATAGCTGAAAAAATAAGGTATGAAAAAATTGGATCAGATAAATTTAAAGGAATTAAGAAAAATCTGTCCCTTAACAATGAAAATAAAAGTACTAAAAATTTAATTGAAGACTTTTTTGATAAATATCTAAGACATTCTATTTTTAATAATAAAGAATTAAAAAAGTTGGATAATAAGACAAAAAAATTAAAGAAAAAATTTGACCAAAAATTCAACAAGAGTTTAGATGAATTAAAAAAAAATATAGCTAATCAAGAAAAATTTAATCAAATTATCTCAAGTGTTATAGCTGACATGGATATTGAGGATAAAGAAATTTTTGAAGATACTGAGGAAAAAGAAAATAATAAGGAGACTGCGAATAATGAGAGTAATGAGAAAAACGAGAGTAAATTAAAAGATCAAAAAAGTGAAGACCAAACTATAGATGCGGATATCGCAACAGTAGATGATCTTTCAGAAAAAGATGTGTCTGATGAAAAAGTAGACGAGGTTGAGGGATATGATGATGGAGAAAATAAGAAAATTAGAAAAATATTTTCCGGTTCTTCTAAAAAATATAAAGTTTATACTCATGAATTTGACGAAATTATAAAAGCTGAGGATCTAGAAACAGAAGAGGAATTACAAAGACTGCGATCTTCGTTAGATCAACAACTTATTCAATTAAAAACATTTATTTCAAGATTAGCAAATAAATTACAACGGAAATTGTTAGCCAAACAGAATCGGTCATGGGAGTTTGATTTAGAGGAGGGAGTATTAGATACATCGAAATTAACAAGAATTATAATTGATCCATTTAATTCTTTGTCTTTTAAAAAGGAAAAGGAAACTGATTTTAAAGATACTTTGGTCACAATTTTAATTGATAATTCAGGTTCAATGAGAGGTAAACCTATTTCTGTTGCATCTGTATGTGCAGATATACTTTCAAAAACTTTGGAACGTTGTTCAGTTAAAGTTGAGGTATTGGGTTTTACAACAAAGCATTGGAAAGGTGGTTCTAGTAGAGAGCTATGGTCAAGTAATAATAAACCAAAATTTCCTGGAAGATTAAATGATCTAAGACATATAATTTATAAATCTGCAGACATTCCTTGGAGACAATCGAAAAAAAATATGGGCTTAATGTTAAAAGAGGGATTACTTAAAGAGAATATTGACGGCGAAGCATTAAGATGGGCCTTTAGTAAAATGAATAAAAGAAAAGAAGTGAGAAAAATTTTGATGGTTATATCTGATGGCGCCCCTGTAGATGACTCTACACTTTCAACTAATATGACTGATTATTTAGAAAGTGATTTAAAAAATACAGTAGAAGCTATTGAAAAATTTTCTGATATAGAGCTTTTGGCTATTGGAATTGGTCATGATGTTACTAGATATTATAAAAAGGCTGTTAAAATTACAGATGTTCAAGATCTTGGTGACGTTATGATAAATCAATTAACTGATCTTTTTTCCGATAATACTATTCATTAAAATCTTTAAATAGATGAGGGTTTGATAGAATCTTTTGAAAAGTCTTTTAAGCTTGCCATTAAAATTCTGAAAGGTATCAGCATTGTCAAAGCCATAAGAACTTTAACTGTAAAGTCGCCTATTCCCAATGTAATCCAATTAATACCTGTCCCATAGAATGCTATAGAAAAAAATAAAAATGTATCAACTAGAGACCCAATTAATGATGATGTAAATGGGGCAGCAAACCAAATCTTACTTCTTAGCTTATCAAAAATTTGAACATCCAATAATTGTGCAAATAAAAAAGCTGTACCGGATCCAATTGCAATTCTCATAGATATAAGATCAGAAAAATTTGTTGAAAAGAATAAAGTTAATAATACTCCTAAAAAAAATCCCATGTAAACAATTTTACGAGCAACAAATTTCCCATATCTTCTATTAGAAAGATCTGTGACAAGAAATGTTACTGGGTATGTAAAAGCACCATATGTTAAAAATTCTTCCATACCAAAGAAATTGATTGGATATTGTACTAAAAAGTTTGAAGCAGTTACAAAAAGTGCCATGAAAAAAGCCAAAAAAATTAATGGCTTATTATTTGACGAGATTAAATTAAGCATTCTTTGAAATTATTTCTGACTTAAATTTCTTGGCTTTTTTAGACAGTCTAAAAGACTTAGCCGAACTAAGAAATTTGTCGATTCCACCTTTAAAATCAACTGTTCTTAATGCAGAATTAGAAACATTAAACTTTATGTTTTTTTTTAAAGCTTCGCTTTTAAAACTAACTTTTTTAATACTGGGCAAAAATCTTCTTTTAGTTTTATTATTTGCGTGGCTAACATTATTGCCTTTGATAGGCTTCTTGCCTGTAAGTTCGCATTTTCTAGTCATAAATATTAAATAGGTATATAATTGTTGTAAGATATATAATCAAGCTAATATATGACTATTGACAATAGTAAGGTCAAATAATAGTAAGTTGAATGGAATTTTTCCTTCCAGTAGCACAAGTTCAAGTTAGCATTTCAATAATTTTGATTTTAAGTTTAATAATAGGGTTTATTTCCGGCTTGTTTGGTATTGGAGGAGGTTTTTTGATGACCCCAGTACTAATATTTTTGGGTATACCACCTGCATTTGCTGTAGCTAATGAAGCTAATAATATTTTAGGTACATCAGTTTCGGGCGCTTTGACTCATTGGTTTAGAAGGACTCTTGATTACAAAATGGGATTGATAATTGTATTTGGTGGAGTTTTTGGAACAATAGTTGGAATGATTATTTTTAGTTACTTAAAACAAAAGGGAATAGTAAATGTAATTATATCTTTAGCTTACATTTATATGTTGGTAATGATTGGAACTTTAATGTTTGCAAAAGGTTATAAGGAATTGAGTGAGCTAAAGAAAAAAGTTGTTGTCAAAAAAAAGATTCATGATCACTATTGGATACATGGGCTTCCATTAAGAGTAAGATTTCATAAGTCAAAGCTTTATGAAAGCGCAATAGTTCCTTTTATGTTAGGTTTTATTGTTGGAATATTTGCTGCAATAATGGGCGTTGGAGGAGCTTTCTTAATGGTACCTGCAATGATTTATATTATTGGTATGCCTACAAAATTAGTTCCTGGAACATCTTTGTTTGTAACAATTTTTATTACTGCGTTTGTAGTTATAGCTCATGCCCTACAATTTCAAACCATAGATTTCATTCTTGTCAGCATTCTTCTGACTGGTTCAATTTTAGGTTTACATCTAGGGCTTAAAGCTTCTGAAAAATTAAACGCCTCGGAATATAAAACTCTATTAGCAATACTTTTGCTTGGAGTTGGTGTAATCATGGGTATTGAGCAATTTGTTTTGGAAAAAGGTGAGAGTTTGTTTGCGACTGAAAGTGCTGGAAAAATAGATAATAGACTTGGAGAAATAGTTTTAGGTCTTTCACAGAATTACCCTATATCATACGGATTTTTATCTATAATAATTGTAATTTTTGTAGGGATAGTATTTTCTTATGCAAGAGAACTTATTCATTATATAAGATTCGATATTGATAAAAAAAAATATAATTTTTTTAAGAAATCTAATTAGAGTTTGATCCTACAGCTTCACTAATATTTTTGAAGCCTTTTTCGTTTAACTTAATTATTAATCCCTTTTTTATCTCTTTTACTATCATAGGACCTTTATAAATCATTCCGGTATATAATTGTATCGCAGAAGCTCCTGCGGCTATTTTTTCAAAAGCAGCATTTCCCGAGTCAACTCCTCCAACTCCAATTATTGGTATTTTTCCATTTAGTTTTTTATAAAATTTTTTAATTATTTTTGTAGATAAATCTTTTAAAGGTTGGCCTGATAGACCACCTTTCTCATTTTTTTGGTTATCTATTAATTTGTCCCTATTTTTATCAGAAGTGTTTGTTAATATTATTCCGTTAATATTATTTTTTAGTGATAAATCAACAATATTATTTATAGAGGACTCATCAAGATCAGGTGAAATTTTTAATAAAAAGGATTTTTTGAAATTACTTTCTTTTCTAATTTCATTTATTTTAATTAATAGCTTTTCAAGATTTTCTTTTTCATGAAAATTTCTTAACCCTTCCGTATTTGGAGAAGAGATATTTATTGTAATATAATCTCCAATAGGGAAAAAAGTTTTGGCGCATGATAAAAAATCATTGTACATATTGTCTGTATCTTTATTTGGACCAATGTTAATACCTAAGAGACCATCGGGTGCATTATGTTCAATTCTTTTTTTTATAGCATCTGAACCATCATTATTAAAGCCAAGTCTATTAATAAGTGCTTGATCTTTTTCTAAACGAAAAACTCTCGGTTTTAGATTTCCATATTGTTTCTTTGGGGTGACTGTTCCTACCTCAACAAAACCAAAACCGATTTTAAAAATTTCATTGTAAACCTCAGCACTTTTATCAAAACCTGCTGCTAGACCAATTGGATTATCTATAATTTTTCCAAACAATTTTGTATTTAAAATTTCTTCATCTTCAACAGTAAATAAGCTTTTTGGAAGCACATTGTATTTTAATGATTTAATTGCTAAATCGTGTGCGGTCTCTGGGTCTAAATTAAAAATAAATGGTCTTAGGAAAGAAAACATTAAATTTATATTTTCAACTTTTTTTCCATTAAATCAATTGTCTCTTTTAGTCCAAAAAAACTTATGAAAAAGCCCATTCTTGGACCATTTTCTTCACCAAAAATAACTTCATAAATTAATTTAAACCAGTTCCTCAAATTATCACTATATCCATTCTCTTTACCTGAAGTATAAATTATTGTTTGTATATCTTCTGGGGGAGTATCTTGGGTAACTTTTTTTAAGGATGTTATTAAGTTTTTTAAGGCCTTCGTTTCTTCAATAGAAGGTTTTTTAAATTTTTTTTTAGGTTCGACTTCATCTATAAAATAATTAATTGCATAATTAGTAAGCTCATCTAGAATTTTATGGTTTTTTGGTTCTATTTCTTTATGAAATTTTTTTATGAACTTCCATAAAACATCTTTTTTCTTTGC
>CACHGA010000018.1 GCA_902579285.1 uncultured Pelagibacteraceae bacterium
GTTAAACCTTCTCTATTCACTTTGCCTATTAGTTTGTTGATTTCTTTTTTATTAAGTAATAGTTTTCTTGAATCTCTAGGTTCGTGATTGTTATAACTAGACTCTTTATAAGATGGAATATGTGAATTAATCAAAAATATTTCGCCATTGTGGTCTGAAGCATAAGCGTCTGTTATGTTTGCTTTTCCATCCCTTAGTGATTTTACTTCGGAACCTTTCAAAACTATTCCTGCTTCAATAAGTTCGTGAAAAAAGTAATTAAATCTAGCTTTCCTATTGTTACAAACAATTTTGATGCCAATATTTTTTTTTGCTTTCATTAAAGCAATTGTGCAATACTTAAAGCTTTTTTAATTTCTTTTTTTGTTTTTTCCGTAATCTTTACTAATGGTAGTCTCACGTCTTCTGAAGATAAATTTAGTAAACTTGCAGCATATTTAACTGGACTTGGGTTGCTTTCAATAAATAAAGCCTTGTGGAGAGGCATTAGTTTATTATTTATTTCTTCTGTTTTTTTTAATGATTTCCCATCATTTCTTTTTAAAGATGCTTCTTGAAAATTTGAACAAAGTTTTGCAGCTACGTTTGCGGTAACACTTATACATCCTACTCCTCCTCGTGCATTAAATTCCATAGCTGTTCCATCTTCACCAGATAACTGAATAAATTCTGGTCCCATTTTTTTAAGTTGTTGATCAACTCTATCTAGATCAGCTGTGGCATCTTTTACTCCAACAATATTTTTTAATTCAAAAAGTCGCGCCATTGTGTCTACGCTCATGTCGACTACCGATCTAGGGGGTATATTATAAATTATAATTGGTATACCAACTTTATCATTAATAGTTTTATAATGTTGATAAAGACCTTCTTGTGTTGGTTTGTTGTAATATGGTGTTACAATTAGAAGAGCGTTTGCTCCTGCTTTTTCAGCATGCTGTGATAACTCGATTGCTTCAGAAGTAGAATTAGACCCTGTTCCTGCTATAACAGGAATTTTTCCATTTGACTCTTTAACGGCAATCTCAATAACCTTTTTGTGTTCATCATGATCCAATGTTGGTGACTCACCAGTGGTACCTGCTGGCACAAGGCCATTTGTGCCATTAGAGATATGATAATGAATTAAAGAAGCATATCTATCCTCATCTATCTTATTATTTTTGAATGGGGTTATTAAAGCTACGATTGATCCTTTGAACATAATTCTTTATATAGTAAATATCTTTATTTTTAAACTTTATGCTTAAACATTTAATTAGTCTAGTTTTTTTATTTATTGCGCTAACATTTGTTAAAGCATATCCAGATACAACATCTGGAATTTTACCAAAAGCCAAACCAAAAGAAATATTTAAATTAGTAAATAAAGTAAAAACACGAAATATATTACCTCTTAAAAAACCTACTTTACAAAAATTTAATGTTACCAAAACAAAAGAAATTCTGCCAAAAAATAAACCTTCAATTGAAAATAAGGTAAAAGGGGAAAAAACGGTCGAAGTTGTTAAAGAAAAAAAATTACCTTTAGAGAGTCTAAATATTGAAGCAACAGAAATCTTATTTTTACTCCCGGAAAAAAAACCTGTAACATATAAGACAATTGTTTCAAAGGCGGCTTTAGAGTCTGAGATTTTAAGTAAAAAAGATTATGCCTATGCTAAAGAAGTATTTATAAATATAAAAGAAAAAAAGTGGACATCTGTATTTAGAACTACAAAAAAGATAAAAGATAAAGATTTTAAAAATTTAATTTCTTGGATTTATTTAAAAGAAAAAAGTAATAAAGCTACATTTTCAGATTACATAAAATTCATTGATAACAATCCTAATTATCCAAGAATTAATAGACTAAAATATCTGGCAGAACATAAAATTAATTTAAGCGCAAATAGTCCAAATACTGTAATTGGTTGGTTTGAGTCATCACCTCCATTAAGTGGATTTGGTAAAATAAAATTAGGAGAGTCGTATTTTATCAAAGGTGATTATATTAAAGCTGAAGAGTTAATTAAAGAAGGGTGGATTGATGCATCTTTAAGTTCTAAAGATTTAAGATATTTAAATAAAAAGTATAAAAAATTTCTCAAATATTCTGATCATATAAAAAGAGCAGATTATATGGCATGGGAATACAAATATTGGGATTTAAAACGAATATTGAGATATCTTCCTAAAGATCAAAGGGCTTTGTACAACGCAAGACAAATCCTTATGAGTAATTCTTATGGTGTAGATGATGCCATCTCAAAAGTTCCAAGTAATTTAAAATCAGATATTGGTCTTAGATATGACAGATTAAAATGGAGAAGTAGAAGAGGAAGAACAGAATCTTCTCTAGAAATTATTGATCAAGCGCCATTAAATAAAGATGAATTAGTACGTGCAGATTTATGGTGGAAACAGAGAAATATAATATCTAGATCATTAATATATAAAAAAAAATATCAAAAAGCTTATGAAGTAGCAAAAAACCATGCCTTAGATGAAGGCCCAGAATTCGCTGAAGCTGAATGGATGGCTGGATGGATTGCGGTAAGTTTTTTAAATAATCCAAACTTAGCAGTTAATCATTTTAAATCATTTTACAAAAACGTTGGTTATCCCATAAGTTTAGCAAGAGGGGCCTACTGGATTGGGGTTTGTTACGAAAAATTAGGTAAAAATAAACTTTCTCAAGACTATTTTGAAGAGGGATCTAAATATTTAACAACTTTTTACGGTCAACTATCTTTTAAAAAAATTAATCCTACCGGACAATTTGAGCTTATAGATAACTCTAAATTCACTAAAGATTATGAAAAAGAATTTAATAAGAACCCTTTAGTTAAACACGTGATTCTTTTAAGGGAACTAAATAAAACTGATTATAGTAAAGATATAATAAAACATTTGGCGAATTTAAATATTGAAAAAGGAAGTGAGGTTTTGGCGGCAAAATTAGCAACTGAAGTCGGTAGATATGATTATGCTATACAAGTTTCAAAAAAAGCTTCATATGAAAAAAGATTTTATAATAAATATAATTATCCAATTATAACTACTCCTAGAATTATAAATGGTAAAAATATGCCTTCACCAGAAATTATTTTAGCAATCACCCGTCAAGAAAGCGAATTTGATGCCAAAGCGAATAGTTATGTTGGCGCTAAAGGGATGATGCAACTTATGACTTATACCGCTAAACTTGTTGCTAAGCAAATGGGTGTTCCCTATAGAAAGAGTAAACTAACTTCAGATCCTGAATACAACATCAGGTTGGGAACATATTATTTTAATTCTCTATTAAATGAATACAGTGAAGTTTATCCTTTTGCTATAGCCGCGTACAATGCAGGTCCAAAAAGAGTTAAATATTGGAGAAGAATAAACGGTGACCCCACTAAAGGAAATATAGATTTTGTTAATTGGATAGAATTAATAAAATTTAAAGAAACTAGAAATTATGTTCAGAGAGTTTTAGAGAATGCTAGTGTATACAGGTACATGATAAGTGGTAAACCAGTAGAATTTGATAATTATTTTAGGTAGTTGTGGCGGTGAGGGTGGGATTCGAACCCACGGTAGATTGTTACACCTACGGAAATTTAGCAAACTTCTGGTTTAAACCGCTCACCCACCTCACCAAGATTAGTTTTTTATAGCATGTTCAAAAAATAAAGAAAACTTTTTTCTCCTCGTTAAAGGTTTTAATCATTATTGATCTAGCAATTAAAAACATAATTAGACCAAAAACCCAATTCATTAACAATATTCCATAAAATATATCTTGAAAATAACCGTCCATAATATTTAAGATGAGCCAAACTATAATGAAAGGTAAAATTACCATTCTAAATAAATTAGAATAAAATATAATATAAGTTTTTTTCAAAGCAGTAAATAAAGCATGGGAAATAAAAAAAACAGGATAAATTGGTCCAATGAATGCAGCAATTTTTAAATAAGTAGCCCCATATTTTACGACCTCTAAATCTGTAGAAAAAATACTTATAATTATTTCAGCAAAAATAAAAATTAAAATACCTGATAAGCACATTATTATAAATCCTATAAAAATAGCTGAAAAATAAACCTCTTTTATTCTGTCATACCTTCTTGCACCAAAGTTTTGCCCGGCGATTGAAATCACAGCAGTATTTAAACCAATAACAGGTAAAGAAAATAAATGTTCAAACCTAACAGCTGAACCATAACCGGCAATTGCTTGGTCGCCAAAAACACTGATGAATGAAAGTAGTATGTAGCTCCCTACTGCAACTAGAAAAAGGGCCATGGTTATTGGCATGCATTGATTAAAAATATTTAAAAGGAAGTTACGTTTGATCAAAAAATTAGAAAATTTTAATATTATTTTGAGTGAGGTTTTATTTACTTTATAAAAAACATAAACACAGGCAACAAATTGGATCATTACTGTGGATATAGCCAAGCCAGCGATACCAAAAGCAGGTATGAATAGAAAACCAAAAATAAAAACTGGATTTAGAATTATATTGGCAATAACCCCAAAAAATAAAACATTTCTATAAGTTTTTGTGTCACCTTGGGCATAAAGATTAGAATTAAATGCAGTTAAAATTAAAAAAATTATTGTTCCATAAAAAATAATTTCAAGATATTCGCTAGATAAAATTACACTTTTATTCGAACTGCCCATAGATTTTAACAAATCATCAGAGAAAAATATTCCCACAAAAGTTATAAAGACTGATAATAAGACAGCATAAATAATTGCATGATGCGAATATATTGATGCTAAGACAGTGTTTTTTGATCCGATTGCATTAGCAATTAAAGAATTGCAGCCTGCAACAATTCCAATACCTGCCGATACTATTAAAAAATATAGTGGAAATGCCTTAGCCAAAGCAGCTAAAGCTTCTGATGAAATTTTTCCTGCGTAGAAAGTATCTATGATAGTAAATAAAGTTTGAAACAAACTCCCAGTCATTGATGGAATAGCTATTTTGAATAACAAAGATTTTATTGGACTTGAAGTTAAATTTAAATTCTGTTTCAAAAATACCTCAATGAAATTCTTTTTGGAAAAAATATTTATTTCCTAATTTTTTTGCTCGTAAAATTTGTTTTTGTCTCATCAAAAATCTTTCTTTCTGTAAATCTGATAATTTGTCGTGACATCTTGGACAAGATACTCCCTCATTATACTTTTTTGACTTCCTTTCTTTACTTGAAACTGGCATTCTACACCCGCTACAAATAGAATAATTTCCAACTTTTAATTTGTGCTTGACGGAAACTCTATTATCAAAAACGTAGCATTCACCTTTCCACATGCTCTTAGATTTATCAATTTTATTTAGATAGTTTAATATCCCACCTTTTAGTAAGTAAACATTTTCAATCCCATTTCTTTTCAAATAAATTGATGCTTTTTCACATCTTATGCCTCCAGTACAAAACATTGCTATTTTTGTTTTTTTTTTTATATTTTTAAGATATTTAGGAAAATCCCTAAAGTTTTTTATATTTGGATTTTCGGCCCCTTTAAAAGAGCCCAACTCATATTCAAATGGTTTTCTTGTGTCAATTATTTTAATATTTTTATCTTTTAATAGCTTATTCCAGTTTTTTGGTTCTATTTGTTTTTTAACTTTTTCATTTGACGAAACTCTAAAACCAATAGGTACTACTTCTTTTTTAATTTTAATCTTTGCCTTTGGAAAAGGTTGAAATTTATTTTTTGAATAATTTTCTGAGTCAAACTTTTTTATTTTAAAAGTAGATTTGATTATATTTTTAATTTTTATTAAATCTATTTGAGAACCAGATAGTGTTCCATTTATACCCTCTTTTGAAAAAATTATAGTGCCTTTAGTATTATTATTTTCCAATAATTTTATAAAATAATTTTTATGTTTATTTAGTTTATTGAGCTTGCAAAATTTATAAAAACCAAAAATATAAAACATCAGAATTTTCTACAGATAGTTATACCATCTCCAAGTGGTAGTATAGTTTTATGTATCCTATCATCTTTTTTAATTAAAGAGTTAAAGTCTCTCAAAATATTTGTAA
The DNA here is from genome assembly GCA_902579285.1 of uncultured Pelagibacteraceae bacterium. GTDB lineage: Bacteria > Pseudomonadota > Alphaproteobacteria > Pelagibacterales > Pelagibacteraceae > Anoxypelagibacter. The sequence goes on from CACHGA010000018.1 coordinate 6,043, forward strand.
GTTTATCATTTTTATTTGGATCCGCCACATCTCCATGCCA
>CACHGA010000019.1 GCA_902579285.1 uncultured Pelagibacteraceae bacterium
AAGCTTTCATTAGAATTAAAAGCTTTCATAAATTCTTTAATGTTGGTTACAAACTCTTCTGTTTGATTATTTTCTTTTGAAAGATCATACAGCGCTAATGCATATCTCTGGGATATTTCTGATGAAAAAGAGTTCATATTACTTTCCTTTTTATTCTTTGCTGATTTTGTTCATGAATTTAGAAGATTTCGTATCATAGGAAAATGCACGGTTCAAGTAGGTACAAAAGGCATTTTAGCTAAAGTTTAGAGGGTCGACATCAACTGTAAGTTTTATTTTTTTCGAAACTTTAAATAATTTTAAAACTTGGCTAATTTGTTTTTGGGGAAATAAGTTTATCGATGACCTCAACAATAGTCTTGTTCTGTAATTATTTTTAATTTTGAATATTGGTGAAGTTACGGGTCCCATTACATCTATATTTTGTATAGATGACAAAATTTTTTTAATTTTTTTGGCTTCTATTAAACCATCTTTCTCATTTTTTGATGAAACGATAAAAGCGATCAGTCTTACAAATGGTGGAAGGTTTTTTTCCTTTCTTAAAACAAATTCTTCTTCGAGGAATTCATCTTGTTTATTTTTAAGAATATTTTTCAAAGTTGCATCTTTAGGATTGAATGTTTGGTAAATTATAATTGAGTCTTTACTGAACCTTCCTGCTCTTCCACTAAGCTGATTATAAAGTTGCATATTTTTTTCTGTAGACCGTAAATCAAATCCCATTCCAGAAAAATCTGCATCTACAACTACTATGCAATTCAAATTTGGGAAGTTGAAGCCTTTTGAAATTAACTGTGTGCCTACTAAAATATTTATTTTATTTTTTTCAATATCATTCAATAAATCAAAAGTTTCTTTCTTTTTGGTTAAAAAATCACTAGATAAAATCTTAATTTTTTTTTGAGGAAAAATTTGTTTTAGCTCAGTAAAAATCTTTTCTACTCCAGGCCCATACATTTGAAAATCACAATTTGAATCAAAGCTTTTACATTTATTTTTTATCTGAGTTTTGTGTCCACAATGATGGCACATTGCTCTGTTTAGATGTTTGTGAAATGTTAAAAATATTGAGCAGTTAGGACACTCAAGTTTGTAACCACAAACTTTACAAATCATAAATGGCGCATATCCTCTTCTGTTTAAAAAAAATAGAACTTGATCGCCTTTATCTAAATATTTTTTTACCAAATTTATTGTTTTAATATCTAACCAAATATTCTTACTTTTTTTTGTTAAGTTAAGATTTATAATTTCTGCGTTAGGAAGAGAAAAATCTTTATATCTTTTATTCAATTTGGTTAAATTATATTTTTTATTTTTAACATTTTTATAAGTTTCTAGAGATGGAATTGAAGTGGATAGGATTACTGGAACATTCTCAAAAGATCCACGTGAAATTGCCATATCCCTAGCATTGTATCTTATACCTTCATCTTGCTTATAAGAGTTATCATGCTCTTCATCTACAACTATCAAACCAAGATTTTTAAAAGGTAAAAATAAGGACGATCTTGCTCCAACTACTAAACCTATCTTTCCATTATTTATATTTTGCCAAATAATCCTTTTATTTTTTTTTGTTATTTTAGAATGCCAGATACAAGGTGTGAAACCAAAATAATCTTCAAATCTTTTATTAAATTGATTTGTTAAGAAGATTTCTGGTAACAAAACTAATACTTGTTTATTTTTTTTTAAATTTTCTTTTATTTTTTCAAAATAAACTAAAGTTTTTCCAGATCCAGTGATGCCTTGCAACAAAGTAACACCAAAGTTATCACCAAAACTTTGAATATCTTTTAGGCATTTTTTTTGATCATCATTTAATTCAAATTTAATTTTTTCATTTTTGCTATATTGAAGTTTAAAATTAGATTTTTTTGACGCCAATAAATCATTTCCTAAAAACATTTTTAAAACCATTCCCTTTGGAACTAAATTGTAAATAGAAAACCAATTAATAAAATTAATTAATTTATCACTAAATGAAAATGGCTTTATTTCTGAAATAGTTTTTAGCTGAAAATTTTTTTTGGTTTCCTGAGTTTTATCCCATACTACCCCTATTTCGTTTTCCTTACCAAAAGGAACTTGGACTATAGAACCTGCTTTTAATTTTCCAAACTTACCAGACAAATAAGTATGAGGATGGTCAAATATTCTAGGAATTAGAACTGGAACTTTCATTAATTATATAAGTCGTTTAAAAGTGAATAGGTCTCTTATCTACTGCTAAAGCCGCTTCTTTGATTGCTTCAGTGTGAGTTGGATGAGCATGACAAGTTCGAGCTATATCTTCTGAACTTGCACCAAATTCCATTGCTAAAGCCATTTCAGCTATCATATCACCACAATGAGGTCCAATTATATGGACACCTAAAACTTTATCTGTTTTTGCATCAGCCAAAATTTTTACAAATCCCTCCGATTCATTGTTAACCTTGGCTCTAGAGTTAGCAAGGAAAGGAAACTTACCAACTTTATAATTAATTTTTAAATTTTTAAGATCTTCTTCGGTTTTTCCTACAGCTGCGACTTCTGGAGAAGTGTATATTACTCCTGGAACAACGTCATAATTCACATGACCAGATTGTCCAGCTAATATTTCTGCAACTGCTATTCCTTCTTCTTCTGCCTTATGTGCTAGCATGGGTCCTTTGATAACATCGCCTATAGCAAAAATATTTTCTAATGAAGTTTGAAAATTTTTATTTACTTCTATTCTTCCTACCTTATCTTTTTTAATACCCAGTTTTGTGAGATTTAAACCCTCTGTATAGGGTTTTCTACCAACTGAAACTAAAACTTTATCACATTCTAAACTAGATTTCTTATTTGTTTTATTATCAACAAAATCAACCAAAACTTTGTTATTTTTATTTGTTACAGATATAACTTTATTTTCTAGTAAAAATTTAATTCCCTGTTTTGTTAAAATTTTCTGAAATTCCTTTGAAATTTCTCTATCCATCCCGGGTGTTATATGATCTAAATATTCAATTACAGTAACCTTTGATCCAAGTCTTGACCAAACCGAACCCATTTCAAGACCAATGTAACCACCACCAATTATTACCAAATTTGTTGGGACCTTTTCTAGTGAAAGTGCACCAGTCGATGATATAATATTCTTTTCATCTATATTTATGCCAGACAAGGAAACAGAAGACGAACCAGTAGCAATTACAATATTTTTAGATTTATAAGAGGTTTTTTTGTTATCTTGATAAACTACTACATCATTTTTTGAAAATAAAACTCCTTTTCCCTTTATATAAGTTACCTTATTTTTTTTGAATAAGAATTCAACACCTTTAGTTAAAATTTGGACTGATTTACTTTTATTTGTCATCATTCTGTTAAGATTAAGTTTCACATCTCCTGTTTCTATGCCAATATTACTAAATTGATTTTTTGCTTTTGAAAAGAGTTCTGAAGAATTAAGTAAACTTTTAGATGGAATACATCCTACATTTAAACAGGTCCCTCCTAGAGTCCCCCTAGATTCAACACAAGCAGTTTTAAGACCAAGCTGAGCAGCTCTAATAGCACACACATATCCGCCTGGTCCACCACCAATAACAATTAAATCAAAATTATTTTCCATTTCTTATACGTTTAAAAAAAGTCTTTTTGGTTCCTCTAAAAAGTCCTTAATATTTTTTAAAAATGATACCGCCTCTTTACCATCAACAATTCTATGATCGTATGATAAAGCTAAATACATCATTGGTCGAATTTTAATTTCGCCATTTATTACAACTGCACGTTCAATTATATTATGCATACCTAATACCCCGGACTGCGGTGGATTGAGTATTGGAGTAGAAAGCATTGAGCCATAAATACCACCATTTGTTATTGTAAAAGTTCCTCCTTGTAAGTCATTTATAGTTAATTTCCCATTTCTAGCTTTCTCACCAATATTAGAAATATTTTTTTCAATGTCTGCAAATGACATCTCATCAGGATTTCTTAAAACTGGAACTACTAGACCTTTATCCGTTCCGACCGCAAAGCTTATATTGTAATAATTTTTATAGACAATTTCCTCATCTTGTATTTCGGCATTTATGGCAGGATAGTTCTTTAGTGCAGCAATACTTGCTTTTACAAAAAATGACATAAAACCTAATTTTACTGAATATTTTTTCTTAAACTCTTCTTGGTAATTTTTTCGTATTTCCATTATGTTATTCATATCAACTTCATTGAAAGTTGTGAGCATTGCAGCATTGTTTTGGGCTTCTTTTAATCTTTTGGCTATTGTTAATCTTAATCTTGTCATTTTAACTCTTTCCTCTGGACCATCTTTTGTCTTTTTTAAATTTAGAGCAGGCTTAGTGCCCATAAGATTAATCAAATCTTCTTTAAGAACCATGCCTCTCCTTCCAGAACCTTCGATATGATCTAAATTAATATTTTTGTCCTGGGCCATTTTTCTTGCAGACGGTGAGGCTGTTTTTATTTGGGTTTTTTTTATTTTTTTAGGTTTGTGTTCTTGATCTAAAATTAATGGAGTTTGACTTTTTTCTTCTTCGTTTAAGACTAGTGTTTCCTTGCCGTTAGAAATTGGTTTGCTTAGTTCGACAACTTCTTCATTTTTTTTTGGTTCTTCATCATAAATAGGAATGCTTTTCTCTTTTTTTGGAGGTGGTGTGTATTTCTTCTCCTTTTTTTCGACAACAGGCTTTGAACTGCTTGCACCCACACTTCCCAAAAGGCTTCCGACCTCAACTGTTGTCCCCTCTTTTACTGAAATTTTTTCTAATATACCGTCAGAGGGTGATGGTACTTCAACATTCACTTTGTCAGTTTCAAGCTCTACCAGCGGTTCATCGGAGCTTACTTCTTCTCCTACTGATTTTAGCCATTTTGAAACTGTAGCCTCAGTAACAGACTCTCCTAACGCTGGAACTATTATTTTCTCTGACATTTAGTTGTTCATAACCTTTTCTAATATTTCTTTTTGTTCTGCAAGGTGTTTATTTAAATTCCCTGTAGCAGGTGATGCGGCAGCATTTCGTCCTACATACTTGACCTTTTCGCCTTTTACTTGAATGATATCTAAAGTTCTATCAATATAGTGTCGCGCAGTATTCCAGGCGCCCATATTTTTTGGCTCTTCTTGACACCAAAAAAATTTAGCATTTTTGTATCTTTTAAGCTGTTTTCCAACCTGTTTAACAGGAAAAGGGTAAAGTTGCTCAATTCTTAATAACACAATGCTATCGTTTTTTGCCTTTTCTCTTTGCTCTATCAAGTCAAAATAAATTTTACCTGAACACATTACAACTTTTTTAATTTTTTTATCTTTTTTTAAAGAAATAAGTTTGCTTCCTTTTAAATATGCGCTGTCCTCTAAAATTCTGTGAAATGAATTTTTTTTGTAAAATCTTCAAGATTTGATGTACACTTTTTGTGCCTTAAAAGTGACTTAGGTGTCATGACTATAAGCGGTTTTCTAAAATCTCGATGCATCTGTCTTCTTAAAACATGAAAATAGTTCGCCGGTGTTGTACAATTTACTACTTGCAAATTTTCTTGTGCGCATAATTGTAAAAATCTTTCCAATCTGCCTGAGGAATGTTCAGGACCTTGACCTTCATATCCGTGAGGTAAAAGCATCACAAGTCCACTTGCTCTTGACCATTTAGACTCTCCTGATGAAATAAACTGGTCGATAACGACTTGCGCACCATTAACAAAATCACCAAATTGTGCTTCCCAAAGCACAAGAGTCTCTGGTTCAGATAGAGAGTAACCAAACTCAAAACCAAGAACACCCAATTCAGAAAGAAGACTATCTATTACTTCAAAGTTCTTCTGTTTTTTTGACACGTGTTGCAAGGGAATGTATCTCTCATGATTATCCTGATTTCTTAGGACTGAATGTCTTTGACTAAAAGTTCCTCTAC
>CACHGA010000020.1 GCA_902579285.1 uncultured Pelagibacteraceae bacterium
TAACTATGTTAAAACCTGCATTAGAAAAAGCAGAAAAAGGATTTAGCGGTGATCTTGCATCTGATAGGAAAGCTGTAAGAGACTCTATTGCTGGTATAACTAACTTTACTGGTTTAGCTTCAGGACCAATCAGCTTCTGTGCTGCTGGTTCGCCTGAGTGTAGAGATGGTAACAGAACACCTGTTATGATCGAGTACACAAAAGGTGGTAAAAACTGGAAGACTAAAGTAGCTGGTACAGTTACGTTTAACGCTAGCGCTGGTCTTTAATAACTAGAATTTATGAGCGGTAGTTTAATTACTACCGCTCATTTTTTAATCTCAAGGCAATAAAATAATGGATAAATTTAAAGAAATTATAAGACAATATCCTTTCCTAGGTTTTGTTATTGCTTTTATAATTTTAATGTTAGTACCATCTGTTTTTTTTACAGATTTATATCAATCACATTTAGCAAGTTTAATTTGTATCAACATCATTGTTGCTGCAGGACTAAATATTGTGAAAGGGTTTTGCGGTCAGGTTACTGTAGGACATGTTGGGATATATGCAGTCGGTTCATACACCGCTGGATGTATGTTTTTATATTTAGGTTCCGGTTTATGGTTAACCTTGCCTGCAGCAATATTAATAGCTGGTTTATTTGGTATGGCTTTCGCAATTCCATCTTTTAGATTAGAAGGTCCATATTTAGCCTTAGCTACCCTTGGTGGTGGAGAAGCAATACGATTGTTTATTGAAAACGGAGATTTTTTTATGTCAACTTATGGAATTTCCAATATACCTCAGCCAATAATTTTTGGAGTACCTTTTGATACTCCTGATAAATATTACTACATCGCAATGCCTATAATGCTGATAGCAATATATTTTTCATTTAGTGTTTTAAGATCGTCAGTTGGAAGAGCTTTTATGGCGGTTAGAGAAGATCCAATTTCTGCAGCAGCATCAGGAATAAATGTAAAAAAACATAAAATGTTAGCTTTTGTTTTAAGCGCAATGTTTGCAGGAGGTGCGGGTGCAGTATACGCTCATTTACCTCCAGGATATATTCATCCAAACAATTATACTGTAATTGAAATGGTAACTTTCTTAGCCATGGTTGTTTTTGGTGGTTTAGGCCATATTTGGGGAGGAATAATTGGAGCTATTATTATTACGATTGTCTATGATTTAACAAGACCTCTTTATGAATATCAATTATTTATTTTTGGATTAACAATTGTATTAACAATTCTATTTATGCCTAAGGGTATTGGTGGATTTATCGACAAATATTTTATTGATAGAAGATTTAAAACTAAAACAGGAGCAGCGAGTAAATAATGTTATTAAAAACAAAAAAATTAATGAAAGCATTTGGTGGATTAAAAGCAATAAATAAAGTTGATTTTGAATTGCCAGCAAACGAAATTAGAGGAATTATCGGCCCAAATGGTTCGGGAAAAAGTACTTTTTTTAATTTAGTATCTGGTGTTTATGAGCCAGATCCAGGTAGCTACATCGAGTTTGATGGTAAGGATATTACTAATGAGCCTCCACACAAGGTTGGAGAGCTTGGATTAGCTAGAACATTTCAATTACTGAGGTTGTATCAAGATATGTCGGTAATAAATAATGTAATGTCCGGTTATCACACTTTAGTGCCATATAGTTTTATTGATGCTGTTACTGGTAGAAAAAAAATATGGGATCAAGAGAAAAACATTAAAGAGGAAATGATGGAACTTCTTTCTTTTGTAGGCTTGGCTGACTACGCAGAGTTAAATGCAAGTGAACTATCAGGAGGTCAAAGAAGACTTCTTGTTTTAGCTAGAGCTATTGCAGGAAAACCAAAATTATTAATGTTGGACGAACCTGCTGCAGGTCTATCACCAGTGAACGTTGATAATTTGATGAAGATATTAATGCGGTTAAAAGAAAAATACGGCTTAACACTAATTATAATTGAGCACATATTAAAAGTGGTTATGGATACCTGTAGTAAAGTTACAGTTCTTGATCATGGTGAAAAGATAGCAGAGGGTACCCCTACCCAGATCAAGGATGATAATGCTGTAATTGAGGCTTATTTAGGTAAAAAAATGGATGACGAAGAAATGAGAAAGGCACTTGCGGTTTAATACAAAGGGTATATGATTTTAATTAATAAACTAAGATTCTAAGACTGTGAAAAACAAAATAAATAAAGAGCTAAAAGCCAAAGGTTTCATAAGAATAAGAAACGTCCTTAATTTTCAAAAAGATATCAAGCCAGTACTCAATGATTTAGAAGCAAAAGCTGATAAACTAATAGAAAAATACTTTACAACAAAGGAAGCGAAAAGATTATTTAAATTAAAGTTTCAGGATAAGTACTTTGCATTAACTAAAAAATCTGGGTTAACTTTTGAAAAGATTTTTAATAGTAGACCCCCACAAAACTTTAAAAAACATGAAAATGTTGAATATTTTAATCCTGAATCAATATTCAATCTAATTAAATCGGATAAAATTTTAAATGTGGTTGAGAAAATTATTGGTAAAGAAATTTTTTCAAACCCAATACAAACTTTTAGGGTGAAAAAACCAAATATAAATTCAGGCAAAAATTTTATGGATGGTTTAATTGGTAGAACACCATGGCACCAAGATGAAGGAACTATGAATAAAAAAGCAAGATTCAAAACTGACTTGGTGACAGTCTGGATACCATTTACAAAAACTAATGCTAAGAATGGTTGTATGTTGGCTGTACCTAAAAGTAATAAACTAGGTCTTTTAAATCACCATCACGGATCAAAAGGTCAGGTGGAAATAAAAAATTCAGAACTTATCCATAAATATAGCAAAATGGTTCCGCTTGAAGCTGACGTTGGCGATATAATTATTTTAGATAAAAGATTGATTCACTGTTCTCTTCCAAATGTTTCGAAAAATATTAGGATAAGTATGGACATTAGGTTTCATAAAGCTGGTCAAAGTTCAGGTAGAGAACCACTACCAAGTTTTTATGTAAGAAGTGCCAAAAAAGAAAAAATCAAAGTTAAAACTTACCAGCAGTGGGTCGCTCTTTGGAACAAAGCTTACATGAAATCATTAAACAAGGGTTATACATTTAAATATTATTTACCTATTTATAAACATTCCAAGCAAGATTATTCTAAGAAATTAAATTAATTAATGAAATCAGTTACGGAAAGGGTCTACCTTACAGACTTTATTCTTGCATGCTTTGCTTATTTCCTGTTTGTAGGAAGTGACTCTATTGTTAAATATTTAGGTTCAGATTATTCAATTGTTCAAATTATTTTTGTAAATTCCTGGTTCGCTTTAATCCCAATAGTTTTATACACACAAACTTTAAACGGTTGGAGAAAATTAAAAAAAGCTAACTTTACAGTTCATTTTTTTAGAGCTTTAACAATGGCTTTAGCATTATTTTTCGGTTACACCGGTTTTTACCGATTACCAATGGTTACGATGTACAGCATTGTATTTTTAATTCCTTTGTTAATCACTCTTGGATCAGTTTTCTTTTTAGGTGAGGTGGTAAGATGGAAAAGGTTTACAGCAATATTGATTGGTTTTATTGGAGCAATAATTTCAATTAATCCTTTTGGTACAGAGTATGATAATTATATTTTTTTGGCGCTTTTCTGCCCAATATTTGCATCAGCAAGTTATTTAATAGTTAGAAAGTACGGCTTTAAAGAAAATTTATTTTCATTTTTGATTTATGGAAAAATATTAATGCTTGTTTTAACAGGAGTTTTTGCCTTATTTATTTTTAAGCCAGTCTCTTTAGACCACTTAATGTTAAATGGAGCGGCAGGATTAATGAGGGGAATTGCAACAATTTTTGTGGTAAATGCAGCAAGACATTTACCCGGAGCTATTTTTGGCTCAATTCTATATGTACAAATATTTGGTGGGGTTTTAGTGGGTTATTTTGTTTTCTCTGAAATTCCAACACTAAATAATTATATCGGAAATATAATAATAATAGGCGCAGGTTTATATATTGTGTTTAGAGAAATGCAGCTTAAGAAAAATATTGTTACTTCAACAGCTAGACACCCGACTATCCCTATTAAAAAAGATTAAAGTTTCTTTTTAAAATTTTCTAGAATTTCTTCACTAACATTTACTGAATTTTCAGGCCTAGGAAACTTCCCCTCTAAACTATCTTTAATAAATGCTTTTAAGGCTTTAACTCTTTCGATTTCAATTTCATCTTTCATCTTTTTTAAATTTGTATAAGCTTTTGCATGTCTAGGGGACTTTTCTTGCTCACCACAGATATCATTCATGAAGAGATACATAACATCGGCTTTTTTTCCAGATCCAAGAGATACAGTAACAATACTTGTCCTTTTTGATATTTCCCCCATAATATTTTCAGGAATAACTTCACATTCGGCTGAAAAGGCCCCAGCATCTTCTAAACGTTTAAATTTTTTATATAATTCGTATGCTTCATCAGCAGTTTTACCTACAGCTCTTAATCCACCAATCCATGTTGATTTTCTAGGAACTAAACCTAAATGACCCATAACTGGAACATCTTCTTTTGCAAGTATAGTAACAACATCCATACTTCTAGCAGTCATAACCGCATCAGCACCATTCTCTAAAGCTTTAAAGGCACCACGTAACACATCTTCGGCTGTAGGATAATTATGTAGTTCAAGTGCTGCTGTATAAAAAAGAGATTTAGATCCTTCCCGAACCT
>CACHGA010000021.1 GCA_902579285.1 uncultured Pelagibacteraceae bacterium
CCAAATCAATAAGTTGCTTTCAGTTTTTGGACATGATGAAAAAGTTGCTAAAAAGATTCTTATTATTGGCGGTGGCAATGTTGGACTTCATTTAGCAAAACTTCTAGAAACCTCTGATGGTTTAAGAACGAAAATAATTGAAAAAAATAAAATTAGAGCGGAACAAATTGCGAGTGAACTTTCATCCTCAATAGTGATATGTGGCGACCCTTTAGATGAAAAAATTTTAAAGGAGGCAAATATTGAAGAAGTAGAAACAGTTTTTGCTTTAACCGAAGATGACGAGGATAATATAATGTCATGTGTTCTTGCAGAGAAATACACACCTTCAAAAAGAACCATAGCAATTATTAACAAGCAAAACTACAATATCTTACAAGAGTCATTAAAAATTGATGACTTAGTTGACCCAAGAATGGCAACCGTTTCAACAATCATGAAACATGTACATATGGGAACCATAGATACAGTTTACTCTTTGTTAGATGGTCAATATGAATTTTTAGAAGCTAAAATATTAGAATCATCTGATCTAGTAAGTAAATCGATCAAAGATTCAAATCTTCCTGAGGAGGTTAGAATAGGGGCTATAGTAAGAAAGGACAAAGTGATGATGCCAAGTTCAAAATTTATTTTTGAAAAAGATGACATAGTTATTGTTTTATCTAAAAGAGAACAATTAAAAGAAGTTGAAGATATATTTAGAATTACTTCATAATTAAATGAAAATTCAACCAAGTTTATATTACTTAGGTCTGAGCTGCTTTCCAATTAGCTTACTTTCACTATTAAATATTTTTTATTCATACTACTTTGAATATTTATTAGATGTAAATTCTTATATTATAGTCTTAATATTATCCTTAATTGTTGGTTTTACTTTTTTTTCATTAGGAAAATCAAAGAAAGATGAAATAGGAATTTATGAACAAATTTTTCTAGTTTTTCTAATTTATGTGTTTTGTTCTTTTTTTATTTTGATCCCCTTTTTTATGAGTAGTTATGGAATCGGTTTTTTAGACTCTTATTTTGAATCAATATCTGGTTTAACAGGAACTGGATTTAGTATTCTTAAAGATATTAAAAATATTGATCCACCATTAATAATATGGAGATCGTCCTCGCAATGGTTAGGTGGTTTTTTATTTTTAGTTTTTTTAGTTTTAATTTTTTCAAATAAACAAATAAACTTTAAGATGATTGATTACGTATTTAATTTTGAAAAAAAAACAAATTTATCAAAAAATTTATTAAATGTTTCATATAGAATCTTTTTTATTTATTTGTTTCTAACCTTAATCATATTTTTGCTTTTTTCTTTCTCTGGATTAAGAATTTTTAACAGTCTTAATTTATCTATGACTTTGATTTCATCTGGTGGATTCCTGCCAACCAATTATTTAAATGATATACTAACAACTAATTTACAATTGTTTATTCTTATTCTTTCATTCTTAATTTCAATTTTGAATTTTTATATACTATATAACGTTTTTTTTAGAAGAGATGATTTAATATATCATAGTGAAGACTTATATTTATTTTTAATTTTTTTATCATTTTCATTAATATTTTATTTGTTTAATAGTTTTAATTTATTAACTGTTTTGGTAACTGTTTTAAGTAGTATTGGAAATTCAGGATTATCCATCACATCTATTCCAAGTAACTATAATTTATTTTTCTTAATAATAACAATTATCGGAGGCTCTGTTTTGTCAAATACAGGTGGTATTAAGCTAATAAGAATTTATATTTTGATTAAAGCCTTTTTAATTGAAATGTACCGTCTTGTTAAACCTAATGTTATTTTAGACTCAAGAATAATGATTTCAGACAAAAAGATTAATAGAGAAAATATAAGAATAACTTTTTTAGTATTTATTTTATTTTTTTTGAGTCTTTTAATTTTAAGCAGTATTTTGTTAATTGACAGTTTTGATTTTGAAAGTTCTTTTAAGTTATCTATACTGACATTAACAAATACAGTAACATCTGACATTTATGGTTTAGAAGGTGTTAATTTTAGTAATTTATTTATTCTTTCAAAGATTTCACTTATAATTTTTATGATAATAGCTAAGATTGAATTACTTGCTGTTTTTTTAATTATTAGAAAGGTTCTTTTAAAAAGTTAGTTTATGTCAAAAATATTAATAATTGGCGCAGGTGCAATGGGAACAGCTTTTTCTATTCCTTGTGTTGATAATGGTCACAGTGTAGCTTTAGTAGGCTCTCCTTTAGAGGATAAACTAATAGAAAAATTAAACAAAGGTAGAAGATTCTATCAAACTTTAGATTGCTATTTACCCAAAAAATTAAAATTATTAAAAGCTAATAAATTATACGAAACTTTCAAATCAAAACCCAATGCAGTAGTTATAGCGGTTAATTCAATGGGTATTGAGTGGATAGGCAAAATACTTTCAAAATTTCACAACCCTAAAGTGCCGATTATTTTACTCACAAAAGGTTTAACAATATTTAATAAAAGGATAGAACCCTTAAGTTATAAACTTTTATCAATAATCAAAAAAAATCAATTTTCTAAATTTAAAAATTTATCTATAACCTCCGTAGCTGGTCCTTGTATAGCAAAGAGTCTTGCAAAGAAAAAAAGAACATCTGTTGTTTTTTCAAATGAATTTTTAGAAAATGCAAATAGACATAAAAAAACTTTTGAAACTCATTATTATAAAATTGAATGTTCAAAAGATCATAGAAGTGTACAGTACTGTGCCGCTATCAAAAATTTTTATTCAATGATCATTGGTTCAGTAAGTGATTTAAATACAGCATCTGTAATTTTTTATAAATCTTTTCTTGAAATGAGTAAATTTATCAAAATGTATGGAGGACAAGAAAAAACAGCCTATGGTTTAGCTGGACTGGCAGATTTGCATGTCAGCAGTGCGGGCGGAAGAAATAGTAAAATGGGAAAACATTTAGGTGATGGTTACACATATAAGAAAGCTAAATTAAAATTCATGAAAAATGAAACAGTAGAAGGAGCGGATTTAGCTTTCGAACTTGGTCCAAAAATATTAAACAAATACCACAAAAAAAACTTTCCTTTAATGCATAGTCTTGTTGAAAGCATATGTTTGAACAAAAAATTAACTCTTAAGAATTATTAAAAAAATGGGTTTCAGCGTTATATTACCAACACTTAATGAAAATGGTCATATAGAGGATTTAATAAATAATATTTCCAATATTTTTGAAAATAAACAAATTGATTACGAAATCATTGTCGTAGATGACAATTCATTAGATGGTACTATCGAAACAATAAAGAATATGCTTAAAAGAAATTTAAATTTAAAACTTATTGTAAGGGAAAATAAAAATAAGAATTTAGCCGAGTCATTAAATGATGGAATAAAAAAGTCTGTGTTTGATAATTTGGTATGGATGGATGCAGATTTCCAGCACCCACCAAAATACATTGAAAAATTTATTAAGATGTCCGATACTAATGATGCTATTATTTGCTCACGTTTTTTAAATAATAGCGAAAGGTATTTTAACAATCCTGAACTTAATAAGGATATAAATGAGAACCAGAGTTATTTTTATAATAAACTGTGTAAATTATTCTTGTATAAAGATATTACTGATTACACAAGTGGCTTTATCAGTATTAAAAAAAAAGTATTTAAAAATTATAAATTAAAAGGTTTTTACGGAAATTATTTTCTTGATTTAATATTATATTTAAAAAAAAATAATTATAAAGTTATAGAGATACCATTTAAAGATGAAACAAGAGCATCAGGATATTCAAAAACCGTGGTCAATTTTAATTTAAAATATATTTATACATGTATTAGGTATAGTTTAACTTTGTTTATAAGCTTTTTTAAAAAATTTTAGTTAATATGAACACCAAGACAAATAATTTAATTTTATTTAGTGTTTTTAGCATCTATTTTTTAATAGGAATTTTTATTTATAAAGATTTTGGAATTGGTATAGAGGAACACTTCCAAAGAAAAAATGGTTTTCATTGGTTGAGTTATTTATTAAGTTTTACTAATTTAAATGAATTAAGTGAAATTTCAAATTTGAAGTATCAAGAAATTATAGCTACTAATCAATTACCAGATATCAATTTTTTTAATTTTTATGGAATTTT
>CACHGA010000022.1 GCA_902579285.1 uncultured Pelagibacteraceae bacterium
CCATATAAAAGCATCAGCTTATGTGTTTGAAAAAATTGCATACTTAAGTGATTGTAATGGTATTGATAAAAGAAATTATAAGGATCTTCGAAATTTAAAATATTTAATAATTGATTGTTTAAAAATTAATGCACATCCCTCACATTTTAACTTAAATCAAGCAATTAATATTAGTAAAATGCTTAATCCTAGAAAAACTGTTCTTACTAATTTGCATACAGATTTAGACTATAATTTTTTAAAAAAAAACCTTCCAAGTAATATTATACCTGCTTATGATGGTATTACATTGAATGTTTAGTTTATTGACTGAGAGCTTTTTCTATTGATTTGATAAACTTTTTGGATGTTGGATTAGTCATCGATGCAAATGTATCGAAAACTTTTCCATTTTTATCAATAATTATTTTGTGAAAATTCCATTTAGGTATTGATCCTGTTCCATAACTCTCTTTTGCCCATTTATAAAATGGATGAGCATTTTCACCTCTAACTATTTCCTTTTGTGTCATTGGAAAACTAATTCCAAACTTTGCTTCACAGAAATTTTTAACTTCTTCATTTGTTTCTAGTTCTTGATTGAAACTATTTGATGGAACACCAATAACTATTAAGCCTTTACTTTGATACTTTTCCCATATTGTTTGAAGATCTTCGTATTGTGAAGTAAAGCCACATTTACTTGCAACATTTGTTATTACAACAACTTTTTCCTTAAATTCAGATAATTTTAGTTCTTGCCCATCTAAATCTTTAAAAGAATAATCGTATGCTACTTTAATATTTGCATTTGAACTTTTAATTCCAAATAAACTAATCATAATTACTAAAACAAAAATTTTTTTCATTTCTTTTTTGATCCAAAAAATATCAAACTATAACCAAAAACCGTTGATAGCAATGAACCAAGTAGCACACCTATTTTTACTCCATCGGTATGTGTTGTTGCGTCTGCAAAAGCAAGATTCCCAACAAATAAGCTCATAGTAAAACCAATCCCGGTCAAAATACCTACGCCATATAGTTTTAACCAGTCTGAATTGTTTGGCATCTCGGCAAAGTTTAATTTTATAGATATATATGAAAAAATAAATACACCAATTTGTTTTCCAAAAAATAAACCACACAATATTCCTAGAGGTACTGGATTCATTAAACTTGGAAAAGTAACTCCTTCAAGAGAAACCCCAGCATTTGCAAAAGCAAAAATTGGCATTATTCCAAACGCTACATAAGGAGAAATTGCATGCTCAAGTTTTAATAAAAGAGAACCAGAATGTTTTTTATCACTACTTTTGTGTGGTATTGTTAGGGCTAAAAGCACACCAGCAATAGTAGCATGTATTCCTGAAACATGAGTGAATTCCCAAAGGAATAATCCAACAATTAAATACGGAATAAAGTTTCTAACGTTAAACTTGTTTAATATTAATAAAATTATCAAACAACCCAACATTAATAATAAATAAAAGTATTGAACTTCTCCTGAATAAAAAAATGCAATTATTACTATTGCTCCAAGATCATCAATTATTGCTAGAGCTGTTAGAAAAACTTTTAACGATAAAGGCACTCTTTTTCCCAATAAAGATAAAACACCTAAAGAGAAAGCTATGTCTGTTGCTGATGGAATTGCCCAACCTTTAAGGGTAACCGGATCTTTAAAATTTATAGCTATATAAATAAGGGCAGGGACAACCATGCCTCCTACGGCCGCTACTATTGGAAGTAAAGCTTGTTTTGGATTAGATAACTCACCCTGTATAAATTCTCTTTTGATTTCCAGTGAAACCAAAAAAAAGAATATTGCCATCAAAACATCGTTTATCCAATGAAGCACACTGAGTTTTAAACTAAATATGCCAACACCTAATTTTAAGTAAGAGTTAAGAATATCAAAATAGGCATTACTTAAATCTGAATTGCTTATTATTAATGCAATTACAGCAGCAAATAGAAGTACTAGACCTGAGGCTGCTTCTAATTTAAAAAACCACTTAAATGGCTTTGAAATATATTGTATCATCTTAAAAATCGTTTATGAAATTAGATATTTCCCTTTATATACCTGTATACAACGGTGAAAGTACAATTGAAAGTGTTTTAAAAAGCGCATTAAATTTAGATCCTGGACCAAGTGAAATAATTGTAATTAATGATGGATCAACAGACAATACATTGGAAATATTAAATAAATATAAGAAACAGATCAAAATAATTACTAATAATAAAAATGAAGGCTTAGCGTTTTGTAGAAACGTTGGCATGAATAATGGTTCAAATAATTTAATAGCGTCAATAGACTCAGATGTAGAAGTCTCTAAAACCTGGTTAAAAGATTTAAATGAAACAATAAATAATTTTAATAGTTCAATGTCTGGCTGTAAATTAATAGAAAAATTAAAGAATGAAAATATATACAACATGTGGAGACACGTTCACGCTACACAGAATTCTTATGGCGATCATGATATTGAAGATCTTGGGAAACCTCTTTCGGGATCTAATACGCTTTTATCAAAAAAGGCATGGGAAAAAGTCGGTGGTTATGAAATACAATATAAAACTAATGGGGAGGATTCTAATTTTTGTCAAAAGCTAATAACCGAAAATTTTAAAATTAGTTATAGTTCAAAAGCTAAATGTTATCACTTAAGGAATGACAGTTTAAAGTCATTAGCTGATGCATCAAGAAGAGGGTATATTTATGGTGCCGGACTGAAAAAACCAACTTTTATGAGATTTCTTCAAAGATCTATAAGACATTTAAAGGGTTTTTTTAGAAATGCATTTAAAGATATAATTAAATTTAGATTTTCTTTAATTTATGTCGGTTTCAGAATTTGCATAAATCATATTAATAAGGAATTAGTTAGTTTTATTAAAAAAAAATCAGATTATGTTTAGAGTAAAATAAATTGTTTTACGTATATTTAATTATAAGTG
>CACHGA010000023.1 GCA_902579285.1 uncultured Pelagibacteraceae bacterium
GACTCTGACGTTTTACTTTTTGCGAAGGGCATAGCATCTGCAAAAAGAATGGATGTAAATATTTTTGAGGCTAAAATCGATACCTTGGCCGTTCAGGGGCCAAAGTCTTTAGATATAATGAAAAAAATATTTGGGGATAAAATAAGGGATCTAAAATTCTTTAGATTTGATTTTTTTGAATTTGATAAAAAAAAATTTTTAATATCAAGATCTGGTTTTTCAAAACAGGGAGGTTATGAAATTCATGTTGAAAATGTAAGTGACGGTTTAGATCTTTATGATCATTTTTTTAAAATCGGCAAGGAATTTAATCTTAAACCTGGTACACCAAATCATCCTGAAAGAATTGAGGGAGGGTTGCTTTCGTATGGGAGTGACATGGATAATAATGACAATCCTTTGGAGTGCGGTTTTGACAAGTATGTAGACTTAGACTCTGATATAGTATTTTTAGGTAAAGAGAATCTTATAAAAATTAAGAACAATGGAATTAAAAGAAAACTTATGGGTGTTAAAATTGATATTGATAAAATTGATGTATCAGAAGAAATACCATTGTTTGACTCAGGTAACAAAGTGATTGGTCAACTAAGATCGGGCGCTTTTTCCCCTAAATTTCAAAAAGTTGTAGGAATTGCAATGATAAAAAAAGTTTTTTGCAAAACATCGTTAAAATTCAAAATTAAATTAGAAGAAAAGTTGGTTTCAGGAGAAATTTGTAATTTACCAATAAATTAATATGAAAAAAGCAAAAATTTACATTCCATCTAAAACAGCCATGCAATCTGGCAGAGGCAAAACCAAAAAATGGGTATTAAAGTTTGAAACTAGACACGATGTTACAAACCCACTTATGGGATGGGAGTCTAGTGATGATACTATAGGAGAGGTTATTTTGGAGTTTACTACCAAAGATAAAGCTGTCGAGTATGCCAAAAACAACAAATTACTTTATGAAGTTATTGAGCCAAAGAAGTCAGATTTTATAATTAAATCATACTCGGATAATTTTTTGAAAGACTAATATGTGGAGAAGTTTTTTTACTGAAAGAAGATGGCTTTTGTGGTCATGGGGCGGGGCCTTTTTTATATTTTTATCACTTTTATCCCAAACCTGGATAGATGTTAAAATTAATGAGTGGTATAAAGGATTTTACGACTTACTTCAGAAAGCCACTGAAAGAGATATCTCTGAGTTTTATGATGGGATTATCTTATTTATGAAATTAGCTATTCCATATGTAATAATTTACACAATTACAAACTACTTTACTAGACTTTGGGCTTTTAGATGGAGAGAGGCAATGACTTTCTCTTATATGCCTTATTGGAAAAAGGTTGATGCCAAAGTTGAGGGAGCATCTCAAAGAATTCAGGAAGATTGCATGAATTTTGCTAAAATTGTTGAAAGTTTAGGATTGCAAGTTGTAAGAGCAATAATGCTACTGATAGCTTTTATACCAATATTATGGGGTCTATCATCCAATGTTGTTATTCCTTTTTTTAAAGATATTTCCGGTTCCTTAGTTTGGGTATCATTAACTGCAAGTTTGGGTGGTTTAGTTATTAGTTGGTTGGTTGGTATAAAATTACCAGGTTTAGAATACAATAATCAAAAAGTGGAAGCAGCATTTAGAAAAGAACTGGTTTATGGAGAAGACGATAGAGCAAATTATGCAAAACCTCCAACAATTTTAGAGCTTTTTTCTGGAATAAAATTTAATTATCACAGACTTTTTTTACATTATGGTTATTTTGACTTATGGTTAATAATGTACAATCAAACAATGATAATAGTTCCATACTTACTTATGGGGCCAGGTTTATTTACTGGTGCTATGACTTTGGGTGTTTTAATACAAACATCAAGTGCTTTCAGAGAAGTTCAAAGTAGTTTTTCATTATTTTTACAAAATTGGACTCGTATAACTGAGCTAAGGTCAATTTATAAACGTTTGAATGAATTTGAAAAAGCAATAAATTTTAACAAACCCTTGAGAAAAGTAAAAAAATCTGATGTAAGAGTTTAATGGAACTCTACCTCAAATTAATAGACGTACTTTTTCCAGTTTTTTTTATTATTGGTATTGGTTACTATATAGGTAAAAAAGATTCTAAATTTAATACCAAATTTATTACAAATTTTGCTGGAACCATTGGTACTCCAGCAATGATATTTTACACAATCACAACAACTGGTGTTACTTTAGAAATATTTACTGAATATTTTTTATACGCTGTAATTATTTTGGGAATATTTGCCGCTATTGGTTTTGTATTTTTACTTCTTCTTAAAAAAGATCCAATAACAGAACTTCCCCCAATGTTTTTGCCAAATACTGGCAACATGGGAGTTCCTATTTGTTTATTTGCTTACGGAACAGCTGGGTTAGGAGTAGCTTCAGCTATTGCATCAGTAATTATATTATTACATTTTACTATTGGCATCTTTCTAGCAAGTAAAAAATTCTCAATTATGATTTTAGTTAAGAATGGTCCAATATACGGAATCTTAGTATCTATTATATTTCTTTATTTTGAATTGGATGTTCCAGGTTATTTAGAAAATACAACTTTTTTACTTACTTACACCACTATATTTTTAGTTCTAATGGCTTTAGGTGTGGCCCTTACCAGATTAAAAGTAGTTTCCTGGAGACATGCTGTAATACTTGGTGCAGTAAGAGTTATTCTTGGACCAATAATCGGTTTCGCCGCAATTAAATTTCTAAATTTAGATGGCTTCATGGCCGGTGTTTTATTAATTCAATCTGCTATGCCTAGCGCTGTGCTTACTTATTTAGTTGGTTCTATGTATTCTAAGAAGAGGGCAGTAGATAATA
>CACHGA010000024.1 GCA_902579285.1 uncultured Pelagibacteraceae bacterium
GAAAAAAAATTTAGAATAAAATCTCATCCAAAATTTTTGTACGGAGGCTCAGTTGACAAAAATACCATTAAGCACTTTAAATCCATCAAAGAACTTGATGGTTTTCTGATCGGTGGCGCATCTAAATCCTCAAAGAATTTTATTGATATAATAAAAAATTTCTATAAATAACCTCTATGGAAACAATTTTAATAATAGCTAATATTGTCCTGGCAATTGTGTTGATAATAATTGTTTTATTACAAAGGTCCGAGGGTGGAGCACTAGGTTTGGGGTTATCACAAGATAATTTTGCTTCCACAAGGTCTGTTGGAAACTTTTTAACAAAAACAACTGCTATTATTGCGGCTTTGTTTATCATATCGAGTATTTCTTTAGTTGTCCTATCAAGAGCTGACTTGCAAGAAACACAATCAGTTTTAGAGAAAATTGATGATGAAAAAGATTTAGAACAGCCAAAAATTCCAGAGTCTTCAAAATAAACTTTATTTTTAATTAAAAAGTAGTTATAATGTTTTTCCATGGCGCGATATGTATTCGTAACTGGCGGCGTGGTTTCCTCACTAGGCAAAGGTTTATCATCTGCTTCTCTTGCATCTTTACTTCAATTAAGAGGTTTTAAAGTTAGAGTCAGAAAATTAGATCCATACTTAAACGTTGATCCGGGAACGATGAACCCCTTTCAACATGGAGAAGTTTTTGTAACAGATGACGGTGCTGAAACAGATTTAGATATAGGTCATTACGAAAGGTTTACAGGAATTTCAGCTACTCAATCTGACAACATTACTACTGGAGGAATTTATAGTGATATAATTAAAAAGGAAAGAAGAGGAGATTATTTAGGGGGCACCGTTCAAGTAGTTCCTCATGTTACTGACAGAATTAAAAAATTTATTTCACAAGATGTTAAAAATGAAGATTTTATAATTTGTGAAATCGGTGGAACAGTTGGAGATATCGAAAGTCTACCTTTTTTAGAGGCAATAAGACAATTTTCTAATGATGTTGGAAAAAAAAATAGTTTATTTATACACTTAACTCTAGTTCCTTATTTAAAAGCTTCTGGTGAATTAAAAACAAAACCAACTCAACATTCAGTAAAAGAATTGAGAAGTTTAGGTATACAACCAGATATAATTATTTGTAGATCTGAAAGAGAAATTCCAAAGACAGAAAGAAAGAAAATATCTTTATTCTGTAATGTGCCAATTGATAATGTTATTGAAACTGTTGATGTAAAAACTATTTACGAAGCACCAATTAGTTTTCACAAAGAAAAACTAGATGATAGGGTTCTTTCTTTTTTCAATATTAAAACAAAAAAATTACCTGATCTCAGCAAATGGAAAAATATTACTTCTATTGTTCTTAACCCAAAAAAAGGAGTAAATATTGGAATTATAGGTAAATATGTTGATCTTAAAGATGCTTATAAATCCTTAGATGAAGCATTAATTCATGGAGGCATATCAAATAATGTTAAAGTTAATTTGAAGAGAATAGACTCAGAAAATTTAAAGCCTGATAAAATCGAACCTTTGCTTAAAGATGTAACAGGTGTCCTTATTCCAGGAGGTTTTGGAAAAAGAGGCACCGAAGGTAAAATTGCTGCCATAAAATATGCAAGATTGAACAATATACCTTTCTTCGGTATTTGCTTTGGTATGCAGATGGCCGTAATTGAAGCTGCTAGAAATTTATTGAATATAAAGAATGCTTCTACTAGTGAATTTGGAAATAATTGTACCCCAGTAGTTGGTCTTTTGGAAGAATGGCAAAAAGGAAAGAAAAAAATTAAAGGTACTGAAAAAAATTTAGGTGGAACTATGAGATTAGGTTTATATGATGCTGTATTAAAAAATAATTCTTTGATATCTAAGATTTATTCTGAGAAGAAAATAAAAGAGAGACATAGACATAGATATGAAGTTAATATTAAATACAAGAGTGATTTTGAAAAAAAAGGTTTAATCTTTTCAGCATTATCGCCAGATGGATCTTTACCTGAGATAATTGAATTAAAAGGTCATCCATGGTTTATTGGTGTACAGTTTCACCCAGAGTTTAAATCAAGACCTTTTACACCACATCCGTTATTTTCCTCTTTTATTAAAGCTGCTGGTGTTAATGGAGATAGTAATTAATGACAAGTAAATCCGTTAAATGTGGACAATTAAATATTTCAAACACTAACACATTTACATTAATTGCTGGACCATGCCAGTTAGAAAATGAGAAACATGCCCTTGATGTTGCTATTAAATTAAAAAAAATTACTGATGAACTTGGAATAGGTTTAATATATAAAACCTCATTTGATAAGGCTAATAGAACTAGTCTTAAAGGAAAAAGAGGAGCGGGCCTCCAAAAATCTTTACCAATTTTTGATAAAATTAGAAAAGAAATTAATGTTCCTGTATTAACAGATATTCACACTATAGATCAATGCAAGATAGTTTCTAAACACGTTGATGTTTTACAAATACCAGCTTTTTTATGTAGACAAACAGATTTACTTGTAGCTGCTGCACAAACTGGAAAAGTTGTAAATGTAAAGAAAGGTCAATTCTTAGCACCATGGGATATGATTAATGTTACTAAAAAAATAGAAGACTCAGGAAATAAAAATATTTTGGTTACTGAAAGAGGAGCAAGTTTTGGTTATAATACCTTGGTATCTGATATGAGATCGTTGCCTATTATGGCAAAAAACGGTTATCCAGTGGTTTTTGATGCTACACATTCTGTTCAACAACCTGGTGGTATGGGGGACAAGAGTGGTGGTCAAAGAGAATTTGTTGAACATCTTTCTAGGGCAGCTATT
>CACHGA010000025.1 GCA_902579285.1 uncultured Pelagibacteraceae bacterium
AATACTTTTAAGCGCCAAAAAAGAATTAAAAAGATGTGGAATAAATGATGTGAAAGATTTTAAAGTACCGGGTGCTTTTGAGATTCCAGCAACTATAGCTAGACTATCTAAAAAATATGATGCCTTTATTGCGATAGGTTGTATCATTAAGGGTCAAACAGCAAATTTTGATTTAATTTCAAACGCAATAACAAATGCAATAATGCATTTGTCTATAAATAACAAAAAGCCGATTGGAAATTCAATTATTACATTATTTAACAAAAACCAAGCTTCAAAAAGATATATTAAAGGCAAAGAAGCTGCTAATGCTGTTATAGAGGTTTTAAAGATAAAGTAATGGAAGGAACTAATCCAAATAACAATCCAAGAATAATTGTTATTCAAAAATTGTACGGTTACTATTTAAACAAAAATTCAAATATTGAAATTCAAAAACATAGATATAAAAAATTTATCAAAGATACCATATCTGGAACTATTGAGAGAGAAGAGCTTCTGCTTGAAAATTTAAAAACTATCTTACAGAAAGAGTTTAATCCAGCAAGGACTGATCTTATTCTCAAGTTAATGATTCTCTCAGCAACTTATGAGCTAATGTTTAGTCACAAAACCCCAGTAAATGTCATAGTAAGTGAATACGTTAAAATTTCAGATTTTTTTTTGGAGAGCGCTCATAAAGGGTATTTAAACGCAGTTTTAGACAAAATCTCACAAAATTTAAGAAAAGATAATTAATTATTCTTGCCTTTTACAGTTTTTTTTGGCAATTTCGTTTTTTTTAACAGTTCATTAGTGGAGATTTATCATTGGAAAATTTATATTTAATTATTTTATCTGGTATTATTGCAGTTGTTTATAGTTACTTTTTAAGTAAACAAATAATTTCATCTAGCCCTGGTAATTCAAAAATGCAAGAAATTGCTGAAGCAATTCAAATTGGAGCAAAAGCATATTTGAATAGACAGTATAAAACTATAGCTATCGTAGGTGTAGTTGTTTTAATTATTATAAGTTATTTTTTTAGTTTACTTGTTGGGTTAGGATATCTAATAGGAGCATTGTTATCAGGTGTTGCAGGCTATATTGGAATGTTAATTTCAGTAAAAGCAAATGTTAGAACAGCTGAAGCATCAAGAAAAAGTTTACAAAGTGGACTTACTATGGCATTTAAATCAGGAGCCATAACAGGACTTTTGGTTGCTGGCTTAGCACTTTTAGCAATCTCTTTATATTACTGGGCTCTTTTGGCTTTTAATGTAGACAGTAGAGAATTAATAAATGCATTAATAGCTTTAGGTTTTGGAGCTTCACTAATTTCAATTTTTGCAAGATTAGGAGGCGGAATTTTTACTAAAGGAGCTGATGTAGGCGCAGACCTGGTCGGCAAAGTTGAAGCTGGAATTCCAGAAGATGACCCAAGAAACCCAGCTGTGATAGCTGACAATGTGGGAGATAATGTTGGTGATTGCGCTGGTATGGCAGCAGACTTATTTGAAACATATGCAGTAACAATAGTCGCTACTATGGTTTTAAGTTCAATTTTTTTTGTAAATAATGCAGATATGATGATCTATCCTCTTGCTATAGGTGGAGGATGCATAATCGCTTCAATAATAGGAACATTTTTTGTAAGACTAGGTAAGAGCAAAAATATAATGGGTGCTCTTTATAAAGGTTTTATAGTGACAGCCATAATATCATTAATCCTGCTTTATCCAATTACATCACATGTTATTGGATTAGAAAATATATTTAGTGTAGGAGATAAAAGCTTTTCGGGCATGGACTTATATTATTGTGGAGTTGTAGGTTTAGCAGTAACCGGATTGATTATATGGGTTACTGAATATTATACAGGTACAAATTATAGACCTGTAAAAAGTGTAGCTAAGTCTTCAACAACTGGTCACGGAACAAATGTGATTCAAGGCCTAGCTGTATCGATGGAAGCAACAGCTCTACCGGCAATCATAATAGTTGCTGGAATAATAATTACAAATCAATTAGCTGGTTTATTTGGAATTGCAATCGCTGTTACAGCAATGTTAGCATTAACTGGAATGGTTGTTGCATTAGACGCTTATGGACCAGTAACAGATAACGCTGGCGGAATAGCCGAAATGTCTAAATTACCAAAAAATGTTAGAAAAACTACAGACGCTTTAGATGCTGTTGGAAATACTACGAAAGCTGTAACTAAAGGTTATGCTATTGGATCAGCTGGTTTAGGTGCATTAGTTTTATTTGCTGCATACACGGAAGACATTAAATTTTTTTCTAAAGTATCAGGATCATCTTTAGAAGGTATTGACGTGAGCTTTGATTTATCTAATCCATTTGTAGTTATAGGATTATTATTTGGAGGAATGTTACCTTATTTATTTGGATCTATGGGAATGCAAGCTGTTGGAAGAGCAGGCGGAGCAGTAGTTATTGAAGTAAGAAGACAATTTAAAAAAATCCCTGGAATCATGAAAGGAAAAAGAAAGCCTGACTACGGTCGATTAGTTGATTTGT
>CACHGA010000026.1 GCA_902579285.1 uncultured Pelagibacteraceae bacterium
AATTTAATCGTCTCCGTAGGTAGCCCACTTGTTCTGAAAAAAATCTTCTTTCCTCCAATAAAATGGATATATCTTTCCAAAATATAAGACTTAATTATTTTTGGTGATTGATTTAAAAAAAAAAAATTTGATGGTAAGTCTTTTACTAATTTTAACAAATGATTTAAATATGTCTTTGACGTTTTTATAAATTTTTATTTTTTTATTTAAAAAATAATTTTTATAAACCTTATAATTTAAAACAGGTAAAACATTCCAAATTTTAACATTTATATTTTTTTGATTAATTAGAGCTAAATATTTTTTATAATAATATGTATTTAATGGCTCACCAGTTAAAATTAATAATGTTTGTTTTTTCATAATTATTTTTTCTTGGATATTTGACTATTTTTTATTTCAAAAATAATCTCACAATTTGATAAAAGCCTTGTGTCATGAGATATTAAAATAACGGTTATATTATTTTTCAATTTAAGAATAGTTTTAATTATTTTACTTTCGGTCTCCTTTTCTAGAGAACTAGTAGTTTCATCAAGCACCAAAAGTTCTGGTTCATTATACAATGCTCTGGCTAAACCAATTCTTTGTCTCTGACCTCCGGATAATCTAATGCCTCTTTCTCCAACTTTAGTATGGAGCTTTTCTGATAAACTATTGACATAATTAAATAACTCAGAGTCTCTCAATGCATTTTCAACCTTTGTTAAATCAATTTCTTTATCATTCAAACCAAATGCAATATTTCTTTTTATCTCATCATCAATCAAAAAAACATTTTGTGGAACATAACTTGTCTTTTTTTGCCAGTTTTTTAAATATTCATTAATATTATTTCCATCTACAGATATTTTGCCTTCAGTTGGTTTGATTAAACCTAGCATAAGATCAACTAAAGTGCTTTTCCCACTTCCACTTGCGCCCTGTAATCCAATTAATTTACCTTTGGGAAACTCTAAATTTACATTCTTCAATATAATCGATGAAGTTTTGGGATATAAAAAAGTTAAGTTTTCAAATTTAATACATTTTGTAAATGGTATTTCCTTTACAACTAAGTTTTTTTTCTCTTTCAAAACTTGAAATTGAGATAACTCCCTAAAAATTAATTCCACAGCGGGTATTCCAAATTGTATTTGTTGAAAAGAATTAAAAATTCTTGATAGACTAGGTAAAATTCTTATTGCGGCAACCCCAAATAGTGCCAATACACTAATAATATAACTTGTTTCAAAATTTAAATAGGTAAAAATAAAAACTATTATTATTAGAGAACAGATTGTGCAGGTTTCTAATAAAAATCTTGGAATTTTTTGTATAAATGTCGATTTCCATGACAAATTAAATAAATTTAAATTTGTTTCTTTAAAAAATTCAAAAAAACCTTGCTCTCTATTGTAAAGTTTGATTTCCCTGATACCTCCTAATCCCTGTTGAATTTTTTGAATTAAAAGACCTTCTTCAATCTGTCTTTGTTTACCTAGTACTTTTAATTTTTTACTTGTTAAAAAGTTATAAAATAAAAGTATTATTCCTGATAAAAAGCTTACTGTTAAAAAAGCTATAGGTTCATAGAAAATTAATAATAATGCAACACTTGTAAATATTATTATTTCAGAAATTAAAACTACAGTATTCATGACAACGTGATAAAAAATAGAAGTCTCTTTTGTAGAGTTATTAATTAATTGTGCAGAATTTTTTTGTAGATGGAAACTAAGTTTTTGGCCAATGTAATAGTTGAATAGTCTTCTTTGAATTTCTGAATTTATCCCCCAAGAAAATTTACTTTCGTATTTTGATAAAAATATTAAATATAAATTTTTAAAAATGTAAATAATTAATAATAACAAAAGTGAAACTTGAATTAATTTATTTCTATTATAATCTGAAAAGAAAGTATTTATAAAATTATCAAGTAATGGAAATTTTCCAATAAATTGTTCTTCAAGCAAAAATATAGTAAAGGGAACGATTAAGCCAATACCTAATACTTCTAAGAAAGCGGAAATAATAATCAAAGCAAATAAAATTATTGCTTTTTTTTTATTTTTTTTTGATAGTATCGTCCAGATTTTATTTAAAAAGTTCATTTTTTCTAACCGCGCATGCTCCGCACTTTGCTATAATTTAGCTGCCTTAAAGGATTTTGATAAAGCTTTTTATGCAGGCAAAAAGCTTATGTCACAATTTTTATTTAACTTAATCTCTTTATTTCCCAAAAGAATATTAAGATATTTTTTTTCACTACCCAAAATTTCAAAAACTATATTGGCTAAAGGTCCGCTTAAAAACTTGCCCTTATTAAAATGAATGTCTTGAAAAAAACTTTGGGATAAAAAACCATCTTTATTCTCATTT
>CACHGA010000027.1 GCA_902579285.1 uncultured Pelagibacteraceae bacterium
TAGACTTTTTTGGCGAATATTTATTTTTCCTAGTGGCATTTTGTTTGTTTTATGTTCCTTCCAATCGCCCCCTAGCTTTTTACATGTAAAAACAGATCCACCAAACATATTTGGATCAGGTACGAGAATTGATCCTTTATCTCCGTATAATTCAATATGGTTTCTATGATGTGCAATAACGTCAAATGAAAGCGTAAATCTTATTATTGTTTTATTTTTAAAAAATATTGTTCCAAGATAAGTAGTTGGACAGAGTACTTTGATAGATTTACCTTTTCTAGGGCCAATACCAATTATTCTTCTTTTTTTATTCCACATCAAACTTCCCCATACTTGTTTTGCAGGACCAAGTAAATTAACCAATGCTGTTAAATAGTATGGACCCATATCAATAACTGGACCACCTTCCTTTTTTGCAAACCAAGGTTCTGGATTTGGATGATAAGATTGAACACCAGGATAAGCAAAAATAATATTTCCTAAGCTAATTTTTCCAATTTGATTTTTTTCTATTAATTCTTTTGATTTTTGATTTCCGCCACCAAGGAAAGTATCTGGAGCATTACCAATATATAATTTTTTTCTTTTAGCAATTTTTACCAATTCTTTTCCATCTTCAACATCTATTGCCATTGGTTTTTCTGTATAAACATGTTTATTATTTAAAAGCGCTTTCTTTGAAACTTCAAAATGTGCTTTTGGTATTGTAAGGTTTAATATTATTTCAATTTCTTTATCTTTAAGAATATCTTTAACACTTACTGCCTTTATTTTATAAAGAGATGCACATTTTTTTGCAGCCGAATGTTTGATATCGGCACATTTGATAATTCTAAAATTATTAAAGTATTTGTGACCTTTGAAATAAGTTTCGGCTATATGGCCACAACCAATAAGACCGACTTTGAATACTTTT
Source organism: uncultured Pelagibacteraceae bacterium (assembly GCA_902579285.1). Taxonomy (GTDB): domain Bacteria; phylum Pseudomonadota; class Alphaproteobacteria; order Pelagibacterales; family Pelagibacteraceae; genus Anoxypelagibacter. The sequence continues at coordinate 917 of CACHGA010000027.1, forward strand.
TGCATTTAGGTTAAACACCTTGTCTTTGTTTAGACTTACCTTCAAGATGTTCTTTTAGCGCTTTTTCATTTTCTTTTGTTGAAGTTTTCTGCAATGTAGGGCTTTCCCAATAAGCTGATCCTTCTAACCATTGGTAACCGTCAGTTTTAATAGAAATTACGTAAGTTGATTTAGATTTTTTTGCCCTCACAAAAGCAGCCTCAAGATCACTTACAGAACTTACATTTTCACCTGTGGCTCCCAAGCTTTCAGCATGTTTAGCAAAATCAATATTTTTCAAATTATCAACCTTGGAACTTTCAAATAAACAATTAAATTCTTTACCACCTTTATACAGCTGCAAACGGTTGATAACAGCATGACCTCCATTGTCACAAACAACTATAATTAATTTATGATTTGTAATCACAGAACTATAAATATCAGAATTATATAAAAGATAAGAACCATCACCTACAAATGCAATTACTTCCTTTTTGGGGTTTGCCATTTTAATACCTAACGCTCCTGAAATTTCATAACTCATACAGCTAAAGCCCCATTCAGTTTCATGAGTGTTTAATTCTCTTGGTCGCCATACTTGAAGAACTTCACCAACTAAACCGCCTGCTGCTGTCACGGCAATGTCAGATGGATCTGATTTTCTGTATATTGCCCCAGCTACATGAGCATAAGATGGCAATTTTTGATTTGTAGGACCACTTTCCTTATCTAAATAATTATTCCAAGAATTTAATGCTTCTCTAGATTTTTTATACCAGTCATCTGGTGCCTTCCAATTACCTAAAGCATTTGAAATATCTAAAAGTGAAACTTTTGCGTCACCAACAACGGATTCCGCCATGTGTTTATTTGCATCAAATCTAGAAACATTTATTGATACTAATTTAAAATTTGGATTTTCAAAATTTGACCAAGATCCAGTTGTAAAGTCAGCTAATTTAGTTCCAACAGCTATTGCCAAATCCGTTTTTTTCATAAAATTATTTGTCGCCTTGCCTCCAAAACCACCAATAGCTCCTAAAAAGTATGGGTCATCTCTTTTCATAGTTGAATAGCCCATTACAGTTTGTGCAGTTGGAATATTATGTTTTTTTGCAAATTCACTTAATTCTTTCATTGCATCTGAATAAAAGACGCCTCCGCCCGAAATAATAATTGGATTTTTAGATTTTTTAATTATCTCAACAGCTTGCTTTATTTGATAATCATCTGGCCTTGGTCTTCTTATTGTATGAACTTTTTCTTTAAAAAACTCCTCTGGATAATCAAAAACCTCTCCCTGTACATCTTGAGATAAAGAAATGCACGCAGGTCCGCAGTCGGCAGGATCAATCATTGTTTGAATAGCTTGCGGCAAAGTTTGTAAAATTTGTTCGGGTCTAGTTATTCTATCAAAATATCTGGTTACATATTTAAAAGCATCATTTTGTGTAATATTAG
>CACHGA010000028.1 GCA_902579285.1 uncultured Pelagibacteraceae bacterium
GGGGTAGTAACGCGCTTGCTGAAAGTTATATAAAAAATGATTTTGAAACACCTAACTTACCATCTCTTATTGAGCTTACAGCTAAAAATATTGACGTTACACACAAGTTTTCTGGGATTTTAAATATTTCAAGTTTGAACAATATTTTTAGAAATCTTTTCTTATCAAATACACGAAAAAAAAGTGCAGAATATATTTCAAAGCACTACGATTTAGGAAACGAATTTTTCTCAACATGGCTTGATAAAACTTTAACATATTCTTGTGGAATATTTGAAAAACCGGAGCAAGAGTTAGAAAAAGCACAAATTAACAAGTATAATAAGTTGATAGATCTTATCAAACCTAAACCTGGTGATAAAATTTTAGAAATCGGATGTGGCTGGGGAGGTTTTGCTGAACATCTAGCAAAAAATTATGATGTGAATTTAGACTGTATTACTATTTCAAAGAAACAATTTGAATTCACTAAAAATAGAATAAATCGTTTAAAACTAAATAACAAAGTTAAGGTTAAATTCCTTGATTACAGAGATCTTAAAGACAAATACGATGCAATAGCTTCTATTGAGATGATCGAAGCAGTTGGGGAAAAGCATTTAAATAAATATTTCTCAACAATAAAAAGTAATTTAAAACCAAATGGTGTAGGTGCTATTCAAGCAATTATAATAAAGGATGAATTATTTAATAGATATAGAAAGAACCAAGACTTCATTCAAAAATATATTTTTCCAGGAGGTTTTTTGCCATCTTTACAATCAATAAAAGATTATTCTAAAAAAACTGGTTTAATACTTAAAGGTTACAATTCTTATGGACCACATTATTCTCAAACCTTAAGTAAGTGGAGGCAAAATTTTATAGGCTCTTGGAATAATATTTCAAAACAAGGTTTTGATAGTTCATTTAAAAAAATTTGGGATTTTTATTTTTCTTATTGTGAAGCTGGATTTAGGTCAAAGAATATTGACTTAATACAATTTTCAGTTAGGAATAAGTAAAATATGAGATATATTTTAACTTTATTTTTAACATTATTTTTAACAAATTGTGTAGCAGGAATGAAACCAGAAGATTTTAAAAATCAGGAACCAAAACTAATAATTGAGGAGTTTTTAAAAGGTAACGTCAAAGCTTATGGAGTACTTCAGAATAGAGGTGGCAAAGTAACAAGACAATTCTCTGCAGACCTAAATGGTAAATGGGATGGAAATCAATTGATATTAGATGAGAAGTTTAATTGGTCCGATGGCGAAGTTCAAACAAGACAATGGAAGATAATTAAAAAAGATGAACATAATTACGAAGGTACGGCAGCAGATGTTGTTGGCACAGCAAAGGGTTTCTCATATGGTTCTGCTTTTAAATTAGAATATGTTTTGCTAGTCCCAGTAAAAGGAAAAGAAATTAAAATTACATTTGATGATTGGATTTTTAAACAAAGTGATACCGTTGCAATCAATAGAGCTAAAATGACTAAATTCGGCATTAAGGTTGCAGAGCTCACTGTTGTATTTGTTAAAAATTAACGATTAACAAATTTACTAATCAAAAAATTGTAAACTCTATTTGGTAGTATTTGAAAAATCTTATAAATAAAAGCTATCTGTGGTGGAAATATTATTTCAAAAGATTTTTTATTTACTAATCCTTCATAAATTTTATCAGCCGCATAGTTTGTATCTTTTAAAAACGGCATTTTAAATTCATTCTTATCTGTCAAGGCTGTTTTGATAAACCCTGGTGATATTAGGGATACTCTCACATTAAATTTTTGAAAATCAAAATAAATTCCTTGGGTAAAATTATTTAAAGATGCTTTTGATGCAGTATATCCAGACGATTTAGGTAAGCCTCTATACCCTACTGGCGATGAGACAATTGAAATATGTCCGTTTTTCTTATTTTGAAAATACTCTTGAACTGCTTTAACACAGCCAACAACACCTAAAAAATTAACCTCCATTACTGTTTTTACATTCTCCACGCTTAGACCCTTTTCTGACTTCCTTTCGTAAGTGCCAGAACTAAAAATACAAAGATCTATATCTTTAAAGTCTTTTAATATTTTATTAAATGTTTCTTGAGTTCTATTTGAGTCAGTCACATCCATTGGATAAGCAAAAATATTCTCATTTTTTGCCATTTCATTTAATAGATTTTCTCTTCTAGCAGAAATTGCAACTTTCCAATTTTCTTTTGCAAATTTTTCAGCAACAGCCTTCCCAATACCGCTACTTGCACCTGTTATCCAAACTTTCTTTTGGTCATTGCTCATGATAAATTATATCTCATATTAATGTTTAATAATAAATACTTATCTTT
>CACHGA010000029.1 GCA_902579285.1 uncultured Pelagibacteraceae bacterium
ATGAAAAAATAATGTGAATTTTCCTATACCCTTTTCACCAGAAACCAAATTTACTTTTGGTAAATTTTTATTTTCATATAATTTGATAAAATTATTAAATAGATCATCATGCCCAAATAGTTGTAATGATATATTGTTTTGATAGATATTTTTATCTTGAAGCATATTATTTTAACTTATTTAAAACAATTTCTAAAATTTTGTTTTCTATATGCATAGAATCTGTTGAGTTATCAATAACATAATACTTTTTTTTATTCTTTTTTGCTATTTTTAAAAAAGCCTTTTGAGCCTTAATATAAAAAGATTTTGAAAACTTATCATATCTATTTTTTTTTCTTCTTTTTTGTAATCTTTTTAAAGCTTTACGAATCTTTACTTTGAGTACAAATGTTAAATTTGGCTTAAAAGGTAAAATCTCTTTATGAATATTTTCAATAAATCCAGGCTTAACAATTTTACCTGAAACTTGATAGGCTAATGTCGAATCTACAAATCTGTCACAAAGAACAATTATTTTTTTTTTAAGCGCAGGTTCTATCTTTTTTTTAATATGTTCATTTCTTGCTGCTAGATAGAGTAATGTATCAGTATATTTATCAAATTCTTCACTTTTATTTTTTCCAAAATAATCTTTTAAAATTAATTTTCTTATTCTCTCCGCACCCTTTGTGCCACCAGGTTCTCTAGTTTTTAATATTTTCAGTCCTTTTTTTTTTAAATTATTATATAATTTTTTAATTTGATAAGATTTTCCTGAACCTTCAATACCCTCGAAAACTATAAAAAAAGGTTTTTTTTTATACATCTCCCCAAATCATATAATTAAATGACATAAATAAACTTTTGAAAAAATTAACTTTTTCTACAGTCTCAGATGCATAAACGGGCACTATAATATCCTCATCGTCGTTTGTTTTAATAATTATCTCTCCAATCTCATCATTTTCTTTTATAGGCGCTTTTAGAGGTCCTTCGTATTTAATGAAAACCTTAAAGTTTCTTATATCTTTTTTATTTAATGTAATAAATACGTCTTCATTTGTTTTGCCTTTAATCTTTTCTTTTTTCCCTAACCAAGTTTTAAATTCAAAATTTGGTTTGTTTCTCTCTGATATTTCGTAAGTGTTGGTATTTCTTAAGCCCCATGAAATTAATTTCATGGACTCAGAAGATCTAGATTGTTTTGTTTGAAAACCACTTCCAACAGCAATTAATCTTCTTTTTTCACCAATTACACTGCTAGCTAATGAATATTTTTCTACAGCCAAATAACCAGTTTTAATCCCATCTGAACCAATATTTTTATATAAGAGTGGATTTCGATTTCCTTGTTTAATTGGATCACCACCAGTTCTGTCCCAAGTAAATTCTTTTTCTGCAAAATATTCATAATATTTTGGAAAATTTTCAATTAAAAACTTTGACATTATAGCTATGTCTCTCACTGTTGAATAATTGTCTGGATCATTTAATCCTGAAGAATTTGTAAAATTAGTGTTAGTCAAACCAATTTCCATAGCTTTCTCGTTCATCATTTCAGCAAAATTCTCCTCGGTACCTGCGATACCCTCTGCTAGTGCTACACACGCGTCATTACCTGAAACCACAATTACTCCTCTTAGTAAATCTTCTACTGATACTTTGTCATTCAACATTATAAACATTGATGAATATCCGCTTCTAGACATTCTCCATGCGTTTTCAGAAATTATAAACTCATCATCTAAATTTATTCTACCTTGCTTTAATAAATCAAATACAATAATTGAAGTCATAATTTTTGTCATTGAAGCAGGATAGATACTCATATCTGCCTCGGTTTCATGTAGAATCTTTCCAGAATTGTAATCCATTAAAATGAATGTTTTTGCCTTTATATTTGGCTTAGAGATCGATAGATTGGGAAATAATAAAGATACTAATAATATAAAAAAGATTGTTTTTTTAGTCATGTTGTTTTATTTCAAGATCGTCAAATCCATACTTGTTTAACCCAAAGTAAACATTTTTTAAAGTGTTAATTGACGTGTATGGTTTAGAGGATAGCAGAAATTTATTTTT
>CACHGA010000030.1 GCA_902579285.1 uncultured Pelagibacteraceae bacterium
TTGACTTTAATATTATTTTGATTTGGTCTCAATAAACTTTATAGCGTCTCCAACAGTTAAAATTTTCTCGGCTTCGTTGTCAGAAATTTCTGATCCAAATTCTTCTTCGAATGCCATTACTAATTCTACTGTGTCTAAGCTGTCTGCTCCAAGATCATCAATAAAACTTGCTTCGTCTGTTACTTTGTCTTCCTCAACACCTAAGTGATCTACCACTATCTTTTTTACTGTTGCGGCTACATCTTTTGACATTTAATTCCTTTTGTTTGATTTTCTTTAAAAATGTTAATAAAATTATTTTTTTTCTTTGTCAAGCCATATACATACCGCCATTAACATGTATTGTTTCTCCAGTTACGTAAGAGGAAGCTTCGGACGATAAAAAAGCTACACAATTTGATACATCATCTCCGTTGCCTAATCTTGACATTGGAATTCTTGATGTGAGATGATCTATAACTTTTTCTGGTAAATTTGAGGTCATATCTGAAACAATGAAACCAGGTGAAACACAATTAATTGTGATATTTTTTTTTGCGTATTCAATTGCCAAACTTTTAGACATTCCAATTATTCCAGCTTTTGAAGCTGAGTAATTTGCTTGACCTAAATTACCATTGTGAGCAACAATAGATGTTACATTAACAATTCTGCCAAATTTATTTTTAAGCATTTTTTTTATGGCATACTTAGAAAGCAAAAAAGTAGAAGTTAAATTTATATCTATTACTTTTTTCCATTCCTCATCTTTCATTCGTAAAGATAAATTGTCTACATTTACTCCTGCATTGTTCACCAATATATCTAAACCGCCTAATTCTTCTGATGCAGTATCGATAAATTCCTCAATTTTAGAATGATTAGAAATATCAAATTTTTTAACTTTGACATTTAAATTTTCTTTTTTTAATAAATTTAGCTTGTCTTCTTTAGTTCCAGTACCCAACACATCTCCATTTAGAGAGATAAATTTTTTAACAAGTGATCCACCTATTCCTCCTGTGGCTCCAGTTATTAAAATCTTTTTATTCTTAAAATTGATCATTTCAAATTTTTAATCTCATCAATTGTATTTATACTTTTAGACGTAACTTTGTCATCAATTCTTTTTATCAAACCTGAAAGTACTTTTCCTGGCCCTACTTCGATAAATTCTTTCACACCATTACTTATCATATATTCTACACTTTCTCTCCACCTAACCTTAGAAAATATTTGCTCTATAAGTAGCTTTTTTATGTTATCTGAATTTGTAGTAGCTTGTGCAGTAACATTACTCACTATTTTTACAGATGGATCATAAAATTTAGTTTTAATAATATTTTTTTCCATGTTTTTTGCTGCAGGCTTCATTAAAGAACAATGAAAAGGAGCACTCACAGGTAAAGGTATTGATTTTTTTTTATTTTTTTTTAAAATTTCACTCATTTCATCAATTGCAGATTTGTCGCCGCTTAAGATTATTTGGGAATTAGAATTATCATTTGCCACCTCGCATACACCTTTGATATTGTTTATTTCTCTAATAAATTTGTTTAGGTCTTTTAAATTTAAACCCATGACTGCAATCATTGATCCTTTTCCATCTGGTACCGCTTCTTGCATGAATTTTCCTCTTTGGTGTAACAACAAAATAGCATCGGTAAATGATAATGAACCTGATGCAACAAGTGCACTATATTCACCCAACGAATGTCCAGCAAAAAAAGTAAAGTCTTTTTTTAAATCTATATTGAATTCTTCAGTAATTATTTTAAATATTGAGTAACTTACAGTCAAAATAGCTGGTTGAGTATTTTCTGTAAGCTTTAATTCTGCTTCAGGGCCATCAAGAATAATCTTAGAAATTGGGTAGTCGAGTTTTTCATCTGCGTCTTTAAAAATTTTTTTTACTAAATCAAAATTTTTATACAGTTCTTGACCCATACCTACCGATTGAGAACCTTGGCCAGGAAATATTAGAGCTTTCATTTTATTTTTTTATAATTAAACACTATTATTACT